>CAYHFW010000007.1:0-98821 GCA_964355975.1 uncultured Singulisphaera sp.
CAGTGAGCGATTGTTCGTACTCCACGAGCCGTTTACCGACAGCGAGCCGCTGCGACGCGTCCGCCCACTGAACTACCAGTGGATCCCACAATTCTCGAAGTTCCAACAGGATCCACCGGTCCGTCGAAGCAACGCTTCGCGACTTTCGCCGTGAAGCGAAACCGCGCAGTACATGCAGCCCGTCAATCTGGTCCGGCAGCAAGAGCGGCTCAAGCGAATCAATAAATTTCAATTCGAGTTCGGCCGAGGAGTTCATCAGTTGTATGGCCGAGCGAGAAACAACCAACCAAGCAGTGTTGAATTCGCTCGATGCCATTCCGTGAGTTCGCAACGCGACCGAGGCTTCTGCCGCCTTCGCGAGATACTGCGGAACCTCGCGCTCGAGTTGTGGGTTGTGCACATCACGAAGATGGTCCTGGTACATCCGCTCGATTGCCACCATCTGCCCATCGGTGGCACCGAGAATCCCTCGCCAACGAGCGAGTTCATTCTGAGTGAGGGTCGACTTGGCAGGCCAGGCTGATTGAACATAACCCACTCCTCCGCGGACGAAATCACCGAGCGTCTTGGGCTCAACATCGCCAGAAGCTGCCAGAATCACCGAAAGAAAGAGAGCAGAAAGGTGCATGTGGATGTCCTCCGCTTGTCAGTTACAAGACATCCCCGACGGGACCTCGTGAATGTGATAGAGAGAATGCACGACGCCAGTCTGAACACACCCGAGCGTTGGTGAACAGGCGCACAGTCGCATGTCGCAGAGTGCCGCCAACAGTTGCGTGTTCGGAACGCAATTCTCCTGACCCTTCTCTCCAGACTCAACAACTCGACATTGGTAGAGCGTCTGGTTCGCCAGAATCAGATGCGGACAAGAGTACGACCCGCAGCCCACTCCCATTCCATCGACGTAACAGGCTCCGGTCTTCTCCAAGACATAGCAACAGCAAGGCGCGACTTGAGCGTCGACAGTTGTGGACCAACTCAATAGGACAGTTGCGCAAGCGATTCTTGCGCAACGACAGAACAAACTCGGTTTCAGTTTCATGAAGATTCCCCATAAACAAACTTAGCCGCGCCCCGTGCACTGTTTAAAATTTTACCCGCGTTCCGGAACGTGTCAATACCTTTGAGACCCTTTGTTCATGAAACTGGACTTCTCCACTTTCGGTGGACACCACAACTGGGGAGATCCAGTTCCTGCCATGGGGCGCTCGTGTCGCAGGCGACGTCGCGTGCCTCATGTTTGTTCCTCCAGAATCGGGTTCCGAACTCTCGCACCGCGGGACCGAGTCCTGCATCCACGCTCAGAACCACCGCACTCGACAAAGTGTGACTAGAAAATCCAAGATTTTTTTGAAATCGCCCCCAACAGGTGATTCATCTGCCCGAATCGAGCACCCAAAACTGGACTCCCCACTTTCGGTGGACACCACCACTGGGGAGACCCACGTCGTCCGCTCAAGCCCCGCGCTTGCGTCGCCGCGCGCCCACGCTGGCGGCCACGAGCAGGCTCATCACACCTGGCGCGGGCACCGTCGAGAATGAGAGTTCATCCACGTACTGTCGAGTGTTGGTCCATGTTTGATACGGCGTGTACCAGAGCCGGACGGCGTAGAACGGTTCGTCGGAGGTGATGCCGATAAATGTGTCGAAACTAGAAAAGGGGTGATTCGTCCAGTTGCCGTTCCACTGCCCAATGACAGAGCCATCTTGTCTGCTCAATGTGACATGAAGCGGCGCTTGCGCGATGTAGGTCCACCAGACGCGGTTGAATGAGATCGCTCGCTGCCCCGCGTTGAAAGTCATCCACAGTCCCTGCAACGGATGTTCCACAGGGGGGTTGTCCCAACCGAGCGTGTGATCATTGGGTAAGCCCGGGTAGTTGCCCATCACCCACGGGCTGGTTGGGCTAACCAAGTGGGTGTCAAATGTGACTCCCAATGTCGACTCGAACTGGGTCGAGATCGTTTGATACAACTGAAGCCCAGGTTCGTTGAAAGTGATCGTCTGCAGCGAATCACCCATCGCGCTTGCCCACGGCGCCCGCCCCGCTGCTGTCTCGTACACCGTCAGCGCCGCGCTCGCCCTGCCAGCGAGCACCGCGAAGGCGATGACCGCGACGACAGACCCAAGACCACGTACGTCAGACTTTTTGTCCACTTGAACTCTTCTCATACAACACTTCTCATTCGGTGCTTGCTTGATCATGGCTGCACCAGCGCCCGAGCAAGATCCACGACCAGACAACAGAGTGATACGGCGGAATCAGGGTCTAAAGATGCAACTTCTGCGGTAAAATCGCTCGGCGACCCCAAACCCAGCATGTGAATCGACGAATGGATGGGAAGAACCGGAACCTCCACCCACCGACCTGGACAGAGCCCGTCGAACATGACTTCTCGTCCCGCGTGTCCGTCGCCCCAGCGCTTCAGCATCGCAGTCAGGTCGGCCTGGTCCACATGAGAGTCGCCGTTCAGATCGGCCACCGATGGGTGATCTGGATTACCCGTGCCGAGCGCATGCTTCAGCAATCTCAGATCTGCTTGATCGACTCGCAGATCACCATTGATGTCACACCCCTCGGTGAGAAGCACGAGCCAGCGTTCGTGCTCAGGAGAGCCCCCTCCGGTGAGCGTCAGGAATCTGCCGATCCCGAGTGCTGCCCCCGAGGGCAACACATCATGGAGTGCGGTTACTTCGCAGCGCATCGTGGTCTGAGCGGACTGACCCACAGGCACGGCGCAGACCCTCTGGGTAAGGGCGGCATCATCCATCGAGCGACCGCACCAAAGTTGCGGATCGTCGGCGTTTCCATGCCAGATCACGCCTTCGGTCCTGCCGGCGGGCGCGCTCGGGTCGGAGTATGCGTTCGTCATTCGTGCACCGACGGCGATCCAGTAGTCGCGGGTGTTCGCATCCATCACGACTCGCGCCACATCCGACTGCGGAAAGGCTGAATCCCCACCATCGATCGTGGCGAGGATGGCCGCGTGAAGATCAAATGTCGTGATGTCGGACGAGCGCGCGTAAGGCTTCGTGAACGCTGTACCGCGCGAGGTGCGGCAGTTGGCAGAGGAATCGCACCAAAGGGGGGTCTCGGGAGCCCCAACCCAAATCTCATAGTCGATCGCACCCACGGCGATTGGAACATGTTCTTCTGGTGGGCTCGGATCGCAAACGGCCGAGATGTGAGCGGCACGATCAAGTCCAAGGACAGTCTCAGAGAGTTGAATCGTGGGGTATGCGGACGGCACGACGTCTGGGCAGACATACGGCGCGCGGATCGTCTGTGGCGCCAGCCGATCCCAGCGGGAAGCGAACCATGCGGGGGCATCAACGCAGCCGGCGCCAAGATCCACTTCTGAGTAGACGACCCGCGACGAGCCGAGAGCCACGGAGACTCCGATGTTCGGGTTGAATCCAATGGCGGATGGACGCCCTGCCACCCAGTCGAAAGTGGGCGCGCCCACTGACGGTGGAATGCAGAGTTCGCCACCTCCAAGCCCCAAAGGCAGAGAACTCCCATTTTGGCCGATCTGGGTCTGGTACGGAAATCCATAATCGTCTGTTTCGCGCCGGCGAATCACGCCGCAAACGAGTGCCTCACCGCTGGCGTCGGCCCTGCCAATCGCGCAATGCGATGACGAGTACGGGGACTCATCAACAACACATGGAGCGTTCAAACTGAGACTGATCGTGTCGCCAGCGGTGCGCCAAGACCCCGCTGTTGCGAGCGAGTTGTATTGGTTCGTACCGAAGGCAATGCACGCGCCAACGATGGTGCCGTCCGCATTGGCGTCAGTGACAACAGAGTCTAGGTATCCATCTGGCACAGGCAAGGCATCCGTCATCCACGGGCTAGTCGGCGTGACCCGCTGAACTATGACGCCCATCCGGCGAAGCACTAAGTTTCCATCCAATCGCGCAGTCGTCGCGGCGATCCGACTCTGTGACATGAACCTCGCGCGCAGCGCTGTACCCCAGTCGTACCGCGCTGGCCATGGCGGAAAACTAAGCAACCCTGACGGCGCGTTCGACGGCGTTGCATAAGGCGCCGAAGCGATCGGCACGACGCGGTAGGCGAACACTTCGCTCGCGGCGCAATCCAGACATGCGCTGCTCAAGATGATCGTCGCGAGCGTGAGTCGCGAGGCGAGTGAAAGTCCGGACGAGCTCGGGGTGTCGGGGGATGTGGGCATGGGGGGTTCGTTGGCTCGCCTACATCTTCGCAGGTGGGATTCAAGTGGGACCGAAGAATTTGAAAACTTTCGCTTCGGCCACTCGGGCCAAAGGACGGCGTTGCAGACTTCGCTTCACCCTGAAACGGTGAGTTGGTGTCGTTTTTCGACACTGGGCCACCAATTCAACAGAGATACAGAGAAGCGCTCATGGTGCGTTGGTGATCCCTGCACCTCTGCCTGCTCGTGCAACTGTTGTCACTGGAGGAACGGTGAATGTGCCACCTTCGCACGTGAGTTCGACAGCACCACGCCACACTCTTGTCGACATCTTCGAGAGGTCCAGCGCGATGGTCACCGCCCCGACGGGTGGCTCGAGACAGACCAGCGTGAATCCCCATGTCGCCTGCCACTCGCCAGATGGCAACTGTTGCATGCGCTCTCGCGGACTCCCGAAGTGGAACGTCGTCAACGGTGACTTGAGCGTGGGTCCGAATGGCGACTCCCAATCCGGAGCGAGCGCGACCGGCGAACCATCGCCCTGTGTGAGTGTGGCGAGTCGCGCTGGAGTGCACAGCGACTCCGCGTCCAGTTGAGTGGCAACCTCGGCGACGAACAATTTTGGTGCACCCCGCACATCTGCGGTGAAGGAGAGATCCCACAATCCGTGACGAAAGTTAGACCGTCGCAGGTCTGTGCAGCCAGTCACGGTGACATGGCAGTGCGGAACTTGTGCGCCCAGAGTAGATGTTGGCAAACCGCCTGGGCTCGGCGAATCATTCTGACAACCGACGGCCAGCAGCGACAACGCGGCGAATTGAAGAGCCCACCGACGCGCGCGAGTCATGAGTTGGGTCATGGCGTTGCGGTCCGTTGGTGTTTCATGCTTGTTCCTCCAGAATCGGTTTCCGAACGCTCGCACTGCGGGACCGAGTCCTGCATCCACGCTACTTCAGAACCGTTCGACTCAACATTGTGTGACTAGAAAACCCAAGGTTTTTTTGAACTCCCACTTCGCCCCCTCCAACCTCCTCAACAGGTGATTCATCTGCCCGAATCGAGCACCGAAGTCACCTGTTCGAGGG
Organism: uncultured Singulisphaera sp.; assembly: GCA_964355975.1. Lineage (GTDB taxonomy): Bacteria > Planctomycetota > Phycisphaerae > Phycisphaerales > SM1A02 > F1-60-MAGs104. The sequence continues at coordinate 5,261 of CAYHFW010000007.1, forward strand.
TGGTGCGATGACGGCGGCAGGCGCGATCTCAGCGCCGGATGTCGGCGGTGACGCGGGAGTGTCGGGCTCGGGTGCCGGCACGGTGAACACCGATGTCTTCGCGGTGAGACCGCCGACGGGAATGCAGTCCAAGTCGCGATCCCCGTCGCTGATGAGTGTGCGTCGAAGCGCCTCACCATCGATCGCCAACTCCACTTCACCAACTGGCAACTGGGTCGTCAGCACGGTGTAGTACTGAAACTCGACCTGCCACTCCCCCGACGGCAACTGGACCGGGTCCTTCGGCAGTATCGGGTCGACCAGAATCATTGATGTGTCGTTCACAAATCCCTCGTACCACACACGCTTGGGAACGGTGAGTGGAATCACCTTCCCATCTCGCTGCTTGAGCGTGATGCAGCGATCTGCTGACCATTCCAGCGCATGGCACAGGCCATAACTGACCCTGTCGACGACTTCTTTCGCGATTCCACGCGTTCGAACGGTCAACTCCAGATCCCAACAACCGGATTGCGCGGCATAGGGAAAGCACGTGATGTAAGAGCGCACTTCCATACACCGCAGCACCTCAACGTCGACTTTGCACTGCTTCTCGGGATCTGACCAATCGGGCTGAGGCTGTGGAGTGGAGAATGGCGCAGGTGGCGGCGCTTGGCAGGCGGTGAGCCAAGCACACACCGACAGGAGCAGCAAGCGAGAAGTGTTCACGGCCCGCTGGTGATCCCCGCGCCCGCGGTCGGTGGGTCGGGCATCGTCACAGCGGGTATGACAACTTCCGCAGGCTTGCTGCTGAGTCCGCCAGCAGGGACCGCCATGATCGGGCCGCTTCCCAACCACTCCGCGATTCCACGGCGGATCGCTTCCCCGTTGAGCGCGATCGTTACGGTCCCCGTCGGTTGTACTTCGCACACGAGCCCAGTCTTGATCCGAAGAGACCAACCGCCGGCGATCGTTCGCCCGAGATCCTCCACCTTGTACGAGCGATAGTTCACCCTCGGCGAAAACCCACCCTCAGCCTTGATCCGATCGAGCCACGATGACCCTGTACCAGCGAGCGGCACTGCCACCCCGGACTGTTCGCGGACCGACGCGAAGGCCGCAGGATCTTCGACGATGGTCCTGTCCAAGAATTCTCCAAGTTGAATCACGAGTTCGGGAGAACCGCCAGCGATCTCTACCGTCACACCGACACGCCACTGCCCCGCCTTCCAGTTCGGCATCAGCGCGTCGCATGAGATGATCGTGAGTTCGGCGTGCGATGGGTTGTCGGCGGTTTGGACTATGGGCGGAGTTGCGTTGGTTGGTCCGGTGGGAGATTCGTGGGATGCGCCAGACCCGCAACTACACATCACCGCGAGGTAGGCGAGCAAGAGTGCCGACTGGTGAGCCAGACGAGTGATCTCAGTCGCCATTGGTACCCCCTGCGTTGCACGGGCCATTGGTCCCGGTCGGACAGCCCGGTCGATGCATCCCCTCCACGCAGCAACCTCGAGCGACCATCTCTTGGCAGCAGACCTCGCACCCACCCAACCGCGTGCGCCACGAGCTGAACGCGCTACCGCAGGCTTGGGCGCAGCAATCCCGAGGGTCGGTTCCACGGCAATCCATGGTCCCGTGATAAGCCTCGAGTTCACCGCAGAGTGTCGACTGAGGATCCTCCCATACCCGTCGCAACTCTTCACACCCCTGCTGTGGGTTGAACAACCCGATCGAACAGGCCTGTGAGACATGGAACAACTCGTGGGCAAGCGTGAGACAAGGATCCGTAGCACGATCGCACAGATACACATCGACCCTTCGATCGCGTGGCCCATCGCACCACGGCAACGTTATGGCGCCAGCGCCCTCTTCACCCGGCTCCTTGCACGGAGAACAATAGATCTTCCCGATGACCGTGCCTGGGGTTCCGGTCGGCCAGCATCTCGACCTCACGAGTTGCGCAGCCGCGATGACACGAGAGTCGGCGAGACATGCCGCGATCTTCTCGCCGCATTCGTTGGGAAATGGATGGATGATGTCTGCGGGGTTGAATGGTTGCTCAGGCCCGGCTTGCTCAGTCCCCGCCATGATCTCCGCAGCGAGCGTGCTCGTTGCGATCACTTCGACGCAGAGTGTCTCTTCGAGAGCTTGCACGGCGTAGGTGCTAGCGGCGCAGGTGCCGGGGTCGATTGCTATCGGGCTGTAGAGCCGAGTGCCAAGAGTCTGAAGCACGAGTCCCACATCTGCGCCGTCGACCGCACCATCAAGTGTCACATCGCCGTCGGTTGCTCCGTTGGGTGCAGGTGAGCCCAACTGCTCGACCACCTTCAGCATGTCGTGGGCATCGACAGAGACATCACGATCCGTGTCGCCTTCGGCGACTTCGAGTCTGATAGTTACTCCCGCGCGTCGTCCGATGCCAATCAGCGCACCGGTGATGCTCTGGAAGACGAATGACTGCGACGAGATCGTGCCGGTTGAGTCCACCACCACTGCCGCAATGCGCAGGTCGGGCACTTCATCGCCGTCGAGATCGTGGATCCCGGCGACATCGCTGCCGAAGTTGGTTGTGGCCGAGCCCGTCGGCGGTGAGAGCACGAAGTTGAGACGCGTCGTCGGAACGATCTGCTCTGCAACATCGGCGAATGGACTGTCGATGAGATACGCACGCTGCTGGCCCGGTGCGCCGACAAGCAAGTCAGCAAGTCCATCGCCATTGATGTCGCCGACTTCGGCGAGTGCCGCGCCGAACTGTGCACCCGGATCACCCGTGAATCGCACGATGAGCCCGCTTGTGGCGCCATCAAAGACTTCGACGGCACCAGCGCCGCCATCTGCCGTTGCGTCGCACCAGACAGACTCTGCAATGTCGTCACTAGAGAGATCGCCGACGCGCACCCATCGACCATCGCTTGCCTGCGCAGCAAGAGAGATGAACGCCGCAGCCACCACCGAACCCAAGATCACCGTCGAATCGTGTCTCATGTCTGTGCCTCCAGAATCGGTTTCTGAACGCTCGAAGGCTAGCACTGCTGCACCGCGGGACCGAGTCCCACATCTACCCTAAGAACCACCGCACTCGCCAATGTGTGACTAGAAAATTGGACTTCCCCACTCTCGGTGGACACGCAGTCATGCCACTCAACTCTCTCGGCCGCCTACGCCTTGCTCGGAACGAGATCGAGTCGGTGGGCATTCGCGATCATGTCGATCTGTGTGGCCACGACCCCCGCTGCCGCGGCAAACTCTCTCCACCGCGCGACTGCTTCGGTCACATCGCGCACAATTGCTTCGGCGCGACCGCGCTTCATCGAGGCGGTTTCTGCCACAGTCTTGAGATCTTCGAATGTGAACCCCTCGCGCTTGCCAGCCAGGCTCATCTGATGCCTCGCAGTCCATGTGCCCGACGGGTTGTACGAATACATCACGTCGAAGGCTGGCGAGAGCGACCATGCGCCGTGCTTGTCCATGAGGAATGCGATGTTCTTGACATGATCGTCCTGGTTGCGGGCGATCACATTGAAGACCATCCGTCGATACTGCTCCTCGCTGTCGTCCATAGACAGCCCGAGCCTGCGGATCACGCTGAGCGCCTGTTCGTAGGAGTGCGCATCGGAGTTGTTGAAATCGAAGTGCGCGAGCGCGCCCAACGACTGCATGTGGAGTTTCTCGCCGCTATCGCGACGATCGAACCGCCGCGTCATGAAATGGCGGCGGCCGTTCTCCTCGAAGAGTCGGCACTCGGACATCCGAATGCCGGCAGCCTTCGCCATGAGAGAGTAGGCGTACTCGATCGCACCGAATCCCTGCGGGTCGGTGAGGTCGCGGTCAATGTTGTTCGAGACTCCATCAAACTTCATCAGCCAGTACTCGAACCCGCTCGGGGCCTTCACCTGACCGGAGCGGATCTCGTTCGTCATGGGATTCCACGCGATGACAGCTTTGGCGCGGGCACCTCCCGCTGATGTGCCCACGCACAGGATCTCTCGAAGGGCGTGCTCCTTGTGCGGATCGGCGAAGGATGCCTGCAGCCTCGCTTGATTGCTGAGCACCTCTGATGCAAGCGACACGAGCGAGTCCACTTTGAGGAGTGTTGAATCGCGCAGTCGCATCCCGCGCGCTGGCTCGAACTCGAGAGCTCCGATCCCTCGCGTCCCCGTGTAGCACAGCCGTTCCACCGCATCGATGTCCTGTGGCAGGCGCCCCTGCGCGGCGAGCCATGCGTCAATCACGGCGTTGCCGAACTTGTCGGGCAGCGCATCGGCGAGCATTCCCGGCAGTCCGTAGAACGATGCCTTGGGCAAGCCGGGGAAACTGTAAATCGATTGACCAAGCGGCATCATGAGCGGCGCGACCTCAATCCCGCTCTGCCGAAACGCGGCAGTGAACTCAAACGATGCGGTCTGCCCTGGTCCCTCGATCGCCACGGCACCAATCGTGCGCCCCCAGAGGCGTACTTCGGCAACGGTGCTCACAGTTCACCTCTAGGCTTGGGTGATTCATCAGCCCAGGTCCACTTGGCTGGCGGTCCGCCCTTCCTCGCGCCAGGAGAGGCGCGTCGGCGCTCCTTGGATCGCGCGCGCAACTGTCCGAGCGGGCTCACGAGCGGCGGCGGAACCAAGGCGTCGAGATTGCCGAGCAAGCCAAGCGCGCGGATCACTCGGATGAAGTTCGTGGCCTGGCTCGAGTCACCATGCTCCAGTCGAATCAGCGTGCGCTTGGAGACGCCGGCAGTGTGGGCGAGTTGCGCCTGCGTGAGATTCCGTTGGAGCCGAAGCCGCCCGAGACGACTTCCGAGTTCCGCTAGGGCCGCCGCATCTGTCATCTCGTTGATCGTTGTCATAAGTGACTCTTATGACAACTATATCACATATTTCGTTTTACGCAGACAGTTTTGTCACTTTTACACCGCAATTATTGCCGCCAACGGCAGTCCCCGATCATTCAATCCCCCAACAGGTGATTCATCTGCCCAAATCGAGCACCGAAATCACCTGTTGGAGGGTGGTGCGATGACGGCGGCAGGCGCGATGACAGCGCCGGATGTCGGCGTCGCGTCGGGCGTATCAGCCTTGGGTGCCGGCACGGTGAACACCGATGTCTGGACCTCCCCAGATTTGGTGGACACTAAATCCCGGCGAGTTTGATCTCGCCAGAAGGAGCGTGTCTCATGGTCACGATGCGTCAATACACACCGGAGTTTCGTCAGTCCGCCGTCAATCTTGTCCTTGTTGAAGGTCTGACCGCCCGCAAGGCGGCGGAGAATCTTGGCATCCCAGTTCACACGATCAGCAGTTGGATCGCCAGCGCCCGCCACGGGCTGGGCGGCCTGACTTCGCCAACTGCGACCGATCCGACCGCACGACTTCGCGAGCTCGAAGCGGAGAATCGGGTTCTCAAAATTGAGCGAGATATTTTAAAAAAAGCCGCGCAGTTCTTCGCGAAGGAGCATCCATGAAGTTCGCGTGCATCCGCGATGAATTGCAGCCTGCCTTTGCTGTACGAGATTGTTGCCGCGTGCTCGCTGTGAGCACGAGCGGGTACTACCGCTGGAGAATTGCAACTCCATCTGCGCGTTCGCTGCGGCGCAGCACGCTTGCGACAGAAGTCCGCGCAGAGCACGAGCAAAGTCGCGGCGTGTATGGATCTCCGCGCATTCATGCGCAACTCTGCAAGAGGCAGATTCATGTAAACGTGAAGACGGTTGCCCAGGTCATGCTTGATTCGAATATCCGCGCAAAGACCGTCAAGAAATGGCATCCGCGCACGACGCAAAGCAATCACGCGATCGCGCCATCTCCCAACGTCATCGAGCGCGACTTCACTGCCGACGGTCCCAACAAGAAGTGGCTCTGCGACATCACGTACATCCCGACCGACGAAGGATTTCTCTATCTCGCCGGCGTCATGGATGTGTGGAGTCGAAGCATCGTCGGATGGAGCATGTCCAACACACTGCATGCAACGATCGCGATGGACGCGCTCACGATGGCCGTGAAGCGCCGATCGCCACCGACAGGTCTTGTGCATCACAGCGATCGCGGCGTGCAGTACGCATGCCGCGCATGTCGACAACTTCTTGAAGAGCACGGCATGCAGCAAAGCATGAGTCGTGCTGGAGATTGCTACGACAACGCGATGATGGAAAGTCTTTGGGCGACTGGACCTCCCCAGATTTGGTGGACACTAATACCGGCGAGTTTGATCTCGCCAGAAGGAGAGTGTCGCTAGCGATATCTGTTGGGTCACCATGCGTCAGTACACACCCGAGTTTCGTCAGCCCGCCGTCGATCTTGTGCTTGTTGAAGGTCTGACCGCCCGCAAGGCGGCGGAGAGTCTTGGAATTCCCGCTCACACCATTCGCGGTTGGATTGCCAGTGCCCGCCACGGGATTGGCGGCCTGACTTCGCCCGCTGCTAGGATCCAAGCCTGTGTTGCATTGACCGGTTGAACTCGCCAATGCGGTGTGTCAACAAATCGTGCACCAGACCAACCACAGCGTGAAACTTCGCACTACCAGCGCACCGAATCGTCAAGAATCGCAAAGAGAAGTGCCAGGCAGAACATTGGAATCACCAAGCAGCACAGACCTGCGCGGTAGAGTTTTCGATCCCGCGAAGTGTGGTGATCCTTCACGCACATTCGCAGCGCAAACCAAGTGAAGAACGCCGTGGTGCCGCTGCTGAAGACTTGACTCCTGAACGGGAAGACACTCGCTACAGCGACGAGCGTGAGGACGCATGCGATCTGGAGCGCCAGCGTCGTGATAAGAAAGTGATGGCTCGCTTGCGAAAGGCGGACATCAGGCCGCAATTGTTGGGGGTGAGCCTCGTTCGCTCGCGCCTCAGTTTCCTGCTGTGCACCATCCTCTCTCATATCAGTCTCTGAATTCGCAGAAGAAGATCGCGCATCCGCGCCATAAATGCGGGCACGTCAGTCGCCATCCCGAAACCGATGGTGCAAATCTCTGCCATGATCTGAAACACCTCGACGAAAATGTGAGCGTCCTCAGAGAGCGGGCTGGGCTCCCAACAGTCCGCAGTCCAAAGCATGAGGGACGAGAGGAAGTCAGCCCACAGACAACACCAGGCGACGATGCACGCTAGTGCGGCTGGCGGAGCCATCGTTGCAGTTCCACAGCCGAAAGCTCCAGCAAGGAGTGCGACGACTTTCGCTGCAAGCAACGCGGATTTCGCCCAACATAGAATTCCACCCTTCCATCCAGTCGCAGCGACCGCCGACCCAGTGAGCGCGACGAATCCATCTCCTGTTGAATCGACAGCACAGATGTTGGCGCATACTGCTGCGGCAGTCGGTGAGTCCAGTTCGAGTTGCGCCTTGCCTGCGATCCTCACGACATCGATGACTGATGTCTCTCCATCAACGTTCAGGTCAAGTGGTGCGGCAATCGCTGGCTCGCCGAGTGTGTCGATTGCGTGGCAGACATCCATCCCGTCGATCGTTCTGTCGGCGTTCGCATCCCCAGCGGCTCTCACTGTGCTCGCATGGATGCCATCGACGTACGTGTGCGTGACAATCCCGAGCAGTTCGCCGTCGCTGCCCGAGAAGACTCGCAGGGCAAGTTGAGTGTCTTCACCTCGTGGCGCGCCAGAAGCGACGACGAGCTCGCCAAGCCCATCGAAGTTGCAGTCGGGGAAGAGTCCGACATATTCTCCAAAGCACAATTCATTGTGTGGCGAAGTGAGTTCGTAGCGGGATTCGTTCGTTGCGCCATCGACAACCATGATTCGCCCGTCCGGCGCAAAAAAGTTTCCAGGATCGACAAGTATGTGATCGACCACACCATCGCCAGTGAGATCAACGGATGAGTGTGCGGATGGTGATGCATCGAAGTCTGAACTCGCCATCGTGGCGTTGATCCACAATGCAAACTCAGCGGCAATCTGCGCCTGCTCCGCGGGGGTTAGGTCGCTGGGACTCGCCCACGCAGACGCACGTGCTGGAGTCGCAGCAGTTGAGAAGAGCGTCCCTGTGGGCACCAGCCAACTCATCAGCGAAAGAAGTGCCGCAAAAAATCCACACCGCCAACCACGCGAGCGTGTGCGCCATGGTGTTGTGTGTGTGGATTCGACATACGACATCTGCTGTTGAATCGCCGCGTGACTGAACGAAGCCGGCTGTTTCATGATCTGTACTCCTGGAATTGGTAGCACCCCGAACCAGAAAACCCCATCAGAGTGCAAGACTACCTGTTGTGTGTGGGTGGGGGCAGGTCAAAGGGGGGATCGACTCGAGTGAAAGTCACCTTCACTCGAATCGTCGACATTGGCGAAGTGCCCGTACGCGATATCAGGCTTGTCGGAATCTAGTGTCCACCAAATCTGGGGAGGTCCAAACATTGCGAAGTTTGCCAATGATCGATTCGCGTGTGTGTTGTATCCGTTTCATGGCGAGTCGCCAAAGCCCAGCCGGGGCTCGACAGGACTCTCATGGCTATTGACAGGCGCCTCCCCAAAAAACTACTATGACAATCGCATCGGGGTTTCGCGATCGGGCCACAATTCGAAGGGGAACAATCTATGACATCGTCACCGCGTCGATACGCGATCGATACGCACCCAAAGGCCGCGTCTGCGGTGGCGCATCCTGGCGAGCAGTGTTTTGGCTTTCAATTCCTGCGAAGTCAAATTCAACGAGTGGTCTTTGCATCGTCGCTCATTTGTGCTGCGGCGACGACGGCATCGGCACAAACGCCCGGATGTGTCGGTCCAGGATGGGATCACTGCGATCCCGTGAACATCACGGAGTCGCGTGTCTACGCGAGACTGTTTTATGACTTCAAAGAGACCGGCGTTGTCTCTGAAGAGTTCGCAAACTTCAGGTTCACCAACCCCGCGCCCAGCGGCGCGATGACGCCCTTCTACGGAGCAGAAGAGTTCTTCCGCAAACTCTACGCCCACCGTTTGAATTCCAACACAGCTTCGCCGTCTTACTACACGCTCCACCAACTACTCCGTGATGATCCCGCAGTGCAGGCTGCATTTCGGTTGTACGCAACGACTGGCAAGTTTGAAACGCCATTCGACGACGACTTCAATCTGGCACTCAACCATCTCGATGCGGTCGTCGATGCGAGTTCGGCTGGGGTGCGCTTCGATTTTTCGGCTGGGGAGCAGGCCGCAATTGTCGCCGGCGAACTTGCATCGATGGGCCTGTTCTTGAAGGCGGCAGCCGAAGTCCTACCGGTGGTGGATCCCGAGATACTCCCGCCAGAGGTCCGTCCTGTCGATCCGCAAGCGCTGGCGATCAAGCAGCGGTTGCCCGTCGTGCCGGCAGGAACACCTTATTGGCCAGACGGCGAATCGCCATGCCCGCCAGGGGCGATTGACAACGGTGCGTACCCGTTCGATGGGTTTTGCTGTGACGCTGGACATCCAGGATTTGATTGTGACGACTACGCTCGAGCGTGGGCCGCGTGGTTGAAGCGGAACCTCACCGAATACCCGAACGCCCAGTACTTCATCCTCGCGGTTTACTACGGAGTTCCTCGGCGTGGACATTCGGTGGTTGCAGTATTGATCGACGGCAAGTATTACATCGTCGATCCGCAATCCGGCATGGTGAGGGGACCACTGGATCAGAATTGGATTTTCCCTGAGGACTTTGGACCGTTCCTGAGGGAGATACTGAGGGCGCGTTACGGTATGAATCCTCCAGACGATGTCAGTGATTGGGCGCTCCATCCTCCCGACTACATCGATCCGCATGATGTCCCACCGTGGTATTCGGATCCAGCGGTGCGCGAGTGGTTTCAGCGCATGTTTCCGGGACAGAATCCGCAGGAATTTGTTTGGCCCACTGACCTGCTCCCCGAAAACTGAGCCAGCAGCTATGAGAATTCCGTCGAGCTGGTTGGTCTTCCCCTTGATTCCTGCGCCGAGCGGATCGCGAATTGTTTCGGACAATGCGGCCTCCAACAGTGCTGGAGGTTTTCATGAAGAAGAAGCGATTTACAGAGGCACAGATTGCGTACGCCCTTGCGCAGGAGTCGACGGGCGAGACCATCGCGGAGATATGCCGAAGGCACCGGGTTTCCGAGCAGACCTTCTATCGGCGGAAGCGAAAGTTTGGATCGATGGGCGTGCCGGAGCTTCGTCGACTGAAGCAGGTCGAAGAGGAGAATGCCAAGCTCAAGCGACTGGTCGCGGACCTCAGCCTCGACAAAGCGATTCTGCAGGATGTACTTCAAAAAAAAGTCGAAGACCCGACCAGCGACGAGCGTTGGTCGAGTATGCGCGCGATGCGTATCGGGTCGCCGAGCGACGTGCGTGTCGGGTGCTCTGCACTGCGCGCGGGACGAATCGCTACACCTCCGTGAAGTCTGAGCAGGAGGCGCGACGGATGCGCCTGCGAGAGATCGCATCGACGCCTCCAAGTTGGAGCACGCCTCGACTCCATGTGCTCCTCCGCCGCGAGGGATGGTTGATCAACCACACACGCACGGAGCGGTTCTACCGCATCGAAGGTCTCAGTGTGAGCGCGAGGTGGAGCATGGACTTCATGCATTATCAGTTGGAGGACGGCCGAAAGATCTTCGTACTCACCGTGGTCGACCAGTACACGCGCAAACCGCTGGTGATCCAGGTGGAAAACGGCACCGAGTTCGCTTCGCGCGCTCTTGATGCGTGGGCCTCTCGAGAGGATGTGAGGCTCGATTTCAGTCGATCGGGAAAGTCGGCGGACAACGCGTACGTCGAGTCGTTCAATGCGCGGCTTCGAGCGGAGTGTCTGAACGCGCACAACTTCGAATTGCTCGACGATGCCGACAAAACCTTGACTTCGTGGCGGCGTGATTCCAATGCAGTGCGTCCACAAAGCGCCTTGGGGATGCTGACGCCCACGGAATTCGCTGAACTCGGTCAGAGGAGTGCAGACCGTTGAAGAGCCGAATTTCTAACCCTTCGAGGGGCATCAAGATGGAGGGAATGCCAACTTTGAACTCTCTCACACTTTGCCTGGTACTGGTCGCTGGGCAAGGTGTTTCGTGTGAGAAGCGAGTTGCGGATGACTCTCGCGCCGATCACGCCAAACCCGTCACAGTGCAGGTTGATCAGACGCCGCCGGAGCCAATCCGCATGCTCGGGTACGGCGGACTTGATCCTGCGATCCGTGCGCGCGACCTTGCCAGGATCAACGAGAAGCTCGGCGATCAGCGCTGGCCAACACGCGAGGTATTCCACGCGGGTTCGCTTGAGTCGTTTCCGCTTTCAGCGGGGAAACTCGAGTCAACAGTCGAACCTGTGCCGATTTATGTGATCGTTGATCCCGCAGAGATCGACCATGCGTGGAGCGATCGGGCGCAGGGCGGCGGTCAATCTGACCCTTATCCTCGGATTGAAGGAGACAACATCAGTAGCAGTTGCCGTGTTTTCTATTTTCCTTCAACTCGTTTTTTTGCTGGATTCAGTTGGATCTCTGCGCCGTGGCCCACGTGGGCGGATTCGACTTACCCAACCCGGGATGGGAACTCCAAGAATCTCAACCTTGAAACCCACCACTGGCGCGTGCTCGCCACAACACTCTTAGGGTCCCACAATTTGGGTTCCGTACTTTCAGAGGTGAATGTCGTTTCAACAGCATGTTTCGAAATTGTTGGCGTTTCTTCGACTGTGTGGAGGGCGGTCGTGCGTAGGGGCAACCCGTGCGGGCCGAACCCACCGGTGCGTGGACAATTGGTGTTTCCCCTTTTCGAGAGCGTGGGATTGTTACGCGACGAAGTGAACGACGATTGGAAGGACGAGAGGAACGGGCCGATGAGTTCTCACGTTGAGGCTCCCGAGACGATCTGGCAGTTGGGTGGACGCAACTCGCTCGTTCTGCCTGCACCACGGCCTGATGGTGTTGCCGCGCCAAACCGCGAATATGTGATCGTGCCGGAGTCACTTGCGACTTTCGCCGTTCCTGTTCTGTGCGCCTACAAATCAAAGAGCTGGAAGCCGCTTGCGGAAGATTTTGTGTTTCGCATTGGTCCTCCGACAACAACAGATGGATTGCGCGCCGTCTGCGTGTTCATGACATGCACCGATGAGCAGCTCCGTGAGGTCGTCGCGGCGATGGACGCCTCAGACTCCAAGGAGTGATTCTTTCGGAAGTGAGCTTGCTCGACTTTCGTGGACAGGTTGATTATGTCCTTCGCTTGCGCACTTGGCAAGCCAATTCGTAGTTGATGGGGAGGGGTGTTTCCGATCGTCGTGTGCCTCCGTTGTGAGTTGTAGAAGTTGTCGATCCATTCGGTGATTGATTGCTGCGCGTCTTCTTGGTTGTTGAAGCGTGTGCGCGAGAGCAGTTCGAAGTGCAGCGTGCTGAAGAAACTCTCGATCACAGCGTTGTCCCAGGGATTGCTGGTGCGGCTCATGCTTCGCTTGATCCCGATCTCACCGATCTTGTCGAGATAGTCCTGGTCGCCGTAGATCCCGCCGCGGTCAGAGTGGATCATGAGGCACTTCGAAGCGCCACGAGTTTCGACTGCACTCGCGAGTGCCGCGATGCTGAGCTTGCCGTCCTGCTCGGTCGACATCGCGCAGCCGACGACTCGGCGCGAGAAGAGATCGATCACTGGCGCGAGGTAGAGCCAGCCCGCGTTGGTGCGGATGTACTTCACATCGGTGACCCACTTGCGTTGGGAGCGCGTGCTCGAAACTTTCGATCGAGCCTGTTCGGTGCGACATGCTCGCGCCTGCACGACCGTTGTGCGGTACGGAAGGCTTTCTTCGTAGGTGCGACGACTGCGCTCGAATGCCGCAGCAACATGCACTGCGAGCACGCGATCTTCGCGCAGGCGCTCGCATTCTTTGCGCACGACCCATGCGTGGTATCCGCTGCGCGCGACTTGCATTGCGCGGCAGAGCGCAGTGATTGGATATTCGTCGCGCTCGCAATAGATAAATGAGAATCTCATGGAATCTCATGGGCTTTCCCTCGCGAAGAACTTTGCCGCCTTTTTTGAAAGTTCGCGCTCCATGAGGAGCTGTTTGTTCTCACGACGCAACCGTGCGAACTCAGCCCGCTCGTCCGTTGTGAGCGAGGACGCCGGACCTTGCCTGCGTCGATGTTGGCGCGCTGCACCCATTCGCGTAGGGATGTCTCGATCAGGTCGAGGTCCATCGCGACTCTCGCAATGCTGCGGTCGCCGACCTTGCAGAGGCGAACGGCCTCAGCCTTGAACTCGGGTGAAAATGTCCGACGCGTCCGACGTTTGTCTGTCTTGTGATGCGTGTCCATGGAACACTCCTTGCGAGAATCCTCGCCAATCAAGGTGTCCACGAAATCGAGCCAGGCTCATCCTCCGCCGAGTGGCGCTTCCTCTCGACGATTCAATCCTCCAGCACGGGTTCGAGCGCAGGATTCGGCTTAGCCTGATTCGGCGGGGACGATCACTGGCTTGCCATCCATGCGGGGCCTGTTAGATTGTTGCTCTAGCAGCGGCGGATTCGGCGTCGTACGGCCAGCGTTGTTGACGTTTCCACCGCCCAGCGAGTGTCGAGTATCGCGGCGTACCGGTCAGCACTACTTCGGAGGTCAATCGTGAAAGCGGCTCGCAGTACGGTTCGGAAGGCATTCACAGTTGCTGCAGCATCGATCTTGGCGCTTCTGATCACGGCGCCTCTCACCGTCGCGAATGATCCGCCGCTTTCGCCTGATCCCGTGATGTCACTGGACATCGAGGTTTTTGGGTGGAAATTCACTCCCGCTGTGCAGTGCGGCGTGATCAAGGGCTTCGTGGCTGAGATCCTTCCGGAACTCGCATGTCCGGGGAATCTCGACGTTCTCTGGTTCGAGGCAAGTGCGAATGGAACCTGGAGCGCATGGAGTTGGAACGGTGCTGGTACGGCGACGAACGCGATTGGCTGGATTCGATCACATGTAGTTGACGACACCGTGTTCTCTGAGAATCCACGCATTCAGTCCCATGCGCCGGTTGAGCCAGCAACATGGATCGCTCCGACTCTCCTGAAGCGTGGTCTGTTGGAAAGCCATCCTTTGCAACTCGTGCTTGGTGATGAGCCGCGAACGTCGGAGTTGTTTGACACGCTCGAACAGGCTGGTTGGGGCGTCGCCCCGATCATCTCACGACTGTCCGAGGGTGATCACAGCCCGAACGCCGACGTCTCGCTTCAGCAGTTGCTTGTTGCTCTCGTGGGGAGGACTCTGGAGTTGATGCCAGGGACGATTGCGCAAACCGGCACCGCGCCGACTGCAGGCGGGCCGATCTTCCCGTGGGATTGTTCCTGCATCACGAGTTACGGAGTCACGACACTTGGGCCGTGGCAGTACGATTCTTCCCCACCTACGACAGGTGGCACGACTTGTTGGTTTGTGCGCAGATACGAGACTCGTTGGCGGTCGTCAGGCGACCGCTTCCTTACATGTTGGGACTGCACAGCAACAGGCACGATCTATGCATGGCCACCGATATACACGTCCACGACGGTGCAACTGGGAGAGCCGTGCGTGCCGCCGCCCTGAGGCGTGTCGTCGCCGATGAGGTTGCTTGCACTCCTGACTCTATGTGTCGCCTGTGGTGCAATTGTCACGCTTGGGGCTGCTCTAGGGTGTCACTTCGCGTCAGTCCAACTGGATCCATCGACTCGATATGCGATATACATTGGCGCAGATCTCCCGCTTTCCTGTCGAGCGGAATGGCCGCCCGAGATTCCAAGTCGGGCCCAGGTGTTTGCGGACTGCGGTGTTGGGTTCACCCGACTGGAGATCCGGTGGAAGAGAGGTGAGGCGACCGATCTGCCAATTTCGCGCTGCTTCATGACAACGCTGGGCTGGAAGCGCATTTACACAGGCGGTGCAAACGATGGGCTGCCAGTTTCGCGCTGCTTCATGACAACGCTGGGCTGGCCTCAACCGCTTTTCTCCTCGGGATCTGAAGCGCTCGGCCGATACGGTGCAATTGACTTGCCTGGCTGGACACTGACCAATGACGCGATCGATCGATCGGTGGCGACGCCAGCGCCTAGGACAACGGTGAATTGGTCTGGACTCTTGTTTGACATTGTTACGTTTTCATTGCCGCTGCTTGCGACGGCAGTATGGATTCCGCGCCTTGGAGGCTCGCTTGCGGCACGAACGAAATGGACGGTAACCATCGCTACGGCGGCATGGATCCTCGGTCTGATCCTGCCTGAGTTGGGACTGATCTCAGCGCGGCGGCTGAGCGGACCTGGTTATAACGCGCTCACCTATACTGCGTCCTATTCGACTCCTGAGGAGTTCGGGGTTCGTGAGACAATTCAGCTGTTCACGCCCTCGACCGACTCCTCGAGTCGCTACGAGGGGTTCGAGGTGTCGAACTTCGCAGTCTCGTTGCGACGCCAGACTCTCCTAACAGTCAGCGGTGATGGCGTCAGTGCGGCGGTGCAACGTAGCGGCGTGATCATGACTGCCGGATGGCCCTTCAGAGCCTTCGTCGCAGGAGACGCGACATCCTCGCTCTTGCCGATCGATGACCTCTCGCACCTTCGCGTCCACTGGCTTCGTTGGCTCATGAATTTCGCCGTGTTGGCAGCAATGCTCGCGACGGCTTTCATCCCAAACTGGGTCCGTCGGCACATGCGGCAGACGCGAGGTCAATGCCTTCTTTGTGGGTATCCGCTCTGCAGCGGAGCCGCGTGCTCTGAGTGCGGAGGGCGGACGCTGCCACCCCCGCCGGATCTGTCAGGCGCGTGATGGCAGAGTTGTCGCCGGCAAGGCCAGCCGTCAATCGGAGTGGCGCATTCGGCGCGGCAGTACAGGATCTGATTTCTGAGACATTTTGAAGGTGGTATTCACGCGACCTCCACGAGGAAGCTGCGTCGGTTCTGCGCGGGCGTTTTGTAGCCAAGTCGCCCGATGATCCAGTGATTGTTGAATCGATGTGCAAAGTCACGGAGTGCGCGATTGAGTTCCTCGACAGTGGAGAATCGCTGCAGCCAGAGGAGCTGCTCCTTGAGTGTGCGAATGAATCGCTCGGCGCATCCGTTGCCTTCGGGCTGCCTGACGAAGGAGGGACTCGACACGATTCCCGTTGATTTGAGTTCGTCTTGAAATGCATGCGAGATGAATTGACTGCCGTGGTCGTGCCGCAGCGCAACGCCAGTTGCGATGCCGATGTCGTAGTGCCCCTTGGTCGCCCAGATCGCTTCGCGCACACACTCGATCGCCTCGAAGCGCGTGCCCCGAAGTGCGGCGCGCACGCCGAGACACTCGCGGGTGCAGTGATCGACGAGGATGAAGACCGTCGCGTTGCCTTCGTCGGTCATGCAACAGGTGGCGTCGAGGGTCCACATTTCATCTGGCCGCTGCGTGACGATGGTGCCGTCGTGCACGGAGGGGTCCGCGCACAGAGGTCGACCGCTGGTGTGCAAGGATCCCGTGCTCGCGCATGAGTCGAAGGACGCGCCGTGCAGATGATTTCACGCCGCGTTCGTGGCGCAGTTTCGCCCAGATCTTGCGGTGGCCTTCGCCGACAAAGCGAGACGATGCGAGGAGTGCGCGAATGTCTGCGGCGAGTGTGTCGTCGGCAATGCAACACTTTGGGCCACGCTTGGCGGGATGTGGTGGTGGCACACCCTGTCTCGCTTTCCATCGATGCACTGTGGCGCGCGGCATTCGCCACACGCGACAGACACGCTCGATGCCGTAGGTCTTGTTCGCGGAGGTTGACGTCGACTGGCTCACAGCGACGGCCTCCGCTGGGGAGGGTGGAGTCCATCCTCCAGGATCTCAATCTTCTTCTCGAGGAGTTCGATCGCCATGGCCTGATCTCCGACCTTGGCCTTGAGGTCGTGGATGAAGCCGTCGGGGTGATCGGGCTCGCGAATCTAGCGGCCCGACTGTCCAGCCCGGAGGAATTCATCGCGCCACCCAGCGAGCCTCGCGGGCAAGACGCCGAGTTCGCGACTGAGCGCGTCGAGCGTCTCGCCTCGGAGGATTCGAAGGACGATCTCGGTCTTGCGTCGGCTGGACCAGCGCCCTTTGTCGGGCCGCCTGCCCAATCCTTCAGTCGGGCTACGCCATCCCTGCGGATTGGCCAAGCGGATGCGATGCGTTTTGTTCGTGGTCGCCATTGTCTTCGAGACTCCCAAATGTGTGTCTCACGGAACCGTGCTGCGCACCAGATTCCTGGAAGTTGAGAGATCGGTCACGCGCCCGTGGCCCCTTTCTCGTCTCTCCCAGGCTTTCCCCCAGGAAAAATGCCGAAGCGTCGCAGGGTGTGTGTCGGCGGGATGATGCAGAGATCGATCTCGCTGATCTTGTCCTCCTTGATGTTGAAGAGGACGGTCGAACTGCTCTCGAATTCGAGATCGAGGTCGTAATCGAGAGCCACGCAGAGTCGTGACGAGAGTTGATACATCGGATATTCCTGTGTCACCGCCAACTCAGCATGCAGTACGCCGAGTGTCTGGAGCGTTTCTTGGCACCCCGTGACCTTCATTGATTTTCGTAGCCACTTCGAGACCTCCTTCTTCCCGAGTATCGGCAGCAACGACCGCTGAGACTCGAATCGAATGTCTTCGTGCAGTGCTCCGATCAATTCCCTGGCATCCAAACGATTACAGCACGATGCGAAAATCCGACAAGCCTGTTCATGATCCATTGTGTTTCCCCTGCTGATTCACAGCTTTTCGAACGACGAACTCTGGTGATGAGCCGGAGATTCGTACCCCAGTGATGAATTCGCGGTGAACGCCACCGCTGAAAAGCGAGGAACTCTAACGACGCTCGACGGCGTGTCAAGTTGGGGCATGCCACCCCACGCGTGCGTCCCCGGCGCGTGCACGCCTACGCGCGAACGCCCATCTCCGCGAGCATGGTGTTCGCCAATCGTGCACGATTCATCGCCCAAACTGCAGCGTTCAACGCGATCCCGGAAACCGAGTAAAGCGCATTTGGGATGAAACACACATACGCCGGATTGTTCCCGCGCTTGCCCGCGCACCACGCCCCGAAGTGTGGAGGGAGCCCGATCGCTTTCATTTCAATTTGGTTGAGCTTTGCACAGACCGCTTCGAGACGCTTCTCGTCGGGGAGTTCATGCGGCAGCTGGAGAAGGCAGAAGAGCCCGCCGCCAAATTCTGGATGTGGCTGATCCGCCGCCATCTGGAACAATGCTGTGTCGGTGTGACCAACGCCCGCGCTCATCGAACCCTCGGAGAGCCCGAACTCGGCAGTCAATCCCAATCCACCAATTGTGCAGAGACAGACTCTGGACAGCATCGAATGGGTGACCTCGAAATCTCCCTCCGACCATTTCGATCGACCTCCACGCGGCGGCTCGGAACCCAACACCCGCCTGAAACCCCCGAGGACCGGCTCGCTTCCACTGATGATCGTGAAGAGCAGGACTGGGAGATGCAGCGTGCGCCACGCGTCTTCTGATTCGTAAATCGTCAAACGCGAACCCACATAGATCTCCTTGCCTTCGCAAGTCACTGCGCCGAGCGCCGCAAAGCCATTGAGTGCCGCGGGTAACCCTTCAAGTTTCCCGCCGAGCTGATCCAAGATTGCCTTCGGGATTCCAGACTTGATCCGCACGACCGCCCGAATTGGCCCATCCTCGGTTCCTCGAACCTCGGGTGGGATCACTTCGACCGTTACCTTGTACTGCTCGTGCTGTGCAATCAGTGTGTTCCCAACGATCGCCGCCTTGAGCGTTGTCGGTGCCAACATTGGCATTAGGTCGCTCAGGGGTACGCCCAGTGGCGCGGAAGTGGACGCGGTCTTCTTTTTTCCAAACAGGTTCTTTCCAAACATGAGGACGCTCGTTGTTGTTGTGTTCAAACCACGATCATTCACTCACTTCAAACCGCAGCAATCTCCGCTCGCGGTCGCGCCATCCCGGAAGTGAGCGATCCATCAACCGAAAGAACGCCGGACTATGGTTCATCTCTTGCTGGTGGCACAATTCGTGAACGATCACGAATTCGATCAAACCCGTCGATGCTTCGACGAGCCGCGGGTCGAGAAGCAGTCGACCGCTTGGCGTGCAACTTCCAAGCCTTCCCTTCATTCTGCGCAGCGCGTAGTCGGGAATCACGATCCCCATGGGCGCGAGCTTTACTGCGCATTCGGCGACAATTCTTCCAAGCACGATTCGCGCGTGACGAACATACCAATCCCTCAAGCGCCTGCGAACCAACTTCGTATCGGACGGTGCATTGACGCGCATCACGATTCGATTGCCTTCGATCTTGAACGACATACGCTCGGCGGTGCGATCACGCACGAGCCGCAAGAGGTATTGACGGCCGAGGTACCGAAAGGTCTCGCCAGACTCGAACTGGGGTCGCGCTGGAATCGCTGGTGGATCCTTCACAATTGCGACCTGCTGCTTCCGAATCCACGCTCGCCGCTTCAGAATCTTCGTGCGAACCAATTCAAGCGACGCACTCTTCGGAGCGACCACCTCAACACTGCCATCTGGCAACACAGAAATCGAAAGTGTTCGTCGCCCAGTCCGCTTCAGTGCGAATGGAATCCGAACGCTACCAGCCACCGCCGACTCGTAACGCCAACGAACGCGGCGAACGGATGGCTTCTCGCACGTCGTCACGCGCGCTGCTCCTTGGCAATCGCGACGATCCCGCTCGCAAGTTCGCACGCAAGGAGAAGCGACATCGCAATCCCACCAGCCTTGCAAGAATCGTAGAGCGCATCACCAACGTCAAGTTCCATCTGATTGATGACATTCTGGTTTCGAGTCCAGTGGACGACGCGATGGCGCTCGATGATCGCGTCCACGGCGACCGCCAAATCTGCCGCCACTTGGTCGGACATCGCGCCCGCCGCCTTGTCCTTGATCTTTCCCCAGTATGCGCGGGCGACCCCCTTGCCATCGAGCACCGATGGCAACTGCTCGTCGGACGTTCGCGATCGCACTTTCTCGACGATTCCCTGCATCGCATTCAGGAACGCCGCATCGGACAATCGCTTGGCTTCATAGGCCTCGATCGTGCTTCTGACGAGTTCCGAGAATTGCTTGAAGAGATGCTCGTCCTCATCCATCTTCTCGGTGATAGTTTTCTTCAGTCGATTGGCGATGGCATACGCCTTCGACACTGGGCTTTTGATCTTGTCGATCTCTTGCTGAAAGAGATCTCGTTCGAAGAGTGAAAATGCGGGCACGACGATCTGCACATCCTTCGCCTCGATGTATTCGTCGAGCAACTTCCGAATCTTGGGTTCGTAATCGCCGAAATCGACCTTCTCTGCATACCGCCGCTGGAGACTGGTGCGAAGATTCACGAGGTACTTCAGGAATTTCTTAAATTCCTGAATCTCCTTCGCGGAAGTGCTCGTCAGAAACTCCGCCGATGACAGCGCTGTGTGCAGGATCCCCGCGAAGTCTCGGATCGATTCATAGAACTCAACGCGGCGATCCTCGTCATTGAATGACCGCTCGACCGCCTCCAGGTCGTTACGGTCAAGCCCGCGGAAGTACACATCGCACGCCGCACGCGCTTGGTGAAGATTCTCAATCACCTCAGCGGTTAAGTGCACTGTGCCTTCCAAGTCCTTTGATTCGAATGACTCCGTTCCAAGGCTCGTGAATTCCTTCATCGCCTCGGTCAACGGCTTCAAGACACCCTGATAATCCACGATCAATCCGTTAGTCTTTCCAGGCGACAGGCGATTCACGCGTGCGATCGCCTGCAGAAGCGCGTGGTCCTTCAAGCCCTTGGCGAGATAGAGCACGGCGTTTCGCGGCGCATCGAATCCGACGAGCAGTTTGTCCACAACGATGACTAGATCGACATCGTCCCCACTCTTAAAGTCCTGGATCGTCTTCGACTCATACTCCCCGGAACTGCGGTACCGATCCATCTGCTCCTTCCACCACTCTTTGACCTGGGGGTTCCCCAGTGCCTTGGCATCTGGCTCGCTCATGACAACCACAGCCCGTGCTTGGCCGAGCGCTTGGATTTCACGAAGAAGCGCAACCGCATCGGCTCTTGATTCGACGACGATCTGACCCTTCAGGCCCGTTCCCGTAAACGAACTCGTGAAGTGCGTCACGATGTCGAATGCCATCACGCGAATCCGTGGCGCAGACTGATGCACCTTCGAGAGTTGCGCAAACCTGCGGCGCAAATCTCCCGCCTGTTGCTTGGAGAGATTCTTCGTATAGCGATCGAACCACCGATCGATCGCCTTGTCCTCAAGTTCCTGCGGAATCAACCGCCCCTCGTAGAGCAACGGTACGACAGCGCCGTCCTTCGTTGCATCCTTGATCGTGTAGGTGTGCAGCAATTTTCCAAATGTCTTGAAGACGTCTTTCTCTTCGCGTGAAATCGGCGTTCCCGTAAACCCGATGAAACATGCCTTCGAAAAGAACTGGCGCATCCGTGCCGCGAGTTCGCCGAACTGCGACCGATGCGCCTCATCGACGAGCACGAACAATGGTTCTGGGAGAGGTCGCGTCAGCAGCAGCGTGACCGCATTCATGAACTTGTGAATGAGTGTCGTTATGACACGGGTCGAGCGTTCTGTGAGATTCCGAACAAGATCATGCCCCGTTGTCGCCTGGTGCAAAGTGATGCCCGAACTGTGGAAGTTCATGTACATCTGGTCATCCAAGTCGATTCGATCGGTGACCAAGATGATGCGCGACCCTGAGATTCGCTCCAATTGCTGCGCCAGCATGACCGCCGTGAGTGTCTTGCCAGACCCCTGCGTGTGATAAACGATGCCGCCGACAGTGGCGAGGGATTGGCTGGTCGCAATCGCATTCCTGACTTCATGCATGACCGCCTTCACGCAGAAGTACTGCTGATGCCGCGCGGTCTTTCGAGTTCCGCCGTCAAAGACCGTGAAGTCGCGTACGAGCTCGATGATCCTCGCCGGCGAGAAGACACTCGCGAGCAAGCGATCCTGCTCGGTGTGAGTCGAGCCACGTTTCGGAAGTTCGGCAAGCACTCGGGTGCGAGATGCCGTCACGCGAGATCGCGCCGCAACGAGCTCAGGCAGAAGCCGAGCGCCCTCATCCTTCGTGAGTGGTGCCGCGATCGCCGCATCGATGGACTTCGTGATGGCGTCAACTTCTTCTTTGGTCCAGACTGGCCAGAACTCCGCTGGCAGTTGCGTGTTGCCATAAGAGGCAGATGTGTGCGCCAGCGCGCCCAAAATCTGCGCAAAAACGAAAAGGTTTGGGATGTGGTCGCGTGTTTGGTATCTCGCGAGTTGTGCGATCGCCTCTTTAATTGGAAAGGGTCTGCCAGCTCGCTTGCACTCGAGCACGCCGAACGGGATTCCATTGACAAAGAGCACGATGTCCAGCCGACATGTTTCGGACATGCCGGCGCGCTCGACGCTGAACTCGGGCACGAGATGGAAGACATTGTTCGAATGGCAATCGAAGTCGACGAACTTCAGCGGATGGCTGCGCTTGATGCCGTTCACCGTTTGCTCGACGCTCGGCGCGAATCGCAGTTGCGTGTACTTCTTCTGGTTGGCATTGGCGAGACCCGCGCTATCGTCGATCTTGCAGAGCAGCTCAATCCCGGCATCGATTGCGCCTTCACTGAAGGAGTGCGTTACGCCGCCCGCTTCGAATCTCGCGTGTGCGCGTAGCCACTCACGCGTGATGCCCTTGAGGATGACTTCGTCTCGTCGCTCGGCGCGGTACGTGTCGGCTTCATGAGGAAGCAAGAGGTTCCACCCCAAACGCATGAGTAGGTGGATCGCTTGGATCTGGGAAGTGAGTGCTTCCTTGTATTCCGGTGGATTGGTCGCAGAGAGAGTTGGTGTTGCTGGCATTGTTGTGTCGGGTGTCATTGTTGTGTGGGAGCACGATGCGAAGTGCATCAGGCCGCCGTTTCCTCCAGTGTGGGAATATCGATTTCGCCAGATAAAAGTTTTTCCATCAGGCCGCGACGTTGGGTGGCGAAGGCTTTGCGCTGAAGGTTTAGAAGACGAAGTTCAGACTCGATTGTGCACGAGAGCGACGTGATTCGGTCTTGTTCAGCAATCGATGGCAGTTGGAGTGTCGTTGCGGCGACTACATCCCAATCTGCGCGTGGCATCTTGGTCCCCGAAGTCGCATTCGCCGAACGCTGAATCGCGGGTGACTCGACCAGCAGCCTGAGGTAACCCGACGTGATTGCTGTCCGGCGCGCAACAAGCGCCCAGATTTCGGTGCTGCAGAAGCCAGCAAAGTCAATCAATGCAAACTTCTTGAGGTAGGGGCGAAGCTTGCCAAACAACACATCGCCAGGATGGAATGTTGTCTTCAGGCTCACGGTGCTGCCGGCGGGCGCCCAACCCAGGAGTTCGCCTGTGCCCTGTTCAATGTGCTCAAGTTCGATACACCGAAGATCGGGTACCTCGCTCGCAACAGCCTTCGAGTTTCTAAGCGACGCAACATCCCTCATGCGCACGGTCTTCCACGGCTCGGTGAAGCCGGGGAAACGCAGTTTGCCGGTGAGCAGTTGTTGCATCAGCCCGCGCTTCTGCTCACGCTTGGCGGCGATGAGGGCGTCGGTCTTGTGAAGCAAACTGCGGCTCGTTCGCATAAGGTCGCCCAGCCGGTTGCGATCACGCTGGTCCGCGGGGAGCAGAATTGGACAATCTCCAATGTCGGATGGTTTCAGGTTGTTGATCGTGGTAGTGCCCAGCAGCCGATCAATCCATCCGCGATACGCGCCTGACTCGAAAATTGCGGCGATGAGGTCTGGGGACTCTCCGTGACTCGGTCGAAAGCGTGCGCAAAACGCGCCGACTACGTACCCACTTGGTCCATCGATATCGATGAGCGCCGCCTTGCCAACGAGGGTGCGGCTGCCATTGGCAATACAGACCGCGATATCCCCGGTCGCGAGTCGCTGTCGATCAGGCGCGCAGGCTTCATCAATGACCTGCACGTCCTCAAGCGTGATAGAGCCGCCTTGGATGTTGGTCGCTCGAAGGAGTTGCACGGTGCGAGGTGCGCCGGTAGGGCGCAAGTCATGGGGAGATGTGTAGGTCACTCCACGCGAAATCTCGCCAATTTCGCTGAGGCGTAGCTTCGTGAAGTGGGGATTCAAAGCCCCAACTCCTTCAGCGCTGCGCCCAGCTCTGCCCGCGTTGTCGCCAATTCACGATCAATGCGCTCAATCTCTGACTTCACAGCAACAAGATCAACGGGCGCCTCTTTCTCAAAGGTGTCGACATACAGCGGGATGTTCAGATTGAAATTGTTGCCTGCGATTTCCTCGCGATTGGAGACATGCGCGTACTTAGGCACGCTCTTGCGCTGGCGGTACGTATCCAAAATCTTCGACATGTGATCCTGGGACAAGAAGTTCTGCGTCTTCCCCTCTTCAAAGTCGCGTGATGCGTCGATGAAAAGAATGTCTTCTGTCTTCTTCTCCTTGCGCAAAATGAAGAGCGCGGTCGGAATGCCCACGCCAAAGAACAAGTTGGCAGGAAGCCCGATGACAGCATCGACGAGGTTGCGTTCGATGAACGCACGCCGAATGACCCCTTCGCTCGCACCGCGGAAGAGCACGCCCAGCGGCACAACAATTCCTGCACGACCACCTTTCTCTTTCAGCGTAGCGACCATGTGCTGAATGAACGCGTACTCGCCGCGCGACTTCGGCGGCACTCCATCATTGAAGCGACCAAATGGATCGGCCTTGGCGATTTCTGCGCCCCACTTGTCAACGCCAAATGGTGGATTGGCTATCACCACATCAAACCTCATCAGCCCCTTCTCGTCCAGCAATCTCGGCGACCGAATCGTGTCACCACGTTCGAAGAGCGCATCAACGACATGATCCAATCCAAACGTCAACTCGCCGACCTAACCGTGGGCATCGGTGAAAACTGGATCGGCAATCTGGGCAATAAGGAATTGCGCGACGTGTTCAGGCTATGTACATCCGGCGGATGTACAGGGTCGATGTAGGTTGAAGTCGCATGGAGAATTGCACGACCAACAACATGGGCGTTGCGGCGGGCTCCTTCGTGGGGTAGCCCCCCCAACGCCTTTTTTTGTGGGTGCCGCCTGCCACAGGTTCTCGAAAAGCCCGACACGCGCTCTGCATCCTCCAGAAAGTTGGACCTCATCATCGCTGGTGTCTGTGGCTCGACACCAAGTGTGACTCTCGGAGCGGTTGTTCAGTATGTGAGTCCAGCGAGTTCACCGCAGTGGTTCGCAGCAGCGGGCCCTGAAGCGACCACCGTCGACTTCGAAACCTACGCTGGGCCGCTTGGGAATCAATATCTGGCCAGCCACGGCGTTGCGTTTTCTTCGCATCTCTATGGCGCGCCAGCGATCGTCTCTCAGGGGGTTCAAACCGTCCCCACGCAGCGGTGGGCGCGTTGGAGGCAGTGGGCAAATGATAATCCTCCTGACCTCGGGCTGAGCATGTCTTTCACGGACCCCCAGCGCGCGATCGCGTTGAACCATCCAGTTTGGGGTGGCTGCTGGACCCCACCGGGATCAATTGGATTCACAGGACTCGAAGTCGAGTTTACGCTTGGTGGAATTGTGATCGGTGGATGGTCTCAAGACTCATACTGGGGCCAAACGCAGACACTTTACACAGATACATTCCTCGGACTCACAAGTGACCAAGAGTTTGATGGGGCGCGAATCTGGTGGAATCAACCAACTGACACACCCCAATACTGGTCCGACGCTGCGTTCACTGACCTCTATTTTTCGACGGTGCCAGCACCATCTGCTCTCGCCGTGTTTGTGGCGTTGGGCATTCTGCGACACCGCAGGCGACTCTGTTCGTCGAATCCCTGAATCGTGGTGTGCCACCGTTGGCGTAGCGATCCCAATCGCCGACGAATGCGCCGCTGCCGTAGGCAACGTTGTCCATCGATGGGATGTAACCAGACACTCCGATAGGCATGTGAAAGTTTGTGCTGCCGCCGAGGCTGGCTCACTTGCCGCGACTTCACGAATCCATGGGCGCGCACACACTGACCGACTTGGCGGTGGAATTGCGCCCGCTTGAGGGCACTTTCTCACCGCGAACATGGCGGAGTGCGCACATCCCTCGTGAATTGGGCAACCAGTGTCGTTTTTCGACACTTACCGCCCAATTCAAGAGAGAAAAGCAGAATCGTCGCACCTCTCTACGATCGCGCTTTCACAATGTCGCAACACTACGCGCGTACCTCTCGCCCCAACGACCTCGCATCGCGTCTCGATACAGGATTGCGCGCCGCAATCGTGACGGCGCTCGCCAGTTCAATCGGTGACGTGGCTGCAAAGGTCGATCCGCTCATCAAGAGTGCTGCGAACCCAAAGTTTGGTGACTTTCAAGCGAACTTCGCGATGGCGCTCGCAAAGTCGCTCGGCAAGAATCCGCGCGAGGTTGCGCAGGCGGTGATCAACGCCGCTCCACAATCTCTGCGCGATCTCTGCGAACCATTCGAGATTGCAGGACCAGGCTTCGTCAATGTTCGCCTGCGCCCTGAAGCACTTGCCGCTGCTCTCACGGCGATGGACAGTCCGGCATTGGGAGTCTCGAACGCCAACAACTCGCACACCGTTGCCGTCGACCTCTGCGGAGTCAACGTCGCAAAGCAAATGCACGTCGGACATCTGCGCGCAACAATCATCGGCGACACGATCGCGCGACTGTTCGAGCGACTCGGATGGAAAGTGCACAGACAAAATCATCTCGGCGATTGGGGACTGCCGATCGCGATGACACTCGCCGCTCTTCGCCGCGCAAAGGTCGACATCGCACGCGTCACACTCGACGACCTCAACACGGCCTACCGCAACGCGCAGGCGCAGGGACGCGACGACGCGCCCGGACTCGCCGCCGCACATGCGACTGGCGCTGGACCCCACCGCGTCGCTGAACTTGAAGCGCAGCACGAGGGTGCCGCCGCTGCTCTCGCCGACGCGCATGACACACTTCGACGATTGCAATCAGGCGACGCTGCTGTGGTCGCGGACTGGCAGAAACTCATCGACGTGACGATGCGCGAGGTGTACGAGACTGCGCAACTGCTGGGCGTTGATCTCAAAGACGAGCACAATCGCGGCGAGAGTTTCTTTCGCGACCGCCTCGCTCCGACAGTCGATGCGTTTGTCACGGCGAATCTCGCAGTGCGCGATGCGGGCGCTCTCATCGTGCGGTTCGAGGGCAGAGAGCGTCCTCTGCTGATTCAGAAATCGGATGGCACATCGCTCTACGCGACCACCGACCTCGCAGCTGCGCGGTATCGCATTCAAGATCTTGGCGCTGAGCTCGTCGTCTACTGCGTTGATGCACGGCAACGCGACCACTTCAAAGATGTCTTCGACGCAGTTGCGCTCATTGGATGGACCAAGCGCAGCGGCGGCGATGATGCAGCGCTCGTGCATGTTCCGTTTGGCGCGGTGCTTGGCGCAGACAAGCGACCGCTCAAGACGCGCAGTGGCGAAAACTTCACGCTCAAAGCACTGCTCGACGAAGCGATCGCGCGCGGACGCCGCGAAGTGCATGCGCGAGCCGCGGTGGCCGACTCTCCCACCGCTTCACTCTCACACGCTGAACTTGACGCGATCGGACAAGCCGTCGGCGTTGCCGCGATCAAATACGCCGATCTTTCGAGCGATGTCGGCCGCGACTATGTTTTCGATCTCGACCGAATGGTCTCATTCGAAGGTGACACCGGACCCTACGCGCAGTACGCGCACGCGCGCATCGCTGGCATTCTCGCCAAGGCTGCGGCACTCGGCGCAACGTCAGGCGCAATCGTGATCACAACGGCAGAAGAGCGCGCACTCGCACTGAATCTGCTGCGCTACGGCAGTGCGATCGAAGATGCTGCAGTGCAACTCGCCCCCAACCGTATCGCCGCGTTCATCTTCGAACTCGCAAACACCTTCAATGCCTTCTATCAAGCCTGCCCCGTGCTGCGCGGCGGCGATGAGTCGACGCGCGCATCACGATTGCACCTCTGCGACCTCACGCGGCGCGTCCTTGCTGATGCACTCTCAATCATGGCGATCGTCGCCCCACCAAGGATGTGAACAATGACAACAATGACAAGTTTGAGCGCGAATCTTCACATCTTTGACCATCCGCTGATTCATCACAAGCTCTCCTACATTCGAGATCGTCACACCAACACGCGCGACTTTCGCCGACTGCTGTCGGAGATCGCCACACTGATGACATTCGAAGTTTGCCGCGAGTTCGCGACGATTGATGCAGAGGTTGAGACGCCGCTCGAGCGCACGCATGTTCGCCGACTCGCTGCGCCAATCACGCTTGTGCCAGTGCTGCGCGCAGGTCTTGGCATGACACGCGGAGTGCTCGAAATGCTTCCTGAGGCGCGCGTGGGCCACATCGGTATTCGCCGCGACGAATCGACTGCGCTTCCGATTGGCTACTACACAAAGTTGCCCGCAGACATTGCGGCGGGCCCAGTGATTCTGGTTGATCCGATGCTCGCGACGGGCGGCTCATGCGTGCACGCAGTCACGCTCTTGCGCGAAGCTGGATGCAATGACATTCGAGTCGTCTGCCTCGTTGCCGCGCCCGAGGGGGTCGCGCGACTCGCGAGCGCGCATCCAACTGTGCGCATCTACGCCGCGGCACTCGACCGCGAACTCGATGAAAACAAATACATCCGCCCTGGACTCGGTGACGCGGGCGACCGTTGCTACGGAACGGGTTGACCGACGCGCGGCGCACACGCGCCTTTCGCACGCGCCACCCGCTGCTCAAGCATCTTTCTGCCATGCGACATCTGCGACACCGCGCGCAAGATTTGCGCGCCGCGACATCGCGAAGAACAGATCGCTGAGTCGATTGAGATACTGGATCGTCTCACCACCGAGTGGTTCGCTCTCGTTGAATGCAACCAACAATCTCTCGGCGCGCCGGCAAATCGTGCGAGCAACGTGCAAGTGTGCCGCGAGTGTCGTGCCGCCTGGCAAGACGAAGACTCGAATTGGCTCATTGGCGCCATCCATTTCATCGATGAATGCCTCAGCTTCTGCAACATGTCGCGCAGCAATTCGCGCCACGCGTGTCTCGGTCGAAGATCCAGCGGGGGTCGCGAGGTCAGCGCCGAGATCAAAGAGTCGCGACTGCAAGCGAATCAAGATTTCGCGCATGCGCTTCTCAACCGCGTTCTCGCTCGCGCATGCAACGACACACATTCCGAGCCACGCGTTCAACTCGTCGACTGTTCCATACACCTCAATGCGTGGATGATGCTTCATCACACGACCACCGCCGTAGAGTCCGGTCGATCCATCATCGCCTGTCTTGGTGTAGAGCTTCATGCTGACTTTCCTTCTTCGTTGTGCATGACGAATTCTGGCGCAACTGTTCGAACGCCGTGCGCGTCGGCGACGGCAATGACGAATCCTTTGCGCAGTGCGGCTGCGCTGAATGTGCCGTCCTTCGAAAGAACGATCACGCCAATCTGTTGATCGCTCGTGGTGTGAAATCGCCGCTCGATGCGTGCGAGCACTTCGCGCGCAGCCTCGATCGGCGTCGCACCTCGCCGCATGCACTCGACGGCGAGAAACGATCCACTCACTCCCATGATGAGTTCGCCGTTGCCAGTCGCAACGGCGCCGCCAACTTCAGGATCAACATAGAGGCCGTGCCCTGGGATCGGCGAATCGCCAACACGTCCGACCATCTTGTACGGAAGGCCGCTCGTTGAACACGCGCCGGCCATCACTCCCGCCCTGTCGATCGCCAAGACTCCAATGGTGTCGTGCGGAACATGAATCTCGCCCAGCGCGTTCGTCGCAGCAACGGGAGCAGCTCCGACGACCTCGCCGCTGCGCCACTTGCGCCATGCCTCGCGTGCATCTGCTGAGAGAAGATCGTTCGGTTCGCGGGGGGCAATCCCTGAAGCGTCTGCAAAAGAATCCGCCCCAGGGCCGGCGAGCATCACATGCTTGGTTCGCTCCATAACCAGCCGAGCCATCTGCGTCACATCGAGGTGTCGAGTCACGGCGCAGACCGCCCCGCACCGCTCGGGCGCCAACATCACGCAAGCGTCAAGGCTCATCGCCCCAGAAGCATCTGGAATTCCTCCAAAACCGACTGAATCTACTGTCGGATCGCCTTCGGCCTCACGCGCAGCGGCGCAAACTGCGTCGAGCGCCGACCCCCCGCCGACGAGTGCCGGCCACGCCCCCGTGCACCCTCGGGCGGAAAAACTCCAAGTCGCCAACATCACTGGTTGAGTCGTTGCCATAAATCGGTTGGAGGGTAGCCAATCGACCGCGCGCGCTCGAGAAACCCAACGCAAAAAGATCAGAACTGCGCTGCCACCCCCCCAGAGAGTGCGTATCTCTTACTGCTGAGAAGCAAATTGCTTGCAAGCCTGCCGATTGTTTGAGTAGTATTCAGAATCAGGTTCTTGGGGGTATTCGTTCAGGTTCGTTCAGGTTGGTTCAGCGTTTGAGATCGTTTTCAGATCACCAGTTTTCACACGACAGTTCTCCCAAGGTCACCCCACTATGAAGAGTTTCACAAAGCGTGCATTCACCATCGTCGAGTTGCTCGTGGTCGTCGCGATCATCTCGCTCCTCATCGCCATCCTCTTGCCTGCAATCGGAAAGGCGAAAGACGGAGCGCTTGTCACACAGAGCATCGCAAACCTGAACAATTTGGGTAAGGCGAATGCGACCTACGGCGCAGACTGGCAAGATCGCCAGTTCACCGCGTGCGCAGATGACTTCGGCGCGGTCGCTGGAAACTGTGGCACCTACACCGGCTCGGTCGCCTGTCCAGCGCAGCAGATTCTCGGCTGGGATTCCACCGGCGGTCTCTGGGGCTACTGGCTCGGTGGAGGCCTCTGCCCAGGAAACTACCCAGGAAACTGCGGCAATTGGATCGTTTACTGGCCACAGGAATGGGCATCCACGAACGGATTCTTCGGCGCATGGCGCATGCCAAACGTGAAGGCGTTCAACGATTACGTCAACGGCAAGTTCTATGACAAGGTCTTTTGGGCACCGAAGGACAAGGTCTATCTCGAAAAGGCCGCTGATGCGTTTGCGAATCCTGGTGAGTTTTCAGTTCCGCCAAATCCTCCGATCTACTCAACCTATTGCTGGAGCCCAGCGGCGATGTGGTCACCCGACGTCTTGAGTTCAACAACTCTCGACTGCGCAAATGCAGGCAAGCCACAAAACTGTGGACCAGGCGCATGGCGTTCACCAGCCGCGAGCCAGGCCTCTTACCCCGACCTCAAGACTCGCATGATTGAGCATCAGTGGCTGCAGAACAAGGAAGGTGGCGAGTACAACCCAGGTTTCGCTGGTCAGGTTCCTTGGATCTTCAATCAGGGATACAACTCAGCCCCTGCGACGCTTTACTTCGACGGTCACGTCACCATCGCTGGTGTTTCTGACGCGATGGAAGCGAATGCGCGCGCGATGGGTCAAAATGCAAACAATACGAACATGTGCGCGCTGGGTCGGGGATTGTGGCACAAAGGCACCCCAATGGGCACCACCGGCTACTACAGCAACATCGGATACGACATGTTGGTTTCGACCAACTATCACATCCTGACGACCGACGGTATCCAGGGACGCGACGTCACTGGCGCCAAGTAAGTTCGGAATCAATCAGTTTTCAAGACGGTTTTCAAACCGGCGCCACGCGGCGCCGGTTTTTTCTTGCGCACTTTCTGCGAATCTTGAGGCGCTGCTGTTGCGATCGCAAGCGATGCAGCGATAGGCTTGTAGTTATGGTTATTCGACCTAAGACGTTTGCGCTGCGCGCATTCACAATCGTCGAGTTGTTGGTTGTGGTTGCAATCATCTCATTGCTCATCGCGATTCTCTTGCCGGCGATTGGAAAGGCGAAAGAAGCCGCGCTCGTCACGCAGAGTGCAGCGAACCTGAACAATCTCGGCAAAGCGAATGCGACCTATGGTGCAGATTGGCAAGATCGACAATTCACTGCGATCCCAGATGACTTTGGCGCGCCACCCGCAAACGGAAGTTGCGCGATCTATCAATCGCAAGTCGCATGCCTTCCGCAGATGATCGCTGGTTGGGATGCGACTGGAGGACTCTGGGGATTCTGGATCGCCGGTCAACTCTGTCCCGCTGGATTCCCTGGTAACTGCGGCAACATTCCTGTCTACATCGCCAACGAGTGGAGTTATGCCAACGGCGTCTTTGGGTCGTGGAGATTGTGCAACTACAAGGCGTTCAACGATTACCTCAACGGCAAGTATTACGATCCGGTTTTTTGGGCGCCGAAGGATCGCATGAATCTCGATGATGCAGCGCCAGCGCTCGCGTATCCCGGCGAGTTTTGTCCGCCAGGATCAACGGGCGGAAGTTCGATTCGCTCGACCTATGTGTGGAGTCCTGCGGCGATGTGGGCTCCCGATGTCATGTCATCGACGGTCGCCGAGTCGCCCAACGCAGGAAAACCAAATCAGTGTGGTCCTGGTGCGTACCGCGCGCCGGGTGCAGGAATGGCGACCTATCCCGATCTCAAAACACGCATGATTGAGCGCATTTGGCTGCAAAACCGCGAGGGTGGCGAATACTGCAGCGCATTCACTCCCGATTCTCCGTGGCTCTTCAATCAGGGCTACAACTCGGCGCCGGTGTGCTTGTACTTCGACGGACACGTGCAGATGACTGGTGTCTCCGACGCGATGGAAGCGGATGCGCGCGTCAAGGGGCAGAATGCGACGAACACGAATGTCGCCGCCAATGCACGGGGACTCTGGCATCGCGGCACGCCACTCGGCGGAGACTTCAACGCCTACTACACAGCGCAGGCGTACGACCAACTCGTGAACACCGCGTTTCATGTGCTCACGACCGACGGAATTCAAGGTCGCGATGTCGTTGGCGCGAAGTAGTTTTTCTGAGTGACGCAGGTCAGTCGGTGTGAGAGCGGCGGAATGCTTCACTCGGCGCTCAAACAGCCCTCGCCGAGCTGCGCAGACTTGCTCGGCTCAGGAACTCGCGCGAGCGAAGATTCCGCCGCGTTGACGCAAGCGAATCACGCGTGAGAGCAACATCACGCCGAGTCACCAATCTCAGCAGCCCGTTAGGGACCGCCAAGGCCGGGAGCGGTCGGACCTTTTTCGGCGCCGACTGGGTTCGATTTCTTTCCACCGAGCGGCTGCACCTTTGGCGCAGTTGGTGCCGCGACAGGGTCACTCGACTTGCGCGCATTCGGTGCGGCTTCTTGGACGGCGCCATCTTCGCTCGTCGTCACTGGCGCATCTGGATTGCTCGGTGCGGGTTCGGCGGGAGCGGATGTGGGAGAAGTTGCGAGAGGACTTTTCGCGAGTTGGTTTTCGTCGCGCGTAACAACTGCGTAGAGATTGCGATCACCTGCCGCGTTGAGCAGCCACGAGACATCGATCGCTTCTTCGGCAGGAGGGCGCTTGCTTGCTTCGATCAGTTCGTCTTTCCACTCACGCCCCGACTTGCTGCGTGCGCGCACGAATTCTGCTTCCTTCGCGCCGATTCCAGTAAAGACAAGTTCGCCCTTCTCACTCGTTGTTGATCCGCGCCACGATCCAACTGCGCTCGCAGTGAACTTGGGACGCATGACGGCAACACCGTCTGCGATTGCGGCGGCATGAATAAGCGCGTCGTTTTCTGCCGAGAGCGCAAGAAAGAGATGCGTCGTTGAGCCGATGTTGGCCGCTGAGATGTCGAGTACTTCGGCGCCCACTGCGAGCCGTCCATCAAGTGGCATCTTCTTGTCTGCCTCAACACGCCATGATCGTCCGTGGTCGGTCGAGAGGGCAGACATCACACAGCGTGGCGCCCCCGCGACTGCGAAATCACGCGCGATGAAAAACATTCGCAATCGATCCGCGCCCGCACTGCAGACGCACGGATTCTCGGGGCCATCCATTGTTTCTGGCAACCCTTCAAATGTGCAGTACTCGAGTTCGCCCCATTGAAAACCACCATTCTGCGTGGTCGATCGGGCGATCGACCCGAACAGAGCCGGGTTGTCGGCTGGAAACTGCTGCACGAACAACCCGATCGAAGTGTCAGAGAGCGGGATGAGTGTCGGCGATGAAGCCCCAGCAAAAATGGCTGGCGCGAACAGTTCTGTCGATTGCGTGAAGTAAGTCTGCACCGAGTCGCACCACGCCCCAACAGCGCCGCTGCGCGCCGCCTCGATGCGCAACGACCGCGCCATCGCGACTGCTGCCTTCGCCTCTGCCGCTGAATTGCTTTCGTTCGAGGGAGTTGCAGGCGAGTCGCTCGCGGGTGCATCCGCGGGCGCTGACTTGGATGGCGGCAACTTCCAACTCGCCGGCGGCTTCTTTTTCGGTGGATCGCTCTGCGGTGTGGCTGTCGCGTGTGCCGCTGCGACTGCGGCCACGAGCGCCGCAGACGCGATGGTGCGTGTGATTGTGTTTCGCGCTGCGCTCATGCAACGAATCGTACGGATGGATTCATCGTGATGACAAAAGAAAAGACCCCGCCCATTTCTGGGTGGGGTCTTGCAAGTCGACCAGTGCGGCACGCGGGGAGACGCTCCCGATGGCGCAATCTGAGTCGATTCGATCAATAATCCATATCGTCTTCGCCGCCGCCGGCTGGCGCCTTCGCCTTCTTTTCCTTGATATCGGTGATCGCGCAATCGGTTGTCAACAACAGTCCAGCGATGCTCGCAGCGTTCTGCAGAGCGACGCGCTCGACCTTTGTTGGAACGATGACGCCTGCCTTGACGAGGTCTTGGTAGACGCCCGTCGATGCGTTGAATCCGAATGTTGGGTCAGTCGACTCATCGACCTTCTGAGCAACGATCGAACCATCGAGTCCGCAATTCGCAGCGATCTGCTTGATTGGAGCAGAGAGTGCGCGCAGAACGATGTCGACGCCGACTTGTTCATCGCCAGTGAGAGTCTTCTTCAACTTCTCGAGAGCCTTTCGCGTGCGAAGCACAGCGACGCCACCACCTGGAAGGATGCCTTCTTCGACTGCTGCACGGCAAGCGTGCAGCGCATCTTCGACGCGTGCCTTCTTCTCTTTCATCTCGACTTCAGTCGCTGCGCCGACATTGATCTGCGCAACTCCGCCTGCGAGTTTCGCAAGGCGCTCCTGAATCTTCTCACGGTCGTAATCGCTGCTTGCGGCATCGATCTGGCTCTTGAGTTGCTCGATGCGACCTTGGATGTCCTTGGTCTTGCCGCCGCCTTCGACGATCGTGCAATTGTCCTTGTCGATCGTGATCTTCTTCGCGCGACCGAGGTCGGCGATTGTGACGTTCTCGAGCTGCATGCCGAGTTCTTCCATGATTGGCTTGCCGCCAGTGAGCACCGAGATGTCTTCGAGCATCGCCTTGCGACGATCGCCGAAGCCTGGCGCCTTGACTGCACACACCTTGAGAACTCCGCGCAGCTTGTTCACAACGAGCATTGCGAGTGCTTCGCCATCGATGTCTTCTGCAACGATGAGCAGAGGGCGTCCAGCTTCAGCAACCTTGCCAAGAATCGGCAAGAGATCCTTTGCTGAGGACATCTTCTTCTCGTAGACGAGCACGACAGCGTCTTCGAGCACACACTCCATCGCAGCTGGATTGGTCACGAAGTGCGGGCTGAGATAACCCTTGTCGAATTGCATTCCTTCGAGCAATTCAACTTCGGTCTCGAGGCTCTTGCCCTCTTCAACGGTGATGACGCCATCCTTGCCAACCTTGTCCATCGCTTCAGCGATGATCGCGCCGATTTGCGAGTCGTGGTTGGCAGAGCATGTTCCGACCTGTGAGATCTCTTTCGAGTTCTTGACAGGCTTCGAGAGGCGCTGCAGTTCAGCGACGACTTCGCGAACAGCCGCGTCGATTCCACGGCGAACCATGTTCGCGTTGGCGCCTGCGGTGATGTTCTTGAGACCTTCCGCGAAGATTGCTTCGGCGTAGATCGTGGCGGTCGTGGTTCCGTCGCCTGCATCCTTGCTGGCCTTGCTGGCGACTTCTTTCACCATCTGCGCGCCCATGTTCTCGTAGGCATCTTCGAGTTCGACTTCTTTCGCAACTGTGACGCCGTCCTTTGTGACGGTTGGTGCGCCGAACGACTTCTCAAGAATCACAACGCGACCCGATGGTCCGAGTGTGACCTTGACTGCCTTGGCGAGCTTCTGCACGCCCCGAAGAATGCGCTCGCGCGCGTCATTGTCATAGCTAATTTGTTTTGCGGTCATTGAAGACTCCGTATGGATTGATGTGTCTGAGTGAGTGTGAGTGGAGAAACAGAATTAGTCGATCACGCCCAAGACATCTTCTTCGGTCATGATGAGGAAGGTCTCGCCGTCGATCTTGATTTCGGTGCCTGAGTAGGTCGTGAAGAGCACGGTGTCGCCCTTCTTCACTGAGAAAGGCATGTACTTGCCAGTGTCCTTGTTGAGGATTCCCGATCCGAGTGCCACGATCTTGCCTTGCTTTGGCTTGTCCTTGGCGGACTCAGGAAGGAAGATTCCAGAATCGGTCTTGGTCTGCGCCTCATTGCGCTTGACGATGATCTTGTCTCCGAGTGGTCGAACTTTCATGTGTGTGCCTTTCTATAAAAACTGCTGTCAGAAACTGGACTCAATACGCTGGCCAATGGCCCGCGTAATGACGTTGAACGACCCGCCGGAGAGTTTCCAACATGGACTCCAGCGGGACGGGACGCTCAAGAACTGAAAATGCGCCTTCGCGCATCGCTTCGGCGAGACCGCGCTCAGATTCACGCGCCGAAATTTGACGGGGACGCACCACCACCATCGGCGGCACTGGACTCATCGCACGAAGCAAATGCAAGACGCGCGCGCCGAGCTTTTCGTTCTGGGCGACCTGCGAGTCATCGGCTGGAGTCGCGAGATCGATCACCGCGATGTGCACGCGATTGTGCAAGATCACGTTGCGCGCCTCTTGCGCGGTGCGACTGCGAATGCAGCGAATTCCCATCGGTTGCAAGAGCGGCGGCAGCTGGTCTGCGAACGAGTCTTCGCGCCATCCTGCATAGGCCAACAGCAGGTTCAACCTCGGCGAACCACCCGCGGCGGGTGACGTCTGGGCGTTCTGCAAACCGAGGTTTTGGTGCAAATTTGCAACCATGAGCGGGGCTTTAGAGCAAACCGCGTGCCACCCCGCGAATGGGCACCCCTGCCCTCAAACCGATCCATCCCGCCCCAAGCGGGGTTTTTGATTGAAATCTGCCAAATTGGCGGGAGGGTGCCGATCGCAACCCCGCCATATACCTTTGGCGAATGATCGATATCTCAGTCAGTCAACTCTTTCGCGACCCCAACTCCTACCTCGGCAAGAGCGTGCGCCTCAAGGGGTGGGTGCGCACCCGGCGCGATTCAAAGGCTGGCATCTCGTTCATCCAAGTGAGCGATGGATCATGCTTCGATGCCGCGCAGGTGGTTGTTGCGAATTCGGTGAGTAACTACGCGAGCGAGATTCAGAAACTCACCGCAAGTTGCTCGATCATCGCGCAGGGTGAGATTGTCGCGAGTCAAGGCAAGGGCCAGCCTGTCGAAATGCAAGCGACCAGCGTTGAAGTTGTTGGATGGGTCGAAGATCCAGACACCTATCCGATTCAACCCAAGCCACACTCGTTTGAGTATCTGCGCGAGGTCGCGCATCTACGCCCACGCACGAACACCTTTGGCGCGATCGGTCGAGTGCGGCACTCACTCGCGATGGCAGTGCATCGGTTCTTCAGCGATCAAGGGTTCTTTTGGATTCACACGCCGATCATTACTGGAAGTGACTGCGAAGGTGCTGGTCAAATGTTTCGTGTCTCGACACTTGATCTCGCGAATCTCCCGCGCACGCCTGACGGAAAGGTCGACTTCTCGCAAGACTTCTTCGGCAAGGAGACGCACCTCACAGTCTCTGGACAACTCAACGTAGAGACGTGGTGCAGTGCTCTGAGCAAGGTCTACACATTCGGCCCGACGTTTCGCGCAGAGAATTCGAACAC
Organism: uncultured Singulisphaera sp.; assembly: GCA_964355975.1. Taxonomy (GTDB): domain Bacteria; phylum Planctomycetota; class Phycisphaerae; order Phycisphaerales; family SM1A02; genus F1-60-MAGs104. The sequence continues at coordinate 43,136 of CAYHFW010000007.1, forward strand.
GAGCCGCCACTTGTCTGAGTTCTGGATGATCGAGCCTGAAGTCGCATTCGCAACGCTCAACGAAGATGCGCAACTCGCTGAAAACCTGCTGAAATACATGCTGACCGCGCTGCTCAACGAACGCGGCGATGACATGAAGTTTTTCGCTGAGCGCATCGACAAAGAGTGCATCAACCGAGTGCAGAAGCTGGTCGAATCGCCATTCGAACGCATGGATTACACCGATGGCATTCGCCACCTTGAAGCCGCAATCGCCAAGGGGCACAAGTTTGAGTATCCAGTCTCGTGGGGCACCGACTTGCAGAGCGAGCATGAGCGCTATCTCACTGAGCAGCTCGTTGGGCGTCCTGTGATCTTGATGAACTATCCCAAAGACATCAAGGCGTTCTACATGCGCATGAACGACGATGGCAAGACTGTCGCGGCGATGGACATTCTTGCGCCAGGGATTGGTGAGATTGTCGGTGGCAGTCAACGCGAAGAGCGACTCGACATGCTCGACAAACGCATCGACGAAATGAAACTCGATCGCAATGCATACAGTTGGTATCGCGACTTGCGCCGTTACGGGACGGTGCCGCACGCGGGCTTCGGACTCGGCTTCGAACGGACGATCGTCTATGCGACCGGCATGGCGAATGTGCGCGATGTCATTCCGTTTGCGCGCACTCCGAAGAGCTGCGAATTCTGATCGGGCGCGGCTACTGATTTTGATTGCGCGGCATCATTGGAGGAAAGATGCCAGGCAAGAGAAGGTCGCGAAAGTGCATGAAATCGCGCCGCCACGAGCCAGTTGCGAGGTTGTCGGCGGGCTGTGGAAAGAATGGTCCATAGCCGCCGCCCGGAGGCCCCTCGACCAGCGAGACGAGGCGCGAATTCTGCAGCGAATACTGCTCTGTCGATCCATCAACGAAGCTATAGGTGATGTGCTCGGGTTCCCAGAATGCTGGCGTGTCGATCCAGCCTTGCCATCCACCTGCGGTGCCCCACGCGCCGGGATTCGGCGCACCAGCAGGCGCTGGAGTTCCAACTGGTGGGCGCGGATCGATGACCCATGGCTGTTGGTTGTAGTTCAGCCCCGTGGTGCCGTCCGATTCAACGATGCAGAAAAGTGTTCTCGACGGCTCTTTGATGTGGTTGACATGCGTCGTGATCATCTCGCGCGGCGTGACCCCCTGCGCGCAGAACCACGGGGTCCACGTTTGACCGAATCCAAAATTATCGTGCGGAGTCGTCACTCCCACAAATGCACTGAGCGAGTAGCTGCGAATTCGACTGGTTGGATCGAGCGGCGAACGATAGAGCTGCGTCGATCCCATGTATGGATAGAGCCGTCCATTCGAGAGCGCCTTCGCATTCACGTTGGGGGTGTTGAGGCCGTACTCGTATTCGACGCCGCCGACGAGCCCCGCACCAAAGTCAGCGACCCACGAGTGATAGGAGTTGCTCGCAGTATTGCCATTGTTGATCAACATCGGAAAGTTGCCGCAGGGCAGCGAGTAGGTGTGCACGAGATCGCCAGGGATGGATGTTCGCGGGCTCGCCATCGCGCCGCCGTTGTCGACTGAGTACGCGACCTGCGCAAATGAAATCTGTCGTTGGTTCGACAGACACGATGCAACACGCGACAACAGATGCGCCTTTGCGATGCCGACGATCAAGAGCGCGACAAGCAGCGCGATGATCGCGATGACGACGAGCAGTTCGGTCACGGTGAATGCGCGGATGTCAGCGCGTCGAACTTTCATTGCGTTTGGTACCTCGCGACCATTCCCGGAATGACTCCTGGCAGCAGCCGGTCGCGAAAGTGCATCCAATCGCGGCGCCACGGCTCTCCAGAGTGATCTGGATCTTGAATCAGTCCATGTGTTTGCCCCGCACTCTGCGACTCATACATGGTCGCGAGCAACGCGGTGTTTTGAAGCGTGTACGACTCTGTCGATCCGTCGACATTGCTGGTTGTGATCGGTGCGGACTTCCAGATTGCTGGCGTGTCGATCCAGCCCTGCCATCCTCCAGTGAGCGCCCAAAGCGATGGACTGGCGATTCCAGCGGGCGGCGGCGACCCTGTCGGCGGGCGCGGATCGATGACGAAACCGTGTGTGTTGTGCCCCGTGGCGCCGCCATCCTCTTCAACGATTGAGAGCATCGTCGACGAAGGACTTTTCACTCGCGCAAGAAGTGTGGTGTTCCATTGACGTGGGGTGACACCTTGCGCACAAAACCAATCGATCCAACTCTTGCCGTAGTTTGCGACATCGTTTGGAAGCGTCACCCCAACGAATGCGCTGAGCGAGTAACTGCGAATGCGTCCTGTGGGATCGTGTGGCGATCGGTAGGCAGGCACTGAGCCGATGTATGAAAAGAGCCGACCCCCTGTGAGCGCCCCTTCGTTTTCGAGATTGCCTGTGAGATTTTGATTCCCATTCGCGTCGCGCCCTGGATACGAAGCGACCCACGAGTGATACGACTCGTTTGTGAGATGGCCTGCGTTGAGAAGCACCGGGAAATTGCCGCATGTGCTCGAAAGATTGAATGCTCCACTCATTCCCCGAAACGATGTGCACGGACTCGCGAAGGCGCCGCCATTGTCGGTGGCGTAGTTCGTTTGCGCAGCCGCAATCTGTCGTTGGTTCGACAGGCAGAGTGATGTGCGCGACATCATCCTCACTTTCTGAAATCCGGTCACTGCAAGGGCGACCAAGAGCGCGATGATCGCGATGACGACGAGTAGTTCGGTCACGGTGAAGGCGCGGTGTTGGGCGCGGCGCATGGTCATTGATCCTGATATCGGGGAAGCATCGGTGGAATCACTCCAGGCAGCAGCCGGTCGCGAAAGTGCATCCAATCGCGGCGCCACGGACCTGTCGTGAGATTGTCGGCTGGCTGCGGAAAGTTGTGGCCATAGCCAGCGCCGGGTGGTCCCTGAATGAGCGAAACGAGTTTGGGATTCTGCAGCGCATAGGACTCGGTTGACCCATCCACGAGACTGTAGGTGATGTTCGATGGATGCCAAAATGCAGGCCAATCGACCCAACCGATCCATCCCCCTGAATTCGCCCATTGCGCAGGGTTCACCGTGCCTGGCGGCGCCGGTGAACCGAGCGGAGGTCGTGGATCGATGAGCCATCCCTCATTGTTGAAATTGAAACCATCGCTGTCATCTTCGACGAGTGACATGATCGTCTGCGCAGGAACCTTGATGTGTTTGGCGTGTGTTGTCACCAACTCGGCGGGAGTCACACCTTGATTGCAAAACCATCCCTGCCACGTCTGCAAGTAACCAGGCGAGTCGGTTGGAACTGTGACGCCGACGAATGCGTTGAATGAGTAACTGCGCAAGCGGTTCGTTGGATCGAGCGGCGACCGGTAGACAGGAAACGATCCGATGTATGAAAAGAGCCTTCCACCAGAGAGTGCTTTCGCATTGGGATTCGTGCTATTGAGTTGATACTCCTGCTCGGATCCTCCGACGACGTTGGCTCCGTACGAGGCAGTCCACGAGTGATATGTGGCGTTGCTCGTGCTGCCGTTGTTGATCGTCATCGGAAATGTGCCGCATGGGTTGGTGAATGAAAAGACCGCGGTGCCACCTTGAAAGGATGTGCGTGGGCTCGCGTACGCACCGCCGTTGTCGATCGCATAACTCGATTGCGCAAGTGAAATCTGCCGTTGATTCGAGAGGCATGCTGCGGTGCGAGCGAGCAGTCTGGCCTTTTCAAGACCCACCACCAGCAGCGCAATGAGCAGCGCGATGATCGCGACGACGACCAAGAGTTCAGTGACGGTGAAGCCCCGACAATCGGGGGCTTTGAGCGTCATTGGTCTTGATAGCGCGGAGTCATCGGTGGAATGACCCCAGGCAACATTCGGTCGCGCAAGTGCATCCAGTCGCGGCGCCACGGACCGGTTGCGAGATTGTCTGCCGGCTGCGCGTAGCGGTGACCAAGACCGACGCCTGGTGGACCTTGAATCGCACTGACAATCTTTTCATTCTGCATCGAGTACGACTCGGTTGAACCATCGACGTAGCTGTACGTGATCGCTGATGGATGCCAAAACGCGGGCCAATCAATCCACCCTTCCCATCCGCCAGAGTTCGCCCACGACCCTGGATTTGGCGTGCCTGGAGGCGGCGGCGAGCCGAGCGGTGGGCGCGGGTCGATGACCCATCCTTGATTGTTGAAATTGAATCCGTCGTTGTCATCTTCGACGATCGACATGATGGTCTGCGATGGAAACTTGTGATGCGCAACGTGGGTTGTGACCCATTCGCGCGGCGTGACGCCCTGAGTGCAGAACCAGTCATCCCATTTGTTCGCCCACTCCTCTGAGTCTTCGGGAACGGTGCCTCCAACGAATCCGCTGAGCGAGTAACTGCGCAGGCGACTCGTCGGATCGAGTGGCGACTTGTAGACGGGCGTCGATCCGACGTACGAGAAGAGCTTTCCCTTTGTCAACGCCGTCTCGAGCTCGGTCGCTCCACTCATGTTTGTGCCGTACGACGCCGTCCAACAGTGGTACGAATCGGGATTGTTGTTTCCTTTGTTGATCAAGATCGGAAAACTGCCGCACGCATTGTTGAGCGTGAAGGAAAAGACTCCGCCTCCCGTTCGATTGCTCGCGTAGGCGCCGCCGTTGTCAGTGGCGTAACTCGACTGCCCAAGTGAGATCTGACGCTGATTCGAGAGACAAGCAGCGGTTCGCGCCATCATCCGAGCCTTGTCGAGCCCAACAATAAGAAGCGCCACCAGCAAGGCGATAATCGCCACAACAACGAGCAATTCGGTCACCGTGAAACCGCGCGCACGGCGCACCTGCAAACGACTCTGAGAAGTGACGGATGAAGGGTTCATGCTTCGAGAAGGGTATCCAACGGATGCGCGAGAAGCGCCGATGATCTATACGCAATTTCGGTCGCTCGGCTGCTGACAAGATCGTGATTGGATGGGGTATCTTTGGCGATATGAAGAAGCCGACCCTCATTCTCGTCTCGTTGCTCGTGAGCGCGGTGATCGTTGCGTGCGGCGATTCGCAGCCAGCGCCCGAAGTGCGTGATGCATCGCCACAAACGCCCGCGGCGCAGACGCCCCCACCTACGAAAGTGGCTGATGCGAAGAAAGCAGATTCGAAGAAGGCGGATGCCAAGAAGCCTGACGTGAAGCAGCCTGAGGCGACGCAGCCCGATGCCAAGCAGCCTGACGCAATTGCGACAGCGCCAACTGAACCAACCGATGCACCTGCGGCTGCGAAGCCGCCGAAGAGTTCGAAGAAAAAACCAGCGGCGAAAGCGCCTGAACCTGAGCCTGCTCCAGTTGCAGAACCCGTCGTTGTAACTGCGCCCGCTTCAGATGTTCCACCTGAATTGCAGAAGTATGCAGCGATGGCTGCGACTCCGAAGTTTCGCGAGTTCACCGCGCTCGCCACCGAGCGACACACGCTGCAGCTGCGCGCCTCTCAACTGCGCCTCGAAATGCGGGGAGTTGTCGCGACCGATGCGCAGCTCGCTGCGGTTGCTGCGGTCCAGAAAGAAATCGGAAAAGTCGGCGACCGAATGGACAGTTACGTTTCAGGAAAGACATGGACCCAAGACGAACTCATCACGATGGACTTCATCGTCTCTGAGCAGATGCGCTTGCGCCCACCACCAGGTTGAACGAGTAACACATGGCAATTCAATGCAATATCGATCATCGCGGAAAGTTGATTCGCCTCATCGCGGGTGCGATGCTTGACACGACAGGATTGGGGCTGCTCGCCTTTCGATTCGTCGGCGTTCTCTCGGGCGATTGGCCTTGGTTTGTCGGAGGCGCGGCGGCCGTTGTGGGAATGTTTCTTGTGCTCGAGGGGGTACTGGGTTGGTGCGTCGTGCGTGCTTTGGGTGTGAAAACTCCGGTGTGAGTTCGCCCGGCGAGAGAATTCGCGATGTCGTGCAACCACAGCCACTCGAATCCCACATCGGGTGCGACCAATCCACTGTGCAATCCCGATCTGCTCTCGGCTCTTGCGTGTGGCGCGCTGCTTGGTGGCGGATTGTTCGCGCACTTTGCTGGGGCAAGTGAGAGCGTCACGATGTATCTGCTGCTCGCCTCGTGCGCGGCCGGCGGATGGCACGTCACCATCCGATCGTTGCAGCAACTCGCGCGCTTGCAGTTTGATGTCGACCTGTTGATGTTGGTTGCGGCGATCGGTGCGGGGTTGATTGGCAGGCTTGAAGAGTCTGCGATCTTGCTCTTGCTCTTCTCGCTCGGTCATGGGCTTGAAGGTCTTGCGACCGACCGCGCGCGCAACGCGATTCGCGCGCTTGGAACGCTGACTCCGACCGTTGCGCGTGTCGTTCGCGATGGTCGCGATGTTGAACTTCGCGTCGAAGAACTCGCCGTGGGAGATCTCGTGCGCGTGATGGCCGGCGAGCGCATCGCAGTCGATGGCTGCGTGCGTGAGGGAACGAGCGCCGTCGATCAGAGCCCCATCACTGGTGAGAGTGTGCCCGTCGTGAAAGAAGTTGGTGATGATGTCTTCGCGGGCACAGTCAACGGGGATGGATTGCTGCTTGTGGCGACGACCAAGTTGGCATCGCAGACGACGATGGCGCGCATGGTGAAACTCGTCGAGGAGAGTCAAGCAAACAAGGGACGCACGCAGCGGCTGACCGAGCGCTTCACCCGCATCTACACGCCGATTGTGCTCGTGAGTGTTCCAACGATCATCGTCGTGTTGACTTCGTTTTTCGGCATGACGTTTGCCGATGCATTTCTGCGCGCGATGGCTGTGCTCGTTGGGGCATCCCCCTGCGCGCTTGTGATTTCGACTCCAAGCGCCGTGCTCGCGGGTGTCGCGCAAGCGGCGCGCAGCGGCGTGCTCATCAAGGGCGGAATGCATCTCGAATCGCTTGGCATCGTGCGCGCGATCGCCCTCGACAAGACTGGAACGATTACGCAGGGGCGTCCTGATGTGACCGATGTGATTGCGGCTGATGGCTTCACGCCGCGCGATGTTCTCGCGATCGCTTTTGCGCTCGACCAACACTCATCGCACCCCCTTGCGCTCGCGGTGGTGCGACGGGCGAAGCGCGATGGAGTATCTGCGCGCGCAGTGCGCGATGTTCGCGCGATTCCTGGACGCGGAGTTGAGGGATTCATCGACGATGCCCGCGCGCTCATCGCAGGACCGCGCTCGTTTGCTGCGGGTGACATCGCCGCCATCCCGCCGCAATTGCAGACGCAGATTGATCTGCTCGAGAGCCATGCGCGCACCGTCTCAGTGATTGCGCTTGGCAACCAGTGCGTTGGAGCGATCGCGCTCGCAGATCAGGTGCGGCCTGACATCGCGACAATCTTTGCGCGCCTGCGGTCGCTGGGCATTCGTCGGCTCGTCATGCTCACTGGCGACAACCCGACGGTCGCGCATGCTGTTGCGGCTCCGCTGGGCATCGATGAAGTCAAGGCGGGGTTGCTTCCCGAACACAAGATCACTGAAGTGCAATTGCTCATGAAGGAACTCGGAGCAGTCGCGATGGTTGGCGATGGGGTCAACGACGCGCCGGCGCTCGCCGCAGCAACGGTTGGTATTGCGATGGGTGCATCGGGCACCGATGTCGCGCTCGAAGCCGCAGATGTCGCGTTGATGGCAGACGATCTCTCAAAGTTGCCATTCGCTGTGGGCCTCAGCCGCGCAGCGCGGCGCACGATCATGCAGAATGTGGCGATTTCTCTGGGAGTTGTGGCGATGTTGATTCCGTTGGCACTCTTGGGAATGGTGCCACTCAGTTGGGCCGTCGTCTTGCACGAGGGCAGCACCGTGGTCGTCGCGTTCAACGCACTTCGCTTGTTGTTCTATCGGGAGTCCAAATGAAAACCCTGTTCTGTCTTTGCGCACTCCTCGCGGTTGGTGCATTGCGCGACGATCCAGCCAAGCCTGTCGATGTGATTCGTGCGGCGATTACGGCTGAATCGATCCGCGCGGCAGTGACCGAGCTCTCGAGCGATGAGATGGGCGGCCGCTACTACCGCAGTCCGTTCGCAGAGAAGGCAGCGAAATGGATCGAGGCTCGCTTCGATGCGCTTGCACTCGCGCGCGGCGCGACCAAAGAGTCGTATCGCCAAGCGATCGACAAGAATGTTGAGAGTGCGCCAAACCTGATCGCCACACTCGCGGGCACTGGCGCGGGATACATCATCGTGAGTGCGCACTACGACCACCTCAGGCCCAAGCGCACTGGCGACGACAAGATTCACAACGGAGCCGATGACAACGCATCGGGCGTCTGCGGGATGCTCGCAGTTGCACAGGCGATGAAAGACTTGGTCGCCAAGGGCGCAGGGCCATCGTGCACAATTCTCTTCATCGCATTCAACGGTGAAGAGGCTGGACTTCTTGGATCACGCGCATTCGTGAAGTCGCCCACCGTGCCACTCGGCGAGATTCGCGGTGTCTTCAACATGGACATGATCTCGCGTGGTCCGGCACACGAGATTTTCATCGACGGCGGAGCAGTCGGTGCAACAGTTGTCGATGCGCTCAAAGCCGCCAACGAATCAATCGGTATGAAGTTGCGAGTGAATGAGCATCCTGATTGGCTCGACCGAAGTGATCAAGGACCCTTCTTGGCGAAAAGTGTTCCCGCAGTGCTCTTCTCGGTCGAAGATCACGAGGACTATCACAAGGTGAGCGACGAAGTTTCAAAGATCGACGCCGCCCTCGCCGCCGAGACTGCCCAGCTCGTCGCCCTTGCTGCGCTCGAGATGTCGAAAGCCAAGTTCGTGGCGCGGACTGATGGTGTGAAGGTGCCCGCGGACGGCAGTGGCGGCGATTCCATCGCAAAATAGGGGCGCGTGCAACTGACGTCGATGCGTTTCGCGTGAAACGTTACGGAGTCTCGCGCGGTGCATCTGGCACTGCGCGGCCATGCGGATCGGCGCGCGGCGGTGTGCGGTCACCGCCCGCGGCATCTTCGCGCGCGAGTCGTTCGCGCAGCGCAGCATCGGTGATGTGCTCGAGCACCATCGCCGTTGGGTGAACGTGATCACGTGCGATGGCGAGCCGTTGCATGAGATAGATCTCCCACAGACGGTGGGATCGCACCAACGAGGCTCCTTCGCTGCGTCCATGCGCGGTCAAGTTCACGAGACCACCCGCGCACTCGATGCGGCGATCCCAGACGAGGCAGTGCACCGCGAGACGCGCGAGCAAGCGTGGAATCTCTGCCCCGCGCACAAGCAAGTCGCGCAATTGTGCTGCATCGACGGTGCGACCATCCTCATCGAGACGCCAGAGCAAACCGATGGCATCTTCGCGCGCGATGCGCAGTGTGAGCAGCCAACGATGCGCTTGTCGCACGACCAATCCGCGGCGGGGAGCCACGATGATGCAGACCACGAGCAGCGCGCCAAGCGTCGCGGCGATCGATCCAGCGCTTGATGCGTCGCGTCCACCGAGCACGAGTGAAGGAGCGAGCGATGTCGCGACCCAGTGGCCGACGACTGCACCCACCACTCCGATGCACATTGCGCCGACGATGACTCCGGCGAGTCGATCGCTGAAAAGTCGCGCCGCCACCGCTGGAATGATCATCATCGCAACAACAAGAATGCTGCCCACCGATTCGAAGGCCGCGACGCAGGTTGCCGCGGCCATGCCAAGAATGATCGCCTCCATCAATTGTGGACGGCACCCGAGCGTCTTGGCGAGCGCTGGATCGAATGCCATCACCTTGAGTTCTTTCCAGAAGATCGCCGCGACGACAATGTTGAGCATCGTGACGCCGCCGAGCACCAACACCGCGCGTGGCACTTCGATGCCCGCGATGAGTTGCGAATCAAGCGGCGCTAACTCAACTGCGCCGTAAAGCACACACGACGGGTCAAGGTCGACGCGGTCGGCAACTTGCACAATCAAGATGAGTCCCAGCGCGAACATCGTTGTGAAGACGATGCCGAGTGCTGCTCCAGAGTCGATGCGCGCGAATCGCGCGAGGCTCGCAGAGACGAGCGTCACGAACAATCCCGCAGCGGCGGCTCCAAGAAACATCCAGAGTGGATCGCGCGTGCCCGAGAGCAAAAACGCAACGGCGATGCCAGGCAAGACCGCATGAGAGATCGCGTCGGCGAGCATCGAGGTGCGACGAACGACAAGAAATGCGCCAGGGATCGCACACGCGAGCGCTCCGAGTGCGCCGATGGCGATGATCCATCCATCGACTGCGAGAGTCCACGCGTTCATGCGTGCGCACCTCGAACGGTCGCTGCACGCGCACGCGCGAGCAATCCGCGGCGAGGGGCAAACACGAGCGCGAGCACGAAGAGACCTGCTGCAAAGAGCACGATGCAGGGTCCAGTCGGAAGCTTGGGTGCGTACGAACTCACGAGCGTTCCGCCGACGCCGCTCACCGCGCCCATCGCTGCAGCAAGCGGCAACATCGTTGTAAATCGGTCAGTGCACAATCGCGCTGCGGTCGCTGGCAAGATCAACAACGCGAGAATCAGAATGAGCCCAACCGCCTGCAGCCCTGCGATCACGACGGCTGTGACGATGATGAGCACGAGAGCGTCGAGCCACCGCACAGGCCGTCCAATGGCGCGCGCGAACGACTCGTCGAAGCAGAGCAGTCGCAGTTCTTTCGTGAGTAGTACGACGAGCGCAACACAGACGAGCGCCACAATCGATGCAGCATGCAAGTCGCTCGCAACCATCGATGCAGCATGACCAAGAATGAAACTCGCAAGACCCGCTTGATGTCCGCCCGGAGTCGTTTGAATCACCGTCAAGAGCGCAGTGCCCAATCCAAAGAACGATCCCAACACGATTGCCATCGCGGTCTCATCACTCGTGCGCGCGCCGCGGCGAATCGCGAGCACCGCGATCACTCCTGCGATCGCCCCCGCTGCTGCCCCCGCGAGCAGCGCCCACGGTTCTTTGCCTGTTCCACCGACTGCGACCGAGATGAGATATGCCGCGGCGATTCCGGGCAGTGTCGCGTGACCGAGTGCATCACCCATCAGTGCGCGGCGCCGCAAGAGCAGCAGACATCCCGCGAGTCCACCCGCGCCGCCGAGCAATGCCGTGGATGCCGCAACGACTTGCGTGTTGTAATCGAACCAGTTCATCCGAGCTGCGCCTTCTGCATGCGCTGCGCCGCCTCATCGAGCAGCGTGAGTCGGCCGCCATATGTTTCGCGAAGTCGCTCAGGCGTCATCGTTGTTGCAGTTGGTCCCGCGGCAACGACGCGTGTGTTGAGCAGGATGACCCAATCGAAATACTCGCGCGCCGTCTCGAGGTCGTGATGCACAACGATGACCGTGCGTCCTTCGCTGCGCATGCGCCGAAGCACTGCGATGATCGCCTGCTCTGTCGCCGCATCGACCGATGCGAATGGTTCGTCCATCAGATAGAGCTGCGCCGACTGCGCGAGAGCGCGCGCGAGAAAGACGCGCTGTTGCTGTCCACCCGAGAGTTGTCCGATCTGCTGATGCACCTCATCTGCAAGCCCTACCGCATCAAGCGCCTCGCGCGCTTTGATGCGCTCGCGCTTTCCGACCCGGTGAAACAAGCCGAGCTGACCGAAGGTTCCCATCATGACGACTTCGAGCGCGCTCACCGGAAAATCCCAGTCAACGCTCTCGCGCTGAGGCACGTACCCAACGATCGCCCGCTGCTGTTCGTACGGTTTGCCGAAAACGCTCACTTTGCCCGACGAAACTGGAATCAGCCCGAGGCAAGCCTTCAACAGCGTGCTCTTGCCCGCTCCATTGGGACCGATCACACCGACGATCGACTGCGCTGGAACATCCAAGTCAACATCCCACAACACCGGTCGGCGGTGATACGCCACGGTCAATGCATGAATCGAAAGTGGACTCTTGCTCGAATGCTCACACCCAACTGAGTTGACTGGGGCTGGCGCGGGCGACGTGGTCATTTGGCGTTCTCCTCTGACGTGGTGGATGGACGAGCGAGTGACGATGCGTCGCCGCCGAGCGCTGTGACGATCGTCCGCGCGTTCGTCATGATCATTCCCGCGTATGTGCCTTCATAGGTGCCGGCCGCTCCCATCGCGTCGGAGTAGAGCGAGCCACCAATGATGAGCGCGTGGTTGCGCGCACGCGCCCCTTCAACGAGCGCAAGCACATTCTTCTCAGAGACGCTCGTCTCGACAAAGACAGCGGGCACATTGCGCGCCACGAGAAGGTCGATGAGCGTTCGAATATCAGCGAGTCCAGACTCACTCTCGGTCGAGATGCCCTGAATCGCCAAGACCTCGACCCCATAATGGCGACCGAAGTATGCGAACGCATCGTGTGCGGTCACGAGCACGCGTCGCTTCGAATCAACCGTTGCAATCGCCGCCGCGATCGCGCGATCGGCGCTCTGCCACACCCGCACGAGCGCCTCGACATTCGCACGGTACTGCTGGGCATTTGCAGGATCGCGCTTGGCGAGTTCGTCTGCCACATGCAGCGCGCACTGCGACCAGATTGCGGGATCCATCCAAATGTGTGGATCAGGATGCCCATGCGATTCTTCGCTGTGCAACTGTTGTGATTGCGGCACTCCCGCCCCCGCTTCGATCACAAGTCGGCCTCGGCGGCGCAACTTTGCAAAGACATCGCCCATGCGCCCCTCGAGCATGAGTCCGTTGGCGACGACGACATCGGCCGCCGCGAGTGCCCGCACATCTGACACTGTCACTTTGTAGAGGTGCGGGTCGACCCCTTCGCCCATCAACGTCGTGACATCGGCGCGGTCGCCCACGATGCGCTGCACCATGTCTCCGATCATCCCGGTGGTCGCCACGATCTTGAGCTTCGAAGAGCTTTCTTGCCCATGCACGTGCACACACAAGCCGATCGCGGCGAGCGCCGCGGCGAACCAAACACGCAGTTGGGCGACTGTAGCCACGGCTACATACTAGGCACTCCCCATGTTCTGTGCAACAATGCGAACCGATCATGCCGACCACTGCATCACGAGAGCGATTCATCAAGACCCGCCGCGACCACGCGACCGAGACCTTCGACGACTACACCGAGGCGATCGACGAGATCGCCACCACCTCTGGATCGTGCCGAGTGCGCGATTTGGCGCTCTTCATGCGCGTTTCACATGTGACGGTGGTGCGGATCGTGCGCCGACTCGTGATCGAAGGACTCGCAGTCAAAGATCCTCACGGACCGATCTCGCTCACACCGACCGGCATACGACGCGCCCGCGCAGCGCGTGCCCGCCACGCGACGGTCATTGCCTTTCTGGGATGCATCGGCGTACCCAGAGCGCAGGCCCTGCGCGACGCTGAGGGAATCGAACATCACGCGAGCGCGACGACGCTGCGTGCGATGCGACGCTTTATCGCGCGCAGTGCGAAGTAACAAACGCATTCATCATCACATCGATGCGCTCGACTGCTTGCAAGACGCGCGCACGAGAGAGTCGCCCACCTGCGAGCGCCTCTGAGAGCGCCTCGATCGCGTTTCGCTGCCGGTCGAGTCGATGGCAGATCAGCAGACAATCCACCCCCGCTTCAATCGCGCGCACGGCGCCTTCGCCGATTCCCATCGTGCCTGCGATCGCTTCCATTTCGAGGCAGTCGCTGAAGACGACTCCGTCGAACCCGATCTCATCGCGCAGCACTCCTTCGATGACCTTTCGACTCATTGTGGCGGGCACTCCCTCATCGATCGCTTCAAAGACAACGTGAGCCGTCATGATCGAGGCGACCTGCGCGTGCGCTGCGGCGGCGAACGGGGGCAATTCGACTGCACGCAGTCGATCAATCGCGTGCGGCAACCGAGGAAGCGCAAGGTGGCTATCGACATCGGTATCGCCGTGCCCTGGAAAGTGCTTTGCACATCCTGCGACTCCACCTGCCTGCAGCGCCTCGATGAATGCGACCGCGCACTCCGACACGACCGATTGATCTCGACTGAACGAGCGGTCACCAATGACCGGATTGGCTGGATTGCTATCGACATCGACCACGGGCGCGAAGTCGAGATCGATGTTTGCACTGCGCAGTTCGCGCGCGAACACCGCTCCAACACGCGCCGCTTCAGCCGCGCCAACACTTCCAACTTCGCGCATCGGTCCAACGGCAGTCATCCCGTCGCGCAGACGCACGACCCGCCCGCCCTCATGATCAAGCGCGATGAACACACGTGCGCCATCGATTTCTGCGGCGCACGCTTTCAGCGACGCCGCGATCTGCGCGAGTTCTGCGTGACTCGACGCGTTGCGCGCGAAGAGAATCACACCGCTCACTCCAGCGTGAATCATCTCACGCGCGGCGTCGTTGACGACCGGCCCATCGAAGCCCACACACAAGAGCCGAGCAACCAACTTTCGATCTGCTTCCGTTGCCATCGCCAAACGATAACGGCATTGTGCGCATCGCACCCGAGCAATTTGCTGTAGAGATAGCGATGTGCAGCTCTCACAGATGACGCGCGCGGTTCGAGAACGCAACTACGCGATCTTCGCGGTCGGCTTTGCCTTTTCGGGATTCGGCCTTCAGATGCTCACGACCGTCATCCTCTGGGATCTCTGGCTTCGCACACACGATGCGCTGGTGTTGGGAATGGCTGGACTCGCCCGCGCGCTTCCTGTCGTTGCGCTTGCGCTCGTCTCTGGTCACGTTGCAGACCGCCACAGTCGAAAGCGCATCATCGCGCTGACACAGTTCGGATTCGTCGGCGTCTGCGCGTGCTTCGCGCTTGCGAGTGCAATGCAGGCGCCGATTTGGATCTGGTACGCCCTGCTCGTCGCATCAGGGTGCGTGCGCAGTTTCAATGGTCCCAGCCGCAGTTCACTCTTGCCGCTCCTCGTGCGACCGGAAAACTTCGAGAACGCAGTCACTTGGAACAGCGGCATCTTTCAGGCGGCAGCGGTCCTAGGTCCCGTCACTGCAGGGGCGTTGCTCGGACTCGGCGTCGAGAGTTGGGTGATTTTTCTAATCTGCGGCGCACTCATCGGCGTCATGGGCGTGCTCGCACTGCAATTGCATCCGCGCGAAGAGGCACGCGCCAACGCAACGCTCACGCTGCGCTCACTCTTCGCAGGAATGAGCCACATCTACAAAGAGCGTGCGATTCTTGCGACGCTGTCACTCGATCTCTTCGGCGTGCTGCTCGGAGGCGCGACTGCGCTCTTGCCGATCTACGCCGATGAGATTCTTGGTGGTGGTCCGATGCTTCTTGGATGGCTCAAGGCATCGCCATACATCGGCGCATTTCTGATGGCGGTGTGGATCGCCGCGCGCCCGCGCATGCGCTACGCCGGTCCCGTGCTGCTGCTGTGTGTTGGAGTCTTTGGTGCGTGCATGATTGTCTTTGGACTCTCCACCTCGATCTGGATCAGTTTGGTCGCGCTCTTCATCTCAGGCGCCGTCGACAATGTCAGCGTCATCATTCGACACACCCTGGTGCAGACGCGCACTCCAAACGAATTGCGCGGACGGGTGAGCGCCGTGAACTCGCTCTTCATCGAGTGCAGCAACGAACTCGGCGCATTCGAAAGCGGACTCGTCGCGAAGTTCTTTGGACCAGTGATCAGCGTGGTGAGCGGCGGAATAGGCACACTCATCGTGGTCGGATCAATCGCAGGACTCTTTCCAGAGTTGCGCAGACTTCGCACGATGGTTCAACAAGAGCCCGACCAGACGACGTGAGCCGTCCGATCTGCTTTGGGGGCTTTCAGACTGCCGACTCAGTGGTTGTTTGTCGACGCCGCGCCTTCGCGCGCGCCGCAACACGCCTGAACAGTTGCCTCGTCTCCATTGATCATCGCGTGGAAGACAGCAGATGGGATCGCCAAAATACGAGCTGGGTCACGCTCGATGATCGAATTGAGAAGGACGATGTTGGTGATGTCGACGCCAGTGCTGCTATCTACAACTTCGACTTGCCGTCCACCGCGGACAATCTCATGCAGCTGGCCAGTGGTGATGAATGCGCTGCGACTGGTGTCGTACAGGCGGCGATTTGGATACTTACGAATTCGAATGACGTCTTTGATCATGGGGTTCTTTATAGGCGTGGGGTGTCGGACTCCCACCTATTCGCACCAAATCTGGTTTGGTTTCCCACTATTCATCTATTTTTTGAAGAAATGACGGCGAGGCCGTAGTCCATTGGTTCAACGCGAGCGTCGGTCCGTGGCTGCAGAGCGATACGCGTGGTCGCTGTCACCTCTCCAAACTGCGAAAGAGCAGCTGGAACGCTTCCTTGACCGCGCCAGACGAGCAGCGCACCCTCATTCTTGATGCGAGCAAGATCGATCCACGGTGCGCGCACTGGAATTCCATCAAGCAGCACATCTGGATGGAACTTTCCATACACCGCAATATTTCCCGCTGAAAACATATCTCCGATCACAATCGTGAGGGGCGCGGGGGTTCCATCTGCGCGCACGGGCGCGTTTGCGATCCAAAATTCTTCAGCCTTGAGAGCGAGCGCATCACCAGGGTGCTTCACGTTGGCGATGTATCCACTGATGTAGGGGCGCACGACGTTTCGCGCAACGGCGAAGATCAACATCCCCCCTGCAAAGAGCAACCACGCGACCCAGAACGCGCGAAGGCCACCCGCCAATATTGGGCGCTTGATCCAGAGCACACATGCAAGCCCTACGAATGGAAACCACGGCAGCGCCCAGAGTCCGAGTAGATGCAAGTTGAGCACCGCTGAAACGATCATCGCAATCACAACGGGGGCGAGAACGATCCATGTGTAGTACGCGGTCGCCGACTCACTGGCAATGGTGGATGGCGCCACCTCGATCGTTGCATCGCCGCACTTGTTGGTCGTTGACGAGAAGAGCGCGAATAGAAAGATCCAGACACCTCCGAGTGCGGCGACCGTTGCGATGAAGAATTCTGCGGGCCACGCCGCGCGTCCCCACCATGGCTCGGGCTCGTGCTGCCGTCCAAATGGTGTGCGAAGCGGACTGAAATCGAGCAGCGACATGCCGTAGATGTGTGGCGCGATGGTGACGAGACCAACAAGGATCGCAAGCCACGGACCCGCGGTCTTCCAAGTCGCGCGGCGCTCTTGACTCGTCAGCGTGAAGAGCATCACTGCCGCGGCAGGAATTGCTGCTGAGTATTTTCCGTAAACCGCGACGGCACTGAAAAATCCGAAGGCGATCCATCCAAGTGTCGATCCGTTGATCGCGCGCCATCCAGCCCATGCTGCGGCGGCGAGAAACGGCAGTTGCACCGAATTGTGATTGAAGACATCGCAACCTTGGCTGTAGAAGATGCATCCCTGCACAGAGAGCGCAGCGATGAGCGCGCGCCACGGACCTGTGACATCGAGCGCCGCGCGCCAGACGATGATCGTCGCGATGGCCGTCATCGCGGGACCGAGCAAGAATTGCGGCCAGATCGCGCGGTCAGTCGCGACGCTCACTGCTTCGGCGATCCATGCAGGAAGTGGTGGATGCTTCCAGTAGCAGAGTTGCCAACTCGGCCCCCACGCGAGCAAGTCAATGTGGTCGAGCGGAAGATTTCCCTGCGTCGCAAGTGTGCCAACCGACCACGCGAAAAAGACCACGAGCGTGGTGATCCAGAAGAGCCATGTTGTCGAAGGCCAACTCGTTTTCGCGCGCGCGTTCGTCACGCGTGAGTCGGTCATGCGCCGTACGCCTCGATCGCTTTCTTTCCGTAGACCGTTGCTGGTCCGCCGTTCATCAATGTGCAAACGTCGAGCGTTTCGTGCAACTCTTGCAATGTTGCTCCGGCAGTCTTGGCAGCCTTGACGTGATGGATGATGCACCCTTCGCAGAGGCGCGAGATTCCGCACGCGATTGCGATGAGTTCCTTTGTCTTTGTGTCGAGCGTGTTTGCTGCGAGGCTTGCGTGGTGAAGTTGCTTGAATGCTGAGGCGGTTTCAGGTGTCATATTGAACTCTCGGTGTGTTGGGTGATGCGAGTTGTGGAATGATGGGGCACAAGGATAGAGAGAGACGGTGATGTTGACGCGCACCTGCATGCTGTCTATAGTTGCCCCCCTGACTGCGGGGTAGAGCAGCCTGGTAGCTCGTCGGGCTCATAACCCGGAGGTCGTTGGTTCAAATCCAGCCCCCGCTATTTGAGGCGTCGCCCTTCGGCGACGCGCGCAGACAGATTGAGGCGTCGCCCTTCGGCGACGCGCGCAGACAGATTGAGGCGTCGCCCTTCGGCGACGCGCGCAGACAGATTGAGGCGTCCCACTTCGGCGACGCGCGCAGAAACAGACCGCACGCCCTGGCTTGAACGCTGGGGCGTTTGCGTTTTCGCTGCGCGCGTGACGCGCCACACCGCCAACTTCAGCCATCGCCCCAGATGTAGAAGTCGATGCTGCAGACTTCTTCGAATCCAAGTTTGACGGCGATCGGCGCGGAAGTCTTGCGGTCGCCTTGCATCACCGCGGAGTCCTTCCCCATCGCACGCGCAGCGGCAACTCGTGCGGCCATCATCGACGTGTAGATCCCGTGGCCACGGTGTTCACTCAGCGTGGCTGCGCCTTGCATCACTGCGACCGTGCTGCCTCGAGGCGAAAACATGCTCGCGACAGAGACCGGCGTCTCGACGCCATCGAGAAACGCGAGGTAATGACCTCCGCACTCGAGCAACGGAAACAAGTCGCAGAAGACGGCTGACAACGGCTCGGGCATGGGATACGCGGCTGTGTAGAGGCGAATGACATCATCTCGATCTGCGTCGGTCGCTCGGCGCACGGTCACCAACGGATTGCACTTGATGTCGCGCGTCAGATCGGTGAACACCATCCCAGCTTGTTGAATGGCGAGGCGGAATCCTGCAGATTCGAGTCGGCTGACGAGATCGATCGGCGAGGACGATGGATTGAGCCACCAGCCAACCATGTGTTTGCGCGTGCCGAAGAATTCTTGCACCTGCGCGATGACAGCGTCGGCATTCTCTGCCGTGAGGGTGGATACGCCGACCATGTTGCCGAGCGGATGGGAAATGTGCGGGGTGGCGTGCGCGCGAACACCAGGAAATGTCGAGATTTCCCACTGTCCCGGCACGTCTGGAAACTCGAACAAACTGTTCTCGAGGGCGTGCAGGATTGCTGTCTTGTTTGCTCCCAAGTGCGTCGCTCTCATGCGCGCAAGTTAGGTGAGTTGCAATGAGTCCCTCGGGACTCCTTTCAACCGCGAGCCGGCGCCGCTGGTGATCGACGTCCAGCTCAAGACGCTTTCGCGTGGCATACGATCGCGCGCATCGTGAACCGCGTCGATCGAACTGGCACGACGATGCCAACGTCGTTCGTGAAGCGCGGCTCACCGAACACCGTTGACGCGATCGACCCAGTGACGAAGCGAGGACAGCCGATTCGATCGAGCCGCTCTCCGATGAGACGCAGCAGTTCTGTGGGGTCCATCAGTCGCGCCCGTCTGAACGAGAGCGGCACGCCATCCGCCTTGCTGTCTCGGCGGCGATTCGTCCCTCCGTCCACTCAGGATGTTGGGCAGCTACGCCGCAGCGCACGAGCGCGACCGCAGAGCGCCAGAGGGCGTCGAGGGTTGAGAGCCTCGTGCGAGGCGACTGTGCACGCAACACAGCAAGAAGCGTTGGATCGCAACGATCATCGGTAGCGTGCGATTGGCTCGACTCATCCATGTCGAAATCATATCGCTCATCATGCGCGGATTGCTCGCAGAATCAGGTTCTTCACCACGCGACTGCGCGCGATCACTTGATCGACCATGTGGGTGCAGGACTCGGAGAGGTCGCAACTGGTATCAGCGGGTAGAGCGTGTGCGCGGGATAGATTCGCGTTGCTGCAGGGTCATCTGAGTCGACGCGCCATCCGAGGCTTCGATCAAGCGGCTTGAGTTCGTGTTCGTTGAGCCACGCGCGCAGTTCGTCGAGCGATCCGATGAACCATGCGTAGTACTGTCCAAAATAGTTGTCGGGTGCACCTGGGATGCGATGCGCACGCAAGCGCCATGCGCGTACGAGTGTCGCATCGATCGGAGTGGACTCCACGTAGCCGCCCCCGTGCATCGTGGCGTCTTTGACGCGTCGCTTCTTCCAGAGGTCGCTCGATGGATCAACAATGTCGAGTCGCGTGCCGTCGCGCCAGACGGCTGGTCCGCCGAAACTCTCAAACGTTGTTGGGTCGTAGCCTGGCACGCCTGCAACCATCGATGGATGCGCGACGACCCCCGATGCATCAGGCTGAACGATCGCGCGAAAGTATCCCTTTGGATCGAATCGCGCGTGCAGCATGTCGGCTGGAGGCAACCAACCCGAATCGCGCGCGGCATCGGTGTCGACCTTGTTCCACGCGAGAATGCCGCGGTAATCCGCTGGCACATTGATCACGAACACCATCTCTGGCCAGAGCGGAGCGCGGTAACGCGTGTGCCACGAATCGCTCGTCACTTGCGCGAACTCGGCCGGGACCTGCGACCATCCCACGCCTTCGTAGTAAGGCGCTTCTTGTGACTTGGTCCGGTCGCCGCGGCGAACTTGCCACCACGCGTCGTCGACGAGTCGAATTGATTCGATCGTTGCCACACCGCGAGCGTCAGTCGTCGCCTCCTCGAACAACACCGCTGTGAACTTGTCGGTCGGCGCGCCATGCATGACGCACGCCCCCGCGACGGGCTCACCAGAAATCGCGTCGAACACCTCGATCTCAACCTTCTGCGTCACATGCGGGCGAAAGCATCCACCGAGTGCGGTGGTGACCAGCGCCGCTGCAGCGATGGTCGATGGCGATGCGATTCGACAAAGCCAACAACACCGCTCTGCGCGACTGCCTAGATTCGGCGGACGTTTCAGCAGCAGCTCAGACATCGTCGCCTGTGAGAATTTGGATGTACTTGTGGTACGCGAACACTCGATCACGCTGCTTCCCAGTCGTTTCCCGCAGAATGCCGCGCTCCGCGAGGATGCCGATCGCCTTGCGGGCGGTGGGCGCGGTGGTCTTGAGCATGTCGCGTGCACGTGGCACCGTGACTATCGGGTGTTGGGGGAGCAGGTCCAACAATTGGATTGAGGCGACCGTCGCTCGGCCGTGCCTCATCAACTGCAGTCGATCATTGGCTAGCAGCGCGAAGAGCCGCTGCGCAACATCGATGCCGTCCTCGGCAGCCTCCCGAACGCAGTCGAGATAGAAGTTCACCCACCCCTCCCAATCTCCGTTGGTGCGGACGGCGGAGAGGCGATCGTAGTACTTGTGCTGGTGACGCTTGAAGGACAGACTGAGGTACAGCAGTGGTGACTTCATGACCTTCCAGTGCTCAAGCAGTAGCGTGATGAACAACCGACCTATGCGGCCATTGCCGTCGAGGAACGGATGGATCGTCTCAAACTGGACATGCGCGAGGCCGGCTTTGATCAACGGCGCAAGCGCATCGTCTGTATGAATCCATCGCTCCAGCGCAGTCATCGCAGCGGGCACGTCCGCAGGCGGCGGCGGAACGAATCGGGCATTGCTCGGCCGCGTGCCACCGACCCAGTTCTGACTTTTTCGCACCGTGCCAGGGTTCTTGTCGCTTCCGTGCACACCCTTCATCAGGCGCTTGTGCGCTTCGCATAGAAGGCGGGTGCTGAGCGGCAGTCCTCTTGGATTGGCGAGCTCTCGGCGCGCGTATGTCAGAGCATCGACGTAATTGCAGACTTCCTCCACATCCTCGGGACGCTCAGACTCGTCCGTCGCTTCAAAGGTCACAACATCGCGCAACGTCGCTTGGGTGCCTTCGATTTGTGACGTGAGCACAGCCTCCTTTCGCACGAAGCCGTAAAGGAACCAGTCCGTGCTCGCAACCATGCTTCCAGCGACCTCGAGTCGTGCAAGCGCGGACAGCGCCGCAGCGCAGCGTCGGTCGATTGCACCGCCAAGATCCAGAGGCGGATTGGTCGGCGGAAGCGGATGCGGAATGAATGCCTTGACAGGTTCACCTGTCGTGTTCGTGACTCGATATGTGCCGGTCCGACGTGGCATGATGAGGAAGCTTTCGTTTGCGAGTGTCCGAGTCTAACAAACGATCGTTTCTTAGTCAATCTGGCTCGCAAACGATCGTTTCTTAGTGGATGCGCGCCAAAGAACGGCAGCGACCGAAGAGAATCACGACAACCCGCAGCGCAGGCGTGCTGAAAGCCCCAATTCGGCGCGAGCCCACGCGGCGTTATCAATCCAACAAACACCCCCTTCCTGTCGCCTGTTGCAACGCGATCCCTGAGGGATGTTTTTTTCGAAGCAAACCGAGGTTGATGTCCGTACAGACTGCTGGGTTGTCCCTTGGAGTCATTCCGGTCACTCGCGCGGCGTGCGAGTTCTATAGGAGTATCGCATGAAGAACAATGAGGCCTGCGCACGCGACAATATGAACGACTGCCGATCGCATCTGGGGTTTGTTGCGTGCGTCGCTGGCATCGTGCTGGCGGCTGGCCAGAATGCGATCGCGACGACGATTCATGTGCCGGGTGACCACGCAGACATTCAGTCGGCCATCACCGCGAGTCAGAATGGTGACACCATCGTGATTGCTGCGGGAACGTATGCGCCAACCGCAACGCTCAACACGAATGGAAAGGCGATCACAATTCGTGGTGCCACGAATCCCAACGGCACTCCTGCGACGGTGCTTGATGGAATGAACAGCAGGCGCGTCTTGCACTGCATCACATACGAGGGGCCGAGCACGGTCTTCGAGAACCTGTTGATCACGCGCGGACGTTCGAGTTCTGGTGGCGGGATGTATGTGGATCACGCGAGTCCAACTCTCACGAACTGCGTGTTCGAAGCCAACACTGCGACGAGCGACGGCGGCGGGCTTTTCTTGTATCAGTGCAGCCCGTCCATCACCAACTGCGCTTTCAAGTCGAACACCGCAGGCGTCTTCTGCGGCGGGTTGGTTCTGCTCTCCGCCACCCCCACGATCACCAACACAGTGTTCTGCGCCAACACTGCAACCTACACCCCTCAGATTTACGGATCGTCTTGGATCGACGGCGGCGGCAACTGTTTCGCATTCTCGTGCGCCGACTCTGATGGAGATGGCCGACCGACCGAGTGCAGTTCTGTGGGTGATGGCATCCATCATGTGCCATCGGAGTATTCCACGATCGAAGCCGCGCTTGCTGCGGCGGGAAACGGAGATGTCATTGCGATTGCTGCGGGCACCTAC
Organism: uncultured Singulisphaera sp.; assembly: GCA_964355975.1. GTDB lineage: Bacteria > Planctomycetota > Phycisphaerae > Phycisphaerales > SM1A02 > F1-60-MAGs104. The sequence goes on from CAYHFW010000007.1 coordinate 66,271, forward strand.
GCACCAATCGCGACATTGAGCACGATGGGAAAGACTGTCACGCTGCGCGGCGCGACGAACGCAGACGGCTCGCTCGCAACGGTGATCGACGGCATGAGCAACAAACGTGTTCTCATCTGCGACAACTGCGAAGGACCCGACACGATCTTTGAGAATCTCGTGATCACACGGGGATACTCTTCTGAGGGCAGCGGGATGAGCTTGCGCTACGCGAGCCCCACGATCACCAACTGCGCGTTCAAGAGCAATACCGCGACCAGTTCTGGCGGCGGGCTCTGGTTGCACGATTCGAGCCCCACGATCACTCGCACTGTGTTCTGCGGCAACGCCGCGTACTACTCGCCGCAGATCAACGGTACATCTTGGATCGACGGCGGCGACAACTGCTTCGCATTCTCTTGCGCGGACTCTGACGGTGATGGCTGGCCAGACAAGTGCGGGTCGGTCGGCGATGGAATTCACCAGGTTCCATCGGAGTTTGCCACCATCGAAGCAGCGCTCGCTGCCGCGGGTCACGGAGATGTGATCGAGATCGCTGCGGGCACCTACGCGCCAGTTGCGACGTTGAACACGATGGGCAAGACGATCACGATGCGTGGTGCGAGACACCCAGACGGTTCACCTGCAACAGTGATTGACGGAGTGAATAACAAGCGAGTGCTCGAGTGCGTCACCTTCGAAGGATCGAACACGATCTTTGAGAATCTCGTGATCACACGGGGCATGGCGCTCGCCGGCGGCGGGATGTACCTCTTGCGCTCTGACCCCACCATTACGAACTGCCTCTTCGAATCGAACCGCGCGACCAGCACTGGCGGCGGCGGGCTCTCTGCGCACGACTCGCACAGCACCATCACCGATTGCGTGTTCAGAGCAAACACATCCACCTATTCTCCTGGCGGCGGGATGCGGCTCTCTTCATCGAATCCGACCATCGTCAACTGCGCGTTCGAATCAAATGCGGCCGAAGAGGGTGGCGGCGGGATGTATCTGTCGCCTCCCACTTCGAGTTCAACCCCCAGTTCAGCCCCAACGATTGTCAACACCGTGTTCTGCGGCAACACCGGATCGCTCTCACCGCAGATTTACGGCGTGACTTGGATCGACGGCGGCGACAACTGCTTCACATTCTCTTGCACCGATTCTGATGGCGATGGCCGACCAGACAAATGCGAACCTGTGGGTGATGGCATCCACCATGTGCCGGTGGAGTACCCCACCATCGAGGCGGCACTCGCTGCGGCGGGCAACGGCGATGTCATTGAGATTGCTGCGGGCACATACGCGCCAATCGCGCCGCTGAACATGATGGGCAAGGCGGTCACACTGCGCGGCGCGACACATGCTGATGGCTCGCCTGCGACTGTGATTGACGGGTTAGGCAACAAGCGCGTCTTCGTGTGCGACAATTCTGAAGGGGCTGCGACGGTGTTTGAGAATCTGGTGATCACTCGCGGCACTTCGCTCTTCGGCGGCGGGATGTACCTGCGTTCCGCCGACCCGACCATTACCAACTGTCTGTTCAAGTCGAACGTAACGACCCAGTACGGCGGTGGGCTGTATCTGAGTGCGGCAAATCCAACGATCGCGCGCTGCGTGTTCGAGTCGAACACGGCTGGCGGCGGTTGGGGCAGTGGCGCTGGGGTGTATCTGAACGGCGCAAGCCCGACGATTTCACACTGTGTTTTCAAGTCGAACTCTGCGACCTATCGCGGCGGGGCGATGTTTATGAACGGCGCGAATCCGATCATCACACACTGCGTGTTCGAAGCCAATGTGCACAGCGGCAGCATCAACGGCGGCGGCGGCGGCGGCGCGATGTTCGCGTACTCCCCGCATGCCACCATCGCACATTGCGTCTTCACACGCAACACAGCGACCACTTCTGGCGGGGCGATGTACTTGTACTCAACCGTTGCCACCACCACCATCAGCAACACAGTGCTCTGCGACAACGCAGCGCCAACTGCGCCGCAAGTGTTCGGCACGAATTGGATCGACGGCGGAGGCAACTGCATCAACGATGTGTGCACTGCGTGTGACGCAGACGGCGATGGCATCTACACGCCCGTTGATAATTGCCCCACGATGCCGAATGAATCGCAAGCGGATTGCGACGATGATGGCGTGGGCGATGTGTGCCAAATCGCCGACGATCCTTCAGCTGATCAAGACGGCGATGGCGTTCCCGACACTTGTGAGTACGCGTACGGCGACTTCACGCTCGACGGAGTGATCAACAGCAGCGACATGGCGTGGATCTTCGCCGCGTGGGGATTGACTTGGCATCCGCGGTTTGACCTCGACGGCAACGGCATCATCGGCGGAGGCGATCTCACTGCGATCCTCTCGCGGTGGGGTCCGGTGCCGCCGTATTGAGAGCCGACATCGCAACACACCGCGCGACCCACTTCGCGGTGAAAATGTGTCCTCATGAGGGCGCTTTCTCACCGCCAAGTGCCGAATCTGTCTCGATGATTACGAAGACGCGGTCGTCGTCAAGGGAAGCAAGTGCCCCAGTTCACAAGCACCCACACGAGGTCGCCGCCATCGACGATGCTGTCGTGATTGACGTCGGCAGCGCCTGTCGGAAGATCTGCGCTTCCCCACGCGCCCAGAAGAACCGCAAGATCACCTGGTCCCACCATTCCATCAACGATGATGTCGCCGAGGCATTCGCAGACCTCATTGCCTGCGAGGTTCTCCCACGGACCTGAGATGTTCGGCGCCGGAGAATTTCCGCACACGACACTGCCTGACAACGATGTCGCGATGGCGCCGTTGGGCACGATCGCAATTCCGCCTTTGTGTTTTGCGGCAGTGTTGTCCTTGACTTCAGAGTCGACGATTTCGAGGCTCGCCTGCGCGTCGCCACCAGGAACCCATGACACGCCTCCGGCGAGGTTGTTCGAGAAGTTGGTGCGGACGGTCGTTTGCACGAGCGAAGGAGTTCCTTCGACGAGATGCAATCCGCCGCCACGACCGTTCGTGTAGTTGTTCTCAACGAACGAACCGATCACGCCAACGCTTCCGCCATAGATCTGGATGCCACCGCCGTCGCTCGATGCGCGGTTGTTGCGCACTATGCAATTCTCGATCGAACCGGTCGAATACCGGAAGTAGATTCCTGCGCCGAATCCAGCTTCGTTGAGTTCGATCACGCAATTGCGCAGGCTCGCCGCGGAATTCAATGCGAAGACTCCACCACCGACGAGTGCCGAAGGCAGCGAAGGAAGTGGAGTGCCCGTGAGTCCGCCACGAATCGTCACACCTTCGAGCGCTGATGATGCAGGTTCGCCGCCGGTGAATGCGACGACCGAGGTCGTGACACCACCGGATCCATCGATGATCGTCTGACCTGCGCCCGCGCCACGCACAACGACGTTGCGCCCACCGAACGAGATCGGCCCGGCGAATGTGCCGGAACCAAGCGAGACGAGGCGAAACTCTCCCGCTGGAGTCGCATCGATCGCAAATTGCACGCTCTTGTAATCGCCAGGAACTGTCACCGACTGGCACTCATCGGGTGTGCCGTTGTTGTCAGAGTCTGCGCACGAGGCGACGATGCAGTTTCCGCCGGCGTCCGAGACAGCGCCCGACCACGCGGGAATGCCGCTTCCACAGACCGACGTCGAGGCGAGCGTGATCGACGCGGCAGCCGTCACAAGAATCGCGGGATTGAACGTGCCGGGGGCATCCACATCCCCACGGATAGCGCAGGCGGTCGTGGTCACGCTTGTGCCAACGCCATCGACGCGCAACGCGTGCCCCCCCGCAGCGCAGAGGTTCCCGTCGAATGTGCAACCGTTGATGGCGCTCGTGCCGTTCAGTGCGATCAGGACGGCTCCTCCCGAATTCGACGCACGATTCCCCGCAAAGGAGCACGAGCTCAACACCGACGAGTTGTAGGCGTACAAGTTGAGTGCCCCGCCGAGCGTTGCCTCATTGCCGACGAACGAGCATGACCCAAGATTCGTGGAGCCGAAGGCCTGAAAGTAGCCGCCGCCTTGCCCCGCCGAAGAGTTGTCAATGAACTGGCAGTTGGCCACCGTGGCACTCGTGCGATCGACATTAACAGCGCCGCCGTAGCCCGCAGCAACATTGGACTGGAATGTGCAGCCGGCGAGGGTTGCGGCACCAGCCCAGCCACTGAGTTTGATGGCGCCACCATCGCCAGTCGCCGTATTGCCGACGAACGAGCAATTGGAAGTCGCCAAGTGCTGTTGCCTCCCACCAAACTCTTGCGCAGTTGCGCCACCGGACCCTGATGTCGCTGAGTTCCCAGTGAACGTGCATCCGATCATCGTCAGCGGCTGGTTCATCATTGTGTAAATCGCGCCGCCCGATTGCGCCGAGTTGTTGGTGAAGGTGCAGTTCGTCACCGTCGTGTTGATTGCCGCCGCTGCATACTCGACCGACGCGCCTCCAAGATGGATGGCCGCCCCGTTGCCACTGGAGATGGTGTTGCCTGTGAAAGAGCAGCCCTCCACTGAAAGTTCATTCACTTCGCCAATGGTCGGTGCGCCGAGATTGGCGTAAATGCATCGCCCAACAATGTTCTGGAATGTGCAGTTGACTATCCGCATGGGATATGTGTCTGTTGACGCGTCTCCGTCCCTGAGCGAGATGCAGTCACCCATGCAGTCGATGAAGGTGCAACCGAGAATGACCATGTCCGCGGGCAGGCTGCCTCCAGGCCAGTACAGCAGCGGCTTATTGCACCGTACAAACGAGCAGTTTGAGATCGTGGTGTCACGCTGCATGTACACAGCACTCCAAAACACCGTATTGCAATCCACGAACTCAGTGTTGTCGAGCGGCTCTTCCTCTGGGAAGAAGTTGCCGGTGCAGTTGACGACTCGGCATCCCGTGAAGGTGGTTCGCAAGTTGGAGCCACCGACTCCGTTCAGGGATAGGTCAGCGAATCGGATGCGTGCGAAATCCCAGTGACCATTGGCAATGACTCCTTCGCCAGACACGACTGGCACAACGGTGCAAGTAGCGATTCCGCTACCCCTGATCACAATCGATGACTGGGACGCGCTCAGAATGCGCGCTGCCCAAGTCCCTGGTCCGAGCACGATCTCAGCGGATGTGTTTGCGCACACCATCGCCACCGCATCATTGATGCTCGCGGCGTCTTCGGGCACCCGAATCAGGCTTGGGCATCCACCCGCTGCGGCCTGTGACGCGGCGACGCCGATCACCACGAGCATCGCTGCTCGCAGGCTTTTCCTCCCACACTGAAAGCGTCCATCGGAAGGGCTCAACATCATCGCTACTCCTTAACATGTGGGATCAGTCACGAAACGAACTCGAGTCAGCCCAAACCACGCGGGCGCTACCCGTACCAAGCGACGCTCAACACAACTTGGGGCAATCTAAATCTGCGGTCGAGATCGGCTTGTCTGCGCTCGGCAGGCGTGTCTTCTGCTGCGGCAGATCCAGAATGCGCCGCTTCTTGCTTGACTTCCATATCAATGTCGATATAATGCTTCCATGCTTCGTCCCATCCATTGGCTCGGGTCATCACTGGATGACATCCGCGCGATGCCGGAGCATGCTCGGCGAGACATCGGCGCCGAGCTCACGCTTGTGCAAGGCGGAGACCGACCAACCGACTGGAAGCCGATACGCGCAGTCGGCGTTGGCGTGATGGAGATTCGAGTCCATCGCCCTGGCGAATACCGCGTGATGTACGTGGCAAAGTTTGCCGAGGCCGTCTACGTCCTGCACGCTTTCCGTAAGAAGTCCCAGCGAACCCTGAAGTCCGACCTCGACCTCGCCCAACGCCGATACGCGCAAATGCTCGCCCTCCGGCGTGGCAAGCACTGAACAAGGAGATCCAATGCCAACCCGCAATTCAACCACCAAACGCGCTGCCAAGCGATCCCCGCAACATCGAGTTACGAAGAGCAGCGGCAATGTCTTTTTGGATCTCGGCTTTCCGCCGCTTGAGTCCGCAAGTCTGCAGTTGCGCGCACGACTGATGGCGGAGTTGATTCGCATCATCCGTTCACGCAAACTCACACAAGCATCGGTGGCGCGCATGCTCGGTGTGAGCCAGCCCCGCGTAAGCGATCTCATGTGCGCCAAGGTCGACAAGTTCTCGAGCGACGCCCTCGTTGAGATGCTTGCGTTGGTCGGGATCGAACTCGAGGTCACACCGCACGCCGCGCGGCGGGTGGCGTGAAACAACAGGACCAGCGACGCTCACCACCAATTGGGCAAGAACATGGCAGTCTGTTTTCACTCGCGAGATTGGCTTGATTCCTGCTCGATGGGAGTATTTTCTGCTGCTGCACGATTCGCGACCAACAGCGAGAGAATGTCGTAGACGATCGGATCGCCTTCCGGAAACTGCTTGGTGAGTCGCGCGTGCCAAATGCCACTCGGCTCGTGTCGAAGCAGTTCGAAGTGCCGTTGGATCACATCCCAACGCGCGGTGTCAACGTTTGATTCATGAGTCTCAGTCTTCATCAGGTCCTCCAGAATGGTCTTCAGTCGTCCGTGGTTTCAGGCCCAGGACAGTGAGTTCTCGATGCAACCACGCGCGTGCAAACGCCCAGTCGCTCTTCACAGTTCGTTCCGATACGCCGAGGCATTCCGCTACTTGTGCCACCGACATCATTCCAACAAATCGAAGCCATGCGACCGCCGCGGGGCGCGGGGCCAGGCGATCGAGGCGATCGAGCGCGTCGATGATCTGCTCAGTGACGAGCCCATCAGTCGGCGAGAGATCAGTCAATCCGATTCTGCTCGGATCCAGCGTGATGTTCGCGAGCAGCGCAGCTTCACGCTCGTGATGGCGCAGTCGCTGTCGCTTGCGCCCCGCATCGATGATGATCTGCCCCATCATTCGCACCAACGATCCAAAGAGGTGTGCGCGATTGTCGAAGCTCGCGCCTCCCATCTTGAGATAGAGCTCATGCACCAACACCGTGGTATCGATTGGCCGTGAGGCACCTTGACCACTCAACACCCCTCGCGCCAAACGCTTCACCTCTGAATAGACCTCACTCCAAAGTCGGCTGATCGCCGTCGGATCTCCAGCACGATGCACGAACAGAAGTTCGTCGATGACCTGCTGCCTGTGTTGTTGGGTTGAAAACTCTGTCAGGTTGCCTCCGAGCTGACCCCTGCGTGTCCGCCTCGCACAATATCAAGCGACGCTGCATCTCGTACGGGGCAATCGATCTCACAATTCGTACGATTCGGCTGCGGAGGTCGCGTCGACCATCGCAAGACTGCTGCCACCATGCAACTCGACGAAATCCACCGCTGCTTCTTGCTGCTCGAATCAGACCGCGAATCCGAGGCGCGCGCGGAGTTTTCTGCGGAAGTCATCGCCGAGGCGGCAGCGTTGTTGAGAACTCATCACGCGATGGAGGACACAGGCGAATGGGGCGAGTGGGAAGATGGGCACTCGGCCATCCCGACTCTTGGTCAGTTGATTGGTGGTTTCGAACTCATCGAGTTCATCGGCGAAGGCTCAAGCGGTCAGGTCTTTCGTGCTCTGCAGCGCGACCCCGCCCGAGAGGTTGCACTGAAACTGCTCTGGCCATCGCCGAGCGGCAACCTCGCACCCGGCGCCCGCGAGGGTGCGATGCTCGCGGGGTTAGAGCATTCTGGGATTGCGCGCCTGTACGAGGTTGGCTCGTGGGAACACGCGGGGGGAACGCGTGCGTGGATCGCGATGGAATTCGTCCGACGCGGTAACCCGCTCGACGCGCTCTCTGTTGGCGCGCTCGACATCAGTGCACGAGTGCGATTGCTGGTGCGGGTCGCACGCGCGGTCGCGTTCGCGAACGGAAAGGGAATCATCCACCGAGACTTGAAGCCCAGCAATGTGCTCGTGAACTCGGACGGACATCCGTTCGTGATCGACTTTGGGCTTGCGCGTTCAGTCGACGCGAACACTGACCATTCCGTTTCAATGCTCGGCCATCGAATCGTCGGAACGCTCGCGTACTTGGCGCCTGAGTCTGTGACTCCGGGATCACCTCCGAGTGTGCGCGGCGATGTGTTCGCGCTTGGCGCAATCATTTACGAGTGTCTCGCGCAGCGGCGGATGCGACAACTCGAAGGGCGATCGATAGCCCAGGCGCTGAATGCTGTGCTCAACGAACATCCACTGCGGCTTGCAAGCATCAATCGCGAACTTCACGGAGACCTCGATCGGATCGTCGCCAAGGCAACGGCGACCGATCCGATGCAGCGCTATGCGAGTGCCGACGCACTTGCGGACGATCTTGAGCGACATCTCTCGGGTGAGGTTGTGCTGATTGAACAGCAGCCGCGAAGCGAACAACTGCTCCGCGGGTTGAAGCGCCACTGGAAGGCGACGGCGGTTGGCGCGTTCATCTTGCTCACACTGATCGCAACAACGGTGATCTCGCTGCGCTTCGCACATGAAGCAGAACACGAGGCGCGCATCGCGACATTGGCGTTGGCAGCACGCGCGCTCGATGCGCATGATCAATTGTTGATGCGACAAGCACTCAATCGTCTCGCGGGAGACCACGCGTTAGAAGTTGCGGTCCTGCGCCGCGCAGCGGATCTTGGTGGAACGATCGTCGCAAGGGAAGACACGTACGCCCTCTCGCTCGCGCCCGATCGCGCGTGGATTGCTGCGGCATTCTGCATCGATCGAGGCGACCTTCCTGGAGCTGGCTTGTTGCGAGTTGCGAGCGATGGGACGCACAACTGGAACATCGCGTCGACCGACTGCGCCACGAACGGGATGGCGATCGATCCAACTGGTCGCTTCATCGCGAAGGCGAGCACGCAGAACGGTATTGAATTGCTTCGCGCGCTCGACGGGCGAGTGCTCTGGACAGATCGCACGCACTCCGCTGACGATGAGGCTGCCGCTGTCGTCGGTTGGTCAGCAGATGGTCGGCTGCTCGTTGCTGGCGAAGACCTAGAAGTTCGCGACTCGAAGCACCCAGACACTGTGCTCGCGCGTTTTCCACTGGGAATCAGCAGCGTTCGTTGCATCGCCGCGCGGCAAGATGGGCTCGTTGCATGCGTAGGTACGAATGGAGCGCGCCTCGTTGATATCTCAGGTAGTCGGTCGACGTTGCAGCTGGAAGTACCCCCGTTCATCCAATCGGCCGCCGCATGGACCGAGGACGAATCGCGCCTGTTGGTTGGAGGCTGGGACAGCACGGTGCGCGCATACTCGCCCCACTCACCGATTCCCATCTGGACTGGGCGTGTGCACTCAGATCATGTTTGGGCGATCACCCCATGGACCGAAGGAAAGATGTGTTCCTCTGGAGCTGATGGAAGTCTCGTGATCTGGAACTCGAACGATGGCAGTGCGCAAGTCGTGCCGATTAGTCCTGACATTGTGTGGGCGGCGATCACCGACCGCGAGTCGCTCTGGACGGGCAGCCTCGGAGGATTGCGGCGGCAATCCCTTGCGACGATTGAAGGATGGCTCGGTACACCCTGGCCGACCGCATACGTCGCATGGACGAAACGGTGGACAGCGTTGGTCGACGCAAAGGGCGGCGCTCGCCTTGAATGGAACGACTCATCGGATGGCGCGACACAAGTTGGTGGGGCAACGCCGATGGGCTACATCGCGGGCGATCTCTACGGACACCATCTCGGCGCAACGACTCTCGATGGCGAGGTCATCCTCTACGACACGCACAGTGGAAGCGAGGTGTGGCGCAACCGCGACCTTGGGCAGGCCGACCATGCGCAGGGATTTGGCGGGCTCGCAGGAATAGCCATCGACGCCGCCTCGAACTGTGTCGTGGTTGCATCGCGCGTCCGCGGATGCGTCGCCCTCTCGCTCGTGGATGGGTCGATGAAGTGGGAACGCGCTCTTGCGAAGGACTGCGCTGGAGTCGGCGTGCACGAAGGAGGAAAGGCGATCTTCGCGAGCGATCGAGATGGAGTGCTTGTTCGCCTCGACGCCGCGACGGGAGACCTCATGGCGATCGCAAAGCGACAGAGGTCGCGCATCGGTTGTCTGTGCATGGATTCCGACGGAGGGCGATTACTTACAGCAGGCGCTGACGGGACGATTCGAGTACTCGATCCGTGGTCACTTGAGGAACTGCTCTCGCTGCAAGTTTCGCGCGTCACGATCGACAGCCTTTGGTGCGACAACGGCGTGATCTGGTCGATCGACCGCAATGGCGTGAAGCGTTGGCGGTGAGCCCATCACGGCACTCACGGCGTCGGTACTGGCAGACGCTGATCGGCGACCTTGCAGAGCGCCGCAACAGCTGGATCGAGCAGGGACTTGCCGCGGATCTCAAGAAACTCTTTGCCTGCGAACGGCGCAAGCATCGCTTTCGCCCACGACTGTTTGGCTTTCTTGCCCTTGATGGTCTTGCACCAATCGTTGACGCGCGTGGTGAACCGATTCGCCGCCTGCTTTCCCTTGGCACGATCGGGTGACGCGATGTAATCGTTGGCGGCCTTTACGCACGCATCAACAAATCCATCCTCGCCCGAAATGGTTCGCCAACAACGCGCGAGCAACAGATTGTTGGTGCACCCTTGGCGCACGAGATTTTCGAGCAGCAGTTCGGTGCCCTCACGCGAAGACGGCTCAGCGAGCGCGAGCACGCGCGCGTGCGCCAAATCGCGCACGGTTGCTGCGTACAACGGATGCGCTTGCACATCGGGACTCTGTTCGATCGCTTTCGAGAACTCATCCAAGAGGTCAATGGCTGCCTCAGCAGTCGTCGCAGAATCGATCGCCGCGAGCACCATCGGCATCGCGTACACATTCTCTGCGAGGGCCGCGCGCAGATAGGCAGGAGCACTCGCAGCGCGATCCTCGGCGGCGAGCGCATCGAAAGCGCGACGCAGCACGAGCGTGCCCACATACGCAGCCGCGTCACGGTTGATCGCCCACGCGACACTCTGATGGAAGACCATCGGACGGCGTCCTCCGTTGCCGTCGTAATTCCAATCAGCGTGAACAGTGGTCACATCGTCGCCACCCGTCGCGTACTGCGCGCCGTTGCAGGAAAACTCGCCAGACTTTGGATCGCACTGCATGAACACCATCGCGCAGTGGCCAGGTTGTCCCGCGGTCGACGCGGGGATTCCACCGATGCGATTCGTGCGCGCACCAATGTTGCCCATCGTTCCGCAGACTCCGCCATCCTTCCACATCATCTGAATCGATCCGTAGTCGAATGGAAACGGCGAGAGCCGCCGCGCCGCTTGCATATCGCCCTGCTGCGCGATGCCACCGGTGTACTCGCCGTACGTGCGAAACTCTCCATGGTCGCGCAGCCGCGCCCAGATCTCTTCGCGCTCTCGCAGCGGCTGGTCATCTGCGGCGAGCATCATGAGCACCGGCCACGGCGCATTGAGCGGAAACATCGGCCATGTCACGCCACCACTCGCCGCGTGCTTGAGTGGTTGCTGGTCGTTGCGGACAAACCACGCCATCGATTGCGACGCGGTGGGAGAAGGATCGCGCGCAGCAGGCATGCGTCCAGTGGCGCGATATGCATCCTCAAAGAGTTTGTGCGCGCCCTTGATGCGTGCGCGAAGTGCCTCGTCGGCGACAGCGTCGGTCGATTTCCAAGAGACGACCTTGTCGCCACACTCGACTTGCACTTCAGGATGGCCGTGCGCTGCCATGCACGCGTTGAATTCGCGCTGCAACTCGGCCGAGGCGATCACGTCAGCGGCGTAGAGCGGTCGCTGCACTGTTCGCGTGACTTCAACTCGCTCACCGCGTGGTTTGGCGATGCCTTTGTCGTCGTACTCGAGCGGCGCAAGTTCTCGCGTGGTCTCCTCGATCGAGATCGGAGTGTGATCCTCGAGAAATCGGACAATGACGTGGGGAACGCTCTGGGCGTACGCGGCATCGGCAAGGTTGGCTGGCACGCGCGGATCTTGAGGAATCGTCAGCACGAGTGGTGCGCGGGGGGCGAGGTCGGGCAGATCGCCCTGCGACACTGCGGCATCTGCATCGTTCCATCCCCCTGCTTTGCCTGTCAAAGCGCGGTATGAATTTTGAATTGCGAACGCCACCGCCAACTGCGGGTAGTCCTGTCGAACTGTCTGCTTGCCTAAGTCAAGTTCGAGCGCGCGCAAAGCGGTGAGCACCGCGAGAGGATCTTTGCCGCACCCGTACACCGAGGCGCGGAGCATCGGGTCTTTATTGACCCAACCCACAAAGTCATCGGGGAGGTCAATCTTCTGGTCGACGCAAGATTGCAAAGTCTGCCGCTCTACGCCATCGAGGTAATCGTCGATGACCTTCGCCGCGCGAATCGACTGCGGCGGACCAGAGACCGCTGCGATGCTGAGCGCGATGATTGAAAGCAGCGTCAGCATGTGGAGAAACTCAGTCTACGGCGCACCATGCTCGAGGCTTCGCTGCGCCGAAGCCTTCAGCATCCTGCTACGCGCTGCGCTTGAGCGTCTCACCCACCAGAGCCAGCAATTCCAATCGCTTGGTCGGCTTGGTGATGAAGTGGGATGCGCCGTACGAGAGCCCCCGCTCGCGCGACTCATCATCCGACAGAGCCGTCAAGAGGAGAACGGGAATACTGTGGGTCTTTGGATCGGCCTTGAGGCGCTTCAGCACCTCGAATCCATCCATCACGGGCATCATCACATCGAGGACCAAGAGGTCGGGCAAGAGCGCGTCGACTGAGGCGAGCGCCTCCACGCCATTCATCGCCGTCCGCACAACATAGCCGGCGTCTTCGAGCATGTAGGCGACCAGTTTCAGATTGAAGTCGTGGTCATCGACGACAAGAATCGTCGATGGATTCGCGTTCACCATGTGTTGCCTCTCTTGTGTGGCGCGTGCGGCACCGGATGCGGTGACACATGATGCGCCCGTGTCTCCCTCGTGGGTAGGTACACGAAGAACTTTGCTCCTGCTCCTGGTTCACTCTCGACCGCGCAGCCGCCGCCATGAAGCCGGGCGAACTGTTTGGCGAGCGTCAGTCCAATGCCTGTGCCTTGATGAGTTCGGGCCAGCCGCCCGTCACCCTGAATGAACGGGCGAAAGAGCCGCGCCATCACTTCGGGGGAAATTCCAACCCCTGTGTCTTCGACCGACAATTCGAGGTACTCCTCGACTTCTCTCGCCAACGGCGCATGGATCGCAGACCGCGGCACCACTCGTGCGGCCACAGTGATCGTTCCGCCCGCAGGAGTAAATCGCAGCGCGTTGTCGAGCAAGATCCCGAGGATGCGCGAGACAAATTTGGTGTCGAGCGGCATTTCGGCAAGATCTGCGGTCGCCCACACCTTGAGCGTCAACCCCGCGGCGCGCGCACGCTGCTCGTGCTCGCGGACGATCTTCATGAGGAGCGTGCGAGGATCCTGCGCCACTGCCTTGAGGCGCACCTTCGAAGATTGAGCCTCAGCGAGTTCGATCAACGAGTCGACTACAGCGAGTTCGCCACTCCCTGCCGTGTAGATATCTTCGATGAATTCCCGCTGCTTCGCAGAGAGAGCGCCAACCCGTTGAGCGGCGTCTTGAGTGAGTGACTAATGGTCGCAAGAAACTCATCCTTCTCGCGCGCCGTCGCCTCGAGTTGGCGATACCTCTCGCTCTCGTTGCGCGAGCGCAGCCCAGCCCATGCGTGCGCAGACCGAACTGCAGCAATCCAAGCAATGATGAGAGCCGCGATGCCGATGACGCTTGCGATGGAGAAGCTCTTCCATTGCAGCACGAGTTGTGAATACTCAGCAGCCATCACTTTGTTGGCGGCAACGGTCGTTCCCTTCATCCCGACCGTGTAGAGATCCTTCAGTCGCAGGTACTCAGCACCGTGAAGGCTCGCCAAGGCCTCTGGACCGCGCCCCTGATGCGTCAGCGCGAATGCTTCGCGCTCGATCGCCACCAGTCTGTCGTTGGCCGCATCGGTCGTTGCCACGAGGCTTGCAATCTCTGCGCTTGGAATGAATGCTCGCAGCGCACCGATGTGGCTGACCAACAGCGGATCAAACTCGTTGTAACGCTGCTCGTACGCGAAGTCTCCGGTGGCCGCGCAGAGCCGCGCCGACATCGTGAGCACTTCGTCGTACCACAGGATGCTGACGATGTGGTTCGTGATATCGACATGCTCGGCCGCGAGAGTCTCGCCCCGTTGCTCAATCTCGTGCGACTGCCACACCATCGCGCAGGTCGTCGAAATACTCACAGCGAACGCGACAACGAACAAGGCCAATGGAAACCTCTGGTTGCCTTGTGGGGTTTCGTCTGATGGTGCTGATCTGTTCATAGCCGATTTTCTTGGGAGGGGCGCCGCTGATGACCCGCGCGAACCAGAGAGCGTCCGCCATTCCAGAACTTAGTGTACGGATGTGCGGAGATTCGAAAAACTGCTCCTTCGGGCCGAATCAATGCTCGCAAACGCCATCCGCCGCCTGTACGCGATTCGAGACGACTCGACTTGCGAGAAGGGTTCAAAGAGGAGATCGACCGCAGTCGGGTCAACGCCTGGGCCTGTGTCACGCACGATCCACTCGGCGCTATCAGCGGTCGCGCGCACGGTCACCGCAACCGAACCTCGTTCAGTGAATCTGATTGCGTTTCCGATCACATTGATGAGAATCTGCCACACACGGGTTGGGTCTGCAACGATTCTCACGGGTGTGAGAAAGTGCAGTGAGAAACGCACGCGCTCGTCAGAGCGAGAGCAGCACAACTTCACCAATACAAAGGATGAAGTATGGCACGAGCGCTGCGGCACCGGCGTAATCCTTGGCGATTCGCTGTCCAAAGAAAAGGAGCACGATGTCGACTGCGGCGAGTTGTGCGCCGTAGAGGGCGAGTTGCTTGTCGCCTGAGATCACGAGTTGCGCCACCCCTGCGAGCGCGAGTCCACCAGCGAGCACTTCGCCCACCGTCACCGAGATCAACATCGCCTTCACGTGGTTGCGAAAGGGCGTTTTCAAAAAGTGCCCGGTGAGCCATGAGAGATTGCCTGAGAAATCGACGACCTTGTCGATTCCCGACTGAAGAAACAGGATGGCAAGCAGCAGCGCCGTGATCGTCTGGGCGAATGAGATTGGATTGAGTAGTTGCTGCATCATGTGTGGGTCGCAAGCACCCGCTTGCGCGAGTGATCATAAGGAAACTCTTCACGCGCTGTCTGCGTCTACGCTGCGTCGACATGGCGAACATTGGCAAGCGCAATCTGCTTTCAGTCATCCGCGAGACGAGTTCTGGCGTCTATCTCGATGGCGAACAACTCGGCGAGATCTTGCTGCCCGGCCGCTACATCAAGCGTGACTTGCAAGTCAAAGAGAAGCTCGATGTTTTCATCTACCGCGACTCTGAGGATCGCCTGGTTGCCACGACCGAGACGCCGTTTGCGATGGTCGATGAATTCGCGTGGCTGAAGGTGAAAGACGTTCACCCGCAGAGTGGCGCATTTCTTGACTGGGGACTCGCGAAAGATCTGCTTCTGCCCTTTGGTGAGCAAGCGGCGCCCGTTGAGATCGGGCAACGCGTCGTGGTTGCTGTGTGTCTCGACGAAAAGACAAGTCGCATCTTTGCCAGTGGGCGACTCGTCGATCACCTGAGCAAGACTCCGCCGAGCTACGCAGATGGGCGAGCGGTGAATCTGCTCGTCGTCGGAGAGAGCCCGCTCGGATACAGCGCGATTGTTGAGCATGCCCACCTCGGCCTGCTCTATCGAACTGATCTTTCATCGCCGCTGGCGATCGGACAGCAACTCAACGGATTCGTTCGCACAGTGCGCGACGATGGCAAGATCGACTTACGCCTCGACGCTGCTGGGTATGCGCGCGTTGCGCCACTCACAGAAGAGATCATGCAAGAACTCGAAGCAGCAGGCGGGCGGCTGAACTTTGACGATGAGAGTTCGCCCGACGAGGTGCGTCAGCGATTCGGCGTGAGCAAGAAAGCGTTCAAGCAAGCGCTCGGAAGTTTGTATCGCGCGCGGCGGATTACTTTCATGCATCCAGGAATTGAATCGGCCGGCACAAAGCAGCAGGAGAAGTCGACATGACAACGAAGAAAACGAGTTCGAAGAAAACCGGCTCGAAGAAAGCCAAGGCCTCCCCTGCCGCAAAGCCCACAACCCCCGATGCGTACATCGCTGCGCTACCTGAAGATCGTCGTGCGATTATGAAAGAGATGCGCGCAGCGATCGTGCGCAACATTCCAAAGGGGTTCGAAGAGTGCATCAGTTACGGGATGATCGGCTATGTCGTGCCACACTCGATCTTTCCCGCGGGATATCACTGCGACCCAAAGCTTCCGCTGCCTTTCATGTGTATCGCCTCACAGAAGGGCCACATCGCGCTCTATCACATGGGGGTCTACATGGATCCTGCACTGCTCAAGTGGTTCGCGAGCGAGTTGAAGAGGGTCGCCACAAAGAAGGTCGACATGGGCAAGTCGTGCACGCGGTGGAAGAGTCCAGAAGATGTTCCCGTCGCACTCGTCGGCGAACTTGCCAAGCGAATGACTGTCAAGCAGTGGATCGCGCTCTATCAATCGAAACTCGACGAGCCGCGCGCGGGCAAGCGCGGTTGAGATTCGGCGGGGCTCTCGCGTAGTGTGTTGTCACATGAGCGACGACCTCGAACCCATCGCTTCAGTCGCGACGATCGAGTTGCCGGGGCAAGTGCGACCGGACTCTTGGCGAGAGTTTGAGTTTGACGAATCGGGCACGACGCTCGTCGTTCGGTACTGGGTTGACACCCGAACACTTCCGTGGCTGGCCGATCACAGCGTGGATGTTGCACTGGTGCTTGAGATTGTTCTCGTGATGCTGCTCGTCTGGCTCACCCGCCGAGAACTTCGCAGGCCGCGCACAGTCGGCCGAACGCACTGTCGGCGATGCGGGTACGACCTCACTCCTCCAGCCGGCGCGAGCGTGAGCCCAGTTTGTCCTGAGTGTGGACGCCACACCCAAGGAAGAGTGGTCGAAGGACGAGCGCTTCGTCCGTGGCACTTTGGTCCACCAACAATCTGCTTGGGGATTGCGATTTTTTTTGCCCCCATGTGCTACAGCGGGCTTTCATCGACGCAGACTGCAGCCGCGCCGACGACGTGGCCCATTGCGTCAATCGAAACGAACCTGCCATGGTGGCCACTTTGGCGCAGTGCGGGCCGACCGTTGTGGAAGTACGAAAGTGCCGTGTATTCACTCAGTGCGGATGGGCAATTGCAGGGCAGTTCATGGGACGTTTCGCTCGGCACAGAGTCGCGCATCAGTGGTGATGGGTCGCAGATTGTTGCGCTTGAGTTCACCCAAGAGAGTGAATGGACCCACCGCGCGTTGATTCATGATTGTGATGCGCGCACCAGTCGCACGATTGACTTCGGAACAAACGCTGACGGGTTCTTTCAACTTGCTTCGCTTGCGAAGGACGGCCGTTCTGCGCTCATTATTCAGACAACCTTGACTGGGACAGCCGGGGAAAGCGAAACGAGGCTTCTGCAACTTGATCTTGCCACAGGCGTGCTGACGCAAGTCGCTTCGACAAGTGTTCCGTCGGCGGATGGACGAGGTGGATCGTCGGGGTACTCGACGCCTGACATGTCAGCATGCGTCGATGGATCCGCAGCAATTTCTTGGGCACTTGTTGCGCACGACATGCAGCTCGCGGGATCCGATACAGCAACTACTAGAAGGGGCTCGCTGCTGATTGTCGGCACAGCGGATGGCGAACGGCGGCTTGAGTTGCCCCGCGGACGCGGCAAGTTGTGGGAGCGAGGCACTTGCGAGATTGTTGATGACTTCACTGTGGTCATCAATGACTCGGTGATCGTCGACATCCGGACTGGCGCATGCACGAGCAAGCCCTATGCGAGTTTCAACTTCTTGCAGACCGAAGACCCCAACATTATTCGGCTGGTGGAGAACGAAGTGCGGGTGATACCCACCTACGAAAAGACTGGTAGCACATCGATTCGCGAGCGCGGCACGCTTGCGAAGCTCGACTTGCGCCCTCTGTCGAGCGCGACAGCGACCGCCGTTCCGCCGGGGAGTGCCGGCCGTGCATTCAGTCCACGCAGCGGGCTCTGCGCAGTCGAATGCGCGCATGCCTCGTCGGACGCGAGTTGGACTTTCAAAGTCTGGCGGGTGAATCCGAAGCGATCGGATGGCAAGTAGTCTTGCCCCTCCTATGCTCGAACACATCTGGCCGACACTTTCGACTCAACTGCGCGACGAACTCATCACCCAGTGCGTGAAGCATCTCAAGAGCGCGCCCGATGAGTCTGACGCATTCGCGCAGCTTGTTGCAGATATCACCAAGTCGCGGGCACAGACCATCAAGTCGCAGTGGCGCCTTGCCAACATCTACGGCACCAAACTTGCGATTGCGCGTGAGCCTCAGCGAGCAGCACCATTTTTCGCGGCAACATTCATGTCAGCGCGCAAAGATGAAGTTGCCGCGCTCTACAACGCACTCGGCGCTGCGCACAAAGACCTCGCCGTCGAAGATTCGTCGGCGGTCACTTCGCCACCGACTCAAGCGCAGTTTGCAGCCGTGCTCGAGAAAGGACTCGATGGCGTCGCCCCTGCAATCGTGCAGTGCATGATTGCGGTGATCGCTGATGCGGGCATCGACACGTGGCAGAGTCCCGCTCGCAAGGCGCTCGAGGTGCATCTTGCTGCAGCGCCGTCGGCGAAGTCAGTCGGGCTTGCGAAGAGCTGATGCTGCTCAGCGCGAGTGACCTTTCGAAGTCGCATGGACTGCGCGAACTCTTTCGCGGTGTATCGATCAGCGTTGCCGATGGCGACCGCGTCGGGTTCATCGGTCCAAATGGATCTGGAAAGAGCACGATGCTGCGAATGCTCGCGGGCGTTGAAGAGCCCGACGATGGACTCGTTCGCACGCAACGCGGTGCGGTGATTGTCTATGTGCCGCAGCGCGATGATTTTGCTGACGGCGCCACCCCGCGCTCGGTGGCAACGGCGGCGGCGATGTCAGCAGCCTCGGTGCACGGCGATGCGCATGAAGCCGAAGTGCTCGGCGGGATGATCTTGGGCAAGTTGGGATTCGCAGAGTCGCGCATGGACGATGCCGTCGAACTGCTCTCAGGCGGATGGAAGAAACGCCTCTCGATTGCGCGCGGACTTTGCGAAGCGGGCGGTCAGCCAGACCTGCTGCTTCTCGACGAGCCGACGAATCATCTCGATGTTGAAGGGATCCGCTGGCTCGAACAGTTTCTCGCGCGGCCATCGAATGACATTCGCGCTGGCGCATGCGTCTTCATCACACACGACCGCGCATTTCTTGAACGCGTCGCGACGCGCGTTGTCGAGTTGAGTCGCGCGTATCCGCAAGGCACGCTCACTGCCGAAGGCAACTACACCGAGTTTCTGCGCCGACGCGCAGAGTTTCTCGAATCGCAGGCGCGTGCCGAAAGCGCGCTCGCCAATGAAGTGCGAATCGACAATGTGTGGCTCGGACGGGGCGCACAAGCGCGACGCACGAAGGCGAAGGGACGCATCGAAGACAGCGCAGAGAGGCGCGAAGAACTCGAGTCGATCAGCGAACGCAACGCCGCCGCAAGCGCTGGCGGCGCGCGCGTCGATTTCACAGCGAGTGGACGGCGCACGCGCAAACTCGTGCACGCCGAGGGCATCTCGAAAGGCTTTGCAGATGAGCGCGGAGTCGTGCGCACACTCTTTCGCGCGCTCGATCTCGAACTCACCCCTGGCGATCGCGTTGGATTGATGGGTCCAAATGGATCGGGCAAGACGACGCTGCTGCGCATTCTCTGCGGCGACCTCGCCCCCGATGCTGGCAGTGTGCGATTCGCAGATCCGATGCCGCGCATCGTTGTATTGCGCCAACAGAGAGCAGATATTCCAGAGAGCACGCTCTTGCGCGATGCGATCTGTCCACTTGGTGATGTTGTTGATTTTCAAGGTGGGCAGATGCACATCACCGCGTGGGCCCGCAGATTTCTTTTCAAGGATGCGCAGTTACTGCAAACGGTCGGCAATCTTTCGGGCGGCGAGCGCGCGCGTGCACATCTCGCGCGCATGATGCTCGAGCCCGCCGACATTCTCGTGCTCGACGAGCCAACGAACGACCTTGATATTCCGACACTCGAAGTGCTTGAAGAGTCGGTCGAGTCGTTTCCGGGAGCGGTGCTGCTCGTGACACACGATCGCACGATGCTCGGGCGCCTCGCAAAGAAGGTTGTTGTGATTGGTGCGCCCGATGCGTCGGTCTCGGTTGTCGCAAGCCTCGATCAAGCGCTGGGTGCACTCGAACGCGCCGAGCGCGCAACGCAAGAGCGCGACCGCTCGGCCG
The DNA here is from genome assembly GCA_964355975.1 of uncultured Singulisphaera sp. Taxonomy (GTDB): domain Bacteria; phylum Planctomycetota; class Phycisphaerae; order Phycisphaerales; family SM1A02; genus F1-60-MAGs104. The sequence goes on from CAYHFW010000007.1 coordinate 86,533, forward strand.
AACGCGCAGCGCGTGCGGGAGATACTGCCTCGCAAGAGGCGCGAGCGAACGCGGCAACTGCGCCGGCGACGACACGCAAGCGACTCAACTTCAAGGAGCAGCGCGAACTCGACGGCATTGAGGCGGCTGTGCATGCGGCTGAGAGCGCATCGCACATCGCAGAAGCGCGGGTGAGCGATCCTGTTATTGCGGCCGATCACGTCAAGATGGCTGCAGCCTGCAAAGCACTCGATGCAGCGCACGCAAAGGTCGCGACGCTCTACGCGCGCTGGCAAGAACTCGAGAGCAAGCGCGGGTGAGGGCGGGGTTGGGTGGTGGCAGATCCGCCGCGATGCGCCAATTGGTTGTCGAGTACGGTGCTCGCATGTCTGACGCGCCCGACATGCCCGTGATCGTCAACGACATCCATTCGGGGCTGAACGAAACAACTGTTCGCGACGTGATGCGCCCTTCGACGGTGGGCGAAGTCTGTGAGATCGTTCGGCAATGCGCCGCGCAGGGGCGTTCGCTCTCGATCTGTGGATCGCGCCACGCGATGGGAGCGCAGCAGTTTCTTGCGGGCGAAACGCTCGTTGACATGCGATCGCTCGATCGCGTGCTCGCATTCGACGGCGAGCGCGGGCTCGTCACCGCAGAGGCCGGCATTGAGTGGCCCGCGCTCATCGATGGATATCTCGCGCTGCAGCGCGAGCGCGATCCATTCAACGAGCCACGGTGGGGAATCGCGCAGAAACAAACTGGCGCAGACACGCTCACACTTGGCGGCGCACTCTCTGCCAACGCGCATGGGCGCGGCCTCACCATGCCTCCGATCGTGCATGATGTCGAGTCGTTCACCCTCGTGAATGCGCGCGGCGAACTTGTTGCGTGCAGCCGCACTGACAACGCAGAACTCTTCGCGCTCGCCATCGGCGGCTATGGACTCTTCGGCGTCATCGTCACGGTAACACTTCGCCTCTGCCCGCGCGTGCCAGTGCGCCGCGTCGTGCGGCTCATCGATATCGACGATGCGGTCAACGCCGCGCGCCGGCGCATCGACGCGGGATTCATCTACGGCGACTTTCAGTTCGATGTCGATCCTGCATCGCCTGGCTTTCTGACAAAGGGCGTCTTCTCGTGCTACGAGCCTGCGCCCGATGCAATCCCCCCCGCTGCACCGACACGCGAACTCTCGGCCGACAACTGGGAAGAGTTGCTCTTGCTCGCCCACACCGACAAGGCGCGTGCCTTTGGTCTGTACGCGCAGCACTACATCGCAACGGATGGCCAACTCTATTGGTCTGACACTCATCAACTCGGCATCTACCTCGCGGGATACCACGAGCGCATCGATGCGCAACTCGCATCCCCCTGTCGATGCAGCGAAATGATCTCAGAGGTATATGTGCCGCACGACCGCCTCGTCGACTTTCTGCATGAGGCCGCGCGCATGCTCGCGACGCGCGGCGCCGAAGTGATTTACGGGACGATTCGTCTGATCCGCCAAGACACCGAGACCTTCTTGCCCTGGGCGCAACACGATCAAGCGTGCGTCATTTTCAATTTGCATGTTGCACACACGCCGAGCGGGCTCGTGCACGCAAGCGCAAGTTTTCAAGCGCTCTTCGACCTCGCACTCGATCGTGGGGGACGCTTCTTCTTGACTTATCACCGGTGGGCGCGGCGAGATCAACTCTTGCGCGGCTATCCGCAACTTCCCGCATTCCTCGCGCGCAAAGATTTCTTTGACCCCAATCATCTCTTCTCGAGCGATTGGCACCGATGGTTGCGCGAGATCGTGGGGTGACTGTTGTTTCGCGAACGATCGCGAGTGCGGCTCGCCGCGCTCGGGTCACGCGTCGATCACGTTGGGCACAAACCGAAACGCGCGCGCATCGAAGAGTCCACGGTCGCTGAGCTTGAGCGCTGGAATCACCAAGAGCGCCATGAACGAGAGCGTCATGAACGGGGCGCGCAGCGTTGACCCGAGTTCGTGCGCACGCGCGGTGAGTGCCTCATACGCGGCGGCGACCTCTTCGGCGGGACGGTCGCTCATCAATCCTGCGATGGGGAGCGGTAGCAGTTCGACGCGCGCGTCGTTTGCACTCCCACCTGAGCCACGACTGACGACCGCCAATCCGCCTCGCGCTTCGAACACCGCATTCACCGCACGGGCGATCGCTTCGCGGCTCGCTCCAACCGCGATCACTTGATGCGAATCATGCGCGACGCTCGTGGCGATCGCGCCAGAGCGAAGGCCGATTCCGCGGATGAACGCGATGGCAGGAACCGCTTCAACATATCGATTGCAGACTGCAAGCAAGAGTGTGTCGCTCGCTGCGTCGGGCTCGAGAATTCCATCGGTCGGTGTGATCTGGGCGATCACTTCGCCCGTGATGAGTTGTCCATCGTGCGCTTCGATCGCGCGCACGCTCTGCGGCGCAGAGCCCACCCCCGCTTTCACCGCAAAGTTATTCGCGCAGTGGTGTGCGGCGCGAAAGTGATTGGGCGTCGAGGCAGCGACATGCGCTTCGAGCGACTTGCCGGCGCGCGCGACAACTTTGCCTGCGATCCATGTTTCGCGCACCCCAAACTCAGTGAGATCGTCCACCACAATGAAGTCTGCGCGGTCGCCGGCGCGAAGGAGTCCTGTGGGCAACTTGTAATGCTCTACAGGATGCACACACGCGGCGCGCAGCACATCGAAGAGTTCAAGTCCATGTGCGATGCAGCGCGCGACGATTCGGTTGATGTGCCCGCGCAGCAGATCATCTGGATGAGCGTCGTCGGTCGAGAACATCGACAACTGCGGATACTCGCGCACAATCGGCCAAAGTGCTTCGAGATTGCGCGCGGCGCTGCCTTCGCGCAGCAAGATGTGCATACCGAGCCGAGCCTTCTCGCGCGCTTCGTCGAGCGTGAAGCACTCATGATCCGTCGAGATTCCCGCTGCGATGTACTCGGCTGCATCTTCGCCACGAAGTCCTGGCGCGTGACCATCGACGGGCTTGCCTGCGCGCTTTGCTGCGGCGATCTTCGCGATGACTTCGCTTTCGCCCGCAAGCACACCTGGCCAGTTCATCATCTCTGAGAGGTATCCCAACCGAGGGTCTGCGAGCAGTCGCGCAACGGCAACGGCGTCGAGCGCACCACCAGCGGTTTCAAAGGCAGTGGCTGGCACGCAACTCGGCACGCCAAACGCTATTGGCATGCACGCACGCGCCCCCTCTTCGAGCATGTACTCGACCCCCGCCTCGCCGAGCACATTTGCAATCTCATGCGGATCGCTCACCGTCGCGACCGTTCCATGTCGCACAGCGACGCGTGCGAATTCGCGCGGTGGAAGCATGCTGCTCTCGACGTGCACATGCGCGTCGATGAATCCTGGCATGAGGAATCCTGCCGACACCGACGCATCGTGCGCAAGCTCTTCGACACTGATGATGCGATCGCCTTCGACGATCACCTGCGCGGGATAGATGCGCCGCGCATGAAGGTCGACAAGTTGATGGCGCAGTGTTGTCACAGTTCAAGAGGCTAGAGGCAGGATCGCGCCGCCGTGTGCGATGCGCAAGGCGGGTCGATCACTCCTTGGTCTTGAGTTGCGCGTCGTTGGCCTGCAGAAACGCTTGAATCTCGGCGGACATTCCGAGCAACTTCGTCCACTGCTCTTTGTAGAGCGTCACGGGAAACCGGCCGAGTCCGTAGACCGAGAGTCCCCCTTTGTCGCTGACCTTCATTGAGAGCACTCCGCGTGCGGGGCGTGCTTTGAGCGCTGCGTTTTCGTTGCGCAGGCGCTCGAGTTCGAGTTTCATTGCTTCTTCTGACATCGTGTGCTCCTCGGTGCGGTGATGGTGCGAATCTTCGACCAAGCGATCCTATCGAGCGCACGGCAGGCATCAGCAGACTGGGCTGTTTTTCTGTGCGTGATCACTTGGGCGGCGCTCTCGGCGCAGTACGCGCCACCGAGCATCACGGCGCTGGCGGCTGCATCGAGTCTTCCACCGCGCGGCGCACTTGCGCAGCCAAGTCGCGCATGAGGTTCGACAGAACGATCCAGAATGCAGCGTGGTCGACGGATTGCACGACGATGGCCGCGGGAAGAAACCTGCGCATCTCTTGCCGAAAGTCGAGCGCGACTCTCGAGTCGCCCGCAAGGAGTGCGCACCGTTCATCAAAGAGGCCCACAAACTTCTGCGGTTCACAATTGTGATCGTTGACCTTTCGGGCGAGTAGGCCGATGCGTGGCTGAACACTCTGTTGCTGAAGCCACGCGATATCCCAGAGATCGCGATTCTTGATCCGATTGGGACGCAGCGCGAACGCGATGAGCTTGTCGACGAAAATCTCTTCGCGGCTCTGCGCCTGAATGAAGAGTCCGCTCGTGCCCATCTCGACGCCGTATGGATTCAGAACCATCATCGGCTGCACGTCGTAACTTCGAATCTTGCAGATGTCGATGTTGATTCGTTGCGGAGGCAAGTCCTTGCGCCCTGCGTTCGTCTGCACTCTGAGTTTCCATGTGTCGACATTGCCGACTTCGCGTACCGGAGCTGTCACCGTCACAGCGAGCCCATACTTCGCGAGCAGACCTTCAACCAGCGTGCGAGATACTGCGGCCAAACTCTCCCGCTGAAAGTCACCACCTCCAGTGAAGTCGAGATCCTCGCTCAAACGAACCGATCCATAACACGCACGCAAGCACGTGCCGCCGACAAAGGTGAGTTGATCCAACAGTCCCGCCGCACTCAAGACTCGCAAGATGTCATGGTGCAGAAGCTCCTTCTCGACGACCGCGCGCAACGGCGCGAGATCTTGCCTGTTCACGAGCGCCTCATCCACAAGTTGATCAAAGATGTTCATCGCTTGCGTTCCAATCTATGAGGTCGAGAGTGCGGTGAGTCGCGCGCATGTCGCGCAGCGCTTGAGGAACGCCCGCGCGCCACATCCGCGCAGGTGCGTCGTAGTGAATGCGTCCCACAAGTTCTTCTGGCCGCTGGCGAGTGCGAACGAACTCGATTGTCCCCGCAACACCGCAGTTGATCACGCTGCTGCGTCCCGATGACATCAGTGTGATACGGTTCATCGGCAATTGCGAAATGACCCCAGCGGCACTGAGCGCAGTCTCGAGACTTATATAGTTGAAGCACTCTGCGCGCAGTCGAGCCGCGGCGTGAAACAAGAGCAGTCCACTTGTGGATGGGCGACCGTCGATCATGTACAGCCCTCGACACAATCGAATGAGGTATTCCTCTTTCGTCGCGCGACTCAGGAGCGTCTTGAATGCGGCAGCAGAGAGGTCTGGCACGATCGCCCGAAGATCACTTGGCGTAAAGAGGTACCGATCGGCAGAAGCCGATTGCGAGAGACGCTTCATGAGTCGGCGAAGTGGTTGCATCAGGAGACGCTCATCGGATAGTTACGCTTAGTGTAACTTTCTGATGACTAAAGTCAATTCCAACTGTGAATCTCGCCCTGAGGCAACCGATTTGCTTGATTATTGCGCAATTACACTCCTCGCCATGAGCGAAGAGACAGACGAATGGGCAACGATCGTCAAAGACAGCAACGGCAACATCCTCAAGGATGGTGATTCAGTGGTGTTGATCAAGGACCTCAAGGTCAAAGGCGCCAACACCACAATCAAACGCGGCGCCGTCTACAAAAACATTCGAACCACCTCTGCAGAAGACGAGGTCGAAGTGCGCGATGGCAAAGGCACCTTCGTTTTGAAAACGTGCTTTCTGAAAAAGTCGTGACCGAACAAAACACATGAGACTTCGATGAAACACACAAAGCTCATCATCACAACCATCGTCACCTTCATCGCGTGGATGCTCGGCGGCGGTCTCGTGCACGGCGGACTGCTGCACGATGACTATGGCCAACTTCCGAATCTGTTTCGCACAGATGTTGAAATGCAGAAGTACTTCGGATGGATGCTGCTTGCCCATCTGATGGCCTCATTCGCGCTCGTCTGCATCTACTCGCGCGGCATCAGCACAAGCCCGTGGCTCGGACAAGGCGTGCGCTTTGGAATCGTCGTTGCGTTTCTGACGGTCATCCCGACCTACATGATTTTCTACGTCGTTCAACCGATGCCTGGCGTGATGGTCGTGAAGCAGTGTGTGTTCGATGGACTACTCATGGTGGTGCTTGGCATCATCGTCGCGTTCATGTATCGAGCGAAGGCTGCGAAGCCGGTTGTGTGACAGCCCGATTGATCGCGACCGCATGCATGAGCCACCTCGCCAAGAAAATGAAACTGCGCGTTGGCCATCGCGCTGCGATTTTGGAAGCACCTGCCGACTACCTTCGAGAACTGAGTCCACTGCCAGCGGGGGTCACGATCTCTGCACGGCTGGCGGGGAAGTTTGATTGGGTGCAGCTCTTCGCACTGAACAAGTTTCAAGTCGACCAATTGCTTCCGCGGGTCGTGTCGAGATTGAAACCAGAAAGTTTGCTTTGGATCTCGTTTCCGAAGGGATCGTCGAAACTACAGACCGACCTCACGCGGGATGTTGGATGGGAAGTACTTCGGGACATCGACCTCAAGTGGGTCACGCTGATCTCTGTGAATGAGACATGGTCTGCATTTGCACTGCGCCCCTATCGCGCGGGCGAGACCCGCACACCACCCTTCGGCATCCAGTGACGGATGATCGGCTATTGACACGTGCTCGCGAAATTCGCGAGCACGACGGTGAGATCTGCTGCGTTGACAAGCGAATCGCCGTTGAGGTCGCCGCTAGGTCCCGCGCCATTCCAGTTCGAGAGCACGATCGCGATGTCTGCACCGTCGATCTGATTGTCGCCGTTCGTGTCGCCGACACAAGTCGGCGGCGAACCGAACGCGAAGTCTCCCACGAGCATGTTGTGGTCGGTGGCAGCCGAGTCGCCCGCTTGCAATCCCAACTGGGTGAGTTCGGCCGCGTCGAGCAGCGCGCTGTCGAGCACGAATGAGCCGCGCAGATTGAGTCCCACGGCCGAGTGCGTGATCAAATCGAGCCGCCCTGGCGTGAACGACCCTGGCGTTGTCGTCGATCCGCGCCATGTTGCAACGTCCTCGCCGATGAGCTGAGGAGGCACCGCATCGCGCATGTTGGGTCCTGCTGAATCGAGCAGCATCGCCAGCGGAGTGATTGATCCAACGAGATTCCAATCTCCGATCACGATCGCTGGCGCTTGTCTGTAGGGTTCGAAGGCTGCACCGAGTGTTCCAGCGCGCAAGTTGTTCAGGGTGGTGATGAGACCAGTCATCTGTGAGATGCGCGTCGCGTCTTCGGTGCTACCGATGTAACCACAGCATTTGGGATGGATGCTGAAGACAACGACTGCATCACTCGGACCTGCTGCAGGAAGGTCGATGACAGCACATGCAGTGGCGGTGTTGGGCGAAGGCAGCGCGAGCAGCGGCGACCGACTCGCAATCACGCAGTCATTGTTCTTGTGCACATTCCAATTCGATCCGTCTTCCATTGGATCGGCCCCAGTCAGATAGGTATCGATCTGTGTCGCGGTCGAGGTGTACTCCTCTTGAAAGCAGTAGATATCTGCATTCATGCCATCGGCCAGCCGCAAGATCTTCGGGCGGCGCGCCGAAGCAAGAAAGCCAGTTTGCTCGGTGTTCACGCTCGCGATTCGCAAGGTCGCGCCAGTCGCGCGCGCGGCAGAACGGCGAACAGCCGCCACCGCCGGTTGAGACATTGTGTACGCGGCGCTCGCTGAGAGCGAGTCACTCGAGCTGAAGTTGATCGTGATGGGACTTCCAAGAACAACGCCAAATGTCGCAAGGTCGACGACCAGTTCAAACTCACTTGCTGCGTAACTTGGCCCGGTTGTGTATCCCACGGTGTTCCAACCCACATCAAGCGCGGTGTCGTTGTCGCGCCAGAGTGATTTGTTGCGCAGGTCGATCGTGAGCGCGCGATTGTTCGGCATGGCAATATGCACGAGCAACGTGCCATCCGATGTTGCGCCCGATTGCAGATTCACCGTCGATGTGATTTCGAAGCGCAGAAAGAGTCGGGTTGCACGATTGGTAGCGAAGACCTTCTGCACATCGAACGCTCCGCTCGCGTCACCGGCGGGATCAGTCGCAATGAGGTTCGCTGGCGCCCACTCTTGAAAGGCGCCATCGACGCGCGGCTCAGAAGTGCGTGCGTGGACTGAAGTCGTCAGAGCCACCACGGCGAGCAATGTTGAAGAGACCAGCGAAATCTTGAAAGGCATCTTGAGCAGTATGCCACCAGAACAGCCACGATGCGAGCGCAATTTTTAGAATCTCAGGCAGCCCGGCGCCGCCACCCGTCAATACGGATGCATGACACACCAGATAACTGCGGCGAGTTCGGTGGTCGAGAGAGAGGATCCAGTCCAATTGCAGGCAATCTTCGCGCTTCCTGACCCTTCGTACAGTTTGCTGCCTGAAACATTGAAGAGCACCTTCGAAGAACCCGCCCCCTCGTAGATCTTGCTGCTGTTGATATTGAAGAGGCAGACTGCCGTGCCACTTCCTTCGTACGCCTTCTGCCCGTTCACATTCAAGATCACGCTCGACGATCCTGCCCCTTGAAAGAGGCGCGATCCATTGATGTTGCAAAGCACCTTCGCCGCTCCGGCCCCTTCATAGAACTTGTCGCTCGAGAGGTTGAATAGAGGCTTCGCTGTGCCTGCGCCTGAATAGAACTGGGTCTTGGCCATCGTTGTTGCTGCGCATTGCAGTGCGACGAGCAGGGTGAGCGCAAGGGCGCGCATCATTTGCTCATCACAGGAATCAAATCGGTATGGTGACCGATCATCTTCCACGCGCCTTTCTCAAGTCGGTAGGTATTCGTTGCGCGAATCGCGACGTTCATCGCCTTGCCATCCATGTTCGTGTTCGTGCCCTGCTCGACTTGCTGAGTCACTGCGATGTCCGATCCGACCGTGACATGCAGGTCGGTTGGTTTCACTGTGCCGCCAAGCTTCATCGCCGCTTGCATTTCCCAGTTCGCAAGGACAGCTGGCCATCCAACTTGCATGCCGCCAGCTGGACCCATGTACGTGACGTCATCTGCGTGTGACCAGACTTCTCGCATTCCCGACATCTCGCCAGTGAAGAAGGCGTTGAGCGCTGTGTAGAACTGGGCGTTCGCCGCGCGAACCTGCTGTTCTGCACCCGTGGCTGCCGCTGGCGCTGACTGCATCGAATTGGCCGCGAAGAGTGCTGCGCAGATGGCGATAGTTGATCCGATCAATGCGATTGAGATTGGCTTCATTGTGTTGTTCCTTTCGTGTGAACTGGGCGAGATCACTTTGGCTTGTTCGTGTTGGCGAGTGCGATGACCTTGGCAGAATCTCCGCTGCCTTGAAAGACAGCCAAGAATGGTGCAGGATCGGCTGGCAGCGTGCTGAACGCGACCTTTTGGCTCATCGAGAGATTGCAAGTGACGATCGTGAGGTCGCCGCAGCGAGTCGCGCGCGCATCGGCGACGACTGGGGCGCTGGTGGTCGCGGCCTTCGCACCCTTGATGATGTCTGCGCGCACTTTCTGCCCTTTGAAATTCACGACCTGCATTCCGTCAGCGAGCATCGCTTCGAATGCGGGCATGTCCTTTGCATGTTGCGCGGTGAGAAACTTCGTCACCATCGCGGCACCCTCGGCGTTGAGTGTTGGGTCGCCAGCGAAAGCAGGCGCGCTCGGGGCAGGACGAGCCTCGGGCATGTTGAGGCTTCCCCACGCTGCGAGCTTCCACCCGCCATCGACGATCTGCCAGACTCCGATGCGTGGCACTTCGCTGTTGGTGAGGCTCTTTCCGTCGAGTGTCTGGGTGATCGTGACAAGGCATGTCGTGACGAGCGCGTCACCAACACGAGTCGCGATCACACCGCTCACGGTGGGCGCTTTCGAAACAAGTGACTTGAGTTGCACGAGGTTGCCCGCATGGTCGGCGGCGCCGTTGAATGTGATGACTTGGATGCATGGCTGCATGCAGGATTCGATTCCTTGAGCGTCGCTTGCGGCAATCTTGGCGAACCAATTGGTGACGAGCGAGGTCGCGAGCGCGGTCAACCCGGCTTCATTCGTCGGCCAGGTTGCAGCTTGAGCTGGCGCTTGAGTCGCCGCTTGCGCCAAGAGTTGCGAGGCGAGAAGAAACGGCGCGAGTGAAGCGAGTGAGAAGATTTTCATAATGGGCTCCTGATCTATATAGAGAAGTTGCGAGATAGAGAAGTTGCGAGCGGCCTACTGCCGCACGCCAGTATCGCGATGCACTTTGACTTTGCGCCCGCGAAGCGTTGTTCGACGCAAGGCTGTGATCACACGTTCGACATCACCCTCGGGCAACTCGACGATTGAGAATGCCTCGCCAACTTCGATATCGCCGATGCCACGCGGATTGACATCTGCCTCGTTGGCGATCGCTCCCACAAGATCTGCCGGGCGGATTCCCATGCGTGTTCCTGCGGCGATGTAGACGCGCACCATGTCCTGCGAGTTGCGCGCATGGCCCCTGCCTGCGCCCGCGCCTGCGCCTGCGCCGGGCTGGTCGAATCCACCTTGTTTGTTGCCCTTGGGAGCAAACTTGCCTTGCTTCTCGAACTTGCCCTTTGGCGCAAACTTGCCTGGGCCCTTGCTCTCGAACGGCCGCGGCGTCCAGCCACGCGCCGCTGATTCTTCGCGCGCATTCGAACTTCCATATTTCGGGCGAGCGAAACTCTCGATCGTCGGAATGTGTGTGTCATCGTCACCTGCGGCTTCTCCAACACTTGCTTCATGCGCCATGCGCACTGCGGCGGCAGCGACATCCATCACATCGAACTCCGCGGCGAGGGTTTCGACGACGACGCGGAATCCATCATTTGCGCCCGACTGAATGAGTTCACGAATCGCACCCTTCGTGAGATCGAGGCGGCGCGCCTTCACATCGAGTGGTGTCGGCACAGTCGAGATTGCAATCTTCTGCTTGGTGAGAAACTCAATGTTTCGCAGCAGGCGGTGTTCGCGCGGATCGACCAATGTGATTGCGACTCCTTCGCGACCCGCACGGCCGGTTCGTCCGATGCGGTGCACGTACGACTCGGGTGATGCAGGAACATCGAAGTTCACGACGTGCGAGAGATGGTCGATGTCGATGCCACGCGCGGCAACATCGGTCGCGACGAGCAAGTCGAGCATCTCGCCGCGCGCCTTCTTCATCACGCGGTCGCGCTCGACCTGCGACATACCGCCGTGCAACGATTCGACGCGATATCCGCGCCCAACGAGCCGATCGGCGAGTTCATCGACATCGATGCGCGTGCGACAAAACACGAGCGCAAGCGTGGGCGATTCGAGATCAAGCACCCGCCCGAGCGCCGCCGTCTTGTGAGCGCGCGGCACGATGTATGCCGTCTGCCGCACCTTGGGCATCGATCCCTTGTTGCTCTTGTCGCGTGGAATCAAGATGCGCGCTGGATCGCGCAAGTGGCGCTCAGCGATCGATGCGATGCGCGGCGGTAGCGTCGCAGAGAAGAGACACGTTTGGCGATCCTTTGGAGTCGCCTCAAGAATCAGTTCGAGATCTTCAGCGAATCCCATGTCGAGCATCTCATCTGCTTCATCGAGCACGACGGTTTGCAAGGCGCTGAGATCGAGCGTCTCTCTGCGCAAGTGGTCGAGCGCACGACCAGGCGTGGCGACAACAACATGTGCTCCGCGGTGAAGCGCAACGATTTGCCGACGAAACTCCTGCCCGCCGTAGATCGGAACGACCGAGGTGCCGAGTCCCTTGCTGTACTTGTGAAAGGCCTCAGAGACTTGCACCGCGAGTTCGCGCGTCGGAACCAAGATGAGCACGTTGGGCTTGTATCCAACCGCCTTCGAACGGCCGATGCGCTGCAGAAGCGGCAATGCGAATGCGGCAGTCTTGCCAGTGCCCGTCGCGGCTTGTCCAAGCAGATCGCGACCTTCGATCAATGGCGGGATCGCCGCTCGTTGAATGGGCGTGGGCTCTTCGTAGCCGAGCGTCAACAGTTCGGCGAGCAATTCCTTTCCCAGACCGAGGTCTGCGAACGATCCCTTGCTCTGATCCTCTGACTTCTTGACTGCACTTTCGGACGCGGCTGACTTTTCCTTCATCTCTCGAGGTTACCGTTCGTTTGGCGCTCGCAGGCTGCTGAAACAGAACGATAGAACAACGCGATCTTCGCGCGCGCAGCCGTTCGCTTGCGGTCGCACGGTGACGACCGCCGCTTGCGTCCACGCGGCGAATCTTCGCTCGCGCGAGTTCCCGCGCCGAGCAAGTCTGCGCAGCTCGGCGAGGGCTGTTTGAGCGCCGAGTGAAGCATT
>CAYHFW010000008.1:0-3005 GCA_964355975.1 uncultured Singulisphaera sp.
TCGACGCAAGCGGATCGACCGCGGGATAAATGCCCTTTTCTGCGATCTTGCGCTCGAGCACGATGAACGCATCCAAGTGGCTGAAGGTCGTTGCAGGTGCGGGATCGGTCAAGTCGTCTGCAGGCACATAGATCGCCTGCACGCTGGTGATTGCGCCAGCCTTGGTCGACGTGATGCGCTCTTGCAACTGTCCCATCTCGGTCGAGAGGGTTGGCTGGTATCCCACGGCGCTGGGCATGCGACCCAGAAGCGCAGAGACTTCAGAACCCGCCTGAGTGAAGCGGAACACATTGTCGACGAAGAAGAGGGTTTCTTTTCCGCTCTTGTCGCGGAACGCCTCTGCCATCGTGAGCGCGCTGAGTGCAACGCGCAGACGCGCGCCAGGCGGCTCATTCATCTGACCGAAGACCATCGCGACCTTGTCGAGCACGTGGCACTTCTTGCCGGTCGAGTCGGTGTACTCGGCCTCTTGCATTTCGAGCCACAAGTCGTTTCCTTCGCGGGTGCGCTCGCCGACGCCGGCGAACACTGAGTATCCACCGAAGTTTCGTGCGACGCGCGCGATCATCTCTTGGATGACAACGGTCTTGCCGACGCCTGCACCGCCGAAGAGTCCGATCTTTCCACCGCGCACGAATGGGCACAAAAGATCGATGACCTTGATGCCTGTTTGCAGCACTTCGGTCTTTGGATTGAGGTCGACGAACGGAGGCGCGAGACGATGAATCGGCATGCGCTCAGTAGCAGCAATTGGACCGCGCTCGTCGATTTCTTGTCCAAGCAAATTGAAGACGCGTCCGAGGACCGGCTCACCGACTGGCACGGTGACTGGCGAACCAGTATCGACGCAGACATCGCCTCGACGAATGCCGTCGGTCGATGCGAGTGCAACGCAGCGCACTTGGCCGCCGCCGAGATGCTTGGCGACTTCGCCCATGAGGGTCATCTTTTCGCCGCGGAAAGTGAATTCGATCTTGAGCGCGTTGTAGATCTCTGGGAGTGCGTCCTCAGGAAACTGTGCGTCGAAGGTCGATCCGATGATTTGAGTAATTGTGCCTGACGTTGCCATAGTTTTCTCGTTTTTGGTCGAAATGGAGGAGCGCAAGAGTAGCGGCGAAGCGGCGACTCGTCCACGGCTCAGGCGGTCTGAATACCGCCGAATTCTGAGGTGTTCTGCAGGTGATCTGGCAGGGTCGTGACCAAGAGTTCAACCCCTGCATTTGTCGCTCGTGCGGAGAGTCCGGTGTGCTCGGCGGGAAGCACGATCGTGCTGCCACGGCGAAGTGGATGCTCAAACGAATCGGTCACGAGTTCGCCATCGAGCACCGTCCACGTGACGGGTACGCCGATGCCATCGTGTTGCACGTTTGCGTTGGGGCGCACGACCCACCGCTCGACATCGAAGTACTCAGTTCGCACGAGCGACTCGATCGCGACAGACTCTCCATGAATGATGAATGGATCGCGCGTGCGAGTGAGCGCCGCGAGATTTTGCGCATCGCCGAGCAGCAGACAATCCATTGCCATGTCGATGTGCAGTGGACGCGCTGGATCATTGCGACCCCAATCCCAGATGCGAAATGTTGTGTCGCTTGGAGTTTGCACTTCGGCGACCAACACGCCAGCGCCGAGCGCGTGGCAGACTCCAGATGGAAGCCAGAAACAGTCTCCGCGCTTCACCGGTTCGGCAATCATGATCTCGAGCAGCGTGTCGCGTTCGACGTGCATGCGAAACTGCGCGGGGGTGATATCTGGCTGAATTCCGCGGTAAATCAGGGCATCCGCGGCGGCATCGAGTACGTACCACATCTCGCTCTTCATGTGCGCGTGCGGGTTGCGGCGGCTGTAGTCGGCAGTGGGATGGACCTGCACAGAAAGATTCTGCGCAGCGTCGAGCACCTTCACGAGCAATCCGAAGCCAGCCTCTGCTTGGGGTGCATGATCGCGCTTTCGTGTCGGGCAAGATCTTCCAAGCAGCGCTCGGCGGGTGACTGGATTCGCCAAGAGATCGTGCAGTGTTGTGGCAGATCCGGTGGGGGATGCGATCGCCGTGCGGCCGTCGAAAATCGTCGCCGGAAGATCAGCGAGCAACCACGCTTCGCCGACCGCGCCGCGCGCGCGCGCCTCTTCGTAGGCGGCATCGCCGACGCGCGACGGCGCGAGCCACTGACCGATGCGGTCGCCACCCCAGACGCGATTTCGAAAGATTGGAGAGAGCAGCAACGGTGCGAGAGCAGCCATCGCGGTCTCAGATCGCCATCCCAGTGATGGTCGCTTCGAACACGAGTTTCCCATTCACAAGTCCCTGCGTCTCACTCACAAACCGCCGCGGATTGAAGCTCAATTCGCGCGTCAAGATGTAGAAAGTGTCGCCAGGCACGACCTGCCCACGAAAAACGACGTCGGTGCAGCGGGTGAACCCCAGGAACCCCGTCGTTCGCCCCAGCCGCGTGTGAGCAACGCTGCAAAGTTGTGCTGCGGCCTCGATCATGAGCACTCCCGGAAAGATTGGCCGTCCGGGAATGTGTCCAGGAACCCAAAACTCATCCGGTCGAATGACCCGCTCGCCGAAGGCCCAGGTCCCCTCGGCGGAGAGCCAGATCACTCGGTCGAGCATCCGCATATCTCCGCACTGCGGAAGATGACGGTCAATCTCAGCCTTGTCGCAGGCCGTCTTGGTGAGGTCAATCTGGTCGATTGGAAAGAGGAGTTGGGATGCCAAATGTTTCTCGGGGGGTGAAAGGTGGCGCAACGATAGCAATTCGCTAGACTAAAACGCCAACAGGAGGTCATTTCTATGATCATGCAAAGTTATGAGAAGCTTCTGGCCGTCGTCGCGAACGCTCGTGAGGACATCGAAAAGGCTGCTGGCGGCAATCGTGCGGCGGGAACCCGCGCTCGAAAGCACATGCAAGAAGTTCGTTCTGCGGCACAAGACGTGCGCAATGCGATTCTTGCTGCGCGCGCTGAGCCGCCAAAGGCCTGAGTTCGGCGCTTTTTGAGCG
>CAYHFW010000008.1:3105-95224 GCA_964355975.1 uncultured Singulisphaera sp.
ACACTACGGTCTTTCAGAGCGACACTACGGTCTTTCAGAGCGACACTACGGTCTTTCAGAGCGACACTACGGTCTTGGCAAGTGGCAGAACAGCCCGAAAAGCGGGGTGTTCGCATGACCCCATCAATTCATAGGTCGCAGAGAGCACTCCAGTAGGAATGCTCCCTGCTCTTTCCATTCTTCGAAATGCCGGAGCGATCTGATCGGGTTGCCCACTCGAGATCGCATCTGTTGCGTGAAAAGTCTGAATTCCATCAGTGCAGCAGTCGAGAATCGTCTGCAGCACGCAGACGTGCGCTTCGATTCCGCACACGAGCAAGCTCGTGCAGCCGGTTTCGCGCAGGCGCTCGCGCACCCCTGGGGTCAAGGCTGAAAAGGTCGTTTTCTCGAAGACTGGGGTTCCTGCGGGCAGAACTTCGCGGACCGCTTCCACGGTATGGCCGAGTCCTTTGACGTATTGCTCGGTCACGATGATTGGAAGTTTGAGCAGGGCAGCTGCCCCGATGAGCGCACGGCAGCGCGTCACGAGAGCAGCGTGTTCGTGAATCGTGTGAATCAGTCGATCTTGGATGTCGATGACGAGCAGGGCGGTCGATTCTGGATGGATTCGCGGAATTGGCATTGGATTCTCTCGTTAGACACGAAGTGAAGGTTCTTCGCGCAGAGTCGCGGCGTACCGAGTTCGAATGGGATCGATCGTCTCGCGCACGAATCGATCGGTCTGCTCGAGCGAGCGTCCGACAAACTGCGATGCATTCACGATCGAACCGAATTGGATGCCCGCAAAGAGTGAATCGCCCGCGAGGCGCGCGAGCAGGTCGTTCGGCGCGCCTTCACCCTTGATGCGCTGAGCCGCCGCTTGCGAATGTTGCCGAAGTCGCTCGTGCGCCTCTTGTCGATCGACGCCCTTGGCAACCGCAGCGAGCAGAATCTCTTCCGTCGCCATGAATGGCAATTCAGCAGCGAGGCGGGCAGAACACTGCCCTGGATAGACGACGAGTCCTCCTGCGATGTTCGCCATGACTTCGAGCGCGCCATCGAGTGCGAGAAACGCTTCGGGCAGCGAGAGGCGGCGGTTCGATGAGTCGTCGAGCGTGCGCTCGAGCCACTGCGTACTCGCAGTGTCGTATGCGTTGTGTGTGAGTGAAATCACAAATCGCGCGAGACCCGTCGCGCGCTCGCACCGCATTGGATTGCGCTTGTATGGCATCGCGCTCGATCCGATCTGCTCACTCTCGAATGGCTCATCGACCTCACGCAGGTTGCAGAGCAATCGGATGTCGTTGGCAGTCTTGTGCACGGCGCACGCACCAATTGCGAGCGACGAGAGCATTTGTGCATCCCAGATTCTTGGATAGGTCTGGCTTGTGAGCGACCAGAGCGATTCAGTCTCGCCCCAAAAAATCTCTGCGAAACGCCGCTCAAGTTGATCGACGCGCTTGGCATCGCCCCCGCACAGCGCGAGAAAAGATGCTTGCGTTCCAGTCGCGCCGCGAAGACCACGAAGTCGAAGCGACGCGAGGCGCTGTTCGACCTCGCCGAGCGCAACGACAAATTCTTGCGCCCAGAGCGCAGCGCGGCGTCCCATCGTGAGAGGTTGTGCTGGTTGGTAGTGGGTGAATCCGAGCACCGGAAGTTCGCGCCACTTCTGCGCGAATGATCCGAGGCGATCGATCACGCGCGCGAGTCGCGTTGCGATGAGCGTGAGCGCCTCGCGTTGAATGACGGCGTCGGCGTTGCAGACGACATCTTGACTCGTCGCCCCCAGATGCAAGATCGCCCGTGCCGCCGTGGCTTGATCGCCCAGTGCATGCACATGCGCCATGACATCATGTCGCAACCGTTGTTCGTGTTTCGCTGCAGCGTCGAGATCGACTGAATCAAGCACGCGGCGAATCGCTTCGACTTGATCGGCAGTGGGTCCGAGCGAAAGTTCCATCTGTGCTTGTGCGAGCGCGAGCCAGACTCGGCGCCATGTGCTGAATCGGTGGTGCTCGCTCCAAATCACGCGCATTTGCGCTGAGGCGTTGCGGGTTTCAAGCGGCGAGCGGTAACCGTGACTCGCAGGATCGGATGTCATTCTCGCAGGGTAGCGCAGGTTGACCGCGGCGGCTCACTGCGCAGGTTGCTTCGCGCCGACGCGGGGTTCAGTTCCGGCGCGCAGGCGAGTGATATTCGCGCGGTGTTTCCAGATGACAAGAAACGCAAGCGCGGTGACTGCGATGAGCAGGGGGAGCACGGCATCCACGGGGGAAGAATTCGCGCCGGTGATTACAAAAGCACGCACTGCGAGCAAGATCGGCAGTGAGAGTGCTGCGCACATCGACGCAAGCGAGACGAAGCGAAAAAGTTTGAGAACGATGATCCACACGACGAGCGCGCCGAGCGCAGGAAATGTCATGAGTGGCCACATCGCAAGCAGTGCGCCGAAACTTGTTGCAACACCCTTGCCGCCGCGAAATCCGACCCACGGCGAATAGACGTGTCCGAGGATCGCAGCAATGCCAACGAGCGGCATGAGCATTCCAACGAGGTTGGTTTGTTCGGGATGCGCGGGGACCAACACGAACCAGACCGCGAGCACTGGCACTGCCCCCTTGAGCGCATCAAGCGCGAAGCAGAGAAATCCGTACTTGCGGCCGAGCACTCGTCCCACGTTGGTCGCGCCGATGTTCTTCGATCCATGCTCACGAATGTCGATGCCCTTTGCACGACCGAGAATCAGTCCGAAAGGAATGCTTCCTGCGGCAAAACCAAGAACAATCATGGTGGTCCAGAGAGGTGCGCTCACGGCTAAATCCTACTTGATCGAGTGCGTTGCGAGACGATCATCGAGCGTGCGCGCTGCAGCGATGACGTCGCCGACTGAAATGCGATCGATCGCGCAGAGTTCTTTGTGATCATCGGCGATGCAATCCTCTGTGAGAAAAGGTTCGGCGATGAGTCGTTGCTCGAAGGGATAGTCGAGCGGTGTGAATCGATGGTCGGTCGGTCCAAAGAGCGCAATCGTTGGAGTGTTGAGCGCTGCTGCGATGGCGCGCGGTCCAGTGTCGTTGGTCAGCAACAGCGCAGTGCGCGTGAGGATGCCCTTGAGCGATCCAAGTGAGACTCCGCGCGCGCAGAGGTCGATGCCTTGGCATTCTTTGGCAATCTCTGCGCAGAGATTGGCCTCAGAGCGGTTGCCAGTGACGGCGATGCGCCGTGGTGTGCCCGCCGCGCGTGCGCGCGCTGAGAGTTCGAGTGCTGCGAGCGCGAACGAAGGCGCTGGCCACCGCTTGTCGTCGCGGTTTGCGCCTGGGTTGAGCAGAATCAAGTCGCGAGATGGTGAGGATGAATTCGTTGCGTCTTCGCCGAGCAGCGCGCGCGCTTTCGCGTCGTCGGCAGCGGTGACTGCAAGTTCAAGGCGACGGTCGGTGAGCGGCGAGTTCGTCCACCACTGCGCAAGGTCTGCGTATGAATCGACGGTGCTCTGCACGCGCTGCGGGGTCGCAAACGGATGGGTGAGCAGCCACGAGCGACCATCGCGCGCTGTGCCGACACGCTGCGACACCCCGCAGAGTCGACCAAACAGCGCACTGCGAAATGAGTTTGGCAGCAGCACGACTGCATCGAATCGTTCGCGGCGAATGGCGCGCAGCTCGCCGAGCGCGCCGCGGCCACGCATCGATCCGCCGACGAATGAATGCACGAACGGCAACCCTGCGACGAGAGGTTCGAGCATCGGTCGACCGAACAACACAATGCGCGCGCTCGGAAAGGTTTGCGCGATGTGCCGCACTGCGGGCGTTGCCATGCACACATCGCCGACCCACGATGGCAAGATCACAAGGATCGATTTCATCCGCTCACCCAGAGTGGACCCGCCCCATGCGACTGCGCCCAGTGACTCGTCGTGCGGCGAAGTTCGGCGGCGAATCCCAACGCAACAATCTCTGCGCCGACGATGTCGAAGGCAACGCCCGATTCGTCAACGGTGAATTGCGCGAGGCGAACCCCCGCGCGCTCAGCGAGCGCATGGGCTGTCACACGCACGATTTCGCGCGTCTGCGCGTCGTGCAAACGCCCCGGGAGCGCGAGAATTCGGGCAGAATTCGTTTCTTGCCAGACGGGCGATCCGTCGCGTCCATCAACGCGCACGATGCGCTGACTTGCATGCAAGAGGTCGCTCTCGATGTAATCCGCACTGCTCGATGCCCGCAGGTCGGCATCGGACGAGGTCGTTGCCGCGATGCGAATCGTCTTGCAACCAGCAGTCCGTCCAGCGTCAATGTCGCGCTCTTGATCGCCGACCATCCAACTCGACTTGAGGTCAATCGTGAGTCGCTTCGCCGCATCGAGCAGCATTCCTGGCGCAGGTTTTCTCCACGGATGCTCTTTGCGAAATGCCTCGACCGATCCATCGGGGTGATAGGGGCAGAACATCCACTCATTGATCAACGGCGCGTCACCCGTCCAGGCAACCGCACGCGCGAGCAACTCGTCGATGCGTGCGTGCACAGTGACGACGTCGCGCTCTGAATACTTGCCGCGTGCGACGCCACCTTGATTTGAGACGACAACCACGAGATAGCCAGCCTCGCGAATCGCGCGAATTCCCCACGCGGCGCCATCCAACAATCGAACAAGAGTGGGATCACCCAAGTCGCCATCGTTGGCAATGATGGTGTTGTCGCGATCAAGAAAGACGCACTGCTGCACGCGTGAAGGCTACGCACGAGTCACAGCGCGCGTCACACGACCGACGAAGTGGCGGACGTGCCGCGAGTGTGCCCGAGGCGATCACCAAATGACGTGCCGATCGCGCGGGCCGCGGTGATGAGCGCATGATTCGGTGGAACGAGTCGCTGTCGACCCGCAGAGACGAGCAGGTCGACATCGCTGAAAACATTGTTCTCACGAACGACAAGTCGTCCGGTGGCCCCCTCCATCAGAATCGAAATCGCGTGGTAGCCAAAGTTGGTCGCCAAGATGCGATCTGGCGCAATTGGCATTCCGCCGCGCAGAACGTGGCCGAGCACCGTCGTGCGAACTTCTGCATTCGTGCGCGATGCAATCGAATCGGCGACGCGCTGTCCAATGCCGCCGAGTCGAATTGGATCGGGACTCGTCGGATCGATGCGCGCAACGACCGGCGCACCGCCTGCAGCCTTCGCTCCTTCGGCGACAACGACGATCGCGAAACCAGGGCCGCTGTCCATGCGCAATCGGATGTACTCGCTGATGGCTTCTTCGTCGAATGGAATCTCAGGAATCAGAATCATGTCTGATCCACTCGCGACCCCAGCGGTGAGCGCGATCCATCCTGCGTTTCGTCCCATCACTTCGCACACCATCACGCGGTGGTGCGAATCTGCCGTCGAGTGCAATCGGTCGAGCGCTTCGGTTGCCGTCGCAACCGCGGTGAGAAATCCGAATGTGATTTCGGTGCCAAAGAGATCGTTGTCGATTGTCTTTGGGATGCCAATCACATTGATGCCAGCTTCAACGAGCGGCGCTGCGCAGCACATCGTGCCGTCGCCGCCGATCACGATGATCGCATCGAGCTTGTTCTGACGAATCGTCTGGATGCAGGTCGGCGTGACATCCGAAAACACAGGTGTTCCATCGGGCAACTTCGAAGTGCAGTACTTGCGCGGGTTGCAGCGATTGTTGCTTCCGAGAATCGTGCCGCCGCGCGTCAGAATGCCAGAAACATCGCGAAATGAAAGTGGACGCACTCGGTTTTCGATGAGTCCCTGAAAGCCATCTTCGATGCCGAAGACTTCCATGCGAAACTGCAACATCGCCGTCTTGGCGACAGCGCGAATGACTGCGTTGAGACCGGGGCAGTCGCCGCCGCCCGTGAGAATGCCAATGCGTTTGATCGAGTCTGGGCTCATAAGAAGTCGAGAACTGTAGTCCATTCACGCCCAAAACGGTGGCTCGGTTACTCTTGCAACACCATGCAAATCTCCCACCGCGTTGCTGACATGAAGGAATCCGCGACTCTCGCAGTTGGCGCGCGTGCGGCGGCTCTCAAAGCGCAAGGGATCGATGTTGTTGGATTCTCGATGGGCGAGCCTGACTTCGACACACCTTCAAACATCAAGCGCGCCGCGATCGTTGCGCTTGAATCGGGAATGACCAAGTATGCGCCCACCGCGGGCGACAAGGGGGCGCGCGAAGCGATCGCGCGAAAATTGCAAACAGAGAATGGCATCCAGTGCCGCGCTGAGGATGTCACCGTCACAGCGGGTGCGAAACATGCGGTGTACATGGCGCTGCAGACGATGATCGAACCTGGGCGCGGAGACGAAGTGATCCTGCCGACGCCAGCGTGGGTGAGTTACCGTCCGCTGATCGAACTCGCGGGAGGCGTGTGCGTCGAAGTCGCGGGCAGCATCGACAATGGCTTTCGTGTGACTGCAGCGCAGGTGCAGCGCGCGGTGACGAGCCGCACGATCGCGATTCTGTTGAATTCGCCGAGCAATCCATGCGGAATCGTCTACCCAGTCGATGAGTTGAAGGCAATCGTTGATGTGATCGCGAGCCATCCCAAGGTTGCAATCATCTCAGATGAGATTTACGAGAAACTCATCTTTCCTGAGATCGCCGCAGGTCTCGCACACTGGTCGCCGGGCAGCGATCCACGCGTCGCTGATCGCACCGTCACGATCAACGGCATGAGCAAGGCCTTCGCAATGACAGGATGGCGCATCGGATACCTCTGCGCCCCAGGCGCGAACGGTCGCTTCGCGAAAGAAGTCATCAAGTTGCAGGGGCAGATGACAAACTCGATCGCAAGCTTCTTTCTTCCAGCAGTTGTCGAGGCACTCTCGCCCGCCTCGGCCGCTGAAGTCGAGAAGATGCGCGTTGCATTCGCATCGCGTGCAGTGCTTATTCATCGCTTGCTCAGTGCGATTCCTGGCTTTCGCACGACACAGCCAACGGGCGCGTTTTATTCCTTCCCAGATATCAGCCAACTCTTCGGCACCGTTTCGCCTCGCGGAGTCGAGATCGACTCAGCGCAAGCGTTCGCAGATGCACTCTTGAACGAGGCGCATGTGGCGGTCGTGCCGGGCGAAGACTTCGGTGAATGCGCGCGCGGTCATGTGCGGTTCTCGTTCGCTTGCTCGCCCGCACAGATCGAAAAGGGGATCGCCCGCGTCGATGCATTCGTGCGATCACTGAAATCGGCCGCCCAAACTGGCGGCGGATCAGAAGTCACGTCGCGCCGATTGTGATCGGCCGCGGCTGACTGCGCGGTTCGTAGTTTGGGTTGATCGCAATGTTGAGCGCGAGGCGTTTTCCAGTGGGATCGCGCGGAATATTGTCCGCATCGATGATGCGCTGGATCGCCATGATTCCTTCGATCAACATCTCAGGGCGTGGTGGGCATCCTGGAATGTAGACATCAACCGGCATGAACTGATCGACACCTTGCACGACGGCGTAGGTGTCGAAGACTCCGCCAGTTGAGGCGCACGCGCCCATTGAGATCACCCACTTTGGTTCTGCCATCTGCGAGTAGATACGTTGCAGCACCGGCAGGGTCTTCACGCTGACGCGACCCGCAACAATCATGAGGTCGGCTTGTCGAGGAGAGAAGCGCATGACCTCAGCGCCGAATCGCGCGAGATCGAAGCGTGAGCACGCGGTCGCCATCAATTCGATGCCGCAGCATGCGGTCGCGAATGGCATCGGCCAGACACTCGACCGCCGCGCCCAATTGACAACGCGATTGAGGTTGGTCGTCAGAACGCTGTCGTTTGGCAGTGCGGTTTCAAGACCCATAGAACCGAAGTCTAACTCGATGCGCGCAGTGTGCGCTACTGCGCAAGAAGTTGTTTCTTCTTGCGATAGTAGGTCGCGGGATCCTGCCCCTTGGGAACGGGCCCCCACATGAGTTCGTCGAGTGCGCCTGGTTGTTCATTGAAGTCAGGGTCGGCGACCTCAGTCGTCTGATCGCCTGTCTTTACTCGGATGACCTTTTCGTAGCAGCCGCACAGCAGTGCGATCCCAAGCACACAGGCGGCAGAAATGAGAGCGCGCCGAATCACAGCAGCAGGCGCTCAAGTTCTACGGTCGAGGTCGCGATCGAGAAGAGTCGATCGACCCGCATCATCAGAAAGAGGTCTGCGAGGTGCACATTCATGCCTGTCAGAACAGGGCGCAATCCCGCATCGACTGCGCGGTTGCGAAGATCGACGCAGAGGCCAAGCCCCATGCTCGAGAGTGAGTTCGTGCGCGAGAGATCAATGACGAAACACTTGCCCTTCGTTGCAGAGAGCAGGGCAGTCGCAACATCCGCAGCGACTGAAGTCGCTTCGCGCGGTCCAATCGAGACAGCATCGAAACGAGCAATCAGGTGCTTGTTGCGAGTGCTGACCGTCACGAAGGATCGAGCGGATGGTTCTGGGATGCCTGGGTTCGTCATGGCGTTCCACTCAATTCTGCGGTCGAAGCATCCATTTTGCAAGTCGGTTCAGCGGCAAATGTCTGATTTTCGACCGCCTTCAGTTGGACTGCCCGCAATCTATTGAACAACCGTACGTCGCCGGTGGCTTCGCGTTCACCCGCGAGAGCAAAACCAACGGCGAGCGCGTCGCAGACGCGCAGCGAATTCGCCGGGCGGGCGGGAATGAGGATGCCACCATCTGAAATTTGCACGAGGAGGTTCGAGGTCGCGAGTGCCGATGCGAGGCGCGATGTTGTGGTCAAGTCGACGCGTAGGTGTTCAGCGAGTCGAGCGATGGTCGCGGGCTTTCCAGAGGAATACTGCGAGCAAATCCATTCCATCGCGCAGACCGCGACCGCAGGCTCGAATGTTGTCGATTGCTGTTTGAGAAGCGTGCGCACGCGCTCATCGCTCATCAGTGCGTTGAGAAGCGAACTGACTTGCAAACCAAAGAGCACGATGAGCCACATCGTGTAGACCCAGAACATAAAGACTGGAACAAGCCCGAGCGATCCGTACAGGCGGTTCACCGTGAATGCGTGGTCCATGTAAATGCCGAGGAATCGGCGCCCAAGTTCGAGGCCGATGGCGCCGATGAGCGCGCCACCTGCGAGAGTCTTCCAGCGCATCCGCTCGGTGGGGATGACTGCGTACGAAAAGTAGAGCAGCGCGAAAAGCAAGAAGAACCCAAGAATCGGGCGCAGCGTGACGTACCCGACTGGAAGCGGAGTCTCTCCACTCAGATAGTTGCGAAGTTCACCATCGAGCAGGGGGATGATCGCGAGCAGAATTGGTCCGAGCGTGAGCACCGACCAATAGACGAGGATGCGTCGATGCCAGGGGCGCGAGTTTGGCGCACGACAGACAATGTTGAACGTGTTTTCGATTGCGACGATGAGCCAGATCGCAGAGAAGAGCACGGCACCGAAACCGATGAGCCCCAGAGTGGAGAGATCGAGCGATGCTGAAAAGCGCACGAGTTCTTCGATCCAAAGACTCAACTGTTGCTTCTCGACACCATCGGCCCCCTCGGTCGCAACGTTGAGTCCGATGTCGTTGAGCCCGGCCATGTTCGCGAGCGACTTCACGAATGCAGGAAATCGCTCGCCCGCAAGCGAACGCGTGACTAGCGTCGCAACAAACAGCACAGGAACAAGCCCAAAAAGCGTTCGAAATGCAAGGGCAGCAGCCATGTCGGGGGCGCGCACTTCTGCGAGATGTCGCACGCAGTAGCGGGCGATGTCGAGGCCACGGCTGGGATTTCGCAGGACACTCACAATCGCAGTCTATCGACTCTCTTTGCGGATCTTCGCGTTAGAGAGGTCGATGGCGATCCCAAAGAGTGGTGCGCTCGCGGGCAACTCAGCGCTCACGGTGGGACCAGTGACTGTCACTCCGTGCAGCGTGCGCCCAGTCGAGAAGAAGTCGACGCCATCGCCAGTGTCGAGCAACACACTGAACGATCGCGCGCCTGCGCGAGCGAAGTGATAGGCGTTGTCGTTCGACTCTCCCTGCGAATTCGAGTGATTCGAGAGGTAGTGATCGCTGCCGTCGAGATCGCAGAGCGCAGCGATTGCCTGTTCTGCGGCGGAACCTTGCCCAAGTGCGCCGCCGCGATAGGTGTCGTTGCCGCTGCCGTCGAGTAAGAGCGATGTCGATGTATCCCACGCAGCACCTTGCGATGCGGATGTCGTCGACCAGTATGTGTCGTCACCCGCGACATCGATCAACACGCCAGCCGCTTGATGCGCGGTGAATCCTTGCGCGTAGTGATCGCCGCGGTAGAGGTCGTTGCCGAGGTGGTCGATCAACATTCCATAGCCGTAGTAGTAGCCGCCGCCCTGTGCAAACTCTCCGCCTTCGTATCGATCGTCGCCTGCGTCGTCGATCAGCAATCCGACTCCACCAGCGCAGAGTGGGCGCGCGCCGACGCCGACACCTTGGCTCATTGCAAACGAAACAGTTGCATCGCCGTAGACGCTTGGGATGATTCCGTCGGCTCGGTAGAGGTCGCTTCCAGCGCGATCTGCGAGAACGCCAATTCCAAGTGGACCGCCGACGCCTTGCGAGAAAACGGCGCTTTGATAGGAGTCGCGCCCGCTTTGATCGAAGAGAAAACCCGCTCCAAAGATGCCACTGCCGAGGCTCCATGCGCCAGTCTTGTACGTGTCATCCCCACTGCGATCGATCAGTACTCCCACGCCGAAGAGCCCCGCGCCACACGCGAGCGATGCCCCCGAGTAGTGGTCGTTTCCTGACGCGTCGTCGATGAGCGAGAGTCCGAAGAGTCCGGCCGCAGGGCCATGCTGCTCGCCGCCGATGTACTGGTCATTTCCAGCGCGGTCGATCACCGCTTGGTTGCCCACGAACGGTGTGCTCCATGTGTAGGTGTCTTCTCCACCTGGATCGAAGACGGCGGCAATGCGATGCATGTCGTAGCTGTTGTTTGCCAGCGAACCAACGATGACCCATCCAATGCCTGGCACGTTCTCTGCTGCGAGCGCATCGCCCGTAACTGCCGAAGCGATCTCTGGGGCGAGCGGTTCGGGCGCGACTTTCGTCCAATCGCAGGATGATGCGATCTCGACGTCGATGTGCGCGAGTGAGCGAGCTGCGGCGCGCATGATGCCGTGCTCGCTCAGGTCGATCGCACGGCGCGCTCTCTGCGCGAACGGCGAGAAGCGCGCTGCGCTCTCGCTGCCCAGGGTCAATTCAACGACGAGCAGGTCGAGAAAGGCGAGGCTTTCGATTGCGGCGGGACGATCGGCGAGTGCACTCTCGAAGTAAAGCCGCGGTTGATTGAGAAGAAAATCGAGGGCGAAAACAGCACCCTGCGGATCATTGACTTGAAGCGTTCCTTGAGGGGGACCAAGTGGTTCGGTCGGCGCGCCAAAGACAGTGCAGACGAGTTGCGCCGATTGACGGGTAGGAGAGGGTGCTGCGACCAGCGTTGTCTCGGACTGGGTCGTGATGAATGGCGCGGCACTCTGCGCAGAAATCTCTGCGAGGGCGAGTGGTCGCGCGATTGCCGCACGCATCGGCAGCGTCATGCAATCCTGCGGAGCACGAGTGCAAAAGTGCATGATGTCGTTTGCAACCAACTCGAGCGGAGCGCGCAAGTGATGTTCGTCGAGAAGCGGTCCAAGCAACTCGGCGTTTGGGGCAGGATCGAGCAGCTGCGTTGCTCGAGCGCATGTACGCGTGAACGCGCGGTCGGTCGGCTCTGCGCGCGTTGTGTCAGTCGCCGTCGTCGCCGCGGGCGGCAGTGAGTGATCGCTCGTGCATGCAATTGGCAGTGCGCAACCGCAGGCGCTCAGCGCAAACATGATCGAAAGGTGCCAGTCAGGTCGCCCGTGACAAATCATCTCTCGACGAGCATAGTTGCCGCCAAAACCGCTACCTTGTGGGGATGCCTCGACGCGCCAGAAAACCAACCCACTCCTATACCGACGCTTCGCGCGGTGTGCGTCTTCAGAAGGTGATGGCAGATGCCGGAATCTCGTCGCGCCGCAATGCTGAGGCGATGATTTCAGAGGGGCTTGTCAAGGTGAACGGCGAGGTGATCGACGCGCTGCCAGCGTGGGTCGACCCTGCGAAAGACAAGATCAACGTCGATGGCCGCCCGCTTCGCGCTGCCGAGCGACACATCTATGTGATGTTGCACAAGCCTGCGGGTTACGTCTGTACGAATTCCGACCCTGAGGGACGCCGCCTCGCGACCGCACTCGTTGAACATCCAAGCCAAGCGCGACTTTATCCAGTGGGCCGACTTGATATGGATTCGAGCGGATTGCTCTTGCTCACCAACGATGGAGAGTTGGCGAATCGGCTCACTCACCCTCGGTATGAAGTGCACAAGGAATACGAAGTGTTGGTGAAGGGACGGCTCGAGCCGGCAGATGTCGCGCGGCTCGAAGAAGGAATCTTTCTTCCAAACGACTCTGATCCAGGATCGCGCACACGCGAGTCACACTTGAAGATCTTGCGTCGTGATCCAACACGCACGCTCTTGACGATGGAACTTCGCGAAGGGCGCAATCGTCAGATTCGACGAATGTTGGCAGACCTCGGCCATCCCGTGAAGACCCTGCGTCGCATTCGCATGGGCCCAGTTCGACTGCGCGGTCTCGCCATCGGTGCGTGGCGCGATCTCACGCACTCTGAACTCTCGCAACTTCGCAAAGAAGCATTCGCAGATGCTGCAACGATTCACCGTCGTCGCGAACGCACGACGAAGAAAACTGCAACGAGAAAAACCGCGCGCGCCTGACTCGATTGCGCCACCCAAAGCCATGCCACAATACGAATACACCAATGAAGTCGACAGCGAAGTTGTCGTTCTACTGCGCCCAATGTCGCAGGCTGACGCGCCCGTCGAAGACCCTGCGGGCCGCGGCCGCACCTTTCGTCGCAAACTCAGCGTCTTTGGCGTGACTGGAACCCAGTCGCCAACATCGAGCGGTCATGTGCACCAAGGTGGATGCTGCCCTTGTGGAAAGCCGCAGTCATCCTGCGGAAATCAGTGACCGCCATGCAGTTTCACGGAGTTGATTTTTCTGGCGCCGACAATGGCGGTCTGCACAAGATTCGCATCGCATCGTGGAAGTCACCGAGCGAGATCACCATCGAGCGCGCAGACCGCAGCGCACTCATGCGCGCAATTCTGGCATCGGCAAAGAGTTCGGATCACCACATCTGGCGCGTCGACGCGGCATCGGGATTACCGCTGGCGACGCTGCGCGCGCACGAAATCGACGAGAGTTGGCTCGCCGCCGCCCGCTGGGCCGCAGCAACTGGATCGCCCCGCGCATGGCGCACGCAACTGCGCTTGGTTTCGCGCGAAGAGCCGCGGCGTGTGGCGGATGCTGAAGCGCGCACGCCAATGGCGCCGATGAACCTGCGCGTTTTCAAGGCAACGTGGACATTCATGTGTGAAGTGCTCTTGCCGCTGCACGAGGCGGGAATCTCGATCGCGCCGATGGCGCCGACAACGTCGCACGCAACTGTGTGCGAAGGAAACTCAACAAGCATCTTGCACCGACTCGGATTTCCGACGCGTGGCTACAAAGGTGAAGGTGAACCGCCGCAGCGCGTGCGCGGGCTCATCGCGCGTCGCCTCGAAGAGAGTGGCATCCCAATCTCGACGTCGCTCATGCAACAGGCGATTGCCGACACCGAAGGCGACATCCTTGATGCGCTCATTCTGCTCACGCCGCTTGTGCACACGGTTGTTCCCGCAGAAGCAGCCGTCGAGGGATGGGTCTACTAACAGGCTGCTGTAAAAGCAGGCGATGAACGCAGCGCGAGTGCGGCTCGCTCGAGCCAGTGTGAGCGCGGTGCTTTCCACAAGCGCGAGATGGCGAGAGACAACAAGACAGTGTGAGCGCGGCGGAATGCTTCACTCGGCGCTCAAACAGCTCTCGCCGAGCTGCGCAGACTTGCTCGGCTCGAGAACTCGCGCGAGCGAAGATTCCGCCGCGGGCACGCAAGCGCGAGACAGCAAGACAACAAGACAGTGCGAGAGCGGCGGAATGCTTCACTCGACCCGCGTCAGACGCCGCGCGTCGAAGGGTCCCAGATGATCTTGTGCATCTGAAGTTGCAATCGAACAGCGAGGCGATCGGCCAATATCCATTCTGCGAGTTCGCGCGGCGCGAGTCCGCGTGCTCCAAGAATCTCGAGCCCTGCCTTCTGCTCGTGTACCGGTGAAAAGTGCACCGCGCGGCAGCGTGCGACGAGCGCATGTTTCGCTGTGATCTCGCGTGCAAACTCGTAGTCGCCGCGCGACCCGATCACGAATTTTACTTCGTCGTGCGAGGTGATTCGGTCGAGGTTTGCCCAGTGTGTTCTGTGTGACTCGCCTGAATCTGGCGTCTTGATGTCGAGAATGATGTGCACGCGCCGATCAACAGGCTCTGTGTCGATCGCTCCCGAGGTCTCAAGCAGCACCGTTCGACCTCGATCGAGCAGGCGCGAGATCAGCGAGTGCACGTTGCGCTGCGCGAGCGGTTCGCCGCCGGTGATTTCAACGAGCTGGCACTCGTGTGCCATGACCTCATCGACGAGTGAGTCAATCGTGCGTGTCGATCCTTCGCGAAATGCGTAGGCAGTGTCGCAGTAACTGCATCGCAGGGGACAGCCCGCAAGGCGAACGAACAGGCAGGGTGATCCGACCCATGTCGACTCACCTTGAATGGAGAAGAAGATCTCGTTGATTCGCAGAGTCATGCCAAAAGAAAAGTTGCCGCCACTTCGCAGTGACGGCAACATTGTGTCTCCGACCAAATGCCCAGAAGAGGACTCGAACCTCCAAGGGATTGCTCCCACCAGCACCTCAAGCTGGCGCGTCTGCCAATTCCGCCACCTGGGCAGGTAGGGGGGCGGAGAGTATACGGCTCAGCCAGTCCAAGCGGAGAGCAAGATTGCCAAATCCGCACCTTCGGTCGTGCCATTGCCATCGATATCGCCGCCGACAGTTCCCCATCCACCGAGCACGATGGCGAGGTCTTGTCCATTGACCGATCCATCTTGGTTGACGTCTCCAGGAACATAGGGTGGCGTGCAACTGATTCCACCGATCGCGAAGTCATCAACTCCCGCTTCGACGACCGATCCGCTGCCTGTGTCGCTCGCAACAAACCGGATGCGCATGTTGGCGGTTGGCGTGATGAAGTCGGCGACCTTGAAACTCTTATAGGTCCACGCATTGAGATTGTCGGTGACCAATTCGAGTTGAACCCACGTGGTACCGCCGTTGTTGCTGATTTCGACGGGCATCGAGTCTGCGTTTGGTGCGGCTCCGCCGTCGTTGGAGTACCAGCGCCAATAGCTCACTGACGCTGCCGGATTACTCGAGAGATTGAACGCAGGCGAAAGCAAGGTCGTTGCGCCGCCGTCGATATCGGCTTCACCAAGCGCACCCCCAACGGTGCCTTGACCTGTGATGAAGCAAAGGGTTCCTGCCGCGGTGTGATCATTCTCAGGCTGCTCGGTGGTGCCGATTGGATCGACGCGCGTCCACGCACCGACGGTTGCTGTTGACGAAACTGTCCACGCACCAGCAAGCTCGAATGTGTCTGCAAAGACGACGCTTTCGCCGTACCCGCCAGCGGTCGAATGCACCGTGGTTGGTGCCGTCGCTGGGTTGAGCACGATCGCGTTCGCTGTCGTCTTGGCCTCGAAGTAGTACTGCACCACACTTCCGCAGGCAGGAACTGGAATCGAAGCTGTGTAGTTGTTGGCAGTTCCTTGCGTCATTGCTGCGCTCGAGAAGGTGCCAGTCGTTCCAGTTCTCCAATAAACCTTGCCGGTGTTTGGCTGTGGCTGCGATCCGAGCGCGCTCACCTGG
This sequence comes from uncultured Singulisphaera sp., assembly GCA_964355975.1. GTDB lineage: Bacteria > Planctomycetota > Phycisphaerae > Phycisphaerales > SM1A02 > F1-60-MAGs104. Next base: position 18,891 of record CAYHFW010000008.1, read on the forward strand.
ACCGCCACAGACATCGCTGTGTTCGGCGCAGAGAATGTTGGAATGCCACCCGGGATCGTGAACTTCAGTGGGAGCACCGTGGGTCCAGCCAATCCGTGCGCGGTAAACGCATTATTGATCGGCGTGTAGTGGGGTGTTCCATCGGTGATGTCGGCATTGTTGTCGTCAACCGTGAGCACATCGATCGTGATGTCCGCTGCGATTGTGGTGCCAGAGTGCAGCAACACCGAGTTCACAGCGAGGTTGCGGACCAATGTGCGAAACGTCGCTGGATCACTCACAACCAAGTTCGCGCGCGTGTCCCAGAAACAACCAGAGAGCAACTGGCCGCATGCGTGAATCTCGCTGCCGCAACTTGAGCACCCAGTCGATGAATAGGTGCACGTGTTGGCCGCATTTCGAATTCCGGCCGAGCAGGATTGAAAGCCGATGCCGAGCGTCGAGTTCTCGCTGATGAGTGCGCTCATCACGTCGCCCATTCCCTCACCGTATGCGCCCTGGCCGCTACCGCCGGTGGCAACCAAGTGATGCCCAAATTCATGATGCACAACGGTTGAGAATGACGTGTTGTTGCACCCTCCACCCGATGAGTAGAAGTTGATCGAAGGTCCGTCGTAGTAGGCGTTGCACGTTCCCGCGACACTCACATTGATTTGGAATGCGCTCGCTCCCTGTTGAGTCGCAATCGTGGGATAGGTTGGATTCGCCGCGATGATGTAGTCGCGGCAGATGTTCGCATGCAGATACGCGTTGACCTGTGCGCGATCCTGTTCAGTCAAGTTGCCTGCGTTGTGCAGAAAGTTTGCAGTGCCACCGCTCGCGCCGGTCGTCGTGAGGGTGAGTTCGGTTCCTGCGACATTGTCAACCTTGAAATACCGGCCGCCGACCGTCATGTTCGATACGAGCGAGAGCGAGCCTGTTCCTGTGTATGGAAAGACATAGCCGCCCGCAGCATTCGCATAAACAGTTGTGCCGCCGTTCGAGATCGCTGCATGCGGAAGCGCCGCCGCCGCTTCGGCTGCGCACGCGTCGGCTCCCCAGCCTGTGGTCGCGAGAGCCTGAACGCTTCCAGTGATGTCGAGGTTGCAGATCTGCTCTTCCTCAAAGAGCACTTTTCCTGTTGTGGCCTCTGTGACGTAGAGCATCTTTGAGAGTCCCGATCCTGGGACTCCGCGCACAACGATAAAACTCACTGCGAGCGTTGGAGTCGCAGGAGAGTCGTCGACGCCTGCAAAGATCACGAGCTGGGCCTCTGTTGGTTCGGCAACAGCAATATTGCGGATCGCTTGGCTCGACCAAGTTCGTTGATTGAAGTCGCTGAGTGAAGGGCGACCAACGAGCGTCGTCGCGAACGTGCCGAGGTTGCGCAGATCTGCTGATGCAAGCACGAGCGGAAACCCAGGTTCGTTGCGCATGAGCAGCTTCAACGAAGATCGAAAGACGGGAACTCCTTGCACGAACTGTGAGTAACCGAGCAACGAAAATCGAAAGCCCTCGATGTTCTCATCCCAGTACACGTCAACTGCGTGGCTGCCATCGGGGAAGGCACCCAGCGGCAAGATTTGATTCGACGCGACTCCAAAGATGTCTGAGTGTTGCGCGATGAAGGCACTCGCGCTCTCGCTCGCACCGCGGCCTTGTGAGAATGCGCGTCCAAAGACGCGTGTGATTCGATCGCCGCGCTCGAAAAAATCTGCGCCCGCATGTGCATCAAAGAAGTCGCGGCGGGCAGCCGCAACATCGATTGCCCCCTCGGTGAGTCCAACTGCCGAGAGCGCGGTTGCAGGTTGCACGTGCGCCACATCTGCGTGGCCCGTCGAGCCGAAATAGATGGTCGCTGCGGCGGTCGAGAGAATCGAGAGGAGTACACGAGTCTTCATTGGTGAGCGTTCCTGGATGTTGGGGATTCTGGTCTGAAGTTCTTGATCCGTTGTGGAGCCTGCAAAAACACAGCAGGGCGAGGGATATCTCTCGCCCCGCAGAAAGCCATACGCGCAGGTCGGCTGCTCGTATGCGTTCATTATGCCGCAATTCGGGGTCTGTGCAAAGATTCTCAGGTGAGATTCTGAGCAATCACGGGGCGGTCGGGCGTGGCGGGTATGTTTCACGAGTGGCGAGCAAGCGCAATAACTCATCCGATCAATCGCCAACGATCGAAAATCGCAAGGCTTTTCACGACTTTTCGATTGGAGAAACGATCGAGTGCGGCATGGAGTTGCTCGGAACCGAGGTCAAGTCGGTTCGTGGGTCGCAGGTGAGCCTTGCCGAGGGATGGGTCATGGCCGAACTCAACCCCCTTCGGCTCAACCTTCACGGAGTTCACATCGCTGAATATCCACCCGCGGGGCGCGACCGCCAACACGCACCCATTCGCGTGCGGCGACTTCTCGCCAAGCACCGCGAGATCGAGAAGTTGGCAGGGCAAATGAAGGCGAAGGGGGTCTCGCTTGTGCCACTCAAGATCTACTTCAAGAACGGCTTTGCAAAACTGCTTGTCGGAGTTGGCACCGGACGCACTAAAGGTGACAAGCGCCAAGTGATCTCGAAGCGCGAGAGCCAGCGCGACATCGATCGTGCGCTGCACAAGCGTCGGTGAGCGGGTCCGCCTGAGCCCGTCGCCGACCTGTCAGTCATGGCATCGAAAACGCATTGCACTGACCGTGTTCACGGTCGCGTGATCCGTTGAGATACTGCGCGATGAGTTGCGCGACCAAAGCAGGCGCAACTGCGCGCGACTTGGGGATCATCACTTCATCTGCGAACGATCGCAAGAGTGCCGTTTCAACACATCCTAAATTTATTGAAAACGCCTTGACGCCGATAGCAGCGCCCTCTCGGTCTGCACTGCGAGTGAGCGAATCGAGCGCGCTCTTCGATGCGGCATAGGCAAAAAATCCTGCAAATGGATCGGTCGTTGCGAGTGACGAGATGTTCACGATGCGTCCGGACTTCTGCGCAGCGAAGTGCGGCCAGCAGCGGATGATCAAGTGCGCAGGACCAAAGGTGTTCACGCCAAAGCAGTCACTCAGATGTTGCTCAGTCGTCGCCTCGATCGGCACCATCGGAGCAATGCCAGCACAATTGACGAGATTGTCGATGCGCCCAAATCTCTCGCAGACGGCTGCGACGAGAGCCGCAGCGGCGCGATCATCGCTGAGATTGGCGGGATGGCAGAGGATCACACTTGGGTTGTCGCACAGCGCGGCGGTTTCGAGCAGCGCCTCGTGTCGTCGACCCGCGAGTGCAAGCCGGTGTCCGAGTCGCGCGAGTTCTTGCGCCGTTGCTCGGCCGATTCCGCTGCCTGCGCCGGTGATAATCGTGACTGGTGCGTGCATCGCTCGGTCGCGCGGCTAACTCACGAGTCGCATGACATCGTTGTAGAACGTCACCGCGAAGAGCAATCCAACAAGCACGAGTCCAGCAACCATCGCGCCGCTTTGGAAGGCCGGGCTCGGTGGTCGGCCGCGCAGTTTCTCGTAGATCAGAAAGACCATGAGTCCGCCGTCTGCGATGGGAATGGGCAAGAAATTGATCACGGCAAGATTGACGCTGATCATCGCAAGAAAGAAGAGCAGGTAAGTCATGCCTCGATCAGCGACCCGTGTACCGATGTGCACGATTCCAACGGGACCGCGCAGTTGCGAGACGCCGACGGTTCCGCGAAAGAGCCGATCAAGCGTGAGGTAGGTCAGCAGCACCATCTTCTTGGTCTCAGAGAATCCCATTCCAACTGCTTTGATTGGATCGCCGCCTGCGGTGAGAACAACCTCTGCGGGGGCGAACCACTCTGGTCCGAGTGTGGGTCGCCATCCGAGCGCTGATAGTTCCTGCCGTCGCGCGCTGTCGAGCACGATCGTTGAAGGCTCCGTTCGCGCCGACGGCGTTGGAGGTGTGAAGAGCACAACGAGTTCGTTCGACGCTGGCGTCTCTTGCAGAAACTGCATCGTCGCGCGAAAGAGATCGGTCCAGTTGCCGATCGAACGACCGTTCACCGAGTCGATGCGAGTGAGCGGCATCAGATTGAATGGCGCGACCGCAGTCGCCGTTCCTGGCGGGGGACCTGCCACAGCGAATGGTTGCGCGATGAGCGGAGTCTCCCACGCGAATCCAATCTCGACGCCGAGTTTGCCATCGCGTCCAACGTGCGGGCTCGCGTCGATCTCGTTGCCGCCGCGCAGCACACGCATCGCAATCGTTCGTCCTGCGTGTTGTTGCAGTGCGAGACGAAACTCCATCTGGCGTGGTCCTGTCGCATCGCCAGCGCGCAGGATGACATCACCCTCTTCGAGCGTGCCATGTGCAGAAGAACTCTCAAGCACGCGACCGATTCGCACCAGAGGGGACATTCCAAGAAAGCCCGGCTCGTAGTCAATCGTCGCGGATGGTGGTTTGGTGGTGTGTTCGAGAATCTGCCAAATCGGCGCACAATTGAGGGCAATATTGACATCGCCGCTCGTGGCAATGCTCCACCTCGTGGCGAGCGCATGACCAGCAGATGCCGCAGCGGCGCGGTCGAGTGCGTCGTAGGTTGTCGCAGCACTGCCGTTCACCGAGAGCAGGGTTGCTCCTCGAAAACTCTGCGCAAACTCTTCGCGTGTTGGCTGCGCACCAGCCACTCCCCATTGCTGAGTTGATGGCATTCCATCGGGAGCGTGGTTCCAAAATCCAGCGCGCGTGAGTGCGCCAAACAAGAACGGGGTCGCCTCATCGTTGTTCACGAGCGCAACGCTTGCGGCAGGGGCGATGCCAATAGACATCACTCCCGCGAGTGGATCTTGGCGGGCAGTCACATCGACTGTGAGTTGCTTGTGCGCACCATCGACCGTTCGGTCAATCGTCATGCGAAGCGGTTGCGACGGCGTCGCCATCGCCGCTGCAATCTGCAGATCTGCAAAGGTCGACACTGGAGTGTTGTCGATTGCAACAACGAGATCGCCGGCCTGAATTCCCGCTGAAGCAGCGGGCGCCGCTGGCATCACAGCGCCTACGAGCGGCGCTTCGAAGCGCACTCCGACCATGAACGCAACGACGAAGAGCAAAATCGCCGTCGCAATGTTGCACGCCACGCCGCCGCTCACAATGATCATCCGCTTCCACACCGCGACGCGGTTGTACGAGCGAGCATCCGTGCTCGCAGCGGCTGGATTGAGGTCATCTTGCCCGAGCATTCGCACGAATCCGCCGAGCGGGAGTGCGCGCAGCGAGTACTCGGTCTCTCCATACTCGAGCCGTTCCATCTCGCTGTCGGAGAGTTCGATCGTTCGCTTGCCGGTCTGCTTCAGAATGATCGGATCAGTCGACCCGAACCGAAACCCGATCCCTTTGCGGTACGCGACCAGCACTGGTCCCATGCCGACTGCGAAACTGTCGACGCGTACGCCAGCCCACTTCGCGGCGATGAAGTGCCCAAGCTCGTGCACCGCCACAAGCAATCCAAAGCCAACGAGAACCAACAAAATATTCGCGCCGTTGCCGAGAAGTTCCATCGTCGTGTGAGGGTAGGCGAGGGCAGCGAAGTGCGAGCGGCTTCGGCGTCACGGTCGTGCCGACGCCGCTACCTCGTCGATGGATGCGCGTGCGTGACGTGCGTTGGGCTCAGTTGGGAGTACACCCACGCGCGCGCTTGAGAATCGGCGTCTGACACAGTCGAAAGGTCGACAACAGCAATCGCAGGGATCGCATCAAGCGCTCCCATCACGAGCGTGCTGATCTCGCCAAATCGAATCGTTCCCCGGGTGAATGCTTCAACGGCGGCCTCGTTCGCCGCATTGAGAATCGCCCCCGATGTGCCGCCAGCGCGAATGACTCGCCACGCGAGCTGCACAGCAGGAAACCGATCGAAATCGACCGGCTCGAAGTCGAGCGTGCGCAGCGCAGCCCAGTCGAGAGCCTTGGCGCACCGAGGGGCACGAGCAGGCCAGGTCAATGCAAGTTGAATCGGCAATTTCATGTCGGGGGGCGAGAGTTGGGCAACAACGCTGCCATCGACAAACTCAACGAATGAGTGCACGATCGACTGTGGATGGATGATCGCTTCGATCTTCTCGGCAGGAAGATCGAAAAGCCAGTGTGCTTCGATGATCTCAAGGGCTTTGTTCATCATCGATGCGCTGTCGATTGTCACCTTCGGTCCCATCGACCAAGTTGGGTGCTTCAGCGCGTCGGCAACGACGGCGCAATCCATCACTGCTTTGGGAGTACACCGAAATGGACCACCACTCGCCGTCAGCACGATTCGTTGAACTTCGCATGGCGATCTGCCCGCACGCATGCACTGAAAGATTGCGCTGTGTTCACTATCGACTGGCACGATCGAAACATTGCGGCGTCGCGCTGCCTCAGTCACAATCGCGCCGGCGGCGACGAGCGTCTCTTTGTTGGCAAGCGCGATGTCGCAGCCTGCCTCGATCGCAGCCAAAATAGGCGCAATTCCAGCGGCTCCGACCATCGCTCCCATTACCAAGTCTCCCGCGCGCGCGTGCGTCTTGATCAACGCGAGAGCCGAATCTTCTCCACCGAACACTTCGCAGCCTGCTGGACCGCGCCACGCGCGCGCAGCATCGACATCTGCAACTGCGACCGCCGTGCAGCCGAACTCATCGGCTTGTCGCGCCAACAATTGCACGTTTGATCCCGCTGCGAGCCCAACGACTTGGTAGGAGATCGAACGAGTCGCACAGAGATGCCGCACGACTTCGAGGGTGTTTTCACCGATCGATCCCGTCGAGCCGAGAACAAAAAGTCTGCGCTGCTGATTCATTCGAGGATGCGTGTGCGGCTACTCAGGACGCCCCTTCGCCTTCGATCGTTCGAGAGACGAGAGCAATCGAACGGCCGCACCGTAGAGCGAGCGACGCTTCGGCTTGGCGGGTGTTTTCGACTCTGCACTCGGCGCAGCGGATGCCGCGGCGGGTGATGGGGTTGACTGCGATTCCTGCGCAGGACGTGGAGTGTCAGAGCGCTGCTCGCGTCGTGGCTGCGACGGCTCGCGTGGCGCGCTGCTGTCACTCGCAGAAGCCGAATCGTCCTGTGACGATTGTGCTGCTTGTGAACTCTGCGAACCACCGCGATCGTTTGCATCGCGACCTCGTCCACCGCGACCTCGTCGGCCGCCTCGACGACTGCGTCCGCCGCGCTCTTGATCGTTGCCTTTCGCAGACTCTTGTCCTGTGCGATTCTGTTGTCGTCGTGGTTCGCCTTGCGACGCTTGCTTCGCTTGCGGCATCGGATCACTTGCGCCATCGTCGTTCCCACCCTCTTGGGACTGCGCAGTGTCAGAATCATCCGACTGAGCCGAAGCCTCTGGGTAAAGCGTCTGCGCCCGCGCGATCAACTCAGGCGGCAGCATCGTCGTCGCAGGTGTCAGCAGTGCTGCCACTTCTGGGTCAACATCAGCGCGCAACTTCGAAATGAGGTCTTCGACCGAAGTCTGAAGGATGTTTGCCACGCGTGTTGTTTCGAATGCCGCCTTCTCGCCGACCATGTCGATGATCGAGTCAATTCCGCGGCGTCCGCGTCCGCGCCGACGGCGATTGGCTGATTGGCCGCGCGGTGATCGTTCGCTGCTCGCGTTGGCATTTCCTTGGCCAGAGCGCGGTTGATTCTCGCCGCGCGATCCAGATGATCCAGATGATCCAGACTGCGCATTCCGCTCACCACTTCCACGCGCCGATTGTTCGCCGCCGCGTCCACCACGTCGTCGGCGTCCGTCGCGACCGCCGCTTCGCTGCCCGTGATCTTGTTGGGATGGTTCCTCGCTCGCCGTGCGCTGCGCGAGTGTCTCGCGCACTGACAGCTCTTCGTCCGAGACGTCGGGTAAGTCTTCGAATCCGCCAGCGAGCGCGATGGCAGTTGCATCGGCTGGGGCGGGCTTTCGCTTTCGTCGACGGCGCCGGGCCAAGACTTCTGCAGGGGAGAGTTCGACCACTTCTTCTTCTGGAAGTTCATCGTGCAGCGCGCCCTTGCCAGGACGTGGAGCCGCCGGCAGGCGGTCGAGTTCGAGGTCAGAATTCTGCTCGTCGTAGGCGTAGTACTCGATGCGATCGGCGGCAAACGCCTCGCTGATGCGAACATCGATTCGCTTGGATGCACGCTCTTCAAGTTCGTGCATGGCGCGTCGACGATTCGACAACAATTCTCCTGCCACGCGCACAGAGCAAACAAGCTCGACACGGTGCACGTTCGTGTAACTAAACAGCAGCGCGATTCGTCTCATCGCATCGGCCGCCACCGCGCCCGAGACGCGAATCTCGCCGCTTCCTGTGCAGTGCGTGCAATCGGCGTAGTGCATCTTTCGCAGACTCGGCCGCATGCGCTGGCGCGTCATCTCGATGATGCCGAACTCACTGATTGGAGCGAATGAACTCTTGGCGCGGTCGATCTTGAGCAGCGCAGTCAGCCGCTCTTCGACTTCTCGGCGATGCTTGATGAACCGCATGTCGATGCAGTCGACGACGATCAATCCACCAAGGTCGCGCAAGCGCAGTTGCCGACATACTTCTTCGATCGCTTCGCAATTCGTTTGGAAGGCGTTTGTCTCTGAGTCGCGCGCGCTGCGGCTGCGTCCGCTGTTGACGTCGATTGCAACGAGCGCCTCAGTCTGATCGAACACAAGCGCGCCGCCCGAGGGCAAGGGAACGACACGAGAGTGAATTTCATCAATCTGCCGTTCGATTCCAAATGCCTCAAAAACAGGCACTTTTCCGTTGTAGTACTGCACCGTGCCAGAGCTCTTGGGAGCGATGACATCGAGAAACATCTTGGCGCGCTCGAATGCGCCTGGACTGTCGACAACAATCGACTCAACCGTTGAGTCGACTTGGTCGCGCAGTGTTCGGATGAGCACATCGCTCTCTGTGTAGAGCTCGCATGGCGCACCCGTCTTTGAACTGCGTTTCTCCATCGCATCCCACAGGCGCTGCAGATAGGCCGCATCGCGCTGCAACTCAGTCTTCGTGCTGTCAAAGCCCGCGGTTCGAAGGATGAATCCGAATCCTTCGGGAAGTTCGAGCGAATCAAGAATGCGGCGCATCTCGCGCCGCTGATCTTCATCTTCGACGCGCCGCGAAACACCGACGCGGTCCATGTCGGGCATCATCACGAGAAGACGGCCTGGCAGACTGAGGTAGCTCGTCAGCGTTGGCCCCTTCGATCCAAGACCTTCCTTGATGACCTGCACGAGAATCTCTTGGCCTTTTCGCAGCGCTTGCTGAATCAGTGGGCGCTCGCTTCGCGCGATCTTCTTGCCAACCTGCTCTGTGCGCTCTTCTCCGGGGAAATACTTCGGATGCAAGTCGCTGATGTGCAGAAAGCCATTCTGACCCGAGCCGAAATCAATGAAGGCAGCTTGAATCGCCCCTTCGATGTTCATCACACGACCCTTGTAAATGCTCCCGACATTCGTGGCGGTCGCTTCGCGCTCAGAGAAGTAAGAGTCCAGTCGACCATCTGCGAGGATCGCAATGCGACACTCGTCGCCAGGTTCATCATTCACAACGAGCTGAACGGTGCGCGTTGGGCGTGGCTTCGCGCGGGTGCGAGACTTGGGCTTTGGCGCGACCACCGGCTCGCCTTCGGCGCTCGCGGGGGCATCTGCGTCTGCCTCACCATCAGAACCAGGCACCGACTCGTGGTGCGCACCTTCGTCTTCGCCTGTGGGTTGAGGAACCTCGCCAGATTCGTGCGCGGCGTCGGCGTCGGACGACTGCGAGTCGTTCTCTTGCTCAGACTCGCCATCGTCGCTGACCGCGTCTGGATCGACATCGGAATCATCCATCGCGCTTGCGAGCTCTTGTTGTTCGGCGCGCTCGTGCGCTTCTTCGGCGTAGTCGTCGATGTTGACTTCTGGGCTCTGCGCTTGGGGCGAGTCTTTCGCGTTGAGCGAGCCATCGGCGGCCTCGTCGAGAGGTGCGTCGATTGGAAAAGACGCCTGCGCGTCTTCGTTTACTGATTTGTTGTCGTCTGGCACGTTGTCATCCTGCCGCATTCTTGCGGCGCGTAATGACGGAACGCGCATCGATGAGCCTCGGCACAAACTTGCGCGCAATGATGCGCGGTCGTTGTGAAATCGACCAACAAGGTCGAGTGAAGCGGCAGTTGTTCAAACTTCATCGTGTCTGTTCCGTCCACATGCTGATGGGGGGGTCCGCAGTTCCGAAGCGCGGCGTCGTGATTCACGAGCGGCGTTTCGCGGGTCCATCCCGTCGTCAGGCATGCATTTTGTCGAGAGAGTTCTTTCTGTTTCTTGCACTAGCCGCCTTCGGAGCCTGCCAATGCATCTGGATCGATTTTTCGAAGTTCGTCACGCAAGCATGCAAGTACTTGTCGGTCTGAGTCAAACGAGCCGACTCGCCTCGCGAGCGCCTCACAGTGTTCGATCTCAAGCCCCCGAACCACCCGCTTCACTGCGGGGATCTGTCCAGGTGACATAGAGAGTGTACGCACTCCCATCCCAAGCAGCAATGCAGTAAAGAGTGGTTGGCCGGCGATCTCACCGCAGACGCTGACGTCGATGCCGACGTGCCGACCAGCGCGAACGATGCTCTTGATCAGCGTCAGAACGGCAGGATTGGCCGCGTTGTAGAGCCCTGCAACCCGTTCGTTGCCTCGGTCGACTGCCAATGTGTACTGAATGAGGTCGTTGGTGCCGATTGAGAAGAACCGTGACTCATGCGCGAAGGCGCGGGACATCAGTGCGGCGGCGGGGGTCTCGACCATGATTCCGATGGGAATGTTTCGATCGAACGCGATTCCTGCCTCATCCAACTCTTCGGCGAGGTCGTTGAGCAGCATGCGTGTCTGACGCAACTCCATCACGTGCGTCACAAGCGGCAGCATGACCTTGATAGGACCGAACGCACTCGCGCGCAAGAGAGCACGCAATTGGGTCTTGAACAGGTCTTGATTCGCGAGACAAAACCGAATGCTGCGCAGGCCAAGAAATGGATTGCGCTCTGCCTCGATGAGTTGACCCTGTGTGTATTTATCAGCGCCAAGGTCGAGTGTTCGAATGATCAGCGGACGCCCATCCGCCAATTCGATCGCGCGGCAGTAACTCTGTAGTTGATCATCTTCGGATGGCGGATGGTCGCTCATCAGGTAGAGAAACTCAGTGCGATAGAGCCCAACCCCCGCACCGCCATTCTCGACAACGGCCTCGATTTCCTCGGGAAATTCGATGTTTCCAAGCAGGGTGATGGGCATGCCATCGCGCGTCACGGCGGGCTGCCCCGCATCGCTGCGCAAAGCGCGCTGGCGCTGTTGCCCTTCTCGAGCGAGCAGTTGATAGCGCGCCAAGAGCACATCGTCAGGCCGCACGATGACGACTCCGCCATCACCGTCGACGATGACGGTGTCGCCATCCTCGATGTCTGCCGTCACCTTTGTGCACCCGACGACCGCTGGCATTCCGAGCGCGCGCGCAAGAATCGAAGTGTGCCCAGTGAGTCCGCCGCCGTCTGTCGCGAACGCAACGATGTGCGCTCGGTGCAGTTCGACTGTCTGGCTTGGAGTCAACTCGTGCGCGATCACGATGATCGGCCCTTTCACTCCGACGAGGCGATCTGTCGCCCGCCCGCTGAGCCGCATCAGCACGCGGCGTTGAAGGTCGATGACATCCGAGGCTTTCTGAACAAACACCTCGCTCGCGAGCTCGCGAAAGCGTGCGGCGAGTTTCGCAAAGTTTTCTGCAACCGCATATTCCGCGACGATGCACTCGCGCTGGATGTCTGCCCGAATGGGTTGAATCAAAGACTGATCCCCAAGCAGCTCGAGGTGAAAGTCGAAGATGCGGGCTGCGTCGTCTCCCCCGCGCAGGCTCATTTTATTTCGTATTTGCAAAATCTGCTGCTTGGCGTCTTCGAGGGAGCGCTCCATGCGCTCAATCTCCTGGGGAACCTCGTCGACTGAAACGGTTCGAAACGCTGCGTTCCCAACGGTATCTGAGAGCAATAGCGCTCTGCCGATGGCTATTCCCGAACTGACGCCTATGCCTTTGATCGCTTCCATCTGGGCTTCCGAGGAGAGTCAGCCACTGCGAGTCCAGACCATCTGGAATCTGAAGTGGCGGTCGAATCGGTCTGCGGCGCGATCATAACGAATCCAGCCGCCTCTGCCGAAATGCCAAATCAAAAATGAATGCAAAAAACCGAGAACTCATTTTGCATTGACCTTGGGCTGGGCTACATTGTTCGAGGTTGGCGAGGCAAGAGGGCGGTCAGTCGAACTGATCGACGCCTCTGGTCCTTGGAGCCTTCCGTGCAAAATATCTCAAAGTCGACAATCGTTGCGGCAGTTGCGGCATCCGCACTCTCGCTGACCGCTTCTGGTGCTGTGATCGCAAGTTGGTCGATGCCAACCGCGATTGCCTCTGGCACAGTCGGTACCTCGTACAGCTACGGCGCGGCGAATGCTGGCGACTCGACCGTTGGATCGAACCTCTCGAGTTCGCATCTTGCGGCAGCAACCACCTACTCGAGTCCATCGGGCAACGGCTCGACATACTCCCTGAGCAGCAATAACTGGGCGATCGGCGACTACTACCAAGTGAGCCTCTCAACACTCGGCTACCAAGACATTTCGATCTCCTTCGACCAAACTCGCAGCGGCACTGGTCCATCCTCCTTTGAATTGGTGGCCAGCACGGACGGCGGGTCAACATGGACGACGCTCGTCGCGAGTTACTCCATCATCCAAGCTGGAATCGCTGGATCGAACACCCTGTCGTGGACCACGGCTGGTGCCTATCAATCGGCCTTCACCACAACTTCAACCGCGGCGGTTTCGGATGCATCGAGCGTGCTCTTTCGCATGCGCTCGCTTGTCACCACCGCATCGGGCGGCACAAACCGCATCGACAACGTCATCGTCTCAGGAAACATGGTTCCAGCTCCTGGGGCAATCGCACTTCTGGGTCTCGCAGGTCTGATTCACCGCCGTCGCCGCTGAATCGGCGCGATTCACACCCTTCTCGACCTTTGAAAAAGAAACGCCCTCGGCATTTGCCGAGGGCGTTCTTGTTTGACAATCTGTCTCGCGCGACGGGCGACTCTTTAGTTGCCGTCCTTGACTTCATACTCGGCGTCGATGACATCATCTTTGCCCTTCGATGCGCTCGCTCCAGAGTCGCCAGATGCTGCGCCCTCTGCCTTGGCATTCTTGGTCGCTTCGTACGCGGCCTTTCCGAGTTCCATCGAGGCGTCGTTGAGCGCCTTGACTGCTGCTTCGATCGCGCCGCGATCATCCTCTTTCACTTTTGACTCGAGGTTTGAGACGGCGCTTTCAATCTTGCCGCGACCCTCAGGAGAGATCGTCGAACCATGCTCCTCGAGAGCCTTCTTGGTCGCGTAGATCGCCTGCTCAGCCTGATTGCGCACATCGACGAGTTCGCGTCGCTTCTTGTCGGCGCCAGCATTCTCTTCTGCTTCACGCCGCATGCGCTCGACCTCATCCTTGCTCAGACCGCTCGAGCCAGTGATGCGAATCTCCTGCTTCTTGCCACTCGCCTTGTCGGACGCAGTGACCGTCATGATTCCGTTGGCATCGATTGAGAATTCAACCTCAACCTGCGGCACCCCGCGCGGAGCAGATGGAATTCCAGTCAGATCGAAGCGCCCCAGGCTGCGATTGTCTGAGGCGAATTCGCGGTCACCCTGCAAGACATGAATGGTGACCGAAGTCTGATTGTCAGCAGCAGTCGAGAAGACTTCCTTCTTGCTTGCAGGAATGGTGGTGTTGCGCTCGATGAGTCGCGTCATCACGCCGCCAAGAGTTTCGACGCCGAGTGAGAGTGGGGTCACGTCGAGCAGAAGCACATCCTTCACCTCGCCTTGCAAGACTCCACCTTGAATTGCCGCACCGACTGCAACCACTTCGTCGGGATTGATGCTGCGATCAAGTTCGGTCGTTTCAAAGATCTCTTTGGCGATCTCCTGCACCTTTGGGATGCGGATCGATCCACCGACCATGACCACATCCTGGATGTCCTTGGCCTTGAGCTTTGCATCCTTGATGCACGCCTTGCATGGGCCACGAAGACGGTCAAAGAGATCGGCGCAAAGTTCTTCGAACTTCGCACGGGTCACTGTGACTTGCAAGTGCTTGGGACCATTCTGATCGGCGGTGATGAATGGCAGATTGACGGTCGTCTCGAGTTGGGTCGAGAGTTCGATCTTTGCCTTTTCTGAGGCTTCTTTGAGGCGTTGAAGAGCCATTGGATCTTTGCGCACATCGATGCCTTCACGCTTGCGAAACTCTTCGCCAACAAAGTCGATCAGGCGCTGATCAAAGTCATCGCCTCCGAGGTGACCATCGCCGTTTGAGGCGAGCACTTCGAAGACGCCATCGCCAACGTCGAGAATCGAGATGTCGAATGTTCCACCACCGAGATCGAAGACCGCGATGCGCGAGTTCTTGCGCTTCTCGAGGCCGTAAGCGAGCGCGGCTGCGGTTGGCTCATTGATGATTCGCTCAACCTTGAGGCCAGCGATTTCACCCGCATCCTTCGTCGCCTGGCGCTGCGCGTCGTTGAAGTACGCAGGCACAGTGATGACCGCGCGATCAACTTTCTCGCCCAAGTAATCTTCTGCGACCTTCTTGAGGTCTTGCAGAATCATTGCTGAGATTTCTGGCGGCGTGAAACTCTTTCCGCGGATGTCGACCTTGACGAGTTCGTCTTGGCCGCCAGTCACGGTGTATGGCACGCGCGTTTGTTCTTCCTTCACTTCGTTTCCGCGGCGACCCATGAATCGCTTGATCGAGAAGACAGTGTTCTTAGGATTGGTGATTTGCTGATGACGTGCGGGCTGTCCCACGAGGCGTTCACCCTTTTCGGTGAAGCCAACCACTGATGGTGTCGTGCGATTGCCTTGCGAATTGATGAGAACCTTTGGGGTTCCACCTTCCATAATTGAAACCACAGAGTTTGTGGTGCCGAGATCGATTCCGATGATTTTTGACATAACTTCGTCCTTCCGTTTCTGCCCTGGGGTGGGGCGGGCGCAATAGAGCAAAGTTCGTGCCAGATAGCGCGCCCTCGCAACCGAGTTCGACGGGCTGAGGGGGCTCTATTCCACGCTATTCTCGAAGAATGCCCCCCATGACCCCTCAAGATGACCGTCTTGCGATCGCCCTCGAGGCAATATTGGCAGGACTTGGCGCCCTTCGGGAGGTGCTCAATGATCCGCGCGCGCGGGTTCCTGTCATCAAGAGCGATGGATCGCCGGTGACGGCTGGTGACCTCGCGGTCCAAATGGCGGTCTGCGCCGTGCTCGCGAAGCGTTCGCCTGAGCTTGCGGTCGTGGGCGAAGAGGGGGAAGGAAGCGTCTCTGGCGAGGGGGGGGCTGAACTCTTAGATCGCGCGGTTGCAGCAGTGCGCGCGTCAATGGGGGCTGATGCGCCCGCAGATCCAGTCGAACTTCTCATGCAGCCGCCGAGGCAGCCGGGTGCGAAGTGGTGGACGGTCGATCCGATTGATGGCACGAAGGGATTTCGCAGCGCTCGGCACTACGCGCTCTGTCTGGCGCTTGTCGAATCAAGCAGAGCCACCGTCGGTGTGCTGAGTTGTCCAACGCTCGTCATGGGGCGCGACCCGCTCGAGATTGGTGCGGACTCGCAGAATGGAACGATCTATTGCGCCGTGCATGGACACGGAGCGTGGAAGTTTCAGCCGCGCGATGGACAACGTTCTGTGACCGAGCCGATGGTTGCGTTGCGAAGGCCCGCGCGCACTGCAACGACTCTTCGTGTCTGCGATTCGATCGAAGGAGGATCGCGCGCAGAACGTATGCGCGGAGTGATGACAGCAACTGGTCTCGTGTGGAATTCAATTGCGCTTGATAGCCAGTGCAAGTATGCGCTCGTTGCCGAGGGGGCGGCGGATTGTTTCATGCGCGTGCCAGGTTCGCGCGGCGCAGAAAAGGTTTGGGATCACGCTCCAGGAGCCGTTGTTGCACAAGAAGCGGGGGCATCGGTGAGCGATTTGTGCGGAAATCCGCTTGTTTTCGCGGGCGAGTCGCTCGACCGCAATGTGGGAACGCTCGCATGCGATCAAGAGATCGCACCGCTGATCCACAAGGTTGCGGCGCAGCAGTTCGGTGCGCAGGGATCGTCTCATTGAGAGTGGTCGCGAGGGGAGTCTTCGCATTCGCGTGTCTGTGCTTCCTCGCGTGGATGGTCGGTCGCATCGCAACAGACCGGTTCGCGCACTTGCAGTTCTTGCACTGGATTCCGACCGCCGCGGCGCTTGTGCTGACGCTCGTCTGCGCGTTGTCGGTGATCACGTCGAAGCGACGTTGGATGCGAAACACTCTCTGGGTACTCGTGTCGGTGCAGGGCGTTGTGTTCATCGCGCAAGACTTCGCGTTTGGGCGCGCGAGTGCTGAGAGCGCGTATGCAAATCAGCCAATCATTCGAATCGCCCACTTCAATGCGAATTGCCCTGGAATACAGTCGGTGCCAATCGCCGCAGCCATCGCGCGCGCAGAGGCGGGCGCATTTCGCGGCATGCCCGCTGATGTCTTGTTTCTCTCAGAGTGTGGAGCGCTTCTTGGCAGCGAGGCGATCGGCAGATATGCGCCGCAAGGCGCAACTGCGATACGCGTCGGCAGATTCGGCGTGATTTCGCGTGTGCCAATTCTTGAGGCGAATCCAATCTTTGATGATGGCATGAGCACTGCGGCACTCATTCGATTCGCGGCATGGCAGGGAAATCCTCCATGGAGCGCTCTGCTCGTTGACTTGCCCTCTGACCCAAGCACCCCTCGCATTGAGGTACTCACCAAGACACGCGCGCGGCTTGACGGGATGTCGATCGAGCCACCTCAAATGATCGTGGGAGATTTCAACAGTGCACGCGGAGGGTTCGCGCTACGGGCCTTCGCTCGTCACATGCATCACGCATTCGATGAGGGGGGAGTTGGGTTTGGTGGGACATACCCGCGCACATTGCCACTCTGGCATATTGATCACATGTTGCTCGCGTCGGAGGTCTGCGCGCGGCGGTACGAAATCGTCGACCTAGGAATTGGAAAACACCGCATGCAGACGGCGATCATTCAATTTCAAAAGTGACCGAGCGTTGCGCTGGCGTCAGTGCTCGAACTTCGAGAGCTCATTCCAGATTCGGTCATATGAGTCTTGAGTAGGTGCCGCATCGGTGGCTGTTTGAGTGAAGGTGGCTTGAAGGAGGAATGATGTGTCAGCCCAGTAACTCACCGAGCCATCCGCGCGCAACCGATTCGCGCCGCTCTCATGATTGATGTCGGAAGCGGTGCGCATCCCATCGGTCACGAGGACATCCAAGCCGCACTGCCAGAGTCTGCGCATTGTGTGTTTGCGATGGTTGTTGTCGCCAACGAAGTGGTAGTTGCAGTAGATGCGGTGCGGTGAATCTCGGCGAATCTCGCCTTCGTACACGTGCTCACAATGATCACCGTGGTGGCACGGGCAATACAAAACAGTGGTCGAGTCGGTGTACATCTTCGAGTCGCCAACCAGTCTTCCAAGCCCATCCCAGTGGCCCATACTCGCAGTCGCATCGATGCCGGTGGTGAGAGCCATCATCTCGTGTGGAGAGGGAGTCTCGTCATCGTCAAAGATTGTCGCGGGCAATTGTTCTTCGTTGTGGAGTGCATAGAGGTAGAGCCCGACACCGATCTGACGAAGATTCGAACTACATTGGGTTCGTCGCGCACCGTTGCGCGCACTGCCGAGTCCAGGCAGGAGCACTCCCATCAGGATCGTGACGATCGACAGAGTCACAAGCAATTCAACAATTGTAAATCCGCGATTCGAGAGTGATGCAAACACACCACGCACTCGCGCACGTCTTTGGCACAACCGAAAATAACCGATCGGTCTCAGGGACATTGTGACTCCACCGTAAAAACGGCCCACTTCCCTAACGCCGGCGTATTGTGCCACAGCAGTAGGCGAATGTGAAGTAATCGTTGTCGGTTTTCAAGATTTTCAAGAAATAGGTCCCCCAGCCGCGTCCTTCGGCGAACAGCTGCCTCAGGCAAAAATGAAAAAAAAGGTGGATGATTTGCTTTTGCCCCTGCCTGGGGCATCTTGGCGGTAGAGAGGAGAAGATGGACCTCTCTTTGGTCGTTCTCCGTGGGGGAGAACCTCAAGGTTGTTTGGAAGGAACTGCTTTTCCATCAAGTGTTTGGCGACTCGCTAGGCGAGGCGTTTGGAGTGGAAATGGGAATCGAAAACGAAGATTGGATGTTGATGCAGAAGATTGCGCAGGGCAATGAAGTTGCCGTGCGGACGCTGTATGACCGTTTCGGGAGCCTTGTTTTTCGCAACGCATGTCAGGTTCTCGGCTCGGTCGCCGAGGCAGAAGACGCCACACAAGAGGTCTTTGTGCAAATCTGGCGAACTGCGGATCGCTACGACCCAACGCGCGCCAAACTCGTGACTTGGGTGATGCTGATCTCTCGCCGAATGCTTATTGACCGCCTTCGCCGCAGAATGGTTCGCCCAGCCGCAATGTCGCTCGACGAAGGGTTGCATGACACTTCGAGCGCGCCTGTTCAAGATTCTGAAGTGAAAGAGGGAAGTGCGACCGTCCGCCGCCGGATGAGTGAACTTCCAGAACTTCAGAGAGAAGTCATCGAACGAGTCTATTTGCAGGGATATTCGCTTCGCGAAGTCGCGGAACAGCGCAATATGCCCGTTGGAACGATCAAAAGTGCGCTGAGCCGTGGATTATCCCGACTTCGCGACAAGTTTGGCATCGAACAAACTGGCTGATCAAGCGATTGATTGCCATGTTTGTGAAAGGTTGAGGGAATGTTGCGGCAAAAGGGAGCCGCAATCCGTATCGGTTTCGTAGAGGGAACGGCTGGCTCTGTGCCAGTCTCCTCAGGAGGACTGTGCGCCGGTTGGCTCGCAGTGGGAAAAAGGGACTGGCGATCGGTTCGCCATATATCCCGGACTGAGGGTTGAGGGACCTTCAGTATTAGCCAGAGGTGTATATGGCAAGTTGCCCATCGAATCGTGAAGAAATTTTTGAGCTCGCACAGTTAGAAATTCTCGGAGCATTGGAGAGCGCTGACGGTGCACGCCTAGAACGTCTCTTTCGGGAGGCGGCTCCAGCGGTGCAGCGTGAAGTCGTCGATTTGCAGGCCTCGTTGGCGGTGCAGTCGGTTTTGCTCCCGGTGATCGAGCCTGAGCGATCGCTGCGCCTTCGTGTGCTGGCGTCTGTAGCCCAAGCTGTTGAAGCAACGGATGCAGAACTGGCCCCAATCGCATCGATTGGTCGTCCAGTCGCGGCTTCGCGCGCATTGAAGAGCCCATTTGAATCAGAGTCGAACACTTCGGCTCATGCAAGTCATGCAGGTCATGCAAGCGAACCACTGCCCGAACTCGCAGAGAGCCGTTGGCGCAAGTCTGCTCGATACTGGCGCGCCGCGTGCATCGCAGCGATCGCTTGTCTTGCGGCTGTCATGGTGTTCCAGGTCGCGACCGCGCGTCAAGCTGCTCGCATCGGCGAACTCGCACTTCAGAACTCGATCTCCGACGAACTCACCAGCATGCTTGGGAAGGGTCGCAAGAGTTTGACTGCAGTCCTCGATGAGGGATGCATCGTCAAGGGTCTCGTTGGCATGACCGTTCGCGATAATGGTTCTGTCACCGTGGCGCTGACACCAACGCTTGATGAAGTTCGAATCGTTTGGATCGATCTCGCGCTTGGCCAGACCGTCTCGCTGCAATCCATCGATCGTCAGTCTGGCACCATCCAAACCGTCGGAACATTTGTGATCGAACACCAACTTGGTGGCACTGACCTCAAACTTCCAACGGGCGCTGCGAACGCCAACTCCGATTGGCGAGTGATCGATCAGCGCGGTTCAGTGCTGTTCACATCTCGGCTCGCAAGCGAATCCGCTTCGGGGCGCTGATGGGCCAGCAGGGCACGCTCGGCCCTCGTCAGTTCTAAGAGAATTCACCCAAAACACTCGCACCTCGGTGTGAGTGTTTTTTTGCCCACGCCAGCGCGATCGCTTCGCGCCCGACCAGCGCGATTGTGGAAACGAACCCACCCTCGCACCAACACTCATTCTTTGGAAGGAATGGCCCGCTCAGTGATGCGTTTCTTCCAAAGCACGGGTTTTGGCACGAAGATTTCGGCGCGATTGTGGAAACGAACCGAGGGCGAGCGAGCGCGAGCAAATGCACGCCACCGTGGCGGCTTTTTCAGCTGCGCGTCAGACGACTGATCGTCGCAGCCACTCCTCTTCAAGGCGCGACTTCTGGCTCTCGACAGTCGTGCGCTCATCGAGCAGTGCGTTGGTTTGCTTGCGGTCTGCGTAGACCTCGGGGTCGCCGAGTTTCGCATCGATAGCAGCAAGTTTTGCAGTCATCGCCTGCACGCGCGATTCGAGTTCATCGAGTGGAAAACTCGAAAGCGGATTGCGTCCGTCGGATGCGCGCGCTTGCGAATTGGGCGACCCCTTCTTTGCGTGCGAAGCCTGCTTCGAGACGGGTTTGGCGATTGGCTTGGCAACAGGTTTGGCAATCGGAGCGGCGACGGGTGCGCTCTTGGCCACCACCGCATCCTTCTTTGTTGCAGGAGCGGCTTCGCTCGCCACACGCTGCGCGTCAAACTCGGCGTACGTGCCTTGAAAGAGTCGCCACTTTCCATCGCCATCGAGCGAGAGAATCTGACTGCAGGTCGCGGTCAACAGCGCTCGATCATGGCTGACAAGTATCAATGTGCCGTCGTATCCACCTTCATCTGCAGGCAGCGAGAGAGCCTGCTCGAGTCGCTCTGCGCTTGGGATATCGAGATGGTTCGAGGGCTCATCGAGGATGAGAAGATTGTGTGCGCCTGCGACGAGGCCCGCCAACACGGCGCGCGCGCGCTCGCCACCCGAGAGCGATCCAAGAAGTGCCTCTTGAGCGCCTCCCGAGAAGAGAAATGCGCCAGCAAGGTCGCGCGCTTCTTGTTCGGAGAGCCGCTCTCCGTTGGCGCGCGGTGGAACGGTGAGTTGCAAGTGGCGCCAGACCTCGTGCGTCTTGTCGAGATGATCGTGCGTCTGTCGAAACCATCCAACAGACAAGCGAGGGCTGCGCTTGAGCGATCCTGTATCTGAGCGTTCATCACCCATCAGGATGCGCAGAAGTGTCGTCTTTCCAGTGCCGTTCGCGCCAACGATGCCGAGACGATCGCCTGGTTTCAATGTCAGTTCGAAGTCGCGCAGCAGGACGCGCGGTCCAAATGCCTTTGAGACATCGTGCGCTGAGACGACGACGTCACCGACACGCTCTGCGCGCGGCAATTGCAATCGCATGACATCGAAGTCGACTGGTCGTTCGACGAGGTTGTCGCGCTGAAATCGCTCGAGGCGCGTCGCTCGTCCTTTCGCTTGGCGTGCCCTCTGACCAGCCTTGTAGCGAGCGATATATGCCTCTTCGCGTGAAATCTTGTCTTGCTGTTTGTCATGGATGCGCTGCTGTGTGAGCGCACGCTCACGCCGAAGAACTGTGAAGTCTGCGTAGTTGCCGGGATACTCTCGAATGCTCGAATCATGAATCTCGATGATGCGTGAGACAACACGATCGAGAAGCCATCGATCGTGGCTGACAACCAAGACAGCACCTGGAAACTCATCGGCGAGGAAATCTTCGAGCCACCTGCGCCCCTCGATGTCTAAGTGGTTGGTCGGTTCGTCGAGAAGAAGCAGATCGGGTTCTTCAAGGAGCAAGCGCGCGAGGCCAGCGCGCGCGCGTTGGCCTCCGGAGAGTTTGCTGACGAGTGTTGAGAACTGCGCATCGACGAATCCGAGTCCATGCAAGACCGCATCGATCTTGTAGTCAACGGCGTAGCCACCTCCACGTTCGAACTCAGCGTCGAGCGCCGCTTGCCGGGCGAGAAGCCGCTCGAGATCATTGGCGCCTGCATGCGAGAGGGCCTCATAGACGCCGTCGAGTTCATGGCGGATCTCGTGCAGTCGCGTGAATGCTCGTCCCGCAGCCTCGCGCAGTGTGTCGGTGGGGTCGATGTTGGGATCCTGTGTCAGAAATCCGATGCGACAGTTGCGCTGGATGCCGACAATTCCAGCATCGGGCTTTGATTGCCCCGAGAGGAGGCGCATCAACGTGCTCTTGCCGCAACCGTTTCGTCCCACGAGGCCGAGTTTTTCTCCAGGCTCAATTGAGAGCGTCGCACCATCAAGAAGGAGGCGGGTTCCATGTCCAAAGCGGACATTCGTCAACGTGGCAATCGGCATCCGCCGATACTACGCGGCTACTCTCTGGCAATGAGTGGAATGTTGAATCAACCCCGCACTTGGATCTCGCGCTGGCGTGGGATGCGGTTGATCATCATGCCGGTCGTGATTCTTGGGGTGGGATTCTGGATCTCGTCGGTGCAGTCGCGCACCGCTGAGCACGAATCGGACCGCGTGCAACTTTTCTTGAGACAGGTGCTCGAGGAATCGGCGCGTGATCCGGCGCAGTTCTCGAATGCGCTCAGCGCAAGCGATCCGCTGCTTGTCGAAGAGTTTCGGGGGCGACTGCAGCGCGCGGTGCGTGAGTCGCGCCACCATGTGCCGCGGGTGGTCGTGCGCGTGGGAGATTTCGGCGCGGGTGCCGCAGGAAGCGCAACTCATACGGCGATTGCCTGCTACGAGGATGGCACCCAGATCGCGGTGCGCGTGGTCGCGACGCCTGGCGATTCGCAACTGCGCCTTGTGGGTGTTTTCACGCCAGAACTTGCTGATTTCGCACCGTACGCCGAGGGTGCAAAGTGAAAATCTGGCTCAATGGACGCTTCGTTGAGATGGCCGATGCGAAGGTCTCACTCTTCGATGCGGGGCTGCAGCATGGAGTCGGGCTTTTCGAGACGATGACCGCGCGCAACGGAAGCATCTTTCGGGTGATGCAGCATCTCGATCGCCTCAAGACTTCAGCGGTGCACTTGGGATTGCTTGAGGTCTTGCAACTCGAGCCGCTCGCGGATGCGATCGCTCTGACGCTCGAGAAGAATCAGGTGGCTCAGGCGCGCGTGCGTCTCACCCTGACGGCTGGCGACCTGCGCATGCTCAAGTCTCCGGGAGTTGCGAGCGAGGCGCAGAGAAGCGATCCGACGATTGCGATTGTTGTTCAGCCGCCGACGCCCTATCCGGCAGAACTCTTCGCGCGTGGTGTGCGCGTCTGCGTTGCCGAAGCGCGCTTGAATGCACAGGATCCATTCGCGGGACACAAGACCATCTGGTATTGGCCGCGGCTTGCCGAATTGCAGCGCGCAGCGGCAACGGGAAGTTCAGAGTCGATCTTTTTCACAAACACGAATCGTGTTGCATGCGGAGCAGTCAGCAACGTGTTCGTCGTGTCGCGTGGAGTGGTTCGCACTCCACCTGCGCGCGGCGAGGGGGGCACGACCACCGCGCCCGTCTTGCCCGGAGTCACGCGCAGTGTTCTGCTCGAGTGTGCAAAAGAGTCTGGAATAGCGGTCGAAATTCAAGAACTCACCATCGACGATCTTCTCACGGCCGACGAGGTGTTTCTGACGAATTCAAGTTGGGGAGTGCTCGCCGTGGCGGCGGTCGAACGCACCGCGATCGGTGCCGGAGTTCCTGGACCAGGTGCGCAGGCACTGCGGACGAAGTACCTCGAGGTTGTCGAGCGCGAAACGGATGAGTCGCGCGCCGACCGCGCTACTGGTGCCGAATGACGCGAACGTTTTCGCGTCCCTGATTGTCTTGCGCAACGTCGCCCCGCCCGCCGCCGGATCGCCGCGTGTGAGTCACGAGACGCACGATCCAAACGACCAGACTCAGTGCGATGAGTGCGGCGATGACCGCCATCCCCACGAAGAGCAGGAAGGCGGCGAGGGCCGCGACGGCGACCAACAAGATGATCCGTCGAATCAGCCGCGGCAAGGACAAGCTCGATCGAGTTGGAGTCTCGGCGGGTGGGAGTTGCATCGGCTCACGCAGTAGAGCAGAAATGTCCGCAAACGGCGGCGAAATGTTCAGTGCGGGATCCATTCGTCGAGTCTCTACTATGAGATGATGGCGGGCGAATTCGTTCATCTTCACCTGCACTCTGAGTACTCACTGCTCGATGGCGGCAACCGCATCGACGCTCTCATCAAGCGAGTCAAACAACTCGGGATGTCAGCAGTTGCGGTCACCGATCACGGCAATCTGTTCGGCGCGATGGAGTTTTACGAAGCGGCGAAGAAAGCGGGGATCAAGCCGATCTTGGGGATCGAGGCATACATCGCACCAGATCACGAGGGCGTCGAGGGTGATCGACGCAGTCGCGTTGCAATCAAGCCAACTGTTGGAAAGGCACAGGACGGCGGATTTCACTTGGTCTTGCTTGCGCAGAATCTGACTGGATGGCGCAACCTCATGAAGTTGTCGAGCGATGCATTCTTGCAGGGGTTTTATCACCGCCCACGAATGGACAAGTCGACTTTGACGGCATGGAACGATGGACTCATCGCGATCAATGGCCATCTTGGCTCGAGCATTGCTCATCACCTCACGAACTTCGTGCAGACTGGCCATGCCGCGCATTGGGCGATGGCGCTTGAAGAGGCGCGCTGGCACGCGCGAACATTCGCCCACGACGAACATGGCGAACCACGTTTCTACATCGAGTTGCAGCGGCATGTCGCAGATCAAGAGCGGATCAATCCGCTGCTCAAGAAACTCGCGCGTGAATTGAATCTGCCGCTCGTTGTCGATAACGACGCGCACTTTCTGCTCGAGAGCGATCACGATTTGCACGACACGCTTTGTTGCATTTCGATGGCGAAGAACAAGGATGACACCGAGCGCATGCGCTATCCGACGCAGCTCTTTGTGAAGAGCCCTGCGGAGATGGCGGCGACATTCGCCGAGACGGACGAGCAGGAGGGGCTCGCGAATACGGCGCGCATTGCTGCGCGTTGCTGTGTCGAGCTACCACATGGCGAGAATCACGCGCCGATGGTTCGTGTCAAGATTCCATCGGAATCAGTTGGATACAGCGGCGGAGATCTCACCGAATGGTTCAAGGGATTTTGCAGGTCGTTTGAGTTGAGCCCGTTCGACGGCGGCGACCACGCGGCGCGTGAAGCGACCAAAGCGCAGTGCGATCGTGCCCTGACACTCCTCTGCGAAGCAGGATTGATCTGGCGTTACGGTCCACACGGCATGACGCCAGCAATTCGCTCGCGCCTCGAGCGCGAACTTCAGATCCTCGCCAACAAGTCGATCAGCGCGTACTTCTTGATCGTCTGGGATTTCGTGAATTGGGCGCATCAGCAAGGCATTCCAGCGACCGCCCGTGGATCGGGCGTCGGCACGATGGTGGGTTATGTACTTGGTCTCTCAAACGCCTGTCCAGAAAAATTCGGTTTGCTCTTCGAGCGATTCACCGATCCTGATCGCAGTGAGTATCCCGATATCGATATCGACATTTGTCAGCATGGTCGCGCATCTGTGCTCGAGTATGTGCGCAACAAGTATGGCCACGTCGCGCAGATCATCACCTTTGGACGGCTGAAGGCCAAAGCCGCGATCAAAGATGTCGCGCGCACGATGGGACTGTCTGTCTCTGAAGGACAGAGACTCTCAGATCTTGTGCCGCCAGAATTGCACATCACGATTCAGAAGGCGCTCGAACGCGAGCCTGCACTGCGCGCCGCGCGTGATGAGAATCCAATCGTGCGCAAAGTGCTCGAACATGCGCAGGGGCTCGAAGATCACGCGCGCAATTCAAGCGTGCACGCAGCTGGTGTGGTGATCTCGACGCAGCCACTCGAAAATATCGTTCCGCTCTGCCGTGCAACTGGTGGAAGCGAAGATGTCATCACGCAGTGGGACGGCCCAACGTGTGAGAAGATCGGGCTGCTCAAGATGGACTTCTTGGGACTGCGAACGCTCTCGACGATCGAGTGCGCAAAGCGGTTGATTCGTGCCTCGCTCACACCCAAAGCGCAGTGGACGGCGGTCGGGCGCGGTGCAGAGTTCTCAGACGATGCGGCGAAGCGCGGCGCCGATCCGCTTGATCTGGATCGAATCGATTTCGCAGACCAGCGGGTTTTTGGGCTCTTTCGCCGTGCAGAAACGGGGGGCGTCTTTCAATTCGAATCTGGTGGAATGCGCAAGACCATCGCAGAGATGCAGCCCGACCGTCTCGAAGACTTGATCGCTGCCAACGCGCTCTTTCGGCCAGGTCCGATGGAACTCATCCCTGAATACTGTCAACGCAAGGCTGGCAAGCAGCCGGTGCCACGTGTTCATGAGGTCGTTGATCGGCTCACCGCAGAAACCTATGGAGTCATGGTCTATCAAGAGCAGATCATGCAGGTGCTGCATCAGCTCGGCGATATTCCGCTGCGTACCGCGTACACAATCATCAAGGCGATTTCGAAGAAGAAGCAGGATGTCATCAATGCAGCGCGCGCTGACTTCATTCGCGGTGCGGGCGCGCGCGGTCTTGCGAAAGATCAGGCGGATGGTCTGTTCGATCTCATCCTGAAGTTCGCGGGGTACGGATTCAACAAGAGCCACTCGACGGGATATGCGATCATCGCCTACCAAACGGCGTACCTCAAGACATACTTTCCCGCGCACTACATGGCGGCGGTGCTGACGTTCGAAAGTCAGGCGCAAAAAGTCGAAGATTGGGCGGTGTACCTCGAAGAATGCAAACGCATCCCGTGGGCCGATTCGACTCGTGAGCATCGCCACATTGGGGTTGAGGTGAAGGGGCCCGACATCAATCTCTCGACAGCCGATTTCGCCGTGGTTTTCGCACCAGATGAACCGAACGATCACCTGCACGGCCATGTGCGCTTTGGACTGCGCGCGATGAAGGGAGTGAGCGACAATGCGATCGCGGCGATCACGCAAGAGCGTGCGCAGGGTGGTGCGTTTCGCGACATCTTTGACCTATGCGCGCGAGTCAATCTGCGCGCGGTGAATCGCTCTTCGCTCGAGACGCTCATCAAGGCTGGAGTCTTGGACTCACTGCACGGCACAAGTCAGCGTGCGGCGGTCTGTGCTTCGCTCGAAGATGCGCTGCGTGCGGGTGCGACATCTGCCAAGGACCGCGCGGCTGGACAGATGTCGATGTTCGCGCAGCCCGAAGAAGCGACGGTCTCGCACGCCGAGCCGGTGGGGATGAACCTTCGTCGAACCGATCCATGGGATCGAATGACCGCGCTCGGCTATGAGCGCGAGGCGCTCGGGTTTCACGTCTCGGGCCATCCGCTCGATGATTTCAAGGCTGAGATCAGGTCGTTTTGTAATTGTGACAGCGCGCGACTTGCCGAGTCATCGAGCAACGGCACGATCGTGATCGCGGGGCTGATCACGCGTGTGCGGCAGATCATCACACAGCGCGGGGCAAGCGCGAATCAGCGCATGGCGATCGCGACGCTCGCCGATCGAACGGGCAACTTTGACGCGGTGCTTTTCGCTGAGACCTTTGCTTCATGCGGCGAACTCATGCAGGATGGAAAGGTTGTGCTGCTTGTGGGATCGATCGATCGCTCACGCGCAACGGCGGGAGTGATCGTTGACCGGGTCTACGCAATCGAAGATGCGGGGGCGAATCTTGCAAGCCGAGTTGAGATTCGAGTGAGCGATCCTGCGCTCGCTGGCGCACAAGACGCAGACATGAACGGCACGCTTGCAATGTTGGCTGGGGTGCTGCGACAAGCTGCAGGCAGCGTCGTGAGTTTGAAGGGGCGCCCGGTTGAAGTCGCGGTGATCGTCGAAGTGGCGGGGGGGAACGCGACGCTGGTGCCGCACGGAATGCGCGTTGTTGCAGAGCAACACTTACTGCGCAAGTTGACCGAGATTGTTGGTCCTGGCAGAGTGATTGTGCACGGCGGCTGGATTCCGCCAAAGCGTGAACGCGAAAACCGTTTTGCTTCACGGAAACAATCGGGTGATGTTCCAGCCGCACTCTGATCGCTTGTAGACGACGCGGTCGTGCAACCGAAAGAGATCTCCTTGCCAGAACTCGATCGTGTCGAGTGCGATGCGGTATCCGCCCCAGTGCGCTGGGCGTGGAATGTCGCCGCCAGCAAATCGCGTTTCGGCGTCGGTGACTCGGCGGTCGAGCATTGCACGGTCGGACACTGGTTGACTTTGATCACTCGCCCACGCGCCAATTCGACTCTCACGCGGTCGCGTCTGAAAGTACGCATCGCTGAGTGCATCCGAGGTGTGCGAGACGCGTCCGGTGATCTGGATCTGACGCGCAAGATTGTCCCAGTGAAAGGAGAGCGCCGCGATTGGGCGGCTGTCGAGGGCACGCCCCTTGCGACTCATGCGGTTGGTGAAGAAGACTGCTCCACGCTCATCGAATGCCTTGAGCAGCACCGTGCGAATCGACGGAGTGCCATCGGCGTCGACCGTCGCGAGCGCCATCGCATTTGGATTGAAGAGAGCGAGTTGATTTGCTTCGGCGAGCCATCGGCGAAACTCGGCAACGGGGTCACTCGGCGGCGCATCGAAATCCATTGGGATGGGTTCGAAGTCGAGCATCGGAAATGGGCGCTGCCCAGCGTCAATGAATTGAAGTGACTTGTCAGCCTCGTCGCTCATGCGCAAGAGGATAGAGATGCGCACCTAGTCGAGTCGGCGTGGAGTGCGTCGGTCGTGCGGCTTCTTATGTGCGGGACCCTCGCGCGCGGCCCGTGCGAGCGACTCAACCTTCGCTGCATCATCGAGCCCAAAGTAGCGCTTCCACGCATCAATCTGGTCTTGGGTGAGAGGATCGATGGTCGTGCGGTCGGCGAGCGATGACCCCTTGCGATTCGTTCGTGCGCGCTTTGAATAGTCGCGGCTGAGCATCTCAAGAAAGTCATCGCAGGTGATCGTGGGGCAGCGCCTGCGCTTGGCGTGTTTCAGAATCGCGCGATCGCCCGAGACGACGGTCATGCGCCGCGGGGCGGTGCAATCCTCGACCATCTGCGCAATGACCGCATCCGCAGTGACCCCCGCACCTGCGTAGTGAAAGACGATCGAACCGATATCAGCAGTCGGTCGTCCGCGGGAGGGTCCATCGCAAACGAAGCAGATCGCTTCGCCGCCAAAGCGACTCTGGATGACGAGTTCGGCCATTTCTCGCTCATTTGGACCCGCAATCGAAGGGGGCAGCACGCCTGTGACATGCAAGAGGTTGTTGACATCGATGACGAGGGGCATGGAATTCTTGAAGTGGCTGTCGCGGGGCATTTTGCCAACTTCTCGACCCGCTTGCCTTGAGGCTGAAAACATGCTCTAATTCGGGACTCACCCCATACAAGGATCCATACGCATGCCCATTCGAGTCAAGAGCAGAGGAAACGAAACCGCCGAGCAAATGTTGCGCCGCTTCAAGAAGCTGTGCGAGCGCGAGGGGATCACCAAAGATCTCAAGCGTCGGCAGTATTACGAGAAGCCCTCTGAGATCAAGCGCCGTGAAGAGATTCGCGGGCCACAGCGCACCTTCACCGTGCGCAGTGAGTCATCGAGTCGCGATGGCGCGAGCGCTGGTGGTGCATCCGCTGGACCACGCGGTCGTTCGACAGGTGGCGCGCGTGCAGGCGGCGGTCGCACGGGCGGCGGTCGGCCGAGTGCTGGTCGTTCAGGTGGCGGTCGCACTGGTGGCGGCGCGCGCACCGGCGGCGGCGCACGCTGATTGATTCGACGCGCCTGATGAGTCGAGCAACACTGAAATCAGATGCAGCACGAACGAAGACCTTTGCGGTCGGCGCTGCTGTTCGCATGTCTGAACTGAAATGTTCGGACGTCATTGTTCTTGATCTTGTTGGGCGCTCGCAGATTTGCGATTACATGATCATCGCGACTGGAACAAGCCAGCGTCAGATGAAGGCGGTGGGTGAGGACATCGACAAGTTGGGCAAGGCGCTTGGATCACCTGCGTGGCGCACGAGCGCAGACTCGGGAACGAGTTGGATCGTCGTCGACTTCGTTGATGTCGTTGTGCATCTCTTTGAGCCAAATCAACGGGCGTTTTACGACATCGAAGGGCTCTGGTCAGACGCGCCGCGACTCGCGTGGCGCCCCGCGGCAACGAAATGACCGCGCTCGCGCTGCTCTTGAGCGCATCACTGGGGGGTTTGGGACAAGACGCAAGCGCGCAGAGTCCTGCAGTCATCACTCCAGCGGTTCTCACACCGGCGACCACTCACGGAGATGGCATCGAGGTCACAATTGCGAGCGTCGACGCTGTCACGCTCGCGGGAACATTTGTCGTGCCGGCCGTGGTGCCCCAGGGGGCAGCGCAAGCAGCACCCGCCAGAATTCCTGCGGTCGTCTTCATCACGGGCAGCGGATTGCAGGACCGCGACGAAACGATCCTGGGTCACAAGCCATTTCGGTTGCTTGCCGCGGCGCTCGCTGAGCAGGGCATCGCATCTGTGCGCTGCGACGACCGTGGCTTTGGCGCATCGACTGGCAATCCATCGAGTGCAACGACGTTCGATTTTCTCAAGGATGCGAAGGCGCAGGTCGCATGGCTGCGCGCCCGTCCAGAGATCGATCCCACGCGCGTGGGGGTGATCGGTCACAGCGAAGGCGGATTGATTGGAACACTCATGGCGCAGGGGCCAGACCCTGCGGTGAACTTCGCGGTGTTACTCGCACCGCCCGGAATTCTTGGCGCTGAAGTGATCGTGACGCAATCCCAAGCGATGTATTCACGAATGGGGGGTTCAACAGGCGACGTCGCCTACGTCATTGAGTGCCTGCGAGAGTTACTCGATGCAGCATTGAACGGGAGCGACGACGCGACTCTCAAACCAATCATGAGGCGGCTCGTCGAGGCACAGTTTGTACTGGTTCTGAAGTCCAAACCGTCCGAGGAGATGATCGATGCGACGGTTCAGGACGGGATCAAGAAGTTCGGATCGCCCTGGATGCGCACGTTCTTGTCGCTTGACCCTGCACCTGCGATTGCCGAGATCAGCGTTCCCACTCTTGTTCTCTTTGGCGAACGTGATCTGCAGGTTGTTCCAAAGTTCAATCGCAAGGCATTCGTCGATGGATCAAAGGTGAGTCCCTCCAAACCTGAGATCGTCGTGGTCGAGAGTGCGAATCATCTGTTTCAGCGCGCGAAGTCGGGGCTGCAAGATGAGTATGCGACGATCAAAGAGACGATGGATCCTTCGGTGCCAGCCTTGATCGTGAAGTGGATTGTTCGCACGACGAACGCGCAGCAGCCACTCCCGGCAGTCTCACCAAAGTCATCGCCATAAACGGACGCCCTTCGCGGGCGAACTTGCGTTCGAAGTTGGTTCCGACCACCTCGCCAGGTTTCGCTGAGTCGGGCGAAACAAAAGGTTGAACAGCGAACAAGTGCGCATTGCGAGTCGCGTGTTCTTCGTACCACTTCCAGAGATCGACGTGGTCGGTGACGATGCGCAGTTCGCCGCCGGCTGCGAGGACGCGGTGAAAGTGTCGCAAGCTCTCATCTTGGATGACGCGCCTCTTGTGGTGGCGCATCTTGGGCCAGGGGTCACTGAAATAGAGATGGATGACGCGTGCGATTCCATCCTCGAGCCAGAAGCGAAAGAACTCAGTCGCATCGGTGTGGAGGAGCCGCACGTTTGCGAGTTCTCTGCGCCGTACGCGGTCGGCTGCGTAGCGCCAGAATTCGGCCGTCCATTCGATTCCGAGAAAGTTCGTCTCAGGCTGCAGCACCGCCTGTTGCACCAGAAATGTGCCCTTGCCAGAGCCAATCTCGATCTCGAACGGACGCTCGGGATGCGCAAAGAGCGTGCGCGCGTCGAACGCCCCCGCATCGTGCGCTGGCAAGTTCGAGCGGTTGAGTCCGATCGCTCCGATATCCATAATTTTTCCGCGTGCTGCATCCATGGCGTCTCTCGAACGAGTTCACACTCGCTGCGCGGGGGTCTCGTCAGTGGGAGGTGTCCAATTCGAATCGGGATCGCGCGAGAGCGCCTTCGCCGCCATCGTGATGCACCGCTGACAAATGACGGCTGCCTCAAAGGCGGGGCTGCGAAAGCACGCATCACTTCGATCTTCGAGACACATCGTGCACTTCGATGGCTGCCCAGCGATCGCGTCATCACAGCCAGCGAGTTTGACCGAACAAAATGCCTGACGCAGACAATTGCCGCAGATGCACGCCCCCTGATGTCCTTCGATCATCGGGCGATCGATCGTCCACTGCGTATGGCAATAGTCACAGAGCACGTCAGACATTTCGACACTCTGCGGATTGGTTCCATCACGGCGCATCTCGACAGGATAGGCAGAGATTGATCCCGCTAGGCTGTACCCGATGGCACGTGGACCAAGTCTCGCTAACAAGTGCCAGATTCTCTTTGGAGGAGCGATTCTGCTCATTCTCGCGGGGGCGTTGAGCGTTCCATGGATGCGCATCGAGCAGACGGTTCAAGAGAGTCAGCGCGAGATGTCAAGGCAACTCGCAGAAACGTGGGTGCGCAATGGATTCGACCTCAATCGAACCGAGGGCATTCCGATTCCGATTCGTGTCGTGACAGTCGAGCGAATCGAGGAGGGGGGCATCGCCGACATTTTTGTCGAGCAGGCGTACCGCCAGTTCGCCGCCGAACCGACAGTTGCTGAGTATTTCTCGACCGTCACCACGGAGGGGGGAGTGCTCTACCGATATGCGCACGCGCTGCGCGAGAGTCAGTGGCGGGCGATCCAAGATCGTCAGTTCGTCGACTTTGCACCACACGCGTCGGAACTTTCGCTGGGCGATCCACTGCGTGCAATCTTGGTGATTGAGCGGACGAGTTCGTTTGCTTCTCATCAAATACAGTCGAGCCGCTGGTACATCGCTGCGGGGGGTGTGGTCGCGGTCGCGCTTGCTGTGGTCGTCTTCTCGCTGATTCTGACGAAACTTATTTTTTCGCCAGTGCGGCGACTGCGCGCAAGTGCTGAGAAAGTGCGCCGCGGCGAATTGCATGTTCGAAGTGCGCTGCGCACTGGTGACGAACTTGAAGAGCTGTCGCGCGCATTCGATGGGATGCTCGATGAAGTCGACAGTGTGCAGTCGTCGCTGCGGTCGATGAATCAATCACTCGATCTCAAAGTGGTCGAGTTGTCGGAAGTGAATGTTGGCCTCTTCGAATCGAATCGTTTGAAGAGCGAGTTTCTTGCCAATGTTTCGCATGAGCTTCGAACACCGCTCAATTCAATCATTGGGTTTGCCGAGTTGCTCGACGAGATTGCGCGCACTGATGCAAACGCCGATCCAAAGCGGGTGCGCTACATCTCGAACATCCTGACGAGCGCGCGCATGTTGCTCGACATGATCAACGAATTGCTCGACATGGCGAAAATCGAAGCGGGGCGCATGTCGCTCGCGGTTGTTCCTGCAAGCGTCGCAGACATTCTCGAAGGACTGCAAACGATCATGCGGCCGCAGGCAATGGCGAAGCAGATTGAGTTTGTTGCTCGGGTGGACCATGACCTCACGACGGTCGAGACCGATCCAGGAAAGTTGCAACAGATTCTTTACAACTTTCTCGCCAACGCGGTGAAGTTTTCGCCCACGGGAAGCAAGATTCGAATTGACGCGCAGTCGATCACAGTCGACACGCGGCCTGCGGTGCGCATCTCGGTGAGCGATGATGGAGAGGGCATCCCGTTCGACTTGCAAGAGACAATCTTCGAGAAGTTTCGGCAAGTTGATGCGAGTCACACGAAGGTGCATGGCGGCACCGGACTCGGGCTTGCGATTTGCCGCGAGCTCGCGCACATGCTTGGTGCGACGGTGGGCGTGGTCTCAGAGCCAGGCCGCGGCGCAACATTCTTCGTCGAAGTGCCGGTCTACTTTCGAGTCAAAGAACGCAAGCCGCTCATGGGCAAATCTGAAGGTGCTCGGTGATCAGGCGGTCGGCGTGCGCGACGCGCCGCCGGATCGTGCTCGCGTCAAATCGTGTGGGAATCACGCTCGCGACACCCTCGACCGCCGGAGCACACTGCATGACCTCGATGACAGCAAGCGCGACCTGGGATGGGGTGTGCCGTCCATCGGGTGACCACCAGTCGTAGTCGGCCCAAGAGAGCGTCAACATCGAGATTAGTGTGGGATCTGCGCTCTTGCGGATCTCGAAGATCCAGCACGCATTTCCTTCACGCTCAGTTGCAACTTCAAGTCGTCCGTTCATCGCCGGCAAGGGTAGCCACGGATCGCAAAGAATCTTCTACGCTCTGGATGTGATGTTCTTTGTCGAGACGTTTCGCCTCGGACTGGGCAACCTGCGCCGACACGCACTGCGCTCAATATTGACCTGCCTTGGAGTCATCCTTGGAGTTGCGGCCGTCATCGTGGTCGTGTCGATTGGTGAGGGCAACAAGCAGTCTGCACTGCGTGACATCACCGCGCTTGGGGCAACCAACATCATCGTGCGCAGTTCGAAACCCCCCGATGCTGCAAGTTCCACGCAGGCGCGAACGTTTCTCTCGCGCTACGGAATCACCTACGAAGATGCGCGGCGCTTGCGGTCGGCGATGGGGGATGCGAAGTTGGTGGTCGCATTGAAGGCGGTTGGCAGTGAGATCAGTCGCGGCGCATTCCGCACCAATAGCCAGACTTTCGGCACAGTTCCTGAACTCGCCGTGGCCGCGAATCTGCATGTCGCACGCGGCGGGCGTTATCTCACGGGACATGACATTGAGACACATGCGCCGGTGGCAGTGCTGGGCGCCGAAACCGCGCGTCAACTCTTTCCAGCGCGCGATGCGCTCGGGCAAGACTTTCGCATCGACCAGCAGGTCTTTCGCGTGGTGGGAGTGCTCGAAGAGCAGGGGTTCGCAGGGGGAGCAGGAAGCGCTCTTGTTGGGCGCGATCTGAATCGTGATCTGCACATTCCACTCTCAACGGCGGAGCGGCAGTTTGGTGACGTCGTGCAGCGCCGCACTTCGGGAACATTTAGCGCCGAAGAGGTTCAACTCAGTGAGATTTACATCGCGGCGCCATCCACTGAGGCTGTCAATCAAGTCTCGCAGCGGGTCGAGCGGATCATGGCTGTTGGCCACCCTGGACTGCGCGATGTGCAGATCGTCGTGCCGTGGGAGCTGCTCGAGAACGCTCGTCGCGCGATGCTCGTTTGGAATGTCATGCTTGTCTCGATCGCAGCGATCAGTTTGCTCGTGGGTGGAATCGGAATCATGAACATCATGCTCGCGAGTGTCACTGAACGCACACGCGAGATCGGCATTCGCCGCGCTTTGGGCGCAACCCGCAGACACATCACGTTTCAGTTTCTCGTCGAGACTGGGTCGCTCTCGACGGTGGGTGGAGTGTTCGGGATTGCCCTTGGAATCGGCGCATCGATCGGCGTGGGCGAGGTGATCCCGATCATTCAAAAGTGGTCGATGTTTCGTGGGGCTTTCGGCAGTGGTTTCTCACTGCAACCTGTGATCACCGCGTGGTCGATCATCGTAAGTTTCGGAGTCGCAGCCGCAGTGGGATTGATTTTCGGCATGTACCCAGCCATCGTCGCGAGCCGCAAAGATCCAGTCGAAGCGCTGCGCCACGACTGACAGGGGGACAAGACCCCAAGTCAACGTGATCGCGGCGGAATGCTTCACTCGGCGCTCAAACAGCTCTCGCCGAGCTGCGCAGACTTGCTCGGCTCGAGAACTCGCGCGAGCGAAGATTCCGCCGCGTGGACGCAAGCGCGAGGTGGCGAGAGACAACAAGACAGTGTGAGCGCGGCGGCAAGACACCAGGACAGCGCGGGCGCGGCGGAATGCTTCACTCGGCGCTCAAACAGCTCTCGCCGAGCTGCGCGGACTTGCTCGGCTCGAGAACTCGCGCGAGCGAAGATTCCGCCGCGGGGACGCAAGCGAAACGCAAGTGACATGGGCTGCGTTTTGACCCGACCGTCGGAAGGGCCGATCAGACAGCAGCACGTTGTTTGCGGCAGTACACAAGCACATCACCGTTCGTCCAGTCGAGCCATCCATTGAATCTTTGCACGAGCGTCCAATCGCCCATGAGTGCGTCGCGCGCCTGTTGGGTCAATGACTCGGGATAGAGCACGATGAGCCATGCGATGTCGTGTGGAAGCGCGGCAAGATTGCATCCTCCGCTTCCGGCATTCTCGATGCCGACCCCCGCTACGACGGCGTAGTAGGCGACGACATTGTCGGCGAGTCCGGCACTTGCGATCGTTGCGGTGTCGGGATCTTGACTACGCACAAACAGCACCGCATCTCGAATCGGTTGCTTCGCAGGCAACGTGCAGAGATCGGCGGTCCACGCGAGTGCAAGCGCCGCGCCAACGATCAGGGTGAGCCGCTTCGTTCGAAGGTCGCAGAGCCCCATCGAGATCACGAGCAAGATGCCCGGGAGTGCGAAGAGCGCGAAGCGTGCATACATCCAACTTCCAGCGAGCGAAGTGCCAATGATGATGAGTGGCAGTCCAAGCAGTGTGACCGCGAGTGGAAAGCGGCGTGCCGAGTCGCGCATCGATCGCCACGCTCCCAGCAGAAAGAGAGCGAAGCCAGGCACTGCGAACCAGATCGTCCAAGATCCGCTGAGTCCAATGAGCAAGTGCAATCCTTCGCGAGAGAAGAGCGATGGTTCATTGCCATCGAGCGCTCGAAACTCGCTTCGAATTCGAAGCAAGTCTGGCAGCAGGGGAGAGAGCAGGGCAGTTGTTGTGATCGCACTCAGCACGAGTGCAGCAAGCGCCGCGCGCGCCGCGCGACGATCGCTCGCTGCGCTTGTGTGGTGGACCAGAAACCAAACTGCGATCACCCCATGGCTGATGGGCAGCGCAACGAATGTGAAGTGTGACCAGACTCCAAGCGCGCATGCGATGGCGTAGAAAATCCATGCGCGTGGATCGCCAGTGCGCCATCCACGCATGAACTGCCAGCAGGCAATCGCTGAGAACAGAATCATCATCGAGTAGCCGCGCGCCTCGGCTGACTCAAGCACCATGATCGGACTCAGTGCAGCAAGCACAAACACGATCGCCATCGCGATGGGGGCAGGGGCGCGCCGTGCGAGTGCGCACTCGCGCGCGAGAAGTGCAATGATTGGGATCGATGCGAGCCCGCACAAGAGGGCCGGTAGTCGAAGCACTGGCTCGCTTGCGCCACCTGCGAGCGTGATGGCACACCACGAGAACAGTGTGTGCAGGACATGATTGGACTGCACGAAGTACGTGCCGACGATCGCTCCTGGACCGTACTGCGCGTAGTCGATGAGCGCCGAAATTTCGTCAAACCAAAAGCTCTCACTCAATCTCCAGACGCGTTCAGTGAGACCGAGCAGGAGCACAACGGCGAGCAGTGTGGCTGTCTGAGCCGAGCACCACGAGCGGCTGCCCGCCTCGCTGCGATCTGGAACGAAGTTCGCTGCAAAGAGGCGAGGGAGAATGAGCCATGCAAGCCCTGCCGCAGCAGCCATGATTCGAAAGAGTTGCGCCCCCTCGAGAGTGACGGGGCGTATCGCGACGTGCGCGCGCTGCGTCAGCAGTTCATGCGAGAAAAAATCTGCGAGTCGCGTGGTGTCGATCGAGGCGAGCAAAAAAAAGCCCGATGCGATGACAAGGGGAAGGAGAGTTCGCGTGCTGAGCAAGCGCCAACCAATCCTCACGGAGTCGGTCCGCCTCCGCCGTTGCCGCCACCTCCACTGCCACCGAATCCACTGCCGCCAGCCGATCCGCTGACGCTCGCTGGAGTGAATCCGCGCAACTGCGAGAAGGACATCGGAACGGTCATTGAGACGTACCGCCCTGTTCCGCTTTGATTCACCATTCTTGGTGGAGGCAGAAAGTCATAGCCGCCAAGCGCGCGGTGGACAAAGTCGGGTGCGCGTACGACGAGGCATCCTTGTGTGTAGTCAATGAAGGCCCAGTCGTTGACCCATGCTTCGGGTTCGACAAGCGTCTTGATGAGTTCGATGAGTCGCATCGATTTCGCCGCGTCGGTCTCACGCTCGGGGCTTGCACCAGCATTGCCAAACAAACTGCCGCCACCACCGCCTCCTCCAGATCCGCCGCCGCCACCGCCGCCAAATCCGCCTCCGCCTCCCATTCCGCCGCCGCCACCACCGCCACCGTTGCCGCCACCTCCGCCTCCCCCCTGATTGAACGCAGCATCAATGTTGAAGTTGGGAGCGTTATCGAAGTATGGAACTTCGTAAAGCAAATCCTTGATCGGATAGAGCTTCGTCTCGCGCGCACCGGGGCGCGAGAGATTCGATTTCGTGCCGACTTCGAGAAAACCGCGGCGCAATTGCCACGTGCACGAGTCTTCTGTTGAAAGTTGCTCGAGCACTCCTTCGAGCGCGGTGAGCGCTGCGACGCGTTGCAACTTCAGCGAGATCAGTTCGGCAGGATCCATCCCCGTCGGATTCTTGTCACTCTGCCAGCGCACGAGCATCTGCACTTGAAGCACATCTTGGATGTACGCGAGCGCTTCCTTTGCGGGAGTCTCATCGAAGTCGATGGTGATTTCTGTGTGCGTCAGAGCGAAGAGAATGTCGGGTGCCTCACTCAACAGTTCGCCCGACGAGGCGCTTGAAGGCGAAGCACTCGATGGAGCATCTTGCTTTGGGGCAGGGGACGCTGCTGCGCTTGGTGTCGCTTTCGGCGCGGGCTTTGGCGCCGCCGCGGTTGGAGTTGCGGGCGATTTCGCTGGAGTGCTTTGCCCCCACGCGCTCCCCGCAGTGATCAAAGCACCGAGGATGCAGGCAGGGGGAATCCAATGATGAGTCGAGATCATGGCAAACCTCCAACGCAGAGGATAGGCGCTATGGCGCAGTTTCGAGCATCGAATTGAGGCGCGCGAGTGCGACTGCCGACTCTTTCAGGCTCAGCAGCGCCATCGCATTGCCAGCAACTGCGACGCGAGAATCCCATGGTGCAGTTCGGACCGCTCCCATCGTTCGGCGCGGGTCGGGTGCGAGGTATGAAGAAACTTCGTCAAATGTGAGTTGGCGCAGAAAGCGCACGAGCCCAACTTGCATTGCGCGCGCGCGGAATTGCTCGCCCACTGGAGTCAATCGAAGATCGGCGAGCATCAGCGCGAGCGCGTGGCCTGGGCGCGCCGACTGCGCAGTCGCCCCTTTGCTGCCGATGCCCGAGAGCGCGAATCCGCCGATGAGATCGGGCGCAATGGATGTCGCGGTGAGCGGGTCCTGCGTTTCTGCCATGCCGAGTTGCGCGCGCGAGAGCGCAGCGCGCGCAGCGCGGGCGAGTTCGGCGTGGGTTGGGTCGACCGCGCCGAGATGCTCGTCGGCGATCAGCATCCACGCGAGAACTCCGACGAGTTGCGCACGAGATTGGTCCGTCCAAAGTTTGTCGACGCTCGCGGCGAGAGTTGCACGGTCGAGTGCGGGTCGTCCCGCATGATCGAGTGCAGCGAGCGCCGCAGCGGCGAGCGCCTGCTCGAGAGGATCCCCTTGAATTCCATCCTTTGTGAGCGCGTCGGTTGCCTTTGCCACGAGTGCACGCGCACTGGGCGCATTCGAGAGGTCAGGACTCAGCTCGACTGCCGCGAGGATGATCCACGCAATGGCCTTGCGATTTGCGAGTGGATCGCTCTCGACCTCTGAGAGTTCTCCAAGCGCAGTGAGAATCTCGAGCGACATCGTGCGCGCCTTCTCGGTGAGCGGGCTCTCTGCCGCATTGAGCGTGGCGAATCGCGCGAGTGCGTAGGCGCTGAGCGCTTGTTCTGCAGGTGGAGCACAGAGCGAGGCATCGACTCCCTCAGCGGGTGCATAGTCGCCTCGAATGCCGAGTGAAAGCAGCGCGCTTCGTTCACCTGCAGGCTGCGATGCCGCCGCAACTGGTGGGCGAATCATGGAACGATCGAACCACTCGACGATTGAGTCAGCGATCTCGTTCGCAACCGCGCATGCGGTGGCCGCTGAAAGCGGGGGATGTGTTCGCGCCCCACGCACGACGAATGTCGCAGTCATCGTCTGCGCAGGTTGCACGATGCGCGTCGTGTGAAATCGATAGAGCCCAACCTTCTCGCTCGTTGTCAGTTCAGCAAGTTCGCGCGCGGGAAGGCCAAGCTGCATGACGAGTGAGAGGAGAGTTTGCTCGGGCGAGGCGGCAGCGTTGAGCGATTGGAGTACGCACGGATGCGCGAGCGCCCACTGATCACCTCGTCGCACTGCGATCCCGTCGAGTGCCGGTTCAACCTCTTGCGCTGCTTCTGCGTAGTTGGCGCCAATGAGTGGCTCTGGTTTCGCGCCGAGTTCGAGTTCGAGCGTCGTGCGCTGCCAGCGTGTGTTCTGTGACTCGGCCGGTGACTTCGCCATGCGTTGCCCCGCGTCAGTCATGGCTGAGGCGAGCGCATGCTCGATGGGCGCACCATCATGCGACTCGCCGACCCCGATGACCCGCCCATCAAGCCGCAGGATCGCAACGGCTGACCACCATGGGCACGGAGCCAAATCCGAGGCTTTTCGCGCTATTTCGCCAGAATCCAACTGTGCCCTGCAGGATTGCCAGGCGCGGAGCGCAAGTTCAATCGTGGGCTGCTGTTGCGGCGCGGGAGCCGCAATGGAGACACAAAAAACGAATAGAAAACTCAAACAAAATGTGGCAACCTGCCAAATCCGCGCCATCTTGCAAGTGTACCGGGCGACCATACGTGTGGTCGGACCTGCAGAGACGAAGATACGAGTGTTGCGATGTTGATACACCGAATCATCCCATACGAGGTCACGCGACAGCGACTTGCGCTGCTAACGATTCTTTCATTCTTAGCAATCCTCTGAAACGAACGCCATTTTCGGCACTGACAACCCCCCTTCGGGGGGCGGCAGGGCGGATGGGGAGACACGTCCCAGCATGCGAGTGCAGGATGTGCCGAAAAGCGCGACGGCCTGCGATTTATCGCAGGCCGTCGTTGCTTTTGCGATGCGCGTTT
Source organism: uncultured Singulisphaera sp. (assembly GCA_964355975.1). GTDB lineage: Bacteria > Planctomycetota > Phycisphaerae > Phycisphaerales > SM1A02 > F1-60-MAGs104. Next base: position 59,756 of record CAYHFW010000008.1, read on the forward strand.
CTGAGCCGGTTTCGCACCGTCACTTGATGCAACGTCAATCGTTCCAATAAAAAACCGGCCCCACCGAGTTGGTGGAGCCGGTTTGAACTTGCAGTTGATGACTTGAATCAGTCGAGCTGAATCTTGTCCGTGCCGAGCGCGCCGTGGCTATCCATTCCACCCTTCGTCGGCTTCGACTTGCGAGGCAGAATGAATGCGTCATCTTCGGTGGCTGGAGCATCATCGCGGCCCGCAGAGGTGTTACCCCACTGCGCGCGCTTGAGGCTGAGACCGATCTTGCGATCGTCTGTGTCGACTCGAAGAATCTTGACATCGACTTCTTGGCCGGCTTTGACGATATCCATCGGGTTTTCGACCTTTTGGTCGCTGAGTTCTGAGATGTGCAAGAGACCTTCAAGGCCATCCTCGAGTTCAACAAAGACACCGAAGTTGGTGATCTTGGTGACGGTTCCCTTGACGATCATGCCTGGGCGGTATGCGCCTGGGATCGCCTCAACCCATGGATCTTCGGTGAGTTGCTTCACTCCCAGACCAACGCGTTGCTTCTCTTGATCGACTTCGATCACGACGCACTTGATCTCATCACCCTTCTTGAGAATCTCATTTGGATGGGCGATCTTCTTGGTCCACGACATGTCGGAGATGTGCAGCAATCCGTCGATGCCTGCCTCGATCTCGATGAATGCGCCGTAGTTGGCAAGGTTGCGAACCTTTCCTGTGATGACTGTTCCCACTGGGTAGTGCTCTGCGACGAGATCCCATGGATTGACTTCGCACTGCTTCATGCCGAGTGAAATCTCGAGCTTGTCCTTGTTGAAATCGAGAACAACAACGTCGATCTCTTGAGCCACTTGGACGATTTCGCTCGGATGGTTCACGCGACGGGTCCACGACATTTCGCTGACGTGGACGAGTCCTTCGATGCCATCCTCGAGACGAACGAATGCACCGTAGGACATCAAACTGACAACCGAGCCGTGCACGCGTGCGCCGACTGGGTACTTCTTCTCGATCTCTTCCCACGGACTTGGCTCGCGCTGCTTGAGGCCAAGCGCAACCTTCTCGCGCTCGCGGTCGATGTTGAGAACCTTGACTTCGATCTCTTGTCCGATGCGAACGATCTCGCTTGGGTGGTTGACCCGTCCCCAGGACATGTCGGTGATGTGCAAGAGGCCGTCGATACCGCCGAGGTCGACGAATGCGCCGAATTCTGCGATGTTTGTGACCGTTCCCTTGACGATGTCGCCTTCTTTGACTTGCGTGAGCAAGTTGCGGCGGGCATCTTCGCGCTCGACTTCAATGAGCTTGCGTCGGCTGATGACGATGTTGCGCCGTTCGAGATCGATCTTGAGGACGGCGGCACGAATGGTGCGGCCCACGAAATCGCCAACGTCTCCAGGGCGACGGACATCAACTTGCGATGCTGGCAAGAAGACAGGCACGCCGATGTCGACGAGCAATCCGCCCTTGATCTTGCGCAAGACCTTTCCTTCAACGACATCGCCTTCCTTCTTCGAAGCAAGGAGTTGTTCCCAACCGCGAATGCGATCGGCCTTGCGCTTCGAGATGACGATGTTGCCTTCGCCGTCGTCAATTTCTTCGAGCAAGACGTCGACTTGATCGCCGGGCGAGACGCCGCCAGCATCATCAAACTCTTCCTTCGAAATCTGTCCTTCGCTCTTCAGTCCAACGTCGACAATGACGAAGTCACCGCTGATCGATACAACTGTTCCCCGAATAACGCTGTTGGGTGCACCGATCGAGGCGCCAGCCTTCTCGAGGATGGCGCTGAGGTCTTCTGTAATGGCTCGGTCGCCGAATGCCTCGCGCAATTGCAGCATGACGGCGTCAAGATCGAGTGCGATGTCTTCAATTAAGTTGTAATCAACCATGGGAGGGGGAGTTTCAAAATGCGCAGACGAGCACAGTGCTCGAGTGCAAGGCGAATGCCCCTGAGACCATCTCAGTGGCGGGTCGATGAATATATCAAGTTTCTGCGCTCTTTCGAGCAGGAACGAGCTTTCGCATCGAGATAAACCCAGCCAATCCGATGAGGTTGATCACAAAGCAAATGAAGAAGAACCATCCGCCCAAGCCCGCATTCGCCATTGGCACATAGAGGGCGACGGCGAGAAAGGGGGCGACCGCCCCCCGCAGCCCATTCAAAGTCACGTGGAGGGCCATGTACTCGCTGTCGCGGTGGGCAGGGGCGAAGTCGTGGTGGCCGAGATTCCATGCGAGCGATCCACCCGCGAAGCCCAACCCGAGCAGCACGCTTGCGAAGTACATCAGAGGAAGTGAGTGCAGCAGAACGGCGAGCCACATCGCAGCTGCTGCGAGAACGAACGTCCATCCGTGCACAGCGCGAAATGAAATCACATGTGTGCGCGAGAGAAAACGCGACCACGCTGGAATCGCAAGAGGCATCACCATCAATGGAATGACAGTCGTTGCGAGGATTCCTTCGAGATACGAAGTGTGAAACTGCTCGTTCAGCACGATCACCTGTGGTGGGCCCATCATGAGGTTGCCGAGTCCGAAGACAGACATCCACCACATGAACTTCGCGTACAGGCGATCTTCGCGCAGGAGATTGAGCAGTCGCCGTGGATCGACCTGCGCCTCGCCGCGTGCGCGACCATCTTGTTCGGCACGCTGCAAGCGGCGCTGTCCACGAAGCCGAACCTTTCGGTAGATCGTGTTGCCGATGAACCCTGCAAGCGCAAGTGCCGGAAAGAGAAAGCGAAATGATCCAGGCGCGAGATCCATCGTCTCGCCGATTGCAAATCCGCCGATCGCAAGAACGACTGCTTGCACCATCGCCATCTTGCCTGCGATGAGCGCACGGTTGGCGCGTGGATAGTTGTTGCGCCAGACTGCGGTGCGCACTGTGATGACGCCCGTCCACGCAATGCGTGCGAGGTAGATGAGCAGCGTGAGCAGCAGGAGTCCAAGCGCGCTCATCGGGATTGCCGCGATGAGCGCCACGCATGAACATGTGACGAGTTGCAGCATGCTGATGAAGCTGATTTTGGTGCGCCCATGCGCGAGCGAAGCCCAGATAAAACTCGAAAGATTCGCGATGTTGGGAGCAGCGCTCACGGCAGCGACTGCAAAGTCGAGTTGGTCTGAAGAGATGCCATCCACGCCCGTGAACATCTTCTTCACGATGATTGCCATCGTGCCACCTTCGACTGCGCCGAGCATCAGCGGAAGCAGGAACCACGAAAACAATTCGCGCGCGTAATTGGCGCGCAGCATCGGCGGGAGCGTGCGGGGATGGAACCCAACAACGAAGTCGTTCAGCGCAGAAAAAAAGTATTGGGTGAATGGAATGCGCACGGTTGGTGGGTTTGCGGATTGTTACAGTATTCACGCCTTGTTTGGCCCCGCCGGACGACAGTTGGCACACATGCACTCGGACCTTGCGCGAACCCAAGGGATCGCCGATCTGCGACGAAGATCATGCCTCCGGCACTGCCCGCGTGGAAGATCGGGATCGACTGAAGGCGAACCCACCTGCGAATTGGGTTCGAGAGCTTCAGCCAACTTCAGTCACCTGACGTTCGCGTCTTGACTGCGAGTTCGCTCGGCTCGTACCGGCGGGACCAATCAAGGCTGGATCAGCGAGGCGGATTCAGCGCTGCATCTCGCAGAATCTTCCAACTGTTCTCAAGCGAATCTGGAACGACCCGAATTGCTCCGACGGTCGCCATGAAGTTCGTGTCGCCTCCCCAGCGCGCAACAACATGCACATGCAAGTGCTCGGGGAGTCCAGCGCCTGCGGCGCGACCTTGATTGAATCCAACATTGATGCCTTGCGGATGAAACGCACGCTCAACGAGTTCGACTGCGCGATCGACGAGTTGCCAGAGTTGCGCTCGTTGCTCCGGGGTGTAGTCCATCAGAGTCGGTCGAGCGTCGGCGAGGGCGACGAGAACATGTCCATTCGCATAGGGGTAGCGATTGAGCATGATCAGTCCATGTGCGTTTCGAAAGACGACATGATGGGCGTGCGCGTTTGCTTCATCGTCCCATGCGGCGCGCAGAAAATTCGCCGAGGCCGCCGTGGACCCACCGCGCGCGTCTTCTGCCTGTGATTCGAGTTGGCGCAGATACGCCATGCGCCAAGGCGCCCAAAGATCCTGATGTGCCATGCGAGCGATCTTAGAACGCGCGAGAATTCAGCGGGCGCGCGCCCAACGGAGGAGTTCCATCGGAGTGGGGGGCTTGCCCTGCATGAGCACTCCAATGCGAAACACTCGACCTGCAAGCCAGACGAGCACACACGTGCCAGCGGCATTGACGATCAGCGCTGTGGCGATTTGCCATCCAGGAATCTGCTCGACGGCGCCCGTCGTTCGCAGCACCATGATGAATGGACCGATGGGGGGAATGAAACTCGTGATTGTTGCGAGCCATCCTGTGGGATTTTCTGAAATCGGCAGCCAGAGCATCAGCGGGATGAACATGATCGTCATGGCGGGACCGATGAGCGATTGCGCTTCACGCAAGTCGCTGACGGCGCTCCCAACGGCTGCCATGATCGATGCAATCATGAAGTACGCCAGTACAAACCAGACCAAGAAGAGCAGCATGCTCGAAACTGGAACGACGTCGAGCATCGTTGCGAACGCGAGCCCAGCGATGCCGACTGATCCGTATGTCGCGAGCATCACGGTGCTCACGAAACTCTGTCCCAAGATCTTGCCACCGAGGAGTTCCATCGGACTCAACGCCGAGAGCAGCACTTCGATGACCTTGCTTGATTTCTCTTCGATCGTTGTCGTCAAGAGCTGGTTGGCACTTGTGAATGCCGCGATCCACATGAGGATCATGAAGCCACCAGGGATCATGAGTCGAAGTTCGAGGCTCTCGCGCGCTTGCGTTCCCTCTTTGGTCATGCGCGCGGCGTCGATCTTGGGAGCCCGCACGAGTGCGCGCGCATTGGCGAGGTCAGAGCCAGTGCGTTCGACGCGCGCGACGACGGTCGCCTCGCGCAGTGCGCGCGAGAGAAGTGCGGTGGTCTTGGGAGATGCGTTTGAAGGAACGAGCAGTGCGATTGCGACTTCATTCGGTGGAGATGCGAGCAGCAATTCGCTTGGGATCTCGGCCAGTGCAAGAAGCGTTTCGTTCTTGACGTCGTCGCGCAACAGAGCGAGATCACTCGTGTTCGCCACTCGGCGAACCGTGATTTCGACTGGAGTCTGCGACTCGGCGAACGCGCTGATGGCCTCAAGGTCAGGAGGCGCATCACCGCTCAGAAGTTCGGCGGCTTGTGCGGCTCCCTTGGGATCGGTGCGCAGTCGTTCAAATGCGCTCTCTGCCGCCTTCGCAACGGATCCATCCTCATCAGCGATCACGATCGTGCCGCGAATGGGCACTGGGGTGTCTGACATCAAGAATGGGATGAGTCCGATGATGAAGAACATTCCCAGCGGAAATGCGACCGCGCCGATGATGAATCCCTTTGTGAAAACGGTTTGCTTGAACTCGCGGATCGCAACGACCCAGACGCGCGAGAAACGCATTGTGCTTTGCGGTCTGCTCGAATCCATGGACTTCATGGGGCACCTCGGGATTGCTGGCGCGCATGACCGCCGTGTTCTGTGACGAGACGCACAAAGACTTCGTCGAGCGAGACCCGCGCGATTTCAACGCGGCGGGAGGGCACGGCAGCGAGCGCTTCGATCATGATTCGCCGGGGATCGATCGCTTGCGAAACCGCAAGCGTCAGCGTCTTGCCGTCGGCCGATGATTCGATCGAGTCGACTCCAGAAATTGCGGCGAGCGCGGTGACAGCGTTCGCGCCGTCGCCGAGTGGTTCAACAAGGATCGCGCGGGGCGAGTGCTGCGCCGTGACTTCACGTGTCACCGCATCAAGAATCTTCTCGCCGCGATTGATGAGTACAACGCGCTCGCAGAGTTGCTCGGCCTGCGCCATCTGATGGGTCGAGAGAACGATTGTGTGTCCCGCGCGGTGCAGATCTTGCACGGTCGAGATCAAGATGCGAGCGTTGACTGGGTCGAGTCCAGAAAATGGTTCGTCGAGCACGATGAGATCTGGATCATGCAAGACCGCCGCGAGAAACTGCACCTTCTGCTGCATGCCCTTGCTCAACTCTTGGCAGCGGGCGCGAAAGACTCCTGGAAGTTCGATGCGCTCGAGCCATCCTTCAACGCGCGACTTCAGCCCAGCCTTTGGCAGCCCTTTGAGTTGGCCCATGAATTGCAAGAATTCGCCGACGCGCATGCGCCGGTAGACGCCGCGCTCTTCAGGCAGATAGCCGATGCGATCTTTCATGTCGAGCGCATCGCCGCCGAGCACTCGAATTGTTCCACTGTCTGCTCGAATGAGCGACATGATCATGCGTATCGCTGTGCTCTTTCCTGCACCATTGGGGCCGAGCAATCCGATGAGCGATCCTTGGGGCACATCGAGGTCGAGACCACCGACGGCATCGACTGTGCCGAAGCGCTTGCGAACGCCGCGCAGTTGAATCGCAGATTCTTGAGTCGCAGTCATTGTGCTCTCAGGCCTTACTTCTTGACTGGGGGTGCCGCTGGCGCGCTTCCTGTCGTCTTGGCTGGGCTCTGCGCAGCCTTTACAAGTGCCTGAATCTCTGCTGGAAGCGCAAAGACCGATGGATCGATCGATGCAAACTCGATCGTGTTCATTGTGATCTTCTGGGTCTGACCCATCATCGTGTTCTCTTGCACTTTCGCAATGGTGCGACCCGAGAAGAGAGTGAACTCAGTGAAGCTCGTTGTGACTTCAAACTCGCCCATCGACGATTTCACTGCCTCGGCCGAGCCGATGAGATGCCCAGTTGCGATCTCGTAGAAGCGCGTCGAGCGATCTTCGCCACGCTTGAGTTGAACTTTGTAGCAGGGAGTGCCGCGAAAGTCGCTGAGTCCGACGACCTCGACCGCGTCGCATCCGAGTCCTGGATTCAATTCGCTCTCGATGCTCGAGTCGCGTTGAACGCGCGCGAGTTCGTCGGCGTCCATCAGACTTGGACCGCGCATCGGGTTGATCGACCAGCCGACATTTCCATTGATGCCTTGTCGGATCTTTCCAAAACCGGGAAGGTCAGTCTCGAAGAGCAGCATGTTGGGCGAAACGGTCTTGGTCGTGATTGTTCCTTTGAGAGATTGCGCTTTCATCTCAATGGTTCCAACTTGCGTGCGCGAGCCTTGCATGCGAATCAGGTCTGCTCCGCCCGCTGCGGCGATGGCCCGAGCAAAGATGTCGCTCGCTGATGGAATCGGTTCTGCGTTGGAGGCCGGCGCTGGCGCGGATGTTGGCGCCGCTGCGGGTGCGACTGTGGGCTTGGCACTCTGCGCCTGCGCGAAAAACGCGGTGGCAGCGAGCGAAAGCAGTGCGGTCCAAGGAGAGAATGATTGTGGTGGGTAGCGCATCGGTTGAATTCGTGAGTGATCGAACTAGGGTGCGGGAGCGGGTGCAGTCGTGGGGGTTCGTTCGTGTGCGATCCACTTCAAGGCATCGCGCAGTTCAGGATCGGGCGACGAAGAGTAGTCGCTTCGTGTTGGGGCTGTGCCGATCTGCTGCGCGACGCCGACCCCTTCGACCAGTGTGCCTGATGGAGTTCGAAAGTCTCCGATGGCGTGCAAGAGCACATCGCCGTTGGGAAGGTTGTGAGTGGTTGCGGGCAGCGCCGCTCCTGCAGAAGTCCGCCCAAAGGGTTGCGCGCGGTGGAGATCAAGGAGTCCTGCCGCGAAAATTTCGGATGTGCTCCCGGTATGCCCATCAATCAGTAGCGCGAGTGGTCCAGAGAAGACTCCGATGATGTTGCCAGCGCGGTCGACGCTTCGAGGGTTGGTTCGAAAATCGATCTTCATGTCGCGTCCACGCATCGTGCCAAGCGACGCTGTCTCTGCAAGAAAGTGTCCCGCAACACCCGTCGCCATCAATCCCAGTCCTCCAGGATTTCCGCGCAGGTCGATCACGATCGCATCGGCTGTGCGAAACGCAGTGAGCGCATCGTCGATCGCAGGTGAGAGTGCGGTCATCCAAATGCTGAATCGCAAGTACCCGACGCGGCCAGTCTTCGCCGGATCACATCCGAGCGCTCGGATCGCATCGTCGCTCAGCCAATACTGCTCAACTTCTGCGGGAAAAGGAGGGAGATTTCCGAATGTCGCGCGCTCACCTGGCAGGTCTTCGAGAATGATGTTGATGGTGTGCTCGACCGATGCTTCATCGACAAAGACGTAGACAGGACTCATGCCAGGGCGTCCGCCGAGAAAAGCCTCGATCGCGCGGTCGCGCGCGAGACGTTCGAGCGCTGTACGCGGGTTTCCGAAGGGCTTGATGACCTCGGTGAGTGGATCTCCGTCACTGCTGACCACCCGCCATCCAGTTCGAACTCCTGCAATCGCCGCGGGACTCTTTGCGGCGACGCGCGTGACGATCGCTTCATTGCCGATGACCTGAAGAGTGATGCCAGACCATCCGCCGACCGCTTCGGTTGAACCCGAAACAGAATTCGGAATGATCGCAAAGTGGCTTTCGCCGAGTGTGTCGAGCATGTCACGAAGCACCTCGCGAAGTTCATCGGTTGAATTGGCGGCGACTGCGCGATCGCGAAACTGCAAGCGCTTGTCGTTCCATTCGCCTTGGTTGATGGATGGATCGGGATGCGTGTCGCGAATGATCAGCCACACTTGGTCGAAGACATCCCCATTCATCAGTGCGAGCGACTCTTCGGGCGGATGATCGGGCTGCTTCGTCGCCACTGGCGCGGGCGGAGCAACTTGGGCGGCGGCGCATCCACTCGCAACGGCGTGAAGAGTGATGGCCGCAGCGAGTGACGCGAGCTGAAAGGGGCGCATTCTTTCAAGTATCGCATGGGCGCGGCGCGGTAATCCATCCGTCTATCCGGATGGACGGTTGAAAAGACGTTCAACCCCCTCTACCCTTGCCGCGTGCCCAAAACATTTCTCGCTCAACTTGATCGGCGTGTCATGCTCTTTGACGGGGCGATGGGAACGTCGATTCACGCCTGTGCCGATTGCACGCCAGCGGACTACCTCGGAAGAGACAACTGCACTGACATTCTTGTGCGATCGCGCCCCGACATGATCCAGCGCATTCACGAGAGTTTTCTCGCGGTCGGTGCGGACGTTGTCGAGACTGACACCTTTGGAACGAATCAACTCGTCGCTGCCGACTTCGATCAGGAGATGGTGGAGTGGGTGTACGACCTCAATGTGCGAGCGGCGCAGATTGCGCGTGCGGCGTGCGACCGCCACGCGTCTGTGAGTCAGCCTCGATTCGTCGCGGGTTCGATGGGGCCAGGAACAAAACTCATTTCGCTCGGACAAGCGAGTTGGGCAACGATGGCCGACTCATACCGCGAGCAAGCGCGCGGATTGATCGATGGCGGTGCCGATTGTTTCATGATCGAGACCTGCCAAGATCTGCTGCAAATCAAGTGCGCGGTCACTGCCTGCCTTGAGGCGCTTGAGTTGGCAAAGCGCTCAGTGCGGGACATGCCCATCTTGGTTTCGGTGACGATGGAAACGACAGGCACGATGCTGTTGGGATCTGACATCGCAGCAGTCGTGAATGCGCTCAAGCCATTTCCAATTACTTCACTTGGATTGAATTGTGCGACGGGTCCAGTTGAGATGGCTCCGCACATCGCATACATCAGCAAGAACTGGGATCGCCCGTTCTCGGTTGTGCCCAACGCGGGGCTGCCCGTTCTCGTTGACGGCCGCACCGATTATCCGCTGAAACCAGTTGATTTCACGATCGCGATGCGCAGATTCGTCGAGGAGTATGGGGCAAACATCATCGGTGGATGTTGCGGCACCACGCCAGCGCACATCGCCGAACTGCGCGCAGCTGTGCCAGTTGCGCAACACGCCGCACCGCGTGCACAGCCCGTGACCGAACCTGCCTGTTCAAGCCTCTACACACAGACCGAGTTTCGTCAGGACAACTCGTTTCTGATCGTTGCAGAACGCACCAATGCAAATGGATCGCGCAAGTTCAAGACTCTTCTCGATGCAGAAGATTGGGATGGCCTCGCTTCGATGGCGAAAGAAGAGGTGCGCGATGGTTCACATGTGCTCGATGTGTGCGTCGACTTTGTTGGGCGCGATGGCGCGCGTGACATGTCGCAGACCGTCGCGCGATTTGTGCGACAGGTGAACGCTCCGCTCATGATCGACTCGACGCAGGCAGATGTGATCGAAGCAGGTTTGCAGCATGCGCCAGGGCGCTGCATCGTGAACTCGATCAATCTCGAGGATGGCGAGGCGCGACTCGATCGCATTTGCCCACTGTTGAAAAAGTATGGCGCTGCGTGCGTTGCGCTGACGATCGATGAAGATCCAGTCGCTGGCATGGCGAAGACCGCCAAACGCAAACTCGAGATCGCAGAGCGCATCCACGATCTGTACACGCGCAAGTGGGGGCTCGATGAGAGCGATCTCTTTTGGGATCCTCTCACCTTCACGATCGCGACCGGAAATGATGACGACCGCAGGCTCGGGCTCGAGACGCTTGAGGGAATTCGGCTGATTTCAGAGCGGTTTCCGCGTTGTTCGATCATCTTGGGGCTCTCGAATATCTCGTTCGGCTTGAAGCCTGCGGCGCGCGCGGTGCTCAACAGCGCCTATCTGCACGAAGCACGTGCACGCGGGCTCACCGCGGCGATCGTGCATGTCTCGCGCATCTTGCCTGAGAGTCGCATTCCCCCAGAGCAGTGGCAGGCCGCGCAGTGGCTCATCTTCGATCGCCGTGGTGTCGATCGTCCGACGGGACAGCCAGAGAACTTCGATCCGTTGCTGCATTTCATCTCACTCTTTCCAGATGGTGTGAGCGCAGTCGCTGCAGCACCTCTGGCAGAACTCTCGATCGAAGAGCGGCTGCAACGACACATCGTCGATGGCGAAGAGAAGTCGCTCGAAGCATCACTCAACTCCGCGCTTGAGATCTATCCGCCTCTGACGATTATCAATGATCATTTGCTCGCAGGCATGAAGACCGTGGGAGATCTCTTTGGCTCGGGACGGATGCAGTTGCCATTCGTTTTGCAGAGCGCATCCATTATGAAGAAGGCAGTCGCAATTCTTCAGCCACACATGGAGCGCGTTGGTGTCAATGCGAAGCCCAAAGCAACCATCGTGCTCGCGACGGTGGCGGGCGATGTGCATGACATCGGTAAGAATCTCGTCGACATCATCCTCTCGAATAATGGCTACAAAGTGCACAATATCGGCATCAAACAGAGCCTCGCGCAGATTCTTGATGCGTGGCGAACAACGGGTGCCGACGCAATCGGGATGAGTGGACTGCTCGTCAAGAGCGTGACAGTCATGGAAGAAAGCCTGCGCGAAATGAATCGACAGGAGATTCGCGTGCCTGTGATGCTTGGCGGTGCCGCGTTGACGCGCCACTATGCCGAAGGGCATCTGAGACGCCTCTACCAGGGGGCGATGTACTACGGCCGCGACGCATTCGAGGGGCTTGCAGTCTGCGAAGCACTCTCACAGGGAACCCTTGCGGAGGTCGATCAGCAGATCAGCGCACGCCTTGCGAAACGCCAAGCGGTTGAGGCGCGCGTGAAAGCGAACGCACTGCGCGCAAGTGAAGCGGGCGGCGGCGGTGTGGCCACCGAGGGTGCGGACGTTTCGGCCGCGCGTGGGAGTGCATTTGATCCGGCATTTCCAAACACCGGCTGCTCGACGAGTGATGCAACGGTTGGTGGCGCCATCGACCGAACGAATGTGATTCCCGATCCACCGTTCTGGGGATCGCGCCTCGCCGAGCGGCTCGATCTCGACATGATCTACCCCTTCATCAACCGCACCGCGCTCTTTCGTGGCCAGTGGGGATTCCGCCGCGGCGACCTCGACGACAGTGCGTACGCGCGATTTCTTGCCGATGAAGTCGAGCCGATCTTGGAGCGATTGAAGCGCGAGTGCAAGGCCGAGAAGATCTTGCGTCCTGCGGTTGTGTGGGGGTATTTCCCGTGCAACGCGGTGGGAGATGACCTCGTCGTCTTCGACAGCGAAGATCATGACCGCGAGCGCGAGCGATTCTCGTTTCCGCGGCAGAAGTCAGGACGCAAGATTGCGATCAGCGACTTCTTTCGTCCGATCGAATCTGGAGTGCGCGATGTCTTGACATTGACATGCGTCACGATGGGCAGCGAGGCGAGTCACCGGGCCAAAGCACTCTTCGAGCGCAACGCGTACACCGAGTACCTCTATCTGCACGGGATGGGTGTCGAGTGCGCCGAAGCGCTCGCTGAGATGTGGCACAAACGCATCCGCGCAGAACTCGGATTTGCACACGAGGATGATCCGAGGGTTGAGCGGCTCTTTCAGCAGCACTACCGCGGCAGCCGCTACTCGTTTGGGTATCCCGCCTGTCCAGAGATGGCAGACCAAGAGAAACTCTTTCGACTCTTGCAGCCTGAGCGCATCGGATGCACGCTCACTGAGAACTATCAGATCGAACCCGAGCAGTCGACGAGCGCGATCATTGTGCACCACCCTCAGGCGAAATACTTTTCAGCGTGAGTGTGTTCACCTGGATTCTTGTGGGATCTTGCGGCGGCGCGGTGGGTGCGTGGCTGCGCGCAGTCGTTCGCGACGAGTTCGTCGAGCGGGGAATGGCATCGTGGCAGGCAATTCTCGCGATCAATCTCGTTGGAAGTGCAATTGCGGGATGGTGCAGCGTTGTGGCCGAGAACGAATGGCAGCGGGTGCTCTTTCTCGCTGGAGCGTTCGGTGGCTTCACGACGTTCAGCGGGATGTGCGTTGACGTAGTGACCCAGTGGCGCGCGGGACGCAGAGCGACGGCGGCGTGCATCTGTCTTGGAACAGCGGCTGGCGGTCCACTGTGCGCGAGTGCTGCGCTCGCGGTTGCAGCGGTCGCACCCGCGTCGACGCACGCTCTGCTTCCTGCTGCCACATCACTGCGTGGTCGCCGCGCACACCACCACCTTGGAGGGTTTGGATTGATCGCACTCGGCGGTGCGCTCGGCAGTGCGGTGCGCATTGGTGCGGATTGCATCGCGCGTGCGAATGAAATCGCCCCATGGATTTCAACGGCCTCGGTCAACATCGTCGGCGCAGCATTCGCCGCGTTTGCATTTCGTTGGCTCGCATCGATTGACGCGCTCGGGTGCCCGAGGCATGCGCCCCGTGCACGAGTTAGGCTCGAGCGATTTCTTCTCATCGGATGCGCTGGCGGGCTCACGACCATGAGCACGCTCTCGCTCGAGGCCATCGACGCAGCCCGCAGCAACTTCTTGCAGGCACTCACAGTTGTCGCGCTCAATTTCGCCTGCGGAATTGTTGCTGCGGCACTGGGATGGACCCTCGCCCAACGAGTGTTTCACCACGATTCAGCGGCATCGTGAACGAATGGCGCATGCCGCCGCGCGCCGCATAGGCTCTGTTGCGTTCGAGGATGCATCCATGACTGACCCGACACTCTCTCTGACCTCATTCGATCCAACAGCAACACCGCGCAGTGCGGACATTCTGCGCCGTCAGTGGAAGTTGCGACGTGACTCATATGCGCAGGCGCATCTCTATGGCGATGTGCGTATTCGAGTGCATCGTGCTTTGACGTGGCTCGCGGTCGCGCAAGATCGACCCACGGCGCAAGCAGACACCGCGTGCATCGAACTGTGGTGCGCCGCAGGAAGTCTCTTTGCGCGTTGGAGTGCCGCACTGGGCGCTCCGCTTCCGCAGCGCGAGGCGACCGCATCATTCGCGCGCCAGATCATCCACTGGGACCGCGATGGAATCATGCCGGCTGTACTTGACTCAATTCGTGTGCACGCAGCGGCGATGTGGAGTGACCCATACCTCACAGACGCGCGTGGGCTTGCGTCCGGCGCAAACCCCACTGCAGATGCGACGTGTCTGCCGAGTGATCCCACGCAGTTGCTCATCGGAATTCTTGAGCGCACTGGGTTCACGGTCCGTCAACTCACGCTCGGGTGCGCGACGTACGGCAGCGAACAGAATCGAAATGCAGTCGAGCGCGGAGTGAGCGCGCTCCATGCGCTCGTGCCAGCGTTTCTCCATGTCATCACCGAGCATGGATACATCGACGAGTGGGGAGCACTCTGCGCACCACCCCGTGCATGAGCCAGTGGGCGGGTCAGAGTTCGACGAGCATCGCAGCGAGTAGATCGATGGTCGCGTCGAGGTCGGCCTTGTGCACCATCTCAGTGACAGTGTGGATGTAGCGGGTGCCAGGACCAAAGGCAACGCATCGCGCGCCGCGCCCAGCGCGTTGAATCGCACCCGCATCCTGCCCGCCACGTGGAAGCACCGCGCGTTGATGCGCAATGTCATGTCGCTTGGCGACTGCGCACGCTTGTCGCACGAGCGTGATGTCTGAAATCATCGATGAATCTTGCACCATGATCGCAACGCCGAGTCCTTGCTTCGTCACGCGCTGGGTGTCTGGGATGCCAGGAGTGTCGCACGCGAGATTCACGTCGAGGCCGATGCCGATGTCAGCGTTGCACGCATTCGCCGCGACCTGTGCGCCGCGCAATCCAACCTCTTCTTGCGTCGTGAACGCGACAACGATCTCGCACGCATGTCCACCGCGCGTCTTCGCCACGCGTCGCACTGCCTCGATCGCGGTGAACACGGCCATGCGATTGTCGATCGCCTTCGAGACGACCTTGAGCGGAGTCTCGAGGAATGGCTCGTGCATCACGACAAAGTCGCCAATCTGCGCGAACTTGAGTACTTCTGCGGCGCTGCGCCCGAGGTCGACAAAGAACTCTTCGGTTCCTGGCACTTTCGTGCGATCTGCTTCGCTCGAAATGTGGATCGGTTTGCCTCCAGGATTCAACACTCCCTCGAAGTCACCCGAATCAGTGACGACAAGCACCCGCCGTGAAAACAGATTGCGTGGGTCGAAGCCGCCAGCAGGGTTGAGCCAGAGAAAGCCCTGATCGTCGATGTGGCGAACGTAAAATCCGATCTCATCCATATGTGCAGCGATGAGCACGCGCGTGGGTTTCTCGCCACGCTTCTTTTTCGTCGGCGCGCGCGTGCAGATGAGCGAACCCATTGGGTCAGTCTCGACATGATCAAAGAGCCCCTTGGTTTCCTTCTGCACGAGTGCACGTACGCGTTCCTCGCGTCCTGGGATTCCTGCGGTCTCGCACAATCGTCGAAGAAGGTCGTAGTTCATGAGGCGAGTCTATGATTCTGCGATGAGTTTCGCCGCCTTCCGATTCGAGTCCCCGCTCCGAGCGCAACATGAAGCGTTTGCGGCGACAGAATCGATGCGCCGCTCGGCGGCGACAACAAGTCGAAGTGATTCGAGCGCGATTGCACATGTGGCACATGTTGCATGGATTCCATGGGGAAACACAGCAGAAATCGTCGCACACTTCGATTGCGTCGAACTCGAATATGCCGCAATACGCCGCGGTGCCGCCCTCTGCGACCTGCCGCAGCGGGGGACCATCGAGGTCACAGGCAAAGACCGAATTGCCTTTCTGCAGCGGATGGTGACACAGGAGTTGCGCGGACTCAGTGCGACACAAGTGCGCCGCACGTTCTGGCTCAATCGCAAGGGGCGCATCGAAGCCGATCTGCTTCTTTGCGAGCTCGGTGAGCGCCTGCTGATTGATTGTTCGGGCAGTGTGGCAGCGGCGACGGCGACGGCGCTCAATGGCTTCATCTTCTCAGAAGAAGTCGCGATCACCGATGTCTCGAACCGCGACTACCGACTTGCCCTGCACGGTCCTGAAACTCTGCACCTGCTCTCGCTGGTTGGTGCGAGTGCGGCGACACTGGACATCCTGCAACAGGGTGCACCCAGCGGCGCGTGTGCTGCAGATTCGTTGGCCGCGGTGCCATGCGTTCTCGTGCGTCACGACTCGTGCGGCGAGGTCGGCGTCGAGATCATCGTTGCGCGCGAACATGCCGCGACCTTGTGGAGCGCGCTTCTAGGGGTGCACGACCTGCTCGATGCAGGCCGTCGCCGCGCGCGACCTTGCGGATGGCACGCCTACAACATTGCGCGAATTGAGGCGGGAAATCCGCTCTTTGAAGTCGATTTCTCGACATCGAGTCTGCCGCACGAGACCAGCATTCTCGCGCAGTGCGTCTCGTTCACCAAGGGTTGCTATCTCGGACAAGAGGTGGTTGCGCGCATGGCGAGCCTCGGAAAACCCAAACAAGTCATCTGCGCATTCCGGATGGACCGTCCCGTGCTTCCAGTCGAAGGCGCACCGATCTTCACCGCCGCGACCGCTGCGACAGCGAGTGCAGAAGTCGGCATCGTGACCAGTAGCACATTGAGCCCAATGCTCGGAGCAGCATCGATCGGTTTCGCAACAGTGAAGTATGCACATGCCAAGCCAGAGTGCGCGTTGCTGATTGCTGCGGATGGAAACAACGAACCTGCCCGCGTGCAGAGCCAACTCGAATTCGTGAAGCCCTCTGCGACCCGCGAGGCTGAAGCCCGATGAACCCGCAAGATCTCGGCGATGCCGAATGGGGATGGACCCCAGATGTGCTTCTCTTCGCCGCCGCCGCTGTGATGAGTATTGCGGTGATCACCTTCAGCATCTGGCTCTTCGCGCGTGCTGCGCGAGAAGAAGCAAAGAAACAGCAGAGAAAGCAGGGGGATTCGTGAAGTCGATCCGGATCACCGAAGTTGGTCCGCGCGACGGACTGCAGAATGAAGCGCGCGCGATCCCCACGGCACAGAAAGTCGAATTCATCGATCGACTCTCTGCAACTGGTCTCGCTGAGATTGAAGTCACAAGTTTCGTGAGTGCACGCTGGGTGCCGCAACTCGGTGACGCTGCCGAGGTGCTCAGCACGATTCAGCGCCGGCCTGGCACGATCTACTCAGCACTCGTTCCCAATGAACAAGGCCTCGATCGCGCGCTTGAGACGAAACTCGACAAGGTCGCGGTCTTCATCTCTGCGACTGAAGGATTTAGCCGCCGCAACACGAATGGATCAATCGAAGAAGTGCTCACGCGCATTGCACCAGTGATCGCGCGTGCGCGCAGCGCGAGCCTCATCGTGCGCGGGTACATCAGTTGTGTGATTCGCTGTCCATTCGATGGTGTTGTGCAGCCCGAACAGGTGCGCGTGCTTTGCCAGCGCCTCATCGACCTCGGGGTGCATGAGATTGATCTCGGCGACACGATCGGTGCGGCCGATCCCGACGCGATTTCGCGCTTGTACGAAGGGATCCACGCAACGATCGACCCTGGCGCGACCACATTGCACTTGCACGACACGCAGGGGCGTGCGATCGCGTGTGCGATGCGTGCGATCGAGATCGGCGTCCGTTCGTTCGATGCGAGCGCAGGTGGACTCGGCGGCTGCCCATACGCACCGGGTGCTCCTGGAAATGTCGCAACAGAAGCGCTCGTGCGCGCGGTCGAAGCGCGCGGATTCGAGACCGGCGTCGATGCTCACGCACTCGCAGACGCAGGTCGTTGGATGCGCCAGCAACTCTCTGATCGCTCGCCCGCGAGTTCATAGAGTCCGCGGCGCGCACGAATCGCACGCATTGAAACAACGAGTTCAGTCGCGGTCTCATCGATGACGACGGCGTGCGGTGACGATGGAAAAGTGAATCCGCCAGTATTCAGGATGCGCCGACGCATCGCCCCGGTTGAACTTGCAATCGACCACGCGCCAGCGCGGTGCGAATGACCGCAGACCACGATCTGCGCGTGGGGCCGAAATCGATCTGCGTAACGCGCAGCCTCGTGCGGAAACTGTCTCCACCAAGCGAGAACACGCGCAACCCGCCACGGATTCATTCCGATCGAAATGAGCGCAGTCGGTTCGTTGTGCGAGATCGTCTCGCCCCACTGAGCCATTGCCGCTTCGCCTGCTGCAGCGAGGTCGCCTTCAAGCGTCTGTGGATTGCGCGCGCGCGCCGCGCGCAGGGTCTCGCTCACGACACGGTGTGCGGGGGTCCACGGCAACATGCTCTCTCCAAACGCGTGCCCGTGTGTCACAAAAACCGCTCCGCCGAAGAGGTCGGCAAAGTTGCTGCGCGCTGGATTGAAGTCGTGATTTCCGTTGATTTGTGTCAGAGTGATGCCCGCGCGGTCAATCATTCCGAGCCACTCATCGAGCAGTGTCAGCCCATGATCACCCCGGTGAAGATGATGAATATCTGCGATATCGCCATTCAAAATGAGGTGGTCGCTCTCGGCGAGCAGGGGAGCAAGGGTTGCTGGAGTGCGCGGCGGGCGCCCGCACGGCACTTCAGGCAATCCAAAGTGAAGATCAGAGAGGATCAGGGTTCGAGCCATCGGCGTTGCAATCCCGTGGGGGTTGAGTACCCTATCCGACTCGCCGCTTCTAGATGTCCTAGAAGCCCCCCTGTGGGGTCCGTGGCGAACCTCTGCGCGCAAGGCCGCGACCGCGCGAGGGCATCGAGAGCGGTCGGTGCCATGCGCCGAGGAACACATCATGTCTCAATTTCAAGCTCCTCCTCCTCCAGTCATTCGCCGCCAAAAAGATGCGAAGGGTCGCCTCTTCATTGATTACAAGCAAGTCGACGAGCTTCGTCGCGCGATGACACAGAACGGCAAACTTCTTTCGCGCAAGCGACTCGAGATGTCAGCTGGTGATCAGTCGATGCTTGCACAAGCTGTGAAGCGTGCACGCTTCCTTTCGCTGCTGCCGTTCACGAACGCAGCGACGTAAGTCAATCCCAAGTCAACCCAAAGTTCGAATTCAAGCGCCGCGCAGAAATTATTCCGCGCGGCGTTTTTCTTTTGTCGACTTCCAGAAAGTCGTAGGGATCGCGAGGCGCATCAATCGCGCGCACCCTTCTGTGATTCGCCTCGCGCATGTGTGCAGGGCCTTGTGCGCCACCATTCCAACAATGCGCATTCGAATTCGACGCAGTCCATGTTCGGTCGGGTTGGCTGAGATCCCGCGCCGAACCGCAGCCCAAGCGCGTCGCAAATCGCCATGCGTCATCGCGTCGAGCGCAATGTTGTGCAGGGTCTGCGGGCAAGTTCGATTCAGCGCAAGCGCTCGTCGCGCCGCGTGGCGACCACCGATTCGATCACCCGATTCGAATCGCGCACGCGCCAATCGTCTCCAAAGCCGCTCATCATTTGGTTGATGCGTCACCGCCGCAGTCAGAATGCGCGCCGCGACTGCGGGGCGGCCACATTCGATCGCAGCACCCGCGGCTCCCAATGCGACTGTTGGATCGTCGATTCCCTGCACGGTCGATGGAGGCGCTTCGCGTCCGAAGAGTTCTTCGAGATGCCGTCCCGCCTCTTCGCGCAAGTTCAGTTTCGTGAGCGTTTCGACGAGCCGCAGCCGCACTGGAGTGTCGCGCACTCCAAGTGTGATCACGAGCGAATACGCAGCACGCGCTTCATCGAGCCGGCCCGCGCGAAGAGCAATATCACCAAGTCGAATATGCGCTGCAGGATTCGCAGGCTCGAGTTCGACGATGCGTCGGTACTTCTCTTCTGCTTCTGAGATGCGGCCGAGTCCCTCAAGCGTGCGCGCAAGAGCCAAGAGTGTCGCGCTATCGCCAGGTTGCTCGCGCAGTGCATGAATCAACACGTGGTGTGCAGCTTCAGTCTGGCCCGCGCGCAAAAGCACGACGCCTAAACGGGTCTTGACTGAGGCGATCTTTGGATTCTGTGAAATCGCCTCGCGGTAGCACCAGATTGCGCGGTCGAACTTTCCTTGTTGCGCTAGGACGTTCGCCATCTCAGCGAGGCAAAGAGGCATCTCTTTCAGGTATTGCTGCGCAAGAAAGTAGACAGACTCTGCCTCTTCAAATCGGTTGAGCATCCCCAGCGCCAAAATGCGCATCGAATAGGCGGGTTCAATCTTGGAGTCGATTTTCGCTGCCCGCTCACAGAGGCGCACACAGCGATCCGCGTGGCCTGCGCGAAGCGCATTCTGCGCAGCGCCCAGAAGCGCGTGCACATGATTCGGAACGAGTTCGATCGCGCGTTCGTATGCAGCGAGCGCTTCAGCATGGCGACCCATCGCGTCCAAAGTGACCGCGAGGTTGTGATGCCAGTCTCCGCGTTCAGGTTCAGTCGCGAGCGCTCGGCGCATCTCAGCGGCGGCCTCCTCGAGTTTTCCAGATTGAAAGAGACCTCGCGCACGTTCAACACGCGCTTGCGCACTCATCCATTCGCCAGAGTCTTCTGCCATATGGGTCTCGAATAGTAGTCACAACCGCGCGACGACAAGCAAAAATGTCATCGTCGATTTATCGGTCAATTCCACGGCAAACTCGCGCGAAACGCACCGAAACTAATACACCTCGAGCATGCAGCGGTGGGTTGGACGCACGCGACGCTTGATCTGTTCAGTCGTCCACTCTGCGGGTGGAATGTGGGCTATCTCTTCGTGCACCGTCAGATAACCGCCGCCAAGTCCCGCAGCGGCGAGTGCTTGAAAGACTCCAACCTGCATCCCAGCGAGTCCGCAGGCATACATCAGAGTTCGGTTCGATTCGAGCAGTGGTCTGAAGTGGTCCATCCGAGTGGCGACATAGTGGTGGGCATGAGGACCATGACCTGGTTGCGGCAGCGGCTCTCGACTGATCACCGTGTGGTACGTGAAGTTCTTGTGTTCAGATGCGAGCGCGCGAAACCATGAGTCGTACAGCAGGTCAGTGCGGTATGGGGCACCCATCACAAGGTGAATCTGGCTTCTGCACGGCCCGTTCCAAGCCGCGCGCCAAGGCGACCCTTCAGGAGGTCCAACCAAGAGTTCATGAATCATCCCCCGAAAAGGTGCGATCCCAGTTCCGGTTGCGAGAAAGATGTAATCGTGCGCGCTGGGGTCGGTCGGTAACACGAACCGCTTTCCGTTGGGGCCTGAGACGCGCACCTCATCGCCGACCTTGCAGTCACAGAGCCAGTTGCTGCAGACTCCCAAGATCAGGGGATGCCCATCCGACCGCGTCGGATCATTTTCGTCCGCAATCTCTTCAATCGTTCGCTTGCAGGTTGTCGAGATGACTCGCCCAAAGCCATCCTCGCCGTAACTCGGACTCGCGATCGAATAAAGGCGCACTTTGTGTGGTCGACCTTTGGCATCGAGCCCAGGCACAACGACCCCAAACGATTGGCCCGCGAGAAATGTGCCCGCGAGGGGGGTGCCAGTGAGATCAACCCCGATATGCCGCACGAAACTCGCAGATTTTCCACGAATGCAGGAGTCGCTCGATGCGATCTTTGCCGCGATGGCCGCTCCGGGCAACACCACGTGCATTTTCGCTTCGGGAAGGGTTGGATCGTTGGGGTGCACCGTCATTGAATCGGGATCGTAGGAACTTCAAACGAAGTGGGGGAACTCTTCAACAAATGTGACCCTCAGCACTGCCGACCGCCGAAATATATTTCACGAAGTTGGGCCTCCGTGGCACCACTCCTGTAGCACCGGCACGCCGTGCGCCGAGGCTGCATTCGATGGAACGCACGCCGCGATCAAGGAGGATCGCAATGGACAAGTTCGTCATTCAAGGTGGTCAACGGTTGGCTGGACGCATCCGGGTCGAGGGGGCGAAGAACGCGACGCTTCCGCTCATGGCAACTTCGCTCTTGACCAATGAAGAGGTCACGCTGACAAATGTTGCGAGCCTCGCGGACATCGTGAGCATGCGCAAGTTGCTCAACACCCTTGGCGTCGAGACCCATCTTGGCGATGACCGCGTCTCGATGCAGACGAAGGATCCCAACGCAATCGAGGCCCCGTACGAGCAAGTTCGAACAATGCGTGCGTCGATCTGCATTCTTGGACCGATGCTCGCGCGCCGAAAGAAAGCCATCATCTCAATGCCTGGAGGATGCGCCTTCGGCGACCGTCCAGTCGACCTGCATCTTCGCGGCCTCGAGAAACTCGGCGCAAAGATCGAACTTCGAAATGGCAACATCCACGCGAGCGCAGATCGCCTCAAGGGAGCAACGGTTTTCTTGGGTGGCCCATTCGGATCGACCGTTCTTGGCACTGCAAACGTCATGAGCGCAGCCACCCTTGCCACTGGGCGCACCGTCATTGAGAGCGCCGCTTGTGAGCCAGAAATTGTCGATCTTGCCGAGCTGCTCATCTCGATGGGAGCCAAGATTCGCGGCGCGGGCGGACCACGCATCATCATCGATGGCGTCGATGAACTCGGCGGTACATCGCACCGGGTGATGCCTGACCGGATCGTCGCTGGGACATACGCGATCGCCGCCGCGATCACCAATGGCGAGATTGTGATCGACGACTTTCCGTACGACTCACTGCTCGCAGTGATCGATCGCCTTGCACTCATCGGAGTGAATGTGCACAAGATCACCCCCGATGCAGATGAGCGTTGCTGCACGGTGCGCGTGACGAGCGAGCGTCAACTCAAGCCGACCGTCATCACGACGCAGCCGCATCCTGGATTCCCAACCGATTTGCAGGCGCAGTTCATGGCGCTCTTGTGCTTCGCGCAGGGCAACTCAGTGATCACCGAGAAGATCTATCCCGAACGATTCATGCACGTCGCAGAACTCTCACGCATGGGAGCGCAACTCTTGCGTCACGGACCCACCGTGGTCGTTTCAGGTGGCGGCAGACTCGTCGGCGCCGAAGTGATGGCCAGCGACTTGCGTGCATCTGCAAGTCTCGTGCTCGCCGCGCTTGCTGCCGAGGGAGAGACGACGGTCAACCGCGTCTATCACCTCGACCGCGGCTATCAACGCATGGAAGAGACGCTGCGTCAACTCGGAGCACGAATCGAGCGTGTCAAGAAACAACCAGCAGTTGCCGATGGTTCAACGCTCGGTGCTGGAATGGCCGCAGGCGCCGCGCAATCGATGCAAGAAGAGGGCTGACGCAACGGCCACGTTGAGGCTCGGACGATCGTCTGACTCGAGTAGTCGGTTCGCAGAGTGTGCGCGGTCGCCCATCGCGATCACGCAGGTTGCATCGCACTGAGCACGAATCGCTGCGCTCACTCCGTGCCCCTCGCTGCCGAGAATCACAGCGATTCTTCGTGCGCGGGCAACCGCGGGGTGCGTGAAGAGATCTTCGATCGCCACCGCATCGCCACTCTCTTCGGCTGCGACGATTGCAAATCCGAACTCACGTCGCAGGCGCGCGAGATCGCCCTCGAGGTCGGTCGATTGACCCCAACCAACAGAGAAAACCCGTCCAGACGAGATGCGGATCGCCTTGCGATTGAGCGGGTCGGACGACCCGTCTGCAAGAAGCACTCCCGCATTGCCGAACGACCCAGCATTTCGAAAGATCGCGCCGATGTTGTCGGGGTGGGCCACACCTGTTGGGATGAGTAGGTGTTGATACAGAGGGAGCGCCGCGAGCAGTGCATCGAACGATGTTGTTTCTGGGCGCACAGCAAGTGCGAGTGCCCCCATGTGCATCTTGTATCCCGCCACTTGCGACATGACTGAGGGTTCAGCGAGGTAGAGCGCAGCAGGAGCGCCATCGGTGGTGCATGCGCGCCCACGCGCGAGTAAATCGCCCAGCGACTCTGCCACTTCAGGTGTCAGAAAGAGCGCGTGCAGAGCGTGTGCAGGAGTCGCAACCGTTCCATGGCGACTGGCCGCGAGAGCGTGCAGAAATCGGCGCACAATCCGCGGGCTCTCGACGCAGAACAACCGATCACGTCCGCGCAGGTCGCCATCGCGTACGGCGCGAAAGTGTGAAACGCGTGGGTCGGCCGAGTCGGTGATGCGCGTTGCAGCAGCCGACATCACTGGGGGTTTGCAGTACCGATGAGTCGCTGCAGAATTCGATCTGCCGCAACGTTCTGATCTGCGGCGGCGCGCGCCATCCAGCGGTTCAGAAGTTCGCAAAGCTCTGGATAGCGCGCGACGAGTTTGGGATCTTCTGCGAGCAGTTCCTGCGCAAATGTCACGCTCAAATGCAGTTCGGTCGTGCTGCGAACGAGTTCACGCGCAAGGGTGATGAATTGCGCTTGCTCACCTTTGTCCTCGAACGTGCCCCCGAGAAGTGTCCAGGGCATCAGAGTGATTTCGCGCGCTGACGCGTGCAGTTGCGTGCCAGCGATTTGCAAATCGGCGGACGCCGATCCCGCAACGCCCTTCGTTTCGTCGAAGAGAGAGCGCACGCGTTCGTAGTCGCTCTCGAGCGTTGCAAGCGACTTCTTGAATCGATCGACGAGGTCTGTGAACGGAGGCACAATCTGCTCGGTCCAACGGGTGCGCATCGTTGTGATCAGTTGTGCGCTCTCTGCAAAGTTTGTGCGCATGCGCTCGAAGACGGGCTCGAGCCGTGCGCGATCGAGCGACTGCCCAGGACCAAAGAGCGCCTCGATTTCATTCATGCGTGTGCGGGCAGCATCGAAGCCGTCGAGCACCGCAATCGCTTGAGGACGCCATAACTCAACGTCTCCTTCGACCTGCGCCTTCAGCGCAGCGCCCTCGTTTGCAAGCGTGGTCCATCGCTCCCGTCCATCCTGAATCGACGGCTTGAGATCAAAACTTTCGAACCTTGCGATCGAATTTTGAAACTCGGCAGCGCGTTCTACGCCAAGCAGGAGTTCGAGAGTCGACTTGGTTGGTGCCGCGGCCATTTCGTCGGTGGGACCCAAGCGCATGCTCCCCGCTTCGCGCGGAAGGTTGATGACGAGCATTGTGCCAGAACCCAGAACGGACTGCGTGACACTCACAGTGGCGGTGCGAGGAACAGACACCCCTCGATCGACCATCAAAGAAACTGAAAACATTCCAGGGTTTGTGGCGGTGTGTTCAACCAGTTCGACAGAGTTGACGTGACCAAACTGGATTCCTCCCATGACGACAGGGGTTCCGTTTGCGATGCCTTGCACGCCGATCGAAAACGGAAACTTCACAACCATCTCGACTTGCGCAGGACCCAAGAGCGACGGGAGGCTGCAAAGTCCAACAAACAGGACCGTCACCCCAGCGGCGACGAAGAAGCCTGTGCGAGTATCTCGAGAATGTCCATGGAGCGTTGCCACGAACTACTTCGCTTGCGATTCGCCCGCAGGGGCAGGCGCCATCAAGACATCATTGAGTTGCTTCTGCGCGGTTTCATACTTCGTGAGGGCGTCGAGCACCATCGATTGGACCGCCTCGCGAAACTTCGCATCGGACTCGTAGCGCCCTGGATCGCGCTCGACGACGAGTCGCAACGAGTCTCCTGCGGCGCGCAGATCGCCTGCCGCCATCGCAAAGCTTCGAGCAGATTCGTAGAGGTTTTCATGCGCAATCTGATCACTGTTTGGTTGGTAGAGAATCTTCCATGGGCTGCGGCGCACTTCCATCGCCGCCAACTTGAGCTGGCCAGTCGCACTGCGAATGTTCGAGAGCGTCTCTGCGATGTCTGATGAGCGCTCCAGCAGCAGGTTGTGCACGATGTCAACAGATTTTCCGAAACCATCCACGGTCGACTCGGCTTCGCGTAGTGCTGAGTCAACCAAACCGAGTGTCTCTTGGTTGATGTGCTTGAGTGCATCGTTGGCGCTACCGAGTGCGCTGTCAAGGCTCGTCACGGCTGCATCGAGCTTGGGACCGTTGCGGGTCAGGAGCGCTTGCACATCGGTGAGGCTCGCGTCCAGTTTCTTCGCAGATGTCTCGGCGTAATCAAGTGTCCCAGTCACCTTCGTGCGCCACGAGCTGTAGTCCGTTCGCAGGTCCGCAACAATCGTGTTCGCGTTCTCGAGCGCGGGAACGATGCGAGTCGTGTACTCCGTTGGCACCGTCGCGAGAAACTTGCTGAACGTGTTCAAATTGTCGACGATCTGATCGGCCTTCGTCGCGTTGTAGGGTCCAAGCAACGATGCAAGAACGCCGCTGCTTGGTGCCGCTTGAATCAACGCTCCAGCGGGAAGTACCTCTCCCTGAGTGCCGAGAGCGATGAAGTTGATCGACGCAGTCGATCCCAGTAATGGCAAGATGCGAAGCGCCACTGCGTCAGAGTGCAACCGCACATCGGGGTCGACCTCAATGTGTGCGTGCACTGCGCTCAGTTGGCCGTTGCTATCAAGGACGGGTTCGACCGCAACCACCTGGCCTCGCTGAAGACCTCCAACACGGACGTCTGACCCCTTTGAAAGTCCAAAGACTCCGTCTTCAAGGGTGAACCCGATGATGTAGGGAACGCGGGTAGAAAAGAGATCGAGTTTCGCGAGCGTGACGCCCACGAATGCAAAAGCCAAGATCCCACTCAGAAGAAAAAAGCCAGTCTTGATTCCAGATCCGTTCATGGGGGCAAGCCTACCCAAACGAACCGCGCGAGTCGGAGTCAGCCGCCAACGAGGTCTTCGTTTGTTGGGAAGCGCTTCAGCGCCGCAAGCAATTGTTCAATTTGCACATGCGGCGGCATGGCAAGCAGCCGTCGGCGCAGGGCAGTGATCGTCTTGAGTTCTTTCTCGGAGAGCATGAGGTGCTCTTTGCGCGTTCCGCTCGCAGCGAGATTGATCGCAGGAAAAATGCGCTTCTCAGAAATTGAGCGGTCGAGGATGAGTTCCATGTTGCCAGTCCCTTTGAATTCTTCAAAGATGATCTGGTCGGCGCGACTGCCAGTATCGACGAGGCAAGTCGCGATGATCGTGAGCGATCCACCCTCTTCAGCTTTGCGCGCCGCGCCAAAGAGTTGCTTTGGAATCTCGAGTGCACGTGAGTCGAGCCCGCCCGACATCGTGCGTCCGCCCGATCCGTATCGCCGCGAATTATTGAATGCACGCCCGAGTCGCGTGATCGAATCGAGCAGCACCACAACATCGCGTCCCGCTTCGACCATGCGGCGCGCGCGCTCAATTGCGAGAATGCCAAGGGCTGTGTGGCGCTCGACATCCTGATCATTGCTTGATGCGAGCACTTGCGCGGGCACATTGCGTTTGAAGTCGGTGACCTCTTCCGGTCGCTCGTCGATCAAGAGGGCGACCAGTTCAACATTGGGATGGTTGCGCTTGATTCCGTATGCGAGATTCTGAAGCAGGATTGTCTTGCCTGCCTTGGGCGGTGCAACGATGAGTCCGCGCGTTCCAAAACCGATCGGGCAAAAGAGGTCAATCAATCGGCAGGCAGGGGGACATCCGGGATACTCGAGTGTGAGCCGCGGCGATGGATCGAGCGCGGTCAGTTCTGAAAACGGCTTTCGCGCGGCGTACTCCTCGGGTGGCAGTCCTTCGATTTCGGTGAATCGATCGACCATCGTTCGTACGCGACGGCCGCGGCGGGTGCGCGTTTCGACCTGCGCGACCTCGGCAGTCACGCTCGTACATGGGCGCAACGAATAACTCGCCGCCATGGTTGATGGGACAACTGGATCGTCTGGGTTTTCGATCAAGCCATCGTTGAACTGTCTGATGCGACCCTCAGAGCCTGTGGCCCATTCAAGGATCCCGCGAACGGTGCTCATGTGTACGTCGGGCGGCGACAAAAGGTCTTTCACGCCGACGCGCCAAGTAGAGCAGGTTCAACTTTTAATGTCAAGGTATGGATGCCGATGCGTGCAGCGGATCACTTCGCGATCACGCCCGCCACCTCTGCGGCGAGCGTTGCGTTCGCAAACAGCAGCGCAAGATTTGCCTCGATCACTTCGTCGCCGCACTCAGACGCTGCAAGTCGCGAGAGTACGAACGGGGTCATTGCAGCACCTCGCACGCCGAGCGATGATGCTTCCTTGAGCACCGAGGCAAGGAACTCTTCACTTTGCTTCGCAGGAAGCGCGAACGCCGCTGGACAGGGCTGCATCAGCAGCGCACCGCACATGGGCAGAATCTCCCAGTGGGCGGCGACGACGCGCGCGGCATCTTCGGCAGAGTGCACAACATGGGGAAGTTGTAACTCTTCGCTGCCCACGACGGTGAATTGTGGAAAGGCGCGGGTGCGGTATCCCAGAGTTGGAATCCCCAGCGCTTCGAGTGCTTCGAGTGTTGCAGGGAGGTCGAGCAAGAACTTTGCCCCTGCGCAGACGACGAGCACTCGGTGCCGCGCGATCGCGGCCAAATCCGCTGAAATGTCGAGTGTCGATGACCAGCCTCGGTGCACTCCACCAATGCCGCCTGTTGCGAAGAGTGAGATGCCAGCCGCGGCGGCGATCGCAGAAGTCGAAGCAACGGTTGTGCCGCCGGTGCGCCCAAGTGCGCGCGCTGCACCGATGTCGCGCAGCGAAATCTTCGCTGGAGAAGGCGCTGCTGCGAGCTGTTCGAGTTGCTCCTCAGTGAGTCCGACACGAACAACGCCATCGATGATCGCAATCGTCGCGGGGACCGCGCCCGCGCTGCGAACGACCCGCTCAGCCTCTCGCGCCGCCGCGAGGTTTGCGGGCAAAGTCGCCTGCCACATTGGATGAGAGTGCATGAACTTCGCGCCCATCGCGCGCGGGGTTCGCGGCAATCCATGCGTGAGGATGGTGGACTCGAGAGCGACGACTGCTCGCCCTGAGTGCAGTGCGTGTGCGACTTCGTTGCTTGCGTGCCAGGGTTGCCCGTGTGAGTCTGACGCTGGTTGATTCGAAATCGAGCGAGCCACGGGTCACCTCACGCTCAACGTCTTCGGCGTGTCGTGAGACGTCCGCCGAATCGGTTTGGTGGCGCTTGTGTTGGCACGAGCCCTCCTGGAAACCGGGTTGCATCAGTGGCGTCTGGCTTGTTCGCAAGCGGATCGCGCGACTTCGATTCCATCGATGCTTGCTTGCGCACTTGTTCGAGTTCGCGCCGCGCATGAATGTCGCTCGGTACGGGGCCAGGAACGAAGTCGTCGTAGGTCGCGACCGGAATCTCGATGTTTGCGAGACTCTCGATCGCAGTCAGTAACTCACCTTGATCTGGACAGACAAACGCCCACGCAACGCCATCACGGCCAGCGCGCGCCGTTCGTCCAATGCGGTGCACGTAGACCTCGGGGTCTTCTGGAAGGTCGTAGTTCACAACGTGACTGACGTCGTCCACATCGAGCCCTCGCGAAGCCAAGTCGCTTGCAACGAGCACAGAAAGTGTTCCCTCGCGCAACTTTGACATCGCCTTGTCGCGCTTGGTTTGGTACATGTCGCCGTGCATCTGGTGGGCGTCGATGCCGTTCTTGGCCAGAAACTCGGTGACATCATCCACTGTTCGTTTCATCCGGCAGAAGACCAAGGTCAGCGCAGGATCTTCTTTTCGCAGCAGGTACAGCAGCAGGCGTCGTTTGTCCCAGTGCTCAACCGCAAAGTATGACTGGCGCACTTGCGAGACGGTCAGACTCTTGGCAGTCGCCACGATCTTCTCTGGATCGCGCAGATACTGCCGCGCAAGTTTCTCGATATCGGGAGAGATCGTCGCAGAGACGAAGACCGTCTGGGGATGGTGCTTCATCGATCCCAAGATCTTTCGGATGTCCTCGCGGAATCCGATGTCGAGCATGCGATCGACTTCGTCGAGCACAGCGAAGCGCACATTTGAATACGAGAGTTCACCGCGCTGATGCAGATCCATGACTCGTCCTGGAGTGCCCACAACAATCGCGGGGTTGCGTCGCAACTTCTGTAACTGTGTTGGGATCGGTTGTCCGCCGTAAATCGGCACGACGTGGTGTCCAGTGTGACGGGCGAAGTCGTGAATCTCTTTCGCCACTTGAATTGCCAACTCGCGCGTTGGTACGAGGATCAACACCGAGAGCGCTTCGGTTGGCGCGATCAACTGCAGGGCGGGGAGGCCAAATGCAGCGGTCTTGCCCGTTCCAGTCTTGGCCTGGCCGAGACAGTCTTTTCCAGCGATCACGATCGGAATCAGATCGGCTTGGATACGGGTTGGATGGACAAATCCACGCTCCTCGAGGCCACGAAGAATCGGTTCTGAGAGCCCCAAAGAGGCGAAAGTTTGATCCGCAGCGAAAATGTCCTGGGATCGCCCGGCCATCTTGCCGGAGGGAGTTTCATTCGTTGTCACGAACCTTGATGGTAGCGGCAAGAGTCAGCCGATACAACAGAGGACTGGGCGATGCAAGGATGCGTAGCACAAGTGTTGTCAACATCGATCTCAGCGCCCTCGACCGAAATGTCCGAGCGATTCGCGAACTGATCTCGCCTCAATGCGAGGTCTGTGGTGTGGTCAAAGCCGACGCGTATGGTTTGGGAGCGGGACGGATCGCCCGGCAGTTGGCCGAAAGTGGCGTCGCGATGTTGGCGGTCTACAACCTCGCCCAAGCCGAAGCGATCTCTGCTGCCGGGGTCACCACCCCGCAACTCGTTCTGATGCCCGTGCGCGAAATCGAACTGGGTGGTGCGATCCACCGACTCTTGCTCGCGGGACGCCTGCATCTGGTTGTGCACGGCCTCTCGCACGCGATCGATGTCGCTCAGCTCGCAGAGCAACTCGGCGGCGGTGCGATCCCCGTGCATGTCGAGATCGACACTGGGATGTCGCGCGGCGGCAGCGTGGAAAGTGACGCGGCTCGAACGCTCGCACACATCGCTGATGACCGACGTCTGCGCCTTGCCGGAGTCTTTACGCACTTCTCAGCGAGTGGCGAGTGTGAGGCGACCACGCACGCGCAAATGGATGCATTCGAGCGCATCCTCGAGTCGCAGTCGGCAAACATCTCGAGTGAAGTCTTGATTCACGCTGCGAACTCGCACGCACTGCTGCGCCATCCACGTTTTCACCGGCAAATGGTTCGCGCCGGGCTTGCGTGGACGGGTCTCGCAGAATTGCCCAATATCGCGCACCAAGAGCAGGGGCAACTCGAGTCGATCGTCTCGTGGGAGTCATCGATCGTGCATGTCAAAGAGGTGCAGTGCGATACCGCAGTGGGATATGGATCTCTCTTCAAGACCAAGCGCGCCTCGAGACTTGGGATTGTTCCAGTGGGGTACTTCGATGGCTATCCAGTGACGACGCAAGGAACCGAGCGTTGGATTCGCCTGATCGCAGAGAC
The DNA here is from genome assembly GCA_964355975.1 of uncultured Singulisphaera sp. Taxonomy (GTDB): domain Bacteria; phylum Planctomycetota; class Phycisphaerae; order Phycisphaerales; family SM1A02; genus F1-60-MAGs104. Next base: position 90,652 of record CAYHFW010000008.1, read on the forward strand.
CCAAGATGGCTCGCGTGCATTCGATGCGCCGGTCGTCGGCGCGGTCAACATGGACCAGATCATCGTCGATCTCTCTGATGTGCCTGCGTCGATCGCCTACGGAGATGGATACATCGGCATGACTGCTGAGGTCTATGGCCGCGATCGTGCAGCGCGAAACTATCTGCCGCGCATCGCACGCGCGTGTGCGACCCATTCGTACGAGTTGCTCTGCAGGCTGAATCCGCGCATTCCGCGCAACTACGTTGGTGAGGCGATCCTGCCGAAAACCGTTTCAGCGTTGCGGCTTGACCTGCAAACGCCTGGCGCGATGACTGGTTGATTTCATTTTCAAGCGATGCCACGAACGCGCGCGTTCATTCTCGATGCGATGTCGAGCCTCGCGCAGCAACTGGCGTTCATTCCAAGAGAGACTGCGGTGCGCCAACTCGAGTGCGTGCGTGCATTGCACGAGAGCATCCATCGAGACGACCTCTATGGATGGAGCGACATCGAGTACCAGATCACCCGATTTCGCAGTGAAAAACGGTCCAGTCAAGCAGATTTGCGCGTTGTGGGAGCATCGCTCGCGCGTGACCTCAACGAACTCGCACTGCGGCTGAGTGCACGCGCGCCGCACACTACCGCCGATGCATGGACCCTCGATGGACTCGCAAAGTCATGGAACGTGAGCGCGCGCACGCTTCATCGCTGGCGCGCGCTTGGACTTCTTTGTTGTTGGGTGCGGCGCTCGACGAGTCGCGCAGGCGCGCACGCATTGGTCCTTGGAGTGCGCAAAAACGACGCGGCTGCATTCCGAGCAGCCAATTCAGAACGCATCGCACGCGCAAGCGCTTTTTCTCTGATGACGGTTGCAACGCGAGAAAAAATTCTTGCGCGCGCTTCGCAGGTAAGTGCAGTGGGCGAACGGCGCATCTCGACCGCAGCGCGCACGATCTCGCGTGAAGTCGGGCGCAGTCGCGAGAGTGTTCGTGCGCTGTTGAAGGCGAATCCGACCGCGAGTCAGGGACGACTCACTGGGCGCGCAAGACCCGATAAACGAACCCTCTCGATTGCGCTCGCAGCGTCGATGCGCGGGATGGGTGCAACGCAACTCGCGAAGCGATTGAGTTGCTCGCGCGCGCGTGCTGACCGATTGGTTCAGCAGGCGCGAGGCTCGTATCTGCAAAGTGTTTCTCACTCGTTTCTTACAGAAAACAGCAAGATTCCAGCGACATTTATCCGTGCAGATGCACGCGAAGTCTTGCTTGCGCCACCGGCGGTGCAGGCGACATTGTTGAGCGCCAAACCAATCGTCGATGCAGCGGAGTGGATGTCGATGAAGCCGTCGGTCGTTCGGCTTGCCGATGCAGGGGGCATCGACAGCGCGCGCATGATGGCGGTGCGGTTCTTGCTCTTCACGGCGCAGCACCAGTCGAAGGCGCTGACGCATCCTCGCCCGACTGAACTCGCTCTTGATCGCATTGACACCGATCTGCGCTGGGCGCGGCTGATCCTGCGCACGCTCCTTGCCAACGCAATGCCGACGCTCGCAACGCGACTCAAAGTCTGGAGCGGAATCGATCCGCTGCATTTCAGTCGGGCCGATGGTGCGGGCGCTCTCAATCTTGCCGCACGCACGCTCGTTGAGGTGGTGCTCACAGCAGATCCCGTACAGATTGCAGAGAATCGAATCAAACTCACGCGCGCAGTCGCGCTCGCCTTTGATCGGCGGGTCACAGCGCTCGCAGTTCCATCGCGGTCGGGTGGATCAGGTGAACCTGAGGGCGCTGCGATCGGTGAGCCACTCGACAGTGTGATGCCGTGGCATCAATGCGCGCAGACACTTGCACGCAGAGTTGCAAAGCTCGCCCCCTCGCCGCAGTGCGCTCTCTGGCACCAAAGGCTCGGTTGGGATGGCACCGCCCCGCAGACTCTTGCGCAGATTGCCACCGCCCAACGCAAACCAGTGGGCGTGATCGCACGAGCGTTGAACGGAGCGATCAACCAGTCGAGAAAAGCAGGAAAAAAATGAGCCGAACGGTCGGTTTAGCGCTTGGAGAACTGGAAGCGTCGGCGTGCGCCGGACTGTCCATACTTCTTGCGTTCGACCTTTCGTGAATCGCGCGTCAAGAAACTGTTGGCGCGAAGCACTGGTTCGAGATTCACGTCGTATGCGAAGATCGCACGGGCGAGACCCATCAGGACGGCGCCAGCCTGTCCAGTGACTCCGCCACCAGCAACGTTCACTTTGATATCGATCTTGTCGCGCAGCGAACACTTGTCAACAACTGCGAGCAACATCTTGCGATCGCGATCGTCCACGAAGAACTCTTCAAAGGGAGTCTCGTTGATCGCAAACTTGCCACTGCCAGGGTGCACGCGGACGCGCGCAGTCGCGGTCTTGCGACGACCCGTTCCCCAGTACCAACCCTTTGGGTCAGCGGTGTGTTGAATAGAAGACTTGGTCGTTCCGACCGTCGTACCGAGTGTCATTGTTGGCATGCTGGTCATTGGATTAGGCCTTGGTCTTCATTGTGGATGGCTGTTGTGCCTGGTGATCGTGCTGCGCGCCAGCGAAAACGCGCAGATTGCGCGTGATACGGCGGCCGAGGCGACCGCGTGGAAGCATGCGAATGATGGCCTCGGTGACCATCGTGGTTGGATCATCGCGAAGCAGTGTGTCGTAGTTGCGCACGCGCAGACCACCTGGGTATCCGCTCCAACGGCGCAGTGTCTTGAGCTCTCCCTTGCGGCCGGTGAGCACAACTTTGGCTGCATTGGTGATGATGATTGAGTCGCCGCAGAGCACGTTCGGTGTGTATTCAGGACGGTGCTTTCCCATGAGTGCGGTGGCGATTTCGGTAGCGAGGCGACCGAGCACCTTGCCTTCTGCATCGACGATGCGCCACGTTGGCGGGAGCTGTCCGGTCTTGACGAATGTTGTTTGGCGGGGCATGGTGTGAGTCTTTCGAGAGCGATTCTGATCGAATCAGGGGGAACGGAAAAGCGTACCGAAATCGCAGAAAGTGTCAAGGGAATGGCTCGTGATAGCGTGCGACCCTTATGAGCGCACCTCGGATTTCGCTGATTGCCGCGTGGATTGCCATTCTCGTCGGTGGATGGTTGTGGGTGGACCTTGATTCTCTCTTGCAAAAGGCCGCAGGTGGCACGGATACGGCCGCCGCGACCGCCCCCGACGAGCCGTCTGAGCCCATCCAACTCGTCGGATTCAAGGAAGAATTCATGGGAAAGGTCGTCGTGACCCTGCTCTCGCTCGAATCGGTGGCTCAGAACAAGGGGATCGCCGCCGCGCAGATCGCACCCCTCGTCGCTGCGGACCAAGAGCCCGTGGTAATCGTCTGCGGAGCGATTCTGCTCGCGCGCGTCGGAGACTTTACGGCGGCACAGGATGCCATCACGCGGGTCGCCACGCGCGTCACCGAAGATCCGAAGTGCGCACCCGCTGGGTTTCTTGAGATCGCGCTGCTGGTCAAGCAAGAGATTCTGGACATTCAAGATCCACAAGGCAATCACGACCTCTCGGATGCGCAGTCTGAAACACTCGAGGCGACGATGGGATGGTTTGGAAAGTTGCTCAACTCAACCGCTGAGCCCGATCCAGTCTTTGAAGCGGGGCTCGACAGCAGTGCGTGGACCATTGCGCTGTCGATGTGCGCTCTGCTCGTTCTCATTTCAATCGCCGCGATCGGTGGACTCATCTGGCTTGTGGTTCTCGCTGCGCGCTGGGCAGGCGGAAAGATCGCTGCGCCTCTCGCAGAGCCGTTGCACACTGCGACGACGCTGCCCTGGATCTTCGCAGGTTGGTTCTGGTTGACGCTGCTGCTCTCAGTCGGCGTCGCGTTGCTCGCATCGCGCGCTGGGCGACTCGATGGTGGATGGCCGCTCTTCTTGCAACTCGCATCGATGCTCTTGCCGCTCGTCGCGCTCATGATCGGGCGGCGGCGGGGAGTCTCGTGGGGACAGGTCTGCCACGACGTTGGGCTGCACTGTGGACGCGGATTTTGGCGCGAATTCTTCTATGGATTCACTGTCTGGGCCACAGCGATTCCAATGGTGGTCGTGGGCGCGATGATTGCATTCGTCCTCTCGCTGTTGCTGTCGCAAGACTTCGCCGACGCGGACCATCCACTGCCTGAAGCGATTGCGCACGGATCGATGAGCACGCGAATCACGCTGTTGTTTCTCGCGGCGGTCGCTGCGCCACTCGTCGAAGAGATCGTCTTTCGCGGAGTGCTCTTTCGGCATCTGCGCGACCTCTCGCACAGATGGGGGCGTGGACTCTCATTCGTCGTCGCGGCGCTGGGATCAAGCTTCGTCTTTGCGGCGATCCATCCACAGGGGATTCTCTTCATTCCAATTCTTGGCGCACTCGCGTTTGCATTCTGTCTCGCGCGCGAAACGCGCGGCAGTTTGATTTCATGCATCGTTGCACATGGATTTCACAACGGGCTGATCACAGGATTTGTGATGACGCTGTCGAGTTAGCGCGGGGAATCACACAGCCACGCAGCCACGCAGCGCGAGCGCGGCGGAATGCTTCACTCGGCGCTCAAACAGCCCTCGCCGAGCT
>CAYHFW010000009.1:0-77648 GCA_964355975.1 uncultured Singulisphaera sp.
CATCTCGCTCTCGACTTGGTTTCGTGACTACGTCTACATCCCTCTCGGAGGCTCGCGCCAAGGCGCACTGCGCACGACATGGAACCAGAGTTTCACGCTCGTCATCTCTGGACTCTGGCACGGCGCGAATTGGACATTCCTGCTTTGGGGTGCGATGCACGCTCTCTTCCTCGCACTCGAGCGGCTCGTCGTCTCGCTGCTGCGCGGTACGCGCGTGCCATGCGGCGGCGCACTCGCGTGGGCACTCACAATGGTTGGAGTGCTCATGGGATGGGTGGTCTTTCGTGCGAATTCAATCGAGCAAGCAGCGGGGGCTCTGCGCATCATGCTGATAGGAACGTGGTCGATCGGCGCAGCGCTCGATCGCATCACGCCGCTGTGTTCGGTGGGGCTTCTCGTGGGCGCACTTGGCGCGATCACATGGGCGATCGAACGTGGCACTCGATCAAACAAACAATTCAAGATGCCCGTTGCAGTGCGCAGCGCGAGCATCGTTCTTGGAATCGTCGCGGCCGTTTACCTTCGCGGTTCCGGCGGCGACTTCATCTACTTTCAGTTCTAAGCGATGCCTACGCCACTCAATCGATCGCCAACTCCGCTGCCTCCTGAGCCATCGACTCAGCACTATCCCCCAGCGCGCGGCGCACGCCTTTGGCTTCCGCCAGGACCCGATGCTGGAAGTCGATTCGACATTCGCGATCCATGCATGTGGACTCTTCTCGCCGCGGTGTTCGCATGCCTGCTGATCGCGGCCGTGCGCACCGATGTTCGATATGCGCGAAGCGCGCAGTGGTACTGGATGGCGAAGCACATGTGGGGTCCGACTTGCGAGGCCGTGGTGATTGGTGATTCGCGGGTTTACCGTGGAGTCGATCCTCGTCCGCTCGAACAAGCGCTCAGCGGGACTGTTTGCAATTTTGGTTTTAGCAGCGCGAAACTGACGCCGAAATATCTGGCGCATGCGCAGCAAACGCTCGCGCCGTCTGGCGAAAAGTTGATCATCGTTGGAATCTCTTCATATTGCCTCTCAGGGATGCCCGCTGGAGGAGACGACTTCATCCAGTCGCTTGCGTGGAAAGCGGCGTCGCGGCTTCCGCTCGCAGTCGAGCGATTGCGCGAGTCGTGGGAGGAACAATTCACTCCGTTCGACCTCGAGCTGTTGTTTCCAACAAGTGAAAAGCCGCTGCGCGCACTCGACAGTGACTATTCGCAGCGGTTTCACAACTCTGGATGGGTTGAGTCTGACCGTGTCGTGGATGATCCAGTCGCGCTGGGATTGAAGAATTCTGCGGCCGCCTACGCCGTTGGCCATCGCCCGACGGCAGAATCGGTGGCAGCAGCAGTCGACGCGCTCGCAGGGGCGGTCGATGCCGGATTTCGTGTGGTCGCAGTTTCGATGCCAGTTCCCACCGCGGTGCGTGATGCTGAGTGGGCGCTCGAGTCGATCGACCTCGCTGCGCTGCGCAGACAATTGACAGCGCGCGGCATCGAGTGGATCGAGATTCCGTGCGATGACTTGTCGACCTATGACGGATCGCACCTCAACGCAGTTTCGGCGCGGTTGTTCTCGCAGCGGCTGGCCGAGGCGATCCCAACACGAAAACACTAGTTTGCGGGCACTCTCGACCCTCTAGCGGTCGACATTTGCCCGCAAACAGGGAATTTGGAGATGGCGTGTGTGGGTCTTGCACTCTTCGAGCGAGGCCGTCCCCACTAGGCTGAGCCGACCAATCTGCAACGATGAACGGATTCACACAATGATGATCATGATTGCCGCTGTTGCGCTCGCTGTCGCTGCTGCCGATGGCGCGTTCGTCGGCGCGTCTGATGCGGCGCACGGCCCATCCAACATGCTCGCGATCGTCGAAAGAGTTTGCTTGCGCTGTCATCATGTGGGGGGCAATGTGCCGTACGAGTTTCGCGACGGGGCGATGCTTCGTCGCGTTGCGCAAACTGCCGCAGAGGCGCTGCGCAAAGAGACGATGCCGCCGTGGTTGCCGTCGCAGCACGCGAGCGACTTTCTTGATGTGCCGTCGATCACACAAGACGAACGCGCAAATCTCATTCGTTGGTTCGCTGAAGGAGCAGAGGGCACAGAGTCGTGGGTCGCGCCGCCGCCATCGCGCGCGTCGAGCGAACCAGGTGCGGTGACGCTGCGATTCGGCGAGGGATGGCAGACCCCGGCAGAGCCAGACCTGCTCTATGCGCGCACATTTCTTCAGCAGATTGATGGCGCGTTTCCGCTGCGCTTTCGTGGGCTCGAGTATCGACCCGCCGAAGCGGGGTCGATCGAGATGGTGATGCTCAACGCCGACACAACAGGCATGGGACGCGCACTCGATGAGCGCGATGGAGGCGTGGGCGCCGCATTTCATGCTGATTTGGGCACGATTCCTGCAGGTGCGCTCGGAGCCGCTGGCGTGCAGCCTGCGATGCGGTTGCCCGATGGCTACACATTCGCGATCGCGCCGCGCGCTGATCTGCTCGCCGAAGCGCACGCGCGCGCACTGGGCCGCAGCGCGGGCGGCGCATTTGATGTGACGATCACTCCATCGCGCGCGAGTGACACGCGCGTTGTTGAGTCGTATGTCGTAGGAGCCGTCACAACAGGCGGCGCTCCAACACGCGCAAACCTGACGATCGAATACATCTGCGACACGCTCGACGCACCGATGGAAGTGATAGCGATTCTGCCGAACACTGGAATTCGCTGCGCGTCGTACGACCTCAACCTCGTGCGGCGCACGGGTGCAGTTGAAGGCGTGCTCAACATTCCCACATACCGCGCGTGGGCTGACCGGATGTATGTGCGGCGCAATCCACTGCGGGTCGAGGCAGGGGATCACTTCACGCTGAAGGTGAGTCACACCGATGGATTCGCGTTCTTGCACACGCACGCAAGCGCGGTGATGTTGGTGGCGCCGATTGCAGAGAGTGCGAGTCGCGGCGCGACAGTCGTTGCGGCGAACGCGGCGGCGAAGGGTGTGGCGCCACCCGTCGATGATGTCGGCGTCGTCGATCCTGTGACGATGATTGATGTGCCCGCTGGCACGGCACACATCAAGTGCGCAGGCGGTCTCGTTGAAGTCGCGGTGCCCGCTCTGCGCGTAGCCCGCAACGAGACGAGCATCGCAGAGTTTGCACGCGTGATGGGTCGCGCGCCGAGGGCGGTCGACACGAACGACACGCGCGACTCGTATGTTGATCCTGAGATCGCACAGCCGATCGCGCCGGTCGACGCCGCGCTGCCGACAGATCTCGAGGTTGCCTGCGCGAGCGTGACCTTCTATGACGCGCTCGAGTATTGCAACGCACTCTCAAAGACGGCTGGCCTTCCAGAGCACTACGCGCTCACAGAGGTCAAGCGTCGCGGCGACGGTTCAATTTTATCAGCAGTTATTGAAACGCGTGAAGGCGCCGGGTATCGACTGCTCAGCGAGGCGGAGTGGGAATACATCGCCTCCGCAGCAGGCGAGAGCGATGCGTGGTGCATCATTGGTGAGCAGCCTGCTCCATCCGCGCCGCGGCACGCTGCACAAGGAAAGCCCAACGCGCTGGGCATCGTGAATCTCGGCGGCAATGTTTGGGAGTGGTGCGACGATGGTTACTCCGAGGCGCGCGATTGCCAACGCGACGCCCGCGCACACGCGCCAACGAATCGCGGTCGCGTGGTGAAGGGCGGATCGTTCGCTGACACTGCCGCAGCCTGCGCTCCCGCATTTCGGTCGGGCATCCCAGCCTCATCGCGCACGGCGATGGTGGGACTGCGCGTCGCGCGGCGGCAGTCTTCCCAGCCTTCCCAACCTTCCCAGCCTTCCCCCTGAATCGGGCATCCAGTGTCTTTTTTCGACACTCATTGCCCGATTCAAGAGAAGATTGCGAAAATCGGCAGGCGATCCGTCCCTGCGTCGAAACTCGCGCCAAACTCTGATGAGAACCCACCGCATGAGCACGACCCAACGATCCGCACACTCTGCCGCCACTCTGTCTGCGCTCATCGCCGCGATCGGCGCGAGCCTCGCCGCGGGCTCGGCGAACGAAGCGCGCGCGCAGGGACTGCAACCCATCATCACCGAGTGGGTCATCAACACGACTGGGCAGACTGGTTACAACGGCATCATCGCCAACGTGCAGCAGGTCAAGTACGACGCGACGTTCGTCTACGTGAAGTCGGCGGGCGTGCCGAGTTACACGATCGGTCCGTGGTCGGATGGCAATCCTGGTCAGCCCGCAAACATGAACTGGGGATTCAAGTTGCCGCGCACCGCAACGATGGCGACGACTTACACAACGACGACGCTTGGACAGGTCGGCGTGATGGTCAACGGCGTCGTCTTCTACAACCCGACTGACGCGATGAGTTGGCAGAACATGAACATCTGGCATCAGAACGCATTCGTGAGCGTCGGCGTCGGACTCGACGCGTGCGGTGGTCATCCTGGGCCTTCAGGCGCGTATCACAATCATCCGCGGCCCAAGTGCATCTACACCGACTCAGCGACGGCGCATTCAAAGATCATCGGTTACGGATTCGACGGGATTCCTGTGTACGGCCCTTACGGTTATGACGCCGCGGATGGATCTGGCGGAATCGATCGCATCCGCTCGAGTTATCGCAAACGAAACATCACGCAGCGCACCACGCTCGCGAACGGCACACAACTTCCTGCAAACCAATATGGACCCGCGGTGAGCGCGACCTATCCGCTCGGCTACTTCATCGAAGACTTTGAGTATGTCGCTGGACTCGGCGACCTCGATCAATTCAATGGACGCACCGCAGTGACTCCCGACTATCCAAACGGCATCTACGCCTACTACGCAACGATGGATACTGCCGGAGTGAGCGAGTACCCATACTTCTTTGGTCCGCAGTACCGCGGAGTGGTGACGCCAGGCAACACGCAGCAGGGCGGTCACATCACGGCGCCTGCGAGTGCGACAACATTCTGCTGCACGCCGTGCGCGAGCGACATCAACGGAGATCGCATGGTCGACGCGAGCGACCTCGCATCGGTGCTCTCAGGTTGGGGAACCACTGGCGGTGGCGGCGACATCAATCGCGATGGCCAAGTCGGCGGCTCAGACTTGACCGAGCTCTTCGCCTCATGGGGCACCTGCGGCTGAGGCGCATGGTCGCGCGAGGCGGTGAACCTCATCACAAAAACCCCTGTTTGCGGGCACTTTTCGACCTCTAGCGGTCGACACTTGCCCGTAAACAGGGGGATTGGGGATGGAGCCTCGTCCGACCGGCACCTAGTTCTTCAAGTCAAATCCGCCGACGCTTTTGGCGCCCTTGCTGTCTTCAATCTCGACCCAGATTTTCGCGCCTGTGGGAATCGGATTTGGAATCTCGGCATGCGTGTGCCAACGGTTGGGACTCTTTGGATCTTCGATGTCAGCCTTCGCTTTCACGCTTCCTTTGGCATCTTGAGTGCCGATCCAGAAACGAACGGCCGATACGGTCACCGTCGCCCCAGCGCTCGGCGTGATCGTGACGTCGATCGGAGCATCCTTGCCAGCAACGATTGCACCCTCGTCGCGCGTGGCGTTCGCATCGAACGCGCCGATGGTCGCGCTGCCGAGTTGGATGACTGCGCCGCCATGGACGGTCGGCGCAGCGTCGTGCTCGGCGGCGGCAGGGGCGTGATCATGCCCATGCGCATCAGCCTTCGGCGCCGCGACTTGCGCCGACGGCTTCTCGCCGTCGCACGCGGCCAGAATCGAAACAGAAGCGGTCAAGAAACAGCATGTCGCAGTGGTGAGGTTCAGTTTCAAAAGAAATCTCCTTTTATGAATGGTAGCAGTCAGTCGTTGGCCGCAACGTTGCGACCAACCCTGACCTTGTGAACAAGCGAGTATCCAGCGGGAACGACGATCAGATTCAAGAAAGTCGAAGTCAACAAGCCGCCAAGCACAACCACGGCGAGTGGGGCAAGTAGTTCGCTCCCCGGCTTGCCCGCGGCAAGAGCCAGTGGAAGCAATCCCAATGCTGCGCAGAGAGCGGTCATAAGGATTGGAACGAGTCGCTCCATCGATCCCTGCACGATCGCCTCGGCGATGGGTTTTCCCTCAGACTCAGTGAGCTGCTTGTAGTGATTCACGAGCAGGATGCCATTGCGAACGGCGATCCCAAACAGTGTGATGAAACCGACAAGCGTGGCGATCGAGATCACCGGAGCCTGATAGGCGCTGTCGCCAAAACCAAAGAGCGCGCGCGTGTTCTGCGCGAGACCGGCGATTCCGCCCGCGCCTGCGTGCAGAAGTGAGTCGGTGATGAACACCGCGACGATGCCGCCGATCACCGCAAGTGGAAGGTTCACCATCACGAGCGCCGCCACGCGCAGCGAGCCCGTCGAGAGTTGCAGCAGCATGAGCATCACCAGCGCGATGCCGCATCCTGCGAAGAGCAGCGTGCGCGACGCTGATTGCTGCGCCTCGAACTGTCCGCCGAACTCGACGATGTATCCATCGCGCTGCACGATCGGCTCGACACGCGCGCGCACCACTTTCACCAAGTCGCCAAGGTTGTAACCCTCGGCGACATTGCACGAGATCACAGCCTTACGCTGCGCATTTTCACGCGCGATTATGTTGCTCGTCTTTTCTGGACCGATGTCAGCGACCTCAGAAAGTCGCACCATCCGTCCATCTTTGCTTCTGAGAATCAGGTCTTGGATCTGCTCGATCCGCTGGCGATCGTCGGCCGCGAGTCGTACGACGAGGCCATAACGCCGCACCCCTTGATGAACTTCAGCAACCAATTCGCCATACAGCGCAGTCTGCACTTGCTCGGCGGCGTCGGCGGGCGAGAGTCCAGCTGCAGCGAGGTCGGCATGGCGATAGTTGATTGGCAATGATGTGATGAGCACTTCACGATTCGCAGTCACATCGCGTGCGCCTGGGATGCTCTTCAGTTCGCTCTCGATCTGCTTTGCCAATCGGCGCAGAGTGGGAAGGTCTTCGCCATAAACATTGATCGCGATCGCGGCAGGTGTGCCAGAGAGAATGTGCGAGAGGCGGTGTTCGATCGGCTGCCCGACTTGAACGGTGATGCCGGGCACTGAAGTCGCGATCGCTGCGACGGCTTGTCGGATCTGCGCAGTCTCAATGCCCGGTTCAAGCAGGATGTCGAGTTCGCTGTTCGAAACAGGCTCTGCGTGCTCGTCGCGTTCAGCGCGGCCAGTGCGACGCGTGACGCTCTTGACTCCTGCAATCTCGATGAGCCTGCGTTCGATGGACATCGCGGCGCGGTTGCTCTCACCCAATGATGTGCCTGGCGGCGAAGAGACAAAAACGGTCAGCGATCCTTCATTGAACTCAGGCAGAAATGCAGTGCCGAATGTTCTGCCCAAAAATGCGGCGGCAATCGTTGCAACGAGCGCTGCGCCGAGCACGATTCCACGGTGCGAGAGCGACCAGCGCAGCGTCGGTTCGTAGCGTCGCTTGATCCAACGCACGAGCCATCCATCGGTGTGATCTCGCGAAGCGGATGCCCCCGCGTTCGACCGCGCACGCACCTTCAACAACACTTTGCACATCGCAGGAGTCACAGTGAGCGCAACAACAAGCGAAGCAACGATCGAGACGATGTAGGTGATCCCAAGCGGCGCGAAAAACCGTCCCTCAATTCCTTCGAGAAAGAGCAGCGGAATGAAAACGATCACAATGATGAGCGTCGCGAAGACCATCGAAGGGCGAATCTCGTTGCTCGCGTCGAAGATGACTTGCGTCGTGTCACGGCGGTCTGCCTCGGCGCGCTGAGCGTTCTCTCGCAGCCGCCGAAAGACGTTCTCGACATCGATGATCGCATCATCGACAAGCACGCCGACAGCGACTGCAAGTCCACCAAGCGTCATCACATTCAGCGTGAGCCCCATCCAGCGCATGGTGAGCAGCGCGGCAGCGAGCGAGAGTGGGAGTGCGGTGAGCGTAATGATCGTCGTGCGCACATTGAGCAGAAACAACACGAGGATGACTGCAACGATGATCGTTGCGTCGCGCAAGACATCCATGAGATTCGTCACAGAGCGCTCGATGAAATGACTTTGACGAAAGACTTCGCGGTTGATCTCGATTCCCGCGGGAAGACTCTTCTCGATTTGGTCGAGAGAATCGTCGATGGCATCGGTCAGCAACAGGGTGTTCGTGCCGGGCGACTTCTGAAGTGTGAGGACCACAGCGGGACGCCCCTGATTCGCAGCCGTGCCACGCTTGGGAGCGCCGCCGAGCGTGACCTCTGCAACCTCGCCAAGCGTGATTGGAAAACCATCCTTCGTCGCGATGATCGTTGATGCGATGTCACGCACACTTTTCACGCGCGCGCTCTGCCGAATGGGAAGTTCCTGTCGATCGACATCGGCGAGATAGCCGGCGCTCGCGGTGCTGTGCGCGCCGCGAGTTGCCGCTGCCACATCTTGCACGGTGAGTCCGTAGAGCGCGAGCCGGTCCTGTCGAACATTTACTTGATACTCAGGCAATTCGCCGCCGATTGCGGCGACCTGCGCGACTCCGGGCACCGCGAGCAACTTGTTTCGCAGGTCGAATTCGGCGTAGGCCCGCAAGTCGAGATCGCTCACGCTTCCATCAGGACTCGAAACCGCAAGCAACATGAACTCGCCAGTGATGCTCGTGATGGGTGTGATTTCGGCGTGGGCATTCTCTGGAAGCGATTCGCGCACACCTGCAAGGCGTTCGGTGACGAGTTGCCGCGCGCGGTAGATGTCGGTGTTCCAGTCGAACTCAACCCAGACGAGTGAGAGTGAGATCGCCGAGGCAGATCGCACGCGGCGCACGCCCGGCAAACCGTTGACCGATGACTCGATTGGAAAGGTCACGTACTGCTCGACTTCATCAGCAGCCAATCCACCAGCTTCGGTGAGTACGACAACCGTCGGCGCGTTGAGTTCGGGAAAGACATCCACGGGCATCTTCGGAAGTTGTGACAGCGTGTACACAACGAGCACGCCAGCGATGAGCAGGACGAGTGACGATTGCTTGAGCGAAAATGCAATGAGTTGCTTGAGCATGTCGATCTCTCAGTCTTCGCCTTCGTGAAATGTTCCATCGGGATGGAAGTGCCCGCCCTTGGTGATGCTGCCGCTTGTTGCAACCATCAATTGGTAGACGCCGTCGAGCACAATCTCGTTTCCCTCTGCGACGCCGCTCTTGATGACAATCCAACGGCCATCATCCATGCCGAGATCTGCCTCCATGCGAATGGCTTTGTCAGGGTCGGCGGGATCGCGCCGAAAGATGATGCTCTGTGTGCCATCGTGGGCAACGCATGCGAGTGGGATCGCGAGCTCTGGCGCTTCGGTGCCATCGACGACGACTTCGAGAAATCCCGCGACGCCCGATCGCGCCCACGAAGCACGCCCGCTCTCAGAGTCAGGAGTCATCACAAGTTCGATCGTGCGTCGATCAGCATCGGCAGTCGGAGCGAGGGTCAGCATTCCAGTCACTCGTTCAGAATCGTCGAGTGATCCGCCGCGCGGCGCGACCGCGGTGGCGCGAAGCCCGGTGCTCAGACGTCCCAGATCACTCTGCAGCGCGTGGGCAACGAAGCGCACTTGATCTGGCTGAACCGTCGCCAAGACCGCAGAGTGCTGATCAACGAAGGTGCCCGAACTGACATCAAACTTGTCGACGACGCCAGAAGAGAGAGCGCGCACTTCGACTTGATCGATCGACAGCCACCGCGCTGTGCCGTTCACCAGTTCGAGAAGTTCTGGCACAGTCTTTCCAGTGAGCGAGGCTGCCGCTTCAAAGAGAATTGTCTGACGGGATCGCGCGGCCTCAAGTTGCGCCTTTGACTCGCGCTCTCGAACCGTGTGCTGCGTGTGCGTCTCGGCGGCTTCGGCGAGGCCGACCTGCGCGCTCACAAGAGCAGCCTGCGCTTGCGCGACATCGTTGCCGCTCGCGCCTCCTGCTTCTTGAAGTTCTTCCAACATCTTGACGCGTGCACTCCAGAGTGTCACAGCGGCGGCCACTGCCGAGTGATGCTGCTCGGAGGCCCGCATCAACGGGCCGATGCTGTCCGCGCTCGCGTTGGCAAACGCCACCGCACTTTCGGCATCTGTGAGTTCTCGCTGAAGTTCGCGCCAGCGCGGTGAGTCGAGCCGATAGAGGGGCGTTCCCGCTTCGACTGATTGGTACTGCTCGACGAGCAATTCCACGCTTCCCGCGGCGGGCACGCGGTACTCGCGCCGCGCGGTGGGAGTCAATTCGAATCGGCCCGGCACACGCAGCGTGTTCGCGACACTGCGGCTTTCAACTTTGGCAAAGGTGATGCCGAGGTTCTGGCGAACTTGCTGGTTGATGTCGACGCGGTTGGTTGGTGCTGGAACAGCAGAGTCGCTGCTGGCGAGCTTCGCGGTGGGCTCGCGGTTGCAACCCACGACCATGACCGCGAACAAGAAGGTGAATAGAAGGCGTTCTGAGGTTGTCATCGATTCGCTCCTGAAATTGGTTCGTGTTTTTTTACTGGCGCTAGCGCGTCTGCTGTGGGCGGTCCAGCCAGTTCATCGAGTTGAATCGCTCCAGTCGACTCGGCCGCGCGCGCATCGAGCAAGCGCATCTTCGCATCGGCTTGCGACTGGATCGCCCGCAGCAGCAAGAGCGGATCGACATGTCCGATCTTGGCGACGCGTCGCACTTCGGCATCCTGTTCGTCGGCGAGTGGAAGGACGCGCATCTCGACCGATTCACGCACCTCGCGGCCCGCGTCGTAACGAGTCTGCGCAATGGCCAGCGTCGACGCGAGGTGTTCGTATGTGCTCTCGAATCTTCCGCGCGCAACATCGCGCTGCGCAGTGGCCTCGGCCACTCCTTGGCGGTTGCGGTTCCATGCAGGCACTGGCATCTCGACGCCGAGCATCACGAGGTCGTTGCCGCTGTCCGATCCAATGCCGGGGCCGATCGTGACGTCGGGATACTGCTTGCGAATCTCGGTTCGCAGTGTGTGCTCGGCGACTTCGTATTCCTCGCGCACTGCGGCAAGTTCGGGATTGCCCGACTCGATCGCCTCGAGCGACCATGCGGCCGTCCCAGCGTGCGGTACGAATGTCACACTCTCGACGAATGTGACTGGCGCGTTGGGCGAGATTCCAAGCAGGTCACGCAACCGAAACTGCAATTCGCGCGCACGTGCGCGGGCCGCAATCAGATCGGCTTCGGCGCCTGCGAGTTCGACACGAAAGAGTCGCGCATCAATGCGCGACATCACGCCTGCTTGTTCTTGGCGTTGCGCGAGATCGGCAACGGCGCGAAGTTGCTCTGCAAGGTCGCAGAGAACTTGAGCGCGACTCGATTGTGCCGACCACTCGATCCAATGTTCTCGCAGGGATGACCGCGTCGCCCACTCGCGCGCAACCAGCCGTTGCAACGCAGCGTGGTACGCCGCGCCCGCGCGCAACTTCTCAGCTTCGAGCCGCCCCGAGATTGGGATCGTGAGACTGATGGTTGGAGCAACGACCCACTGCGTTGGAGTGCCGTTTGCGACACCGAGGGCATCCACGCCGATAGTCGGGTCTTCCCAGAGGCCTGCGTTCTCTGCGGTAGCGAGCGTCACATTGGCCCTCAGTCGTTCAACGCGCAGTTCTCGGTTGAAGACAAGTGCGACCGATTCGCCTTCGGCCAGCGTGAGGCCATCCATTGGATCGAACACCGCGGGAAGAGAGCCTTCGCGCGCGGCCAGTGCATCAGCGAATGCACGCACGCTCTGATCATCGGGCGATCGCGCGAGCCAGGCAGAGCGCGTCGCGTCGATACTGAGCGGCTGCGCCTCATAGTTCTTGCATCCAACTGGGATGGCAAGCGCGATGATCAGCGCTGCGCACCGCAGAGGTCGGCGAGTGTGGTGTGAGTTCACTTGAATGATTCCTGTTCAGTTGTTCGCCCGAGTCGTCGCGGGGATGACAGATCAACGCATCGGCTCATCGCCCACAGAAGCGGGGCGTGGTCAGAGAGGTGCGAGTGACTTGAACTAAATCAGGAGCGCGCTGCTCGTGCGCAGAATGCGCTCGCTCGCGCGGAGCGCGCGGAGGTGTCGCGGAATCGATCCGAATCGGTCAGCAGGTGGGTCGTCTTGAAGCGCGCAGTGCGGTGCTGGCAGCACGATCCATTCTGTGGGCACGATCACTTCAGCGATTGTGATGAGCGTCGACAAGTCGATGCCGCGCGTCAGTGTCTGGTCATGCAGTGGGATCGAGAGAAGCAGTCCATCACGCTCTTCGTCGGTGATCGGATCAGTCGCGTGGGTGTGAGCGTGTTCATGCGAGTGATCATGCGAGTGACCGCCCGAGTGCGATGCACTGACATGCAGGTGCGGCGCAACATCGTGATGTTCGTGTGCAACGACCGTCGCGCCTCCGAATGGTCGCACACACGCGACCAAAACCATCAGCGTCACCATGATCGAACGAACCAACGTGGTTCGGCTCAGTCGCGAGAAGGCGCTCATTGATCGGAGTCTTGCGGAGTGCACGAGCGCACTATACGCACCAGACCCCGTACTTTGGAAGAAACGCACTCGGTGAATCGCACCTTCCAAAGGACTGCCAATGCCGCGACGGCGCAGCCGAACCCGCTCAGCAACACACAGTCAACGCAGATCCTTCGTCATCACGACGAAGTAAAGATCGTCGCGCTTGGGAAGTCCCGCGCGCGGATCGCAGCAGGGGAATGGCTCGCGCTGCGGTGCGACGTAGTAGCCGCGGCGTTCGTACCACGCGATCAGTGTGTCGCGTTGCCCGATCACCGTCATCTTCGCGCGCGCGTGCCCGAGCACATCGCGAATCACGCGCTCGGCCTCAGTGAGCAGTTGTCGTCCGATGCCGCGCGCTTGCAACGTCGGCGTCACCGAGACCATGCCGATGTATCCACAGTCGCCGCGATCTTCGATGCGCACACACGCAACGAGGTCGCTTCCTGCAAGCGCCATGCAGAGTCGCGAGTGCGTTCCATGCACGATCGCTGTGACTTCTTCGATGTCGGTGCGCTGGCCATCGAGAAGGTCAGCCTCGGTGGTCCATCCTGCGCGGCTTGCTTCGCCGCGGTATGCGCTCTCGATGAGCGCGACGAGTGCAGGCACGTCGGCGAGCGTCGCATCGCGATATTCGAGTGGAGTGGGCGTGGTGTTCATGCAGTCATCGTTCGGCAGCGCGAGCGTGAGGGTAACGATCGCGCGTGGAATCGCCTGTGCCGGGGATAGCATCGCGGCATGGACGGATTCTCGATACTCACGGGGCTTTTCATCGGCGGTGTGGTCGGTGCGTTGGCGATGTGGGCCTTTGCGGCCTCGCGCGCGAACGCAGGCGCAACGTCTGAGGCACAGGCCCGCGCACTTCTCGATGCAGCGAATAAGGAACGCGAGCGCGCGATTGCAGAGGTGCGCGAAGAACGAAAGTTGCGCTCAGCAGCAGATCAGAGTGCGGCGGCGCTCGAGGCAAGTCTGTTCGAGCGCGAACGCGCGGTCAAAGAACTGCGTGAACAATTCGAGCAGTCGCGCACGCAACTCGCCGACACATTCAAGGCCACGGGTGCCGAAGTCATGCGCGCGAACTCGCAGGAGTTCAGCAAGAAGGCCGACGAACAGATGAGTGCAACGCTCAAGCCTCTGAAGGAGCAGCTTGCAAAAAACGAACAGCTCGTCAAAGAACTCGGCGAGAAGCGCGAAGGCGATGCCACAAAACTCTCTGAGCAATTGCGCGCGATCGCAGAGTTGCAGAACAGAGCATCAGCCGCCGCCGATACGCTGACGAGCGCGCTCAAGGACACGCGGCAGCGCGGTCAGTGGGGAGAGGTTGGTTTGGGAGTGCTGCTCGAAAACTCGCAGCTTGAGCGCGGCATTCACTTCACCGAGCAGACTTCAATCGACGGTGAAGATGGTCGACTGCGTCCCGATGTCATCGTCAACTTGCCAGGCAATCGTGTGATCGTCATCGACAGCAAAGTGCCGCTCAACTCATATCTCGATGCGCTCGCGCCGAACATCGACGACGTGCGCCGCGCGCAGTTGAGGCTCGAACACGCAGCGGCACTCAAGGGTCATGTGCAGGCGCTCGCGAAGCGCGAGTACGCAAGCGCTGTGCGAGGATCGCTCGAATTCACCGTGCTGTACATGCCCGTTGAGAGTGCCGTCATCGCTGCACTCGAGACCGATCCAAGTCTGCATCAATTCGCGTTCGACAAGAAGATCGTCATCGTGACGCCGAGCACGCTCTTCCTCATGTTGCGCACGGTGGCCGCGAACTGGAGCGACCAGAAACTCTACGAGGGAGCCACCGCGATTCGCGACGCGGCACGCGAACTCGTCAACCGTGTCGGAACCGTCGCGGGATTCATGAACGCCACTGGATCGCGACTCGCAGCAGCGGTCGACAACTACAACAAGATGGTCGCATCGTTCGACGGACGGCTCGTCAAGCAGATCAACGAGGTCGCAAAGGTGACGATGCAGGATCCAGTGAAGATCGATGGTGAGTTGGATGCGGCGGTGCGAACGAGCCGCAACGCGCAACTCACTGGCGCGACCGATCCGCCGATTCCAACTCCGCCCGTGCATCTCTTCGAGCCGCGCACGCAATCGCTCGATGAGTGAGCGCGGGGGGACTGGTAGCCGCGCACTCGCGCCGCCACCCTCACCGACTTACCGCCGCTGCATCCCAAGTCGCGCGCCCGCGTTGAGCGTCACGCTGTCGATGTGCGCAGTCATCTTCTTGCCATTGTTGGTGAAGATGACGTGCATGTGCACCGATGAACCGTGGTGCGTGAGCACGCCGCCCTGGCCATCCGCGGAGAGGCCAACGATGCGAACCTCGGTCGGATTCGCGATCGCGAATTTTAGTCCCTTCGCACTCGGGTCAGCGTGCAAGCATGTGCCGTCGATGACATGCGCGTCGAGCGATGATGCGGTGCCGTCGATGACGAACATGAACGGCGCCGTACCTTGATTGCCCGCTCGGTCAGACGCGCCACGAATCGCCGCCTCAAGCTCGTCGCCACCGAGCTGCTTGTCGAGGGTCGCCGATTGCAGTGAGTCGATCGTTCCAACTGAAAGAAGCGTCGCTTGATCGCCAGCAATACACTCTGGCCCAGTCGTCACAGGATTGCCCGCATCGTTTCGCGTCACCCACACTGCGCCATCGTCAATCGTGATCTCTCCTGCGAGACCTGACAACGCACCGATCGCGTACCGATTGGACTTGCTCACCACATCGCAAAGCACCACGCGCGGTTCAACCTGACCCTCGCGCATGACCGCGCGCATCGCCCCGTACTGGGTGATTTCGCCGCGCGGCGCCGCGCATCCTGAGAGTGCGAGCGATGAGAAAACCACGATAAACGCGTGCGCAATGCTCGATGTGTTCAACATCGACCGAATGTATCACCCGCGCGGCAGAAACTTCGTCAACGCCATCACTGTCCTATCTCACGCGAGTGATCGTTGTCGCAGTCGCGCGTACACAATGATCGAGGCGTGGATGCCGACTGCGACACCGAGTCCGATGGCCTGCCACTTCATCGCGCCAGCGCCGAGCGCGTCGAAGCGCATCAAGCTGTAGACGCCGAGCGGTAGGAACAACACTGCGGCCGTGGCAAGCCCTGGGTTGTATGCGCGCCGAGCGAGTGCTTGCCCGAGATGCACCACAGCATTCACGACAGCTAAGTAGACCGCGATCAATCCAAGACCCGCGTCGACTTTCGCCGCCAGATATGTCGCTGCGATGATCACTCCCCAGACGCCGGGAACATTGATGATGAACACGGCCGCTGGCGTGAGCACTTCGCGACCCTTACCGATCGTGCGATTGAAGAACACGCGGAAGCGGTCAGCGTCGTGCTCCTCAAACTGATGCAGCAGGTAGGTCGGCAGAAACAGAAACGTCAGCCGAACCGTTTCGGGCCAAGATTCTGCGACAAGTGGAAAGAGCACGAGCAGCGCGATCCCCGCGAGAAATCCGCCGTAGACCCAGTTGTGAAAGAGTCTGCTGAACATCGTCATCTCATGTCGTTCGTTCGCCGCGTCAACATGCGGTGAGAGTAGGGGGAGTGTGATCAACCCCAGCTCTACGCGCCAACGCGCTGCGGATTCCACGTATGGCTCTCGCCGCGCGCCTTCACGCACCACGCATAGAGCGCTTCGCACACGACGAGCCCATGCTGAAGTTGCTCGTGATCGTCGGCGTATGTTGCGGAGAGTCCGATGAGAATTGCGTACACCCCAGGACACGCCGGATGCAAGTCATGCCGATCGGTGTCGGCGCCGCGAATGACGGTCGCCATCTCAGCGAGGCCCGGCGCATCGAGCATGTACTTGCGCATGATCGCATCGAATGAGCACAACGGTCCGTCGTGCGTGAGTTCGACTCCCTCAATGTCATAGGGGATCGCACCCACTTCGTTCGCAATAGTGAGTACGCGGTCGGGGGCGACGAAAAGAAACTCCGCATCCTTGTCAACAAAGCGACTGATGAGCCATGGACACGCGATGCGATCGATCTTGGGACGGTGACGCGTGATCCACTTCATCAATGACTCCTTGGGTGCCCAGTGTGGGAGAGATGCGCCGCGAGATTACGCACGCTCCGCAGCCCACTCGTAACTGCAACCGTTCTTTGGAAAGAATGACCCGCTCAGTGATGCGTTTCTTCCAAAGAACGGGTTTTCGCGCGAATCCCACCTCACCCGCACTCGCCCCAGTGTGCGAGAATCTGCGTGAGTTCAGCAGCGCCGACTGTGCCATCGCCGTCGAAGTCTGATGCGCATCCCGCGCACGCTCCCCAAGTGCTGAGCACGACCGTGAGGTCGCCGGCGCCGACGCATCCATCGTTGTCAAGATCGAGATCGATGAGCGTCGAGAGCGCAAACTTGAAAACGCCTTTTGTATTGGTCGCCGCGAGCAGTGTGTCGCCGTGCACCGCGAGATCGAAGATCTGAAGATCCAGCAGGCCCGTGTTGATGGTGGTCCACGACACGCCGTCGTCGCGCGAGTAATAAACGCCAGCGCTGAAACTGCCGGCGAAGATGAGTGAGCCGTGACTCGCGAATCCGCGGTAACTGCCTGCTGTCAGACCTCCGCCAAGAAGTGTCCAGTTCGCACCGAGGTCAGTCGATCGAAACACGCCCGTTCCAACTTGTCCGCCAGCAAAAAGCGTGCTGCCCTTCGCCTCAATGGCGCGAAATGTCGTCGATGTGAGACCGGTGTTGATTGCGGTCCATGTCGCTCCCCAGTTCGTGCTCTTGTAGATGCCCGAACTGTTCGTTCCAGCGAAGAGGGTTGAGTCGATCGCTGTGATGCAGCGCGTATCGATGCCAGAGAGTCCAGCCGCGGTCCACAGGTCGCCCTGATTGTCGGAGCGAAACACTCCTGATGTTCCTACGACGAAAAGTTTCGACTGAACTTGGACGATGCCATGGCACAGCAGGCTGGCCATGCCGCTGCTCTTTGAGATCCAGCTCGCGCCATCGTTGGCGCTACGAAACACCCCTTGGCTGGTGCATGTGTAAATGAACGATTGATCTGTCGCGATGCCGCGCGTTGGGCCGACCGCATCATTGCCACTATTGGATGCCACGAACCCGGCCGCAATGTCGCTCGAGCGATACGCACCAGTCGCGCCGCCGGCGAACGCGAATGCGCCGCGACTGCCGAGTGACTGCATGTTCAGCCCAGTGGTTCCTGCGGCTTGAACCCACTGCGCTTGCGTGGCGCTCGTCATCGCGAGGAGCGACCAGATCGCGACGAGGGGCATCGCCCTAGACAGGCACACGCGCAGCATGGTGTTCATCATGCCACAGGATGTCCGCTCAACGACAATTCGTCCGAGAAATCGAGAGTTTTCTGGGTTGTATGCACCCGCCCCCAATCGGTGCACCCCTCCAAACGGTGATCTCGATGCCCGAATCGGTCGCATGAATCACCTGTTGAAGGGGGGGGTGGCTCGGGTGGGTGATCGCCAAAAAAGTGGTTATGCAGCATAAAAACCCGAAGTTGTCCGTCAATATTCACGAAAATCTCAAGTGTTTGTTTTGCGTTCTTGACAACTCGCTACATACTTCGCGCAGTGAGGTTCTCGGTAGATGGGGTCATGAGCGGGCTGACTGTTGCCTGCTGAAACTGCTACGGCCCTATCCCTACTTTGGAGTCCCTCACAATGCGTACAACTCTTTCTGCTTTGGCAACCCTCGCCATTGCTGGCTCGGCAAGTGCCGCGATCACAATGACTTATGCCGAGATCGGCGATTCAACTGGCAACCAAGGTGGGGTTGCTGATTCGGTGGTCTACAGCTCGATCGCTGGCCCGTATGCCGCGTTTGCAGTCAATTCCTACCTGGGTGCGGCCAATTACACCTCGACGATGACCAATGACGCCGAAGTGGTCACAACCCTCAAGTTCGTCGGTGGAGTCACGACCGCTAACACAAGCTTGGCGTTCAACTTCTACCGCGCAGACGAATCGCTGCTCTCGACGTTCACAATGACCTTCACGCAGTCTGGCAACTACATCTGGACCATCACCCTTGATGCAGCCGATGAAGTTCTCGCTGCCAACACCGGATGGCTCGAAATCGCAGGCGTCGATGGCGCGACTGGCAAGTGGTTCCTCACCACGACTGCAGCGTCAACTGGATCGCAAGTTCCAGTCACTGGCGCGTACATCCACGCATTCGAGCTGACCACCACTGGCGTTCCTGCGCCAGGCGCCGTGGCGTTGCTCGGCTTGGCTGGACTCATCAGCCGCCGTCGCCGCTAAGCGACGGTCGCACGGATTCGCGGACGATTCAAGAGCGAAGCAGTTTCACAAGTCTGTCACAAGTCTCTCAAGGGGGACGCCCACAAGGCGTCCCCCTTTTTTCGTTGCGTGGGGCGCTCATGGCGCGAACATGCGTGCTTTCTTGAGCGTCGAACATTGATTTTGCGCTTGGATTGGTAGACTCGCGATCCGATGATTGTTCCGACGACGACCCGCAAGACCATCCCGTTTTTTCGTTACCCACACGTGTTTGCGCAGCAGCGCGAAGAGATTCTCGCTGCTGTGATGAGCGTCATGGATCGCGGCGCGTTCATTCTTCAAGATGAACTTGCGCAGTTCGAACGCGAGGTCGCACAGTTCGTTGGATCGAAGCACGCGATCGGCGTCGCCGACGGCACCGAGTCAATGATTCTTGCTCTTCGAGCGGCAGGCATCGGTCAGGGCGACGAAGTCATTTTCTGCAGCCACACGTACATCGCAACTGCGAGTGCGATTCACTTTGCGAACGCAACTCCCGTCGCGGTCGATATGCGTGCGGATCGATGCATTGATCCCGATGCGATTCGTCGCGCGATCACATCGAAGACGAAGGCGATCATTCCGACGCAGTTGAACGGTCGCACATGCAATATGGACGAGATCATGCAGATCGCCCGCGAGCATGGGCTTCTCGTGATTGAAGATGCAGCTCAAGCTCTTGGTTCAAAGTACAAGGGGCGCTGCGCTGGAACATTCGGATTCGCCGGATCGATCTCGCTCTATCCAGCAAAAGTTCTCGGGTGTTTCGGTGATGGCGGACTTCTCTTCACCCAAGACGACGCGACGAATGAGGTGCTGCGCGAGTTGCGCGATCACGGGCGCAATCGAGATGGTCTCGTTGTGCGATGGGGTCTGAACAGTCGCCTCGACAACCTGCACGCCGCCGTTGCACTCGTGAAACTCCGCACGTTTGCGCAAGAAATCGAGCGCCGCCGCGCACTCGCGCGCATCTACGACGAGCGGCTGCGCGACCTAGAAGAGATGACGCTTCCGGTCGGACCCGATGCAGACCCCGATCACTTCGACATCTTTCAAAACTATGAGGTCGAGGGAGACCGCCGCGAGCAACTGCGTGCGCACCTCGTCGAGTGCGGTGTTCGCACGATCATTCAATGGGCGGGCATTCCAGTGCACCGATTTGAAGGACTCGGATTCGAAGGAACTCGCATCCCTGGTGTCGAGAAGTTCTTCGAGCGATGCTTCTTGCTTCCGATGAACACTTCTTTGACCGACGACGAGGTGCATTATGTGTGCGATTGCATCCGAGGTTTCTATGGTCGATGAGTGCCTTCACCGGGACGACTTAGGATCGCTCAGCGATCCTTCCCGACATCACGAACCAGCGGACCTGCGCGAAATCGGCCTCGACGCGACGCTCTCAGCACTGCAGACGATGGTGCTGATTCGCTGCGCCGAAGAACGCATCGCTGACGGTGTCTCGACTGGCGAGATTCGATGCCCATGCCACTTGGCGATCGGGCAAGAGGCTGCAGCAGTCGGAATCGCAGCACATCTTCGACCCTCTGATCGCTGCTTCGGCGCGCATCGTTCGCACGCGCACTACCTCGCGCTCGGTGGCGGCATCGACGCGATGATGGCTGAGATTCACGGCAAAGACACTGGATGTTCGCGCGGAATGGGCGGATCGATGCATCTGCGAGATGAGAGCGTCGGACTCGTCGGAACCGTGCCGATCGTGGCAGCAACGATTCCCATGGCGGTTGGTGCTGGACTTGCACTGAAGATGGATGGCGGCGACGCCGTTGCAGTCGCATTCTTTGGCGATGGGGCAACCGAAGAGGGGGCCTTCCACGAGTCGATGAATCTGGCCGCATCGCTGCCATCGCCAACGGTCTTCTTGTGCGAACACAATTTGTTTTCAAGCCACTTGCACATCTCGCTTCGACAGCCCGCGTCACGTCTCTCGCGCTATGCAGAGGCGCACTGCGTCGCGCATGCCACCGTCGACGGCAACGACATCGGACTCATGTGGCAGGCGGCACGAGATGCAGTGCACCACGTTCGGTCAACACGTCGACCATTTTTTCTCGAGTGCGTCACCTATCGATGGCGCGGCCACGTTGGACACCGCGAGGATGTCGATGTGGGTGTTCAGAGAAAAGATGACCTCGCGAGTTGGAAGCGACGAGATCCGATCCGACGAAGCGTCGATGCGCTGAAGGCTGCGGGCAGATTCACTGACGGCGACTTCATGCGACTCGAAACCGAAACAAGAGCGCGCGTAGAAAAAGCATGGCAGTACGCGCTCGCGAGTCCATATCCCGACGAAGGCGAACTTCTCGGCCGCGTGTTCGCGAACGGAGGTTCGCTATGACAACTCCACGACCGACCGCATACGGCCCAGCAATTCGCGAAGGATTCGCGTATCTGCTCAAGAACCATCCAGAGTGTTTTACGATTGGGCAGGGGCTTTGGAGCCCGTGGTATGTAGGCAACACGATGACCGATCTCGATGCCGAATTCGGCAAGGATCGCGTCATCGACACGCCAGTCTCTGAAGCTGCATGCACGAGCGCCGCGCTTGGGGCCGCGCTCTGCGGACGCCGTCCCATTGTGATCCATCCTCGTGTGGATTTTTTCATTCTTGCGATGGATGCCGTTGTGAATCAGGCGGCCAAGTGGAATCACATGTTCGGCGGCGGAGTCTCGGTTCCGGTCGTGTTTCGCGCGATCATCAATCGTGGAGGCGAACAAGGCGCCCAGCACAGTCAGTCGCTGGCTGCGTGGTTTGCGCATGTTCCAGGATTGCGTGTTGTGATGCCGAGCACTGCGAAGGACGCGCGTGATTTGCTGGTGGCGAGTTCGCTCGGAAGCGATCCGGTTGTCTACATCGACGACCGTTGGTGCTACGAACGATCAGAGGTGCTGGGCCCGATCGAACTTCTCGACATCGCGACAGAAGGTCCGGTTGTCAGGAAGCCCGGCACGGATGTCACGCTTGTCTCCTACTCGTACTGCGCCTATCAGTGTGAGCAGGCGGCTGATCGACTCGCGGCGCAAGGAATCTCTGCTGAAGTGATCGATCTTCGTGTAATCAATCCACTTGATCTACGCGTGGTGTTTGAGTCAGTCGCACGCACCGGAAAACTGCTTTGCGTCGATGGCGACTGGGCAGCATGTGGCGTTGCGAGCGAAGTGATCGCGCAGTGCGCAATGCAGGGACTTCTCACAAACACGGCGCCGCAGCGACTGGCGCTCGCAGATGCGCCGGCTCCAACAAGCCGACAACTCGAGAAGAACTACTACCCAACGGTTGAGGGCATTGTTGAATGCGTGATGCAGTTGGTCGCGAGTGGGTCGCAGGTGGCTCGGTGCTAAAGCGACTCTTTGACATCGTTCTTTCAGCGGTCGGTCTCGCGCTGCTTTCGCCGCTCATCCTGCTCTGCATGCTTCTGATCTGGTTGCAGGACTGGCACTCACCGTTCTATGTCGCTCCACGCGCGGCGCGCGGCGGCGGCACGTTTCGCATGTTCAAGTTTCGGTCGATGGTGATTCGCGCCGATAGCAGCGGGGTGGATTCGACCACTGCCAACGATCGTCGGATCACTGTGATTGGCAAGTTCATTCGTCGAACCAAGTGCGACGAACTTCCGCAACTTTGGAACGTCTTGAAGGGCGACATGTCGTTTGTTGGTCCGCGACCGAATGTGACTCGCGAAACAAATCTGTACACAGCGCAAGAGCGACAACTGCTCTCGGTGCGTCCTGGGATCACGGATATCTCATCGATTGTGTTCTCTGACGAGGGAGACATCCTTGAAGGAAGCGCCGACCCCGATCTGCGCTACAACCAAGTGATTCGGCCCTGGAAGAGTCGATTGGGATTGCTCTACGTGAGCCGACACGCGCTCGCGCTCGATGTGCAGCTCATCGCGCTGACATTCGTCAATGCACTGTCGCGCGAGGCTGCACTGGCGCGCATCCAGACGATTCTGGTTCGCAGTGGTGCGCCAGAGAGTCTGCGCCAAGTTGCTGCGAGAACGGCTGAGTTGCCTGCTGCGCCGCCGCCAGGCGCAACGCAAATTGTTCAGAATCGCGAAGGCGTCGCGGTGTAGGTGCTTCGATGGGTTCACACTTGACTACCGAAACACTTGAAAGAAATCTCGAATCGCGCCAGGGCTTTTGGAGCCGTGAGCGACTCGAAGGGCTCGAAGATCGCAAGCGCGAGGAGATCGAGTTTCACAACCTTGATCGAGCTCAAGGGGAGTCGGTCGAGAAAGAGCGAACCGAACTCGATATGCATGCGAACCGCAAGTGGTATTCGGTGACCATGCCGAGCCGCCGCTATGTGCAGCAGTGGGTCGACACACATGCCCGCGGAAAAGTCTTTCTCGACTACGCGTGTGGTCTAGGAGAAGTCGCGATTCAAGCGGCGTC
This sequence comes from uncultured Singulisphaera sp., assembly GCA_964355975.1. Lineage (GTDB taxonomy): Bacteria > Planctomycetota > Phycisphaerae > Phycisphaerales > SM1A02 > F1-60-MAGs104. The sequence continues at coordinate 23,196 of CAYHFW010000009.1, forward strand.
GGCAGGCGCGACCCTCTCGGTGGGCTTGGACATCTCTGACGAGAGCATCGGTCTTGCGCGCGCCGCTGCAGTGCAGAAGGGCGTTGAAGCGAACTGCAGGTTTGTTCAGGGCGATTGTGAAGCGACTGAGTTTCCGGATTCAAGTTTCGACACGATCATCTGTTCGGGAATGTTGCACCACCTTGACCTTGACCGCGCGTATGCCGAACTGCGAAGAATCCTGCGCCCAGGTGGCAGAATCCTCTGTGTCGAGGCGTTGGCCCACAATCCGCTGATTCAGTTGTACCGCGATCGCACGCCGACCATGCGCACGGCCTGGGAGGCACAGCACATTCTTGGTGTTCCTGACGCGCTCAGAGCACGGCAGTGGTTTGCCATGGGAGAGATGAAATTCTGGCACTTGTTTGATCTCGGTTCAGTGCCGTTGCGCGCGACGCCATTCGGTGGCGCGGCGTTGGGCGTCGGCCGCGTGATCGACACAGTTGCGTTGCGTGTTCCCGGGCTGAGGCGGATGGCTTGGCAGTTCACTTTCGAGTTGCTGCATCCATCGCGCAAGTGAGTGTTGGCCTCGGGCTCGTCGCTACGAACACAAACTTGAACGCCATGCGCGAAGACCCCGGCGAGCGATCAAGCGCGTCACTGAGAGTCGCAGCGGCGCGCGCGCCGACAACACGGGCAAGCGGCTGACAAATCCACGAATGGGCGCCAAATCCACGCAGGTTCCATGATTCAAACTGCGCTCCCAGTCGTTTCATTCGTGCGATCGTCGGCATGCGCTCGAGCGTCGAGCGCGTCCGGTCGCCGCGCACTCGCCAGTGCAGCCATCGGTTGAATCGGTAGATCGGATTGTGGTTGAGAGAGTCGACACAGACGAACGATCCTCCTGGGCGCAAGAGCCGGATGACTTCGCGATCTAACTCTGCAGGGTCGGCGTAACTCAAACTTCCAGCGCTTGCGATCAAGTCAAAGCTGCCGTCGGCAAATGGCGTCGCCTGCATCGCAGAGACCACAGTCTGCACTTCATAGCCTTTGGATCGCAAGTTGGCATCCAAGACCTGAAGCGCAGAAGGCGAGATGTCGCAGCAGAGTGTCTCAACACCGCTTTCACAGAGAACTTCGCTGTGAAGCCCGGTGCCGGCGCCAAGTTCGAGAACGCGCATTCCTGGTCGCACGAGCGATTTCAGAACACGTTCATAGTGCGTGTAGGGGGCCCGAATCGGCAATGGAATTGACGACGCACCGGATGTCGAGGGGGTTGGGTTGTGGTCAGACAGCAGCCGCGCGGCGCGCGCTTCATAGCGGTCGCGCTCAATGTTCTGGTCGCTTTCTTGGGTCAGAGGTCGCACGCGATGGCAAGGTAGTTTGTGAGCCAAAAATGTGGCATTGGGTGCGCTTGAAATTGATAGAGTCCCGCATGGAATTTGGGCAACAATGAACGAGCAGAGTGTTGGGAAGAAAGTGATTCATGTCTGGATTGCGCAAACTGGCGAGTCGCTGCCGAGCGATGGTCACGATGAACGCCCCATGCGCGCCTCGAATCTGGCTGCCGCACTGCTTGCGCGCGGTCATCGAGTCACGATCATCAGTAGCGATTTCTGGCACCAGAAAAAAGTCCATCGCACTGGGCGACTCACCACGATCGACTTTGCGCCGCGAGGTCAGGTCGTTCTTGTGCCGAGTCCTGGATATCGAGCGCATGTCGGCGTTGCGAGGTTTCGTGATCACTGGTTGCTCGCAAAGGAATTCAAGAAGGTCGCAGAGTCGATCGATCGACCTGACATCATGGTCGTCGGATTTCCGCCGATCGAATGGGCAGATGAGGCGATCCGGCTTGCGCGCGCGTGGCGCATCCCAGCGCTGCTCGATGTGAAGGACCAATGGCCTGAGATTTTCTGGGAGCGACTGCCGAGTCCGGCGCGTCCTCTTGGTCGGCTTCTCCTCTCGCCGCTTGTGCGCAGAGCCGCCCGTGCGTTTCGAGGCGCGACCGGAATCACAACGATGTCGCAGCCATTCTTGCAGTGGGCGCTTGCCAAGGCGGGCCGCGCGCAATGCGCAAGTGACGCAGTGGTGCCCTTTGGATGCCCGCGTCCGATCGGCGAAACAGCGATCCCCAGAGTTGCTGGATCACCGCCCATCTTTGCTTTTGTGGGCTCGATCACCACGTCGTTTGACTTCGCGACACTGGTCAATGGATTTCGAAACTCATCCGCACGCGAGCGATCGGGTGCAAGGCTCGTCATTTGCGGAGCGGGTGATTGTGAAGACGATGTGCGGCGGATGGCGGCGGGCTGTTCGGCGATCGAGTTTCGCGGATGGCTCGGCAGAACAGAGATCGCGGAGGTGCTGCACAGCGCAACGGTCGGAGTCGCGCCGTATAAATCGCGGCAAGATTTTGAACTCAGTCTTCCGAATAAGATCGTTGAATATGCTTCGTATGGGTTGCCGCTGCTCTGCCCAGCGATCGGTGAGATGCAATCGTTTGTCAATGCTTCAGGAATCGGATTCACCTACGCGCCAGGGGACGCCACGAGTTGCGCTGGGGCAATCGATCGAGCGATTGCGGCGTCAGCATCGAATGTTGACAGCGCGCGCAGTTCTGTGAAAGAACGCTTTGAGCGCGAGTTTGAGGCCACCGCCGTGTACATGCGGCTTGTCGATCACATTGAGCGCGTCGCAGCGGATGCATCCACATGAACTTCATCACGCGCATATTGCAGGCTCGTCCCTGCGCATCGAAGATCGTGCTGCCGCTCGGACTGCTCGCGATTGCGTGCAATCCTGGCATTGGCAGTGTGCTCTGCTGGATTCTGCACATCGACGGCGTCGAGTCTCGCAGAATCGCTCAGTTCGTGGTGCTTCTCGCTGGGCTCGCAGCCGTCTGGCGCACGCGCGCGCACTGGATCAATCCAGAGAGAGCGCCACGGCAGGCATCGATCTTTGCTCTCTCGCTCGCTGCCTTCAGCGCGTATCTGGCATTCCTTTACTTCCAAAACGGAAGGCCAGAGATAACAGCCGCTTCGATGATGGCAGGCTCGATCGGGTCACTCTTCTTTGCACAGTCCCTTGTTCTGTTGGTCGAAAAGCCCAAGCAGTGGCTGCTCCTGCACAGGCTTCCACACACCGACGATGGTCACGAGAGTCAAGACGACGGGCTGCGTCTGTTTTCTATCTATGCCAACCTCATCGGATGGGCGCTCGCAATCATGGTGTGGTACCGAGGGCCAGCGCATACTGATGGATCGATCCATCTCGCCATGAATGGGATGCCGATCAGGTTGGGGGTGTTGTTTGCTTCGCTGTATCTCGTGTTGATCTGGCGCGCGCGTCCATTACGGATCGTGTGGGCGACTCCGTGGCTGTACTTGGCGCTGTGCACCACATCGCGCCTCATTGTTGTGTTGTTCGCGCTGGTGATCGCTGGTTCGTTGCTCGATGCGCTTGTGCGCTGGATGCGCGCGCTGCCCTTCAAGCGCCTCCTCGCAGGGCAACTTATGTTCGTGTGTGTACTGATCACGTTGTTCACGTTGCCAGTGTTCTGGCCAAGTTGCTCGCAGTACCCGTATCGCAATTCGGCTCAGCCAACCTCTTCAACAGAGTGGTGTGCTCGCTGGGGGCGAATGTTGCGCGTGCTTGCTTTGGGAGCGCAGCCTCAGACTGAGAATCCGACTCATTGGGAAACAGCGCTGTTTTCTGGCGGAATTGCCGAGGATCGTTTTAAACTCTCCGAGCGAGGCATCGACGCGGCAGTCGCAACGCCGCTCGGCACCTGGCCTGACACCATGCGTGTGTCGACGAGCGTTGAGGTGGCACCAGGGGCAACTCAGGTCACCGAGTACCGCTATCCGCACAATTTCTTTGTTGAGTATTTCGGCAGTTTCGGTTTTGTCACAGCAGCAATCGTGGCGAGTGGGCTTGCGCTCGTGACCTGTTCTGCTTTCTACGGAATCGCGCGCTTTGGACGGCCTGCCGATCTGTTCGCTGGCGTTTTGTTCGTTGCAGAACTCATCAGGATTCAAGTGTCGGGCGACATGAACGACGCGGTTGGCTTCTGCGTCATCTTCATTTTCATTGCCAATCGCAGTCTGTTGAAACCGACGACCTCACCACTGACATGACGACGAACTCTGCGAGCACATCGACTCTCGCGAGGTTCGCGCAAGCCGCCTACGCAGCGGCGGTGCTTTCGGCAGTGATTGGAATCGTTCGTGACTACTCGGTTCTGAACTACTCCGACTCAAGTCGCGAGTTCTTCGATCTGTTCTATATCGGTGGGCTCTGTTCGATCCTCGCCATCAATGTCGTCATGCTCGATTCTCGGCCTCCGACGCGACGCCTCGCCGCGTCAGCTGTCTCGGTGAGCCTTGGGCTCGTGACGCTTGCTTGGTTGTGCTGGCCTGGATCGTTTCATGGTTCGCTCGGCAATCTCGCCGCGCTGTTCATCGTCGTGGTGATGTGGATCGTCGGAGCGATCGCCTCTCGAGCGCAACTCGCAGCTGGCTTCGCATTCACCGCGCGGTTTCGCGACGGCGTCTGCTCTGGAGCGATCGTGCTGCTCGTATTCGTTGAAAGTTCGGCGGCGCTCGCACTCGCCGCGGGTGCGTTCGTCAGCACTCTCTGGATGCTCTGGCTCACACGGCAACGACGCGATACCTACTTTGCACCGCGCGCGGTCGCACACAAGTGGCACGTTGTGCTCATCAAGATGATCCTGTTGAACATTGGCACCGCCTCGATGCTTCTGTGGGCGCTGCATTTCAACGGATCGTCAGAGAACCCTTGGGGATACAGCGCGCCAGCAGTGGTGCGGGTATCGATGTACATCTTTCAGGGGCTCGCGATCGGATGGGTCGTCTTAGCAGTTCGTATGCCAACGCTGCCGCCAACCATCGTGCGTTGCTCGCTCGCGCTCTCCCTCGGGCTGTTGACTTGCGGAGTGCTGGCTTCGTTGCTGTCGCTCAGTGTTGGATTTGTCGTGATGCCAGTCGCCGTTGCGCTCGCCCAGTGTTTCGCGATGGTGTACTTGCACCATCAGCCCTCAATCGAGAGTGACCCTTGAAGCGCAGTTCGCAGAGGTCGGCACTTTCACTGTTTGAGTGGCTGCCGAGCACGGCGTGGTGTTGTTTCATGGTGCTTCCACTGATTCTTCAAGCGCCACCGCTCGATCTCTGGAGCACCCAAGTTCAATTCATCATTGTCTTGAGCTGTGCGGTGGCATTGCTCGCGAGCGACTGGTTCGCATTTCGCACGCCGTTTGCGCAGACCAATCCGACGAGTCAACCTACGGCCGCTTCTGGGGTGTCGACGCTCTGGGCGTGGACCGCACTCGTGTGCGCGGTGACCGCATTGCACCTGATCCTGATGCCAAAGATTCCAGTGCTCATGATGTTGACAGAGCACGACACATCGACCGCAGCCGGACAAATCGCGCAGGCTCGAGCCGATGCGACCAAGTTGTTGCCGAGTGGGGCGTGGGTCGATTATGTATCCGCATGGATCTTGGTCGTCGTCGGCCCACTCGTTGTGTTCTCTTGGCTTCGTCGAGGGCGTCGCTGGATCGCCGCAGTCACATTCGTGTGGATGCTCTGTTACGCAGTTTCGACGTCCGCGAAGTTTCCGTTTGTTCTCGCGAGTATGTGCACCCTCATGGCGCTTTGCGCTCACTGGTCGAGCGTGCGGCGACTCGTTCAGCGGTTCGTGATAGCGGGGGCTGCACTGACCGCCTTGCTCGTCACCACACTCGTGCTGCTGCATTCGCCGATGTTCAATCCCATGACCGATGTCCTCAGCGCAAGCAGTGAGATGTCATCGAACGATCTGCGCCATCATCTCACGCATGCAGATCGTCATCGACTCTGGTCCACGGCCTCTACCAGTGAGCGCCAAGAAGTGTCACCGCTGGTTGGAACGGTTGAAGCGGTTGTCTATCGAGCAGTCCTTTGCCCAGCGGATGTCTCTATTCGGTGGTACCAGTACTTCACCACGGTTCAGCAGCCGATGGGGATCGCATCTGCCATCTTGCGGCCGCCACCCGAAGAACGACCGAGTCGACTCGTGGCGCGTTGGGCGTACATCGAACGATTTCCGTCTCGGTATCTGTCATTCGCAAATGCCAACGCATCGTTCGACGCCGACGCATTCAGCCGCGCGGGTGCACTCGGTGCCGCACTCGCGATCTGCTTGCTCGTCGCGATGCGATGCTTCTTGACGACGCTTCGGGGCGCCGGCTCTCTCGGCACCGCGATGTACTGCATCGCGCTTGCCCTGCTGAGTCTGCTTCCATTTCAGGCATCGCTTCAGGCAATCGTGTTCGTGCAAGGACTGTGGATGGCCCTCGCGCTCATGTTGTTCTATCGCGTGTCGCGCATCGCTCGAGACTCGACCACGGGTTGCGCCGATCGATGCGCCGCGCGCTGAAGCCCCAACGAAAAACCTCGGCGCACGGAGATCCGCACGCCGAGGTTGATCATGTCGCAGCTCAGGCTGCGATGTTTCGCGCTCTCAGTTCGCCCATCCCGAGAGGATGGCAGGCAGGTCGCCGCCACCGATTGAGCCCGAGCTGTCGAAGTCATAGTCAGGGTTCGCACTGCCCCACATCGCGAAGAGTTCGACGAGGTCGACACCGTTGATGATGCCGTCGCGGTTGAGGTCGCCCTGCAGGTAGTTGACTGGCGCGGTCGATGCAAACGTCTGCGTCGTCGCATCGACCCAGAAGTCGATCTCGACGAGCAGCGTGGTGATGAGCTGCACCTTCCAAGTGAGGTCGCCATTCTCAAGCTTGAGTTCGACTTCGTGAATTCCTGAACCTGGGTGTGCCGCTTCGGCACTCGCAACCGCCGATGACATTCCAACGGTCATTCCGCCGAGCAGCGGCAAGATCGCCGCGATGCGAGCCGCTTGGCTTGCACCTGGGCTGTAGGTCTGCGATGAGATGACCACGCCGGCCAGATCGACATCAACCTGTTGAAGTTGCGACGCATCGGCGTTGAAGAAAGTCACTTCGACGCGATCGACGTTGCTCGAGTTCGAGCCTGACTCGTCTTCAGCATCGGCCTCCCATGCTGTCCAACCCTCGCCGACGAACGTCGTCGCCGCGCCGATGGCAGTCTGGAATGCGGCTGCGGGAAGTGTGTCTTCCATGTCGTCGCCATTCTGGTGGTGTGGGATCACGCCGCCAGTGACTGAATCGACATACACCTTCGAGAGATCGAAGAACTCGACCTGATAGGCGAGAATTCCAGCCTCGATGTCGAGACCGATCTTCTGCACGCCCGAGCCAGTGTGAGCGGCAGTGGCGATGTCGAGCGCCGCAGCGAAATCGAGTTGCGCACTTGGAAGCATCGCAAAGATCTGCGTGAGGTTCGAGACATTCGACTGATCAACGCTGTCGATGTCGATGACGATGAGCGCGCCTGTCTCTGGGTTGAAGCGTGGATTCCAGTTCACAGTCAGCGCGGGGGTGTACATGTCGCCTTCGTACACGAGCACATTGTTGCGCTCGCGCAGTTCGACTGAGAAGAGGGTCGCGTCAGCAACCGCCGTGCGCGAGAGATCGACCGCCGCGGCGAATCCGATGTCTGCCGAGGCAGACATGGTGAAGACGCCGAGTGTCATCGCGGCGATGGTTGAAGTGAGTTTGAAGTGGTTTGTCATGTTTGAGATTCCAATTGTGTGGTGATGTCGAACGGTCTTACGTCCACAGACAGTGCCCCCCCGAGCCCCACGGATACAAGAATTGTGAGTCAATGCAGCGAGGAGCGCAGGCGCAGCCTGCTAGCGCCATCCGCTGAGAATCCAGGCAATATCGCCCCCATCCACTATGCCAGATCCATCAAGATCGGCTGTGGAATGCACTAATCCCCACCCGGCGAGGATCACCACGAGGTCTGCCCCGTCGATCGTGCCATCGGCGTTGAGGTCGCCGTGCACGGGCGCAGGTGGGGCGAGCATCACGGCTGCGAGTGCGTTCAATCGACCCGCTCCGAGGCAGCCCGCATGCGCGGGATCACTTGTCGCGAGCGAGTCGCAACTCATGAGGATCGCATCGGTGATCGCGTCGACGGCCACTTCGTTGCACGGCCAATCGGGATGCTGCGCGCGCACGAGGGCAGCCGTTGCGGCAACGAGCGGAGAGGCGAGACTCGTGCCCTGTGCGGCGCCCATGCGCAGTCCAGGAAGTCCGCTGAGAATCGAAGTCGCGGGTGTGGGCACCGCACCGAAAGCAGATGCTCCGGGTGCTGCGAGCGTCACCCAATCTCCACAATTCGAGAACCCCGCCTTGCGATCGAGATGATCTGTCGCCGCGACCGCGAGCACATGCGTGTGCGCAGCTGGATAGAGGCGTCCGTCGCTTGCGCAATTTCCTGCGCTCGTCACCACGACGATTCCGCTCGTGCGCGCCTCGGCGAGCGCCGCTTGCACTGCCTCAGATGCGTACGTCGACACCACGCTCATGTTGATGACTTCAACGCCACGATCGATCGCGTGAAACATTCCGCGAGTGAGTCCCCAGAGCGTGCCGCCGCCATCGCCATCGAGCACGCGCACTGGAAGAATGCGTGCGCGCGAAGCGACAGAAGCCGCCAAAACACCGACAAAAGTGCCGTGTCCAACCATTTCGTTGGGGATGCCATCTGCGTCACTATCTGAGCCATCGAGGCGATCGCTGATGTCGAGCGTCCCAGTGACGAAGTCGAATCCGCCCGAGGCGATGCGTCCAACGAGCCGTGGATGATTCACATCGATGCCGCTGTCGAGTATGGCGATCGTCACACCCATGCCAGTCGACAACGCTTGCGCCGCGGCCGCGTGTGTCAGTCCGAGCGCGTACTGCGAGTCGATCTCATCAAAGTCTGGAAGCAAGTCGACAAAGATGCTGCCCGTGCCTCCCTCTGGCACGCGATCGCCGTAACTGATTTCGCCCCACATGGCGATGGCATTTCCAGAAGTCGCGATGCCTTCAGCCCACGCTTCGCAAGTCGCGAGGGTCCATCCCGATGGCCACTGCACTGCGAAGAGTGTGAGCTCGCGGTTGGGAACTTGATCGGCAAACGTGAGCACCATCCCAGGGGCAGCGGCAACGAGTGCTTGCGCAGCCGCTGCTGCACTGCTTCCAGGCTGATGGCGGACGATCAAGCGCGCGTAGTCGGCGGGGCTCTCACTCACGCAGACATCAGCCAAGGCGACTGAGCCGAATGCGCACGAGAGAAATGCCACAGCCACGCTGCAGATTTCAAAGAACTTGGATCGGAAAACTTGCATCAAGAAACTCCGCCGTAGAGCACAAAACTCGCCCAGTCTGCCGGGTGTGGATGAGTCGCGCGGATCGACGAAACCGCTCGCGCCCAACCAGACCTGAGGCTGGCACCATTGCCACTGTGCCACAGAGAGTGCAGTGTGTCCATTTGCTGGATACAAAAATCATCTCGAACTGGCCAGAGCGACGCAAGCACCCCCTTTGCCCCAGCCGCAAGAAAGGCCGATGCCAGTCCCACGGCATCCGATCCAACCGCCCCAGGGCCTGTTTCACACGCAGAAAGCACGACAATATCGGCGCAGAGTCGCAAAGAACGAATCTCGCGCCGATTGAGCCAGCGATCGGCCAATCGCAGCCCGCTCGCCTGCGCGCTGGTCGTCGCGCACCACCCGTGGCAGGCAAAGTGCACGATCGACGCATCGTGGGCGCGGGCGCGCACCGCAGCGGTTGTCGCATCGGCTCCCAGAATTGTCGAGGCGCGATCCCCCCAAACTCGAGCAATTGCGCGCGCCTCGTTGACCGCACCAGGAATCGATCCATCATCGAACGCGACCGCGAGCACACGGTGCGCAGGTGAGACCTTCGGCGCCGAGTGATGCGATGCGATCGTGAGACTTGGTGCGAGCGAGACTCCCTGTGGGAGATCGCTCATCGAAGGAAGTGCAAGAAATGGAACGCCCGACGCCGCGTATGTCGGAACGATCAACGGCGCGAATCCGCCTCTGGGATCGAGCCACGCAGGCGAGAGCACCTCGTCGACGCGTGCGAGCAATCCGTGAAGCGCGGATGATCCTGTGCCGCGGCATCCAGTGCGAATCGCCTCGCGCATCTGAAAGTGAATCGCACGCGATAGTCGCTCAAGTTCGCAGCGCGTCGTGAGTCGTCGGTGCACGCGTGCGCCGTTGGGGCCGCACACGACTGCCAAGATTTCACCGTCGTGTTCGCCGAAACGGATGAACGGCGTTCGAGCAGCCAGCTCTCGAACCGCGTCGACGCGGATCGAATGAACATCGCGATAGCCCGAGTCCTGCTGTCGCTCCATTCGATTCTCGACATCATCGAGCGCGCTTTCGAGTGCGCGCAGCCGCTGACGCCACGCAACTTGGCGCGCGTCAGCACCCTTCGCATCGGCGACCATCGAATAGAGCGCATTGAGTTCTTGCGTGAGTTCACTGCGCTCATGCAGTAGGGGGTCAAGATCGCTCGCCGCGTCGGCGTGCGGAAGCGCCATCGCAAAGGTCTCTTCGAGAAGCGCTTGCTGCTCGATTGCCTCGATTTCTGCGGCAATTTCAGCAGGATCGGTCGACCCCTTGGCGAGCAGCACTGCAAGGTGCGCGCGGTGCGCGCGTGCGGCATCCGGAAACGCAAGTCGAAACTGTTTCGCCGGCATCGTGCCTCGGACACGGTCGAGTGAGGTGCACGCTTGCAGCGACCGAGCGCGCGCATCGTCCAATCGACCGAGCGTCGAGAGCGCCATCGCCGCTTGCAAGTCAGCCGCAGCTTCGACATGCGGCACTCCCGCTGCAACAGCTCGCGCGAGGTCTGCGTGCGCAAGTGTCTCGAGCGGCGCCTTCGCGGCCGCTGCCACCTCGCCCAACAACAGTTCGCATCGCGCGCGATCGACTCCCGACATCTGCGTGGCGGCGAGCGCTGCACGAACGAGCGGCCCAGCAAGTTCTGCCTCACCTGCGAGATGAAGTTCGGCTCGATCGAGGAGCACTCGTGAGACTTCAAGGTGGTCGCCGAGCGCTTCGAACTCTGCCTGCGCTGCAAGAAGCGCAGTGCGCGCATGCGATGGACGACCCGCAAGTCCGCAGGCCCGACCGAGTCCCGCTCGTGCGCGCGCCGCTTCGCGTCGGAGCGCGGCGGCATCGAGCTTCGCGACGAGCGATTCGAACTCATCGCACGCTGCGTCGACGAGTCCCATCGAAGCGGTTGTTTCAGCACGCTCAGCGCGCAGGCGCAGTTCATGCCCTGGGCTCTCGATGTTTCGCAGTGACTCGATCGCGCGATCGAAGCCGATGATTGCGCGGCCAAAAAGACCCATTCTCGCGTCCAAGTCAGCAAGATTTCCATCGGCGATCGCCGTTGTGAGTGCTGCGCCTGCGGCGCGATTCGCGTCGCGAGAGGCTTCGAATGCGGTGCGCGCATCGGCGAATCGGTAGAGGCGTAGCAACGTCTCGGCGCGATTGTTGGCGAGTTGCGCGGCGATGAGCGGCTCACCGACGAGCGCCGGCGCGGCACGGTCGAAGCATGCGAGCGCATCGTCGAGCCGGCCTTGTCGATTGCAGACGATGCCGAGATTGATCTCTGCGCGCGCGACGAGCGCGGCAGCATCCATCGCTGCGAACGAGTCACGCGCAAGCTCGCCTTCGGCCAGCGCCTCATCGAGCCGCCCCGTCTCGACGAGCGCATGCATCGCGGCGAGACGCGCGCGTCCACACTCTTCGCGCAAGCCAGCGGCGGTTGCATCGTCGATTGCACGTCGCGCGCAACCGAGCGACTCGTCGTAGTGGCCTGCATACGCCAACGCACGCGCGGCGCTGCGAAGGGCGCGCGCCGCGATCTCATGCGAATTCGCCTGCTTGGCCGCAACCGCAAGTGCACGCAGGTGGTCGGCGGCGGCGCCCGGATCACGCGAGATTCCAGCCTCCTCACGCGTGAGGGCGGCGACAAGATCAGAGAGTGGTGTGGGATCGGTCACATGAGGTCGAGTCGCTCAACAAGCACGAGCGACCGACCATCAGATCGTAGTCCGACCGAGTACTGCCCTGCGGGTACGACCATCTCGAACATCGAGAGATCATCGAGTGAAGCAGCGGTCGACGCACCACTGGTCGTGGTCAGGACGACCGAAACCTCGGCTGGCAAGGGTTGTGCACTCGTGACCTCGCCGAGCACACGCCATCCGCGCGGTGCGGAGCAGCGTTCGCACTCGATGAGCACGCGTGTTTCGCCGATCGTGCGCTCGATTCGCAGTCGGTCTGCATTGGTCGTGCCTCTCACACCGACGAGGTCGGGTTGCGGATCGAGCGATGGGATGCTGAGATGGCCGATGAAGTTCGTCAGGCGTTCGAGCCAGGCCGCGCCCGAGGGGCGAGCGCTCGGCGGGGCGACCTGCGTACGCAGCGCGCGAGCTCGGTCGAGAACGGATTCGGGCGGGACGGCGCTCGCGAGCGACTGCAGTTCGCGCGTGATCGATGCGATCAATCTCGGTTCGTTTCCCGCAGCGGCAAGCAGCGACTCAAGCCGTGCGAGTTCTGCTTCGCGCGGCGTTGGAGAGTCAGAGGATTGTTGTTGATCCATCATGGGGTGCCCTCAGAGAGTGCGTGTTCAATCGATTCAGATACGAGATCCTCGAGTTCCCCCGAATCCCTTGCGGGCAAGGAGTTGTGCAAGGCGGTCGAGGCAGCGTTGGCGTGTGGGGCCAAGGCTTCCGCGCGGGAGTCCAAGTTGTTCAGCGAGCGCGTCGTAGGAACCCTGAGCGTTGTTGCCAAAGAGCACCAACAGCAGTTCGCGGCAGCGATCGGTCAATTCGGCGAGTGCCCCGCGCACAATGAGTCGTGTTTCAAGCGCCTCCTCGAGATTGGCGTCTTCTGTTGTGACTTCTACGGTGGGCTCGATGCCGACCGCAGCACGGCGCTCGCGCATGCGGATGCGCAGGGCAATTCGGCGCGCCGTCGTCGCAAGCCACGCGTCGAAACGGTGGGGTTCTTTGATGCGCGAGATCGCTGCAGCTGCTGCGGCGAAGGTCTCTTGAAGAGCGTCTTCGCATGAGTGGTCGGCGAGCCCTGTATCGCGGGCGACGCTCCAGACGAGCCGCCCGTACCTCGTGACGATGCCATCCCACGCAGCAGAGTCGCCGCGCGCGCACCGCAGAACGAGCTCGAGCTCGTCCTCGGTCATCGTTGTCCTCGTCGTTGGCTGATCCCGCATCGGTTGCGATGGAAGCAGAGTTCTGTGCGAGAGTCAACCACCGCAGATCGTGCACAGTGCGGCCGTTGAGATACAGGTTTCTTGCGAAACTCCGCGCACACTTATGGCCCCACAGAGAAGTCCTCTCACGGGCGAACGAGCCGACGCGGACAATATTCCGTGCCGTAGTTAGAGCGCGTCCGACTAGCCTCTCAGAATGCATACACGTCGCATGCTCGTCATTGGCGGATGTGTGGCCCTCGCTGCGGGCGTTGCGCTGATCGCTCCCGCTCCAGTGACCGCGACTCAGCGAAACTTTCACGACCTCCCGCGCGAAGAACTCCTTGCGATCATCGACCAAGTCGTCAAGGCTGATCGTGCAAAGGGCAATGACGGAACAGGCAAGCCGCGCGTCGCGCAGCCGTCCGTTGCCACGGCGAGTTTCTGGAACTTAGAAACTCCGCATGTTCATCCGATCGACCTCACGCCCGATGGCAGCACGCTGCTCGCTGTGAACACGGCCGATGGTCGCCTCGAACTCTTCGATGCGACTGGAAGTTCGCTCGTTGCGCTCGCCTCGATTCCTGTTGGCGTTGATCCGGTCTCGGTGCGAGCACGAAGCAATACCGAAGCGTGGGTGTGCAATCACGTCTCAGACTCGATCAGCATCATCGATCTGCCGACGCGCCGAGTGCGCGCCACGCTCGCAACTGGCGACGAGCCGTGCGATGTTGTTTTCGCTGGCACTCCGCAGCGCGCCTTCGTGAGCGTGAGCCAACTCAATGAAATCCGCGTGTTCGATCCAGCCAACATCACAACCGCGCCGAGCGTGGTCGCGATCGCGGGAGAAGATCCGCGCGCACTCGCGACCGATGGCACGCGCGTCTATGCGGCGATCTTTGAGAGCGGCAACAACTCGACTGTGATTCCCGAGAGTGTTGTGAGCAGTGCAGCGAATCCCTATCCCGGCGATGCGAATCCGCCACCGAACTCTGGGACCGCTTTCAATCCGCCGCTTGCGGCTGGGCTGCCGACAGCTCCCAAGGCTGCGATGATCGTGCGCCGTCAAGCGAGCGATAGCACGTGGCGCGACGACAACAACGGCAACTGGACCTCGTCGGTCTCATGGGGGATGCACGACCAAGATGTTGCGATCATCGATGTGTCGACGCTCGCAGTCACCTACGCCAAGGGACTCATGAACGCCAACATGGCGATTGGCGTTGGTCCGAGTGGTCGCGTGACGGTCGTCGGAACCGATGCGACGAATCATGTCCGCTTCGAGCCCCGCCTGCGCGGCACGTTTGTTCGAGTCAAGATGGCGAGCTTTGATCCTGCCGCTCCGACAAACCCAACGATTCTCGACCTCAATCCACACCTGACCTACGCGGTCTCATCGATTGCGCAGTCCCAAAGAGATCTCAGCATCGGCGACCCGCGCGCGATTGCGTGGAACGCGGCGCGCACGACTGGTTGGATTGCGGGGATGGGCTCAAACAATCTGCTCGTCGTGAACGCGCAGGGAGCGCCGGTCACTCGAATTGCGGTGGGGCAGGGGCCAACCGGCATCGCGTTGGACGAATCGCGCAGTCGGTTGTTTGTGATGAACAAGTTCGATGGATCGATCAGCGTGGTCAACACCACGACCGCGTCGGAGATCTCTCGCACACTCTTTCACGACGCAACGCCGCTTGCGATCAAGGCAGGGCGGCCGATGCTCTACGACACACACGCGACGAGCGGTCTCGGTCAAGCATCGTGCGCAAGTTGTCACATCGATGGACGACTCGACTTTCTTTCGTGGGATCTGGGCGATCCATCAGGCAGTGTGAAGATCTTCAATCAAGTCTGCAACTTCGGACTCGCCGGCGGATGTAGCAATTGGCATCCGATGAAGGGTCCGATGACGACGCAGACGCTCGTGGGGATCATCGGCGCAGAGCCGCTGCACTGGCGCGGCGACCGCGAGGGACTGCCGCAATTCAATCCAGCATTTCTTGGCCTTCTCGGCGATGACGCGCTGCTCACCGATGCGCAGATGCAGCAGTTCGGGGCGATGGTTGCATCGCTGCACTTTCCGCCGAACCCAAATCGAAACATCGACAACTCTCTCAAGACGTCGCTGCCCTCGGGCGGCAATCCTGTCGCGGGGCAGCAGATTTATCTGAACACAAATGTCGACGGCGCGGCCACAAACTGCAACGTCTGTCACACGCTTCCGACTGGAGGTCTGAGCGTCATCATCAGCGCAGCACTCTTGCAAGAGCCCCAGTCGATGAAGGTTCCACAGTTACAGAACATGCATGAGAAGACGGGATTCCTCAAGAGCAGCACGAACAACAATCGTGGCATCGCATTCACCCACGATGGCGCGACCGACACTCTGGTCACCTTTCTGTCACTTCCTGTATTCAGTTTCGCCAACGGAGCGACGGGTACTCAGCAACGCAAAGATCTCGAAGCGTTCATGTTCAGTCTTTCGACAGACACGCACGCTGGAGTTGGCGCACAGTCAACGCTCGTCTCGGTCGCATCGGCGTCCGCAGCGCAGATCGCACTTCTCGATCAGTACGCATCGCTCGCCAACTCGGGCGCGGTTGAGCTCGTTGCCAAAGGGACGATCAACACGCTCGCGCGCGGCTGGCACTCTCTAGGGTCGGGGCAGTGGCAGTCTGACAGAATCGATGAGACGCTGACCACATCCGCGCTGCGTGCGTTGGCAGCAGTCGGCAGCGAGATCACATTCACACTCGTTCCAGCGGGCACTGGTCATCGCATCGCAATCGACCGCGACGAAGACACCTTTCTCGATCGAGATGAGGTCGACTCAGGCAGCGATCCTGCCGACGCAAACAGCACACCCAGCAATTGTCCGGCTGATTACAACCACGATGGTTCCGTTGATGGATCGGACATGGTCGTGTTGCTCGCAGATTGGGATTGCACCGTTTGCCCGAGCGATCTCACTGGCGATGGCATCGTGAACGGAGCCGACCTCTCGGTGATCCTGAGTACATGGGGAGTGTGCGCGCCGTGACGACCCGCCGCAACAGGTGATTTCACTGCTCGATTCAGTCGCAGAGCCAGCGCATCCACCACTCGATGCCGCGGCTGCGCCCAGGACCGAGCGCGCGCAACACCACAAAACAAATAGCAAGAAAGAGCACCGCGAGCGGGATCGAGACCGTCGTCGGCATCGCAACGCTCCAGAGTGTCGTTGGCTCACCAGTTGTCACGAGTCCATAAATCCACAGCGGCCACAAGTGCACGATGTGGTGCACGACATAAATCGTGAGTGAATATTGGCTGAAGGTCTTGGCGATCGCGAGCGCGCCCTGAAAGCGTTGCGCGTTTGGATTGAGATCAATCCACCGATGCAGCGCTGTGAGTAGCACGATTGCCATCCCGAGCACTCCCAAGACATACACAGTGGTCGGAGGAAACATTGTCCAGTTTCCGAGTATCTCATTGGCGACAGCAGTTGGAAGCCACGGTTTGCATACGAAGAGTGTGACGGATGCCGCCATGAGTGCGCAGCCGATGATTCCGATGCGCCGCAGTCTTGCGGGCTTCTCTTGTCCGTCATGGTGTCGCGCAAAGACCCACGACGCGACCGAGTATCCAACGAGCGGAAATGCGATCCACGGAAAGATCGGGATGTAACCAGTCGAGAGGAATCCGATGAGCACTTCGGATGTCGTGAGATCGCAGGTGAAATCTGTTCCATCCCAGTAGGCGTGGTAGTCAGCGGCCAGCCGAAAGAGCGGCGAGACGCATACCGCGAGCACAGCCATGAGCGGTGCAACAAAGCGCGGCATACGGCGCACCACGTTCAGCAGGAGAAGCGCGGTGCCGATGAATGTGAGCACATCCCAATTGAAGACGCCCTCGGGCAGCCAGACCATGATGTTGAATACGAAGCCCGCACCGAAAATGAAGAACCCGCGGCGCACCGAGATTTTCGAGAGGGCCTCGTTCGACATTCCCTGCGTCAACTTGCCGTCGGACCAGAGGAAGTAACTCGCACCGACGAGAAAGGTGAAGAGCGGCGCACCGATCCCCGAAAATGGAGGCGTGTATCCCGAGAGGTTTTCGCCGAAGTGCACCAGCACCATCACGAAGATGGCGACCATGCGCAGAACATCAATCGACGCCAGGCGCATCGTTACTTTGTGTACGCCACGAGATATTCAAAACCCCAGAGCGCCAACTGTGCCGCGAGCAGAATGATGATGACCCACTCGAGATGGTGGCCAGTTCGCGCCAACATGAACTCACTCGCACGCTGTCCGCAGGCCTCGTAGACATCGCCAAACAAATCGAGTTGAGAACTCGCGACTTCATGTCGTGCCAGCATCCGCAGTCTCTCGCGCATTCGTTCGGCGACTTGGCTCGCGAGCGTTGGAGGGTGCACGAGCGGCGAATGCACATAGGGGGCAATGCGTGCCAATCGAATCTTCCATTGGATGACGCGCTGCAGGCGTGTGCGCAACACCTCGCGGCGACCCACCGATGCTTCGTTGAAGTCGAACGAGAGCGGCGAGTCAGCTTCGAGTTCTGGCCACGCGCTCGCAATCTCTGTTTCGATAGCACGCAGTTCGGCTTCGCACGATGCGGCTTGGATGACCGCCGACTTGAGCGCGAGCAACCGTTCTGCTGGCGCGAGAATCGCACACCTTGCTGCGCACCAATGCACCTGTGCTCCTTGAAATGCCATCCAGACCGCTGGTCCACCATGCTCTGCGTTCGCTGCAGCCTCGACCCAAGAGCGCAATTCAGCAGGCATCTCGCCACCCTCGGCTGCGATGGTGGCGATGTCGATTGTTGCGCCAGTCGCGAGTGGTACTGCGCGTTCGATCTCGTGGGGCGGTGGGGCTGTCATATCGTTGCACTCAAGAACAGAGTTCATTGCGTCCTACTTTCTGCGACGCGTGCGGCGATCCACCGAGCAACATAGTTCGCAGAATCGAGCACGCCATTCAGTGTCGAGTCGAAGAGGTAGTCCCCGACTATATAGAGGTTCGGGTGATCGGTGGGCTCTGGTTGGTGTCGCCGGTCAAGAGCGATCGAGTGTCGCCCACCAGGCATCGCGCTCACGGCACCCACCCATCGGTGCACGCGTGCCTCGACGAGCAATTCGCGCGCTTGCGACAGCGACGCGGGCAGTGACGCGAGCGCTTCTTCGATGAGTTGATCGTCGCTCATCGATGCGTGCGACTTCGCCGCGTCGCCACCGACGAGCAAGCCGAGCACTCCGTATCGAGAAGCAAGGTCACGCGATGATTCGTCATAGAGGCAACATCCATCGAAGCGATCAAGCATCCAGTACGAGTCTTGAAAACGGTCGCGCCAGAACGGGTGATCAAACACCATCGTGACGCGCAGGTAGTGCGCGGGATGGTTGTGGTGCGCATGATGCGCCGCAATCGCTGGCGTAAGAGTCGCCCCTTGAAAATCAATCTTCGCAACTTGATCGTGAGGCAGCGCAATCACGACCGCATCGAAGTACTCGTCGTGAGCAATCCCGTTGCTGACTGATCGAACCTGCATCGTCTGCGCGAGTCCGCGGCGAATCATTTCAACCTTCTGCCCGAGCAAGATGCGTGCATCGATGCGCTTGACGAGTTCTTCAATCAGTCGCTCGTTTCCCCCTTCGATTCCGTACAGTCGCATGTATGCGGGATCGTTCATGAGATAATTCTGCATCCCGTACACCGCATTCGTCTGGGTTGGTTCAGCAGCAAGGTCGCTGTGAATCATGTGACAGACGTACTTGCGCGCGCGCGGGCAATCGATCGACGAGATCGTCTCGCCAAAGCAATGATGTCGAGAGTCGGGATTCGACAGGTCGAAATCGCCCGACGCATGAAATTCGCGCGGCGTGAGTCGATCGCGCGCACTCCGATCAAAAGCAAGCAGCGACGAGACCGCCTCTGCGCCGAGTACATCGCGAACATCATCGACATTCGAGAGAACGCGGCCATCGACTACGACTGATGGACCGCCCATCGGCTGGACGGTGAGTCCCATCTCAAGCACCAAGTCCTTGAGTGGGTCATCCCCGAAGTGCGCGTAGTCATAGAACTCGGCCGCTCCAGCTTCGTAACGAGCATTCGAATTCTCGAACCGCGGAGAAAACAGTTTGCCACCCAAGCGCTGCGATCCTTCGAAAATGGTTACGTCGAGAGGACGGTCGGCGATGCGCTGCAATTCGTAGGCCGCGAAGATTCCGCCAGGACCGCCGCCAACGATGGCGATTCGTGGGGTGCCTGAAGTCAATGTGCGCAGAGCGATCATGGTGAATAGGAAGGCAAGAAAATACGGTGGGGCGAGAAGGAGGGTGAAGAGGTGGTTGCGGCGGCGTGGCTCTTCCATTGGGTCGACAACCACCAGTTTGGGACAAGAAATCGAGTTTTTACAGCGCGCACAGTGTGCTGCCTCGTTCAAGGGAGAACGCATCAATTGAAAAGGCCCGGCGCACACTTTCGCATGGCCGGGCCGCAAGTCAGGTGTTGGAAAGGGGCACGCGCCCCATTCGTCTTACGCGTTGTCACACGAGCCGAGAGTTGAGCATCCAAATGTGCTCTTCTGGCCCTTGTGACCCTTGTTGGCGTATCCATCTCCGAAACCAGAGGTTGGTTCATTGATCCAACTCTTGAGGAGCTCAGCCACTTGACCAACCGTCAGGCTCGCGACCGTTGTCTTCACGACTGGAAGTTGAATGCGATCGATGATGTTGCGCTCAACATCAAGAATGGTCACGACACCATCGATCCCCACAAGGATCTGATCGCTCGATAGCGGCAGGCCGTTGAGGGTGACTGATGGAGCGGAGCCCTTGATGCCAGTGATTTCAACATCGAGAATTTCGCGCTTCTCTTGCGCGGTGGCGTCGGTTGTGACGAACACGCGCTGAAGGCGCTTCGAGATCCGGTACTCGCCTTTGGCGTCGAACTGAACATTGACCGCGAGGCAGGTCACTGGAGCGAGAGTCGTGTTGACAATCGCCATTGGAGCCTGACCTGGCAGCGTGCCCATTGGGCACACAGATGCGTTGAGAAAACTGACAGGCACTACGGTTGTGCCGAGATTGCTATTGACGTTGTTGTTGAGTGAGTTGAACATGACGAATCCTTTGATATGAAAAAGACCGCCGCCATTCCTGGCCGACGGTCATCTTTGCTGTTTGAGGTCGCACAGTGCGTCCTCGATGGTGGTGATACACCGCTCATCGGGCGGTGGTTCACGATGTTTTTACGTGGTGGTTTTTGCGCAAAACCAGGGCTCTCGCCCGCCGCGTCGCGCTTTCTGCCGTTCTTTGGAAAGAACGCATCATTGAGCGGGCCAATCCTTCCAAAGAACGAGCGCGCGTTCTTACTCAGGCCTCCACGCGCCGTTCGGTGGCGCGGCAAGCATTGCCATCGCACGAGCGACGGTGATGTCGGCGGGCGCCATGAACTTCGGGATAGAGCGGTTCGTGGTTGCACACTGAACATACGGACCATATCTGCCAACGCGCACATTGATCTCTTCGCCCGTCGCTGTGTGGGTGCCGATGCGGTGACAGTTGATCTCGTCGGGCGTCGCAGTGTTGATCGCGCGGCGGAGAAGTTCTTGCAGTCCATCTCCTGCATCGGGCGTTCCGAAATAGAACGCTTCGAGCACGGCCTGCGGATTCGAGACCCCGTTGGCAATATCGTCGAGACGGCTCTCCATCTCTGCTGTGAATTCCAAGTCGATCAGATTCGCAAAGTGCTGCTTCAGCAGTTTGATCACAGAAAATGCCCGCCAAGTTGGAACGAGTTCTCTTCCGTCTTGCCGAACATATTCAATATCGTTGATGCGGCGCATGATGGCTGCGTATGTGGACGGACGTCCGATCGCTGACTCTTCGAGTGCCTTCATCAGTGTTGCTTCGGTGAAACGAGGTTTCGGAGCAGTGGCGTGGGCGGTCGGGCGCAGCGAGCCGATGCCAATGGCGTCATTGATTTGCAGAGCACCCAGCTGGTTCGACGCAGATTCATCACTCGTGTTCTCGAGGTCTTCGTCTTGCGCTTCTTCATACGCGCGCCGAAACCCGAGTTCAAGCACGGTTGTCTCACTCGCGCTCCAAACGCAGCAGCGTGGCTGCGATGTTGCGGTCATGCACTCGAGGTGCACAGTGCGAGTGCTGGTGACGTGATCGGTCATTTGTGACGCGAGCGTGCGCTGCCAAATCATTTCATAGATCGCAAATTGATCTTTCGTGAGCCGCCCTCGAAGGCCTTCTGGACTCTCGAGAGGCTGCTTGGGCAGAATGGCGTGTTTGTCCGACTGCGCAGTTGCAGCGGCGGGATAGTCGCGCGGTGTCGTTGACAGAAACCGCGGCCCATACATGAGCGGATCGCTGATCGCAGCGCGGATCGCGAGCATCGCATCGGCTGGCGTCGAAACATTGTCCGTGCGTGGATAGGTGATGAATCCGTCGTTGTACAGAAACTGCAGCGCGTGCGTGGTTCGCGCCGCTCGCATCCCGAGTTTGCTCGACGCATCTTGAAGCAGTGTGATCGTTGTGTAGGGGGGACGTGGCGCCGTTGTCTTCGTCGTGTGTGTGATGTCGCGAACGAGCAACTGTGCACCCGTCAGTTCATTCGCAAGCGCATTGATCCACCCGTCGTTTGCCACAACGACTTGATCGCCAATGTCGTCGCGCAACTCACCCTTGTCGGTGAAGTCGCGACTCTTCGCCAGTCGCTGACCATCCACACTGAGCAACTTCGCCTTGAACTGAAATTCTCCTTGCGTGATTGCGTCAAGTTGCCAGTATCCCGCCGATCCGTGCATCATCCGTTCGTGCTCTCGCTCGACCACGAGCCGAAGCGCAGGACTCTGCACGCGGCCGGCAGAAAGGCACGGACCCACCGTCTCCCACAGCACTGGCGAGATTGAGTATCCGTACAGGCGGTCAAGAATGCGGCGAGTGACTGCGGCCCTGATCAGATCACCATCAAGTGGTCGTGGATTCTGAATCGCGTGTCGAATGGCTTGGGGAGTGACTTCATGAAACACCATTCGCTTTGCAACAAGATTCGTCTTGAGATACCGAATCAGGTCTGCAGCGATCATCTCTCCCTCGCGGTCGTCGTCGGTGGCTATATATAGATCGGAGGCGCGGTCCACCGCCTCCTGCAGGGTTTCAATGACTCCGCAGCCCTGCATTGTGAGGGCATACGAGGGAGTGAAATCGTTGAAGATGTGCACCCCAATCTCTCCCGAAGGCAGGTCGGCGATGTGGCCCCCGGATGCGAGAACTGTGTAGTTTTCGCCTAGAAAACGTGCGATTGCGATGGCTTTGGCAGGGGATTCGACGATGATGAGTGGTTTTCGCATAGGGCGGAAGTCTTACAACCGCCGAGGCCGAAGTCAAGAAAAGATTTCAAGGCGACGTCGCGCAAGTCGCCAAAACCACCTTGTTTTCTAGGCAAAGTCGGACGTGCCTCAAACAGGGGACGCATTCGCGTCGCCGTCGCCTCGGGCCGCACCGACGATTTGTGCTTGTTTTCTAGGGGTTTGGTGACCCTCGGCAAGTTCGAAAATCGAGGGCCGTTTGTGAAAGCAAAATTGCAGTGATAACTACGGCTGGTGCGAGGGGGACATTTGCACGCGAAAACTTTTTTACGAATCCGCCGCCGAGCGGTGAACTTCACCGCACGCCCCGACCCAAACGCCGCGGCCCGAACCAACGGAATGGCTCATCAACCGTTCAAAATTGCGATGAGTATTTCAGAGTCGGCTACGGCGCGCAGGGACCCCAGTTCGACAGAAGCGCCGTCACATCGGATCCATTGGTGATTCCATCGCCAGTGAGATCGCCCAGTGGCGAGCTTCCCCACGAACTCAGCACAACCACCAAGTCACTGCCGCCAGTGTCGCCATCGCCGTCGAAGTCAGATGGACAGCCAGTTGGCGCTGCGTCGCCCCACACGATTGCGCCAGTGGATGTCGTCGCGACGGTCAGTGCTCCCGAGACCGCAACACCACTGATGGACGCACCCACAGTTGGCAGCAGCGATCCGATGGACCATCGGCCTGTCGTTGCATCACGTCGATAGGTGGCAACGCCCGAAGTGGTGACGATCGCGGCGGTGGTGCCGTCGAATGCGACTCCCTTCGCCCCAGTTGCTGACCCGAGCGCGCCGGTCGCAGCCATCGACCAGATGCCTTCGTTCACTTTCCAGAACGATGCGGCGGGAACGGTCACGAGACTTGTGCCGCAGAGCGCGATGTGCGGTGAGTTCGCGGTGGCGGTCACGGCTCCACCGAGCACCCATCCCGAACTTTCGTGCGAGTAGCAGAACGCGGTTGCTGAGTTCTGCTGTGTGATGGTGAGCAAACCTGCTGAGAGAGAAACTCCGGTGCCGAAGCGCGCATTTGTGACGGCAACGTCAGACGCAATTGTCTCTTCGAGTATCCACTGACCGTCGACTTCTCGATAGATGAACACACGGCCGGCGGTCGCGAGTCCATTCACGCTTGCGTAGGGCTGACCAATCGCGATTCGGTCGTTGTCGAGCGAAAGTGTTCGCGCGAGCGACACAGGTGTGACTTCGAGCGGGTCGAGTTCGATTGAAGCTTGCAACATCCACGCGGGGCCACTGCGCACGAACACGTTGACGAAGCGTCCATCAGTCGATCGTGTTGCGAGGCGGGTGCCATCAGTCGATACGGCCGCGCCGAGTGTGATCTCGGGCGATGTGTGAACGAGCGTCTGGTGCAGAAACCAGAGTCCGTTTGTCTCACGATAAATGTCAACGCCACCGCCGAGTCCGGGGCAGCCCACAGCAAACCAACGATCACCGAGCGCAAGACCTCCCACCGAAAATGCGCGCTTCGCGCCGCCGATTGCATCACCGACGGTTGTCGGTGCCACAGCATCGGCACAGACTTCAGGTGAAGCAGCGCCTTCTTCAACGAGCGCGAGGTAAAGAGAGTTTGCGCACGGGATCAAGCGGTATGCGCGCCCCGCGCCTGGGTCGGCTTGCACTGTGCAAGTCGGAAGTGGGCCGCTGAGAACTTGCGCGATTTTCCAGATGCTGCCCAACGCGGGAACACCATCGACCGCGAGCGTGCACCGCACCAATGTCATCGAACCAGCTTCGATCACTGGCAACGCCGCAGGAGTCGCAGGGAGCAATATTGAGATGGCAGGTGCACCCGTTGCTCCGCGCATCGTCATGGAATCCAATGTTGCGACGCGCGAGTTACCCTCGACGCGCAAGCCCGCTGTGCCGCTGACACCGATCGCGATCGTGCCGCCAGCGGCGATGGTCGAATTGATCAGCGTCACCTCGGCGATCGATGCAGGAGCCGTTGGAGGAGTCGTCGAGACTCCTTGGAATGCCATCACGACCGCACCACTGGCGGTGAGCGAAGTGTCCGTCAATCTGAGGACTCCAGTTCCCTTGTAACCAATCATCGCTGAACCGTTCACTGTGATGGGACTCGTTGCGATCAACTCGCCATACGAGCCGACATTTTGTGCGAGCATGAAAGTGCCGCATGAAAGACCGCCCGCGCCTGGGCGCACCATGCCGCTTCCGAAGAGTCCGATGGTGCAAGCGTCGGTGACATCGATTGGTCCCATGGCGGTCCACGGGTCGTAGCCGATCGTCCCACTCGCATTCGCGCCGATGCCAACCTGCAGCCATCCAGATCGGATTTGAGAAGTTCCGTCAAGCGTCCCAACGCCTGTCACGCCAACACGCAGTCCGTGAATCACCGTGAGGTCAGCGTTCGCAAAGTATTGCGCGAGACCCTGCGAGGCAGTGCCGATGTCGAGCGAAGTGGTGAGTACGGGCGCCGACGCTCTCAGTGTTGCCGTTTCGCCTATAAGCGTGCCCACCGTGAGCGCTGATGAAAACGCATTCTCATGCAACAGCGTCAGCGTTGATGTGCCAAGAAGTTTGATGTTGCCTCGTTGAAGCGTCAGGCGGTTCGCAAAGACAGACTCTCCATTTCCGAGGCTGACAGTGCTGACGAGCTGCGTTGTATTGAAGATCGCGGTTGAGTCAGCGGTTGGTACGCCGTTCGTCCAGCGGGCCGAGTCGGCCCAGTTGCCGCTGCCCTGAATCCATGAAGTGTCGGCTGCAGAAACCGTGAGTGTGATCACGCCGAGGCTCGTGATGCAGGGGGCGGTCCAGCGCAGAGAAGAGGTGTTCATGGCGCCTCCAGTACATCGCGGCCGAGGATGCCGTCGGTTGTGAGCATCGAATGGTTCGTGCGCGAGCCATCTACAGATGTGTCGGCGTAGTAGCCAGACGTGCCGAGCGGCGTGTCTCGACTCCATAAGCCGTCGACGCCTTGCGCGAGTTGCGATGCATCATCCTTGATGGCGCGCTTGTTGTTGAGATACCAGACGTGTCCGTCGTAGAACAGAGTGATTGGTCGGCTCGCCGCCCCTTGGTTGTAGCGGTAGGGGGTTGATGTGCTGCCAAATGCTTGGCCAGACGCTGGAGGGCTTTGGCACCAGTTCACTTCAAAGACGAAAGACTTGAGCTCTGGATACGCCGCGTTCCACAGTGACTGGCGTTCATACGATTCGGGGAACGAACTCGGCGCACGGAATCCACCTCGTGACGGCGCGCGCATGACTTCGGGATTCCACATCGCCGCAGGGGACATCGCGTAACTCGAGAAGACCGGAGAGTTTGGTGGCAGGTTGAACTCACTTGGTGAATTGAAGTTTCGCGACGCCGCTGCATATGTTCGGATGTCGTTGGGTGCGTAGAAGACTTCGTCGTAGAAGCGCCCATCGATGTAGTCGTGAAATGAACGCGCCTGCATGAGTCTGTATGCGCCGAACACGCCATTCGTTGTCGCGAATTCGTTTGGGATGTAGACGACCCAATTTCCGCAATTTCCCGGAAAATTCGAGCCACAGAGCCCTCCACCCAACCAATACGACCACAATCCTCCAGTCGTATCCCACCCAAGGATCTGCTGCGGAGGACATGCAATCGTGTTGAGATATGTGGCACAGTTCGTCGCCTGCCCAAAGTTCGATTGGTGTCCGCACCACTGCAATCCACCCCAGTCCGCCGCGTAGAGCGCGTGCCCCGTACCGATCTCGATCAGGTTCGCCATCGAGATCGCGTCGCCGTTGATCGGGCGGGCGTGGTTCGCAGCGGTGCTGAGACCTGCGATCAACACGACGACGCACGCGCCGGTCGCGAGCGTCTCGACGATGGTGATGCCTCGTCGGGAACGGGTGATGCGAGTGGGGAATCCGCCGCGGTGTTTGCTGTGCTGAGTGTTCATTCGGAACCTTTCTTCAGAAAAGGATACGGTGCAGCACCGGCGGATGATTCAGAATAATGCCGAGAAATGAGGGTAGGACTTGATGCAGCTGTGCTGTGGCGTAATCGCACCAAACTCGACCCCTACACTCGCGCTGTTCAGTCACAACGAACGCCGCAGATTGTCGGTCAGAGCGCGGCGAATGGAAACACTCATGCGCACTATTTCATTTGTTCTCTCTGCACTGTTTGTTCTGTCGATTGCGAGCACTGACTCGCGCAGCGATTCGCCATCGCAGTCTGCAGCGCCGATCGCGATTCCCTCTGGTGTCGTGTTCGAAGAAATCGACCGCTACGACATCGAACGCCTCAGTCGCATCATGACCGAAGAACTCGTCGCATCAGGATTTGCTGACAAAGCGCCCAACACATTTGGGCCGCCAACGACAGCGGTTCGGCTCTATCGCGTCACTTATCCATCAGTGGTTCCCGAGCAGTACAACCGTCCGACGATCGCGTCAGGACTCGTGGCGATCCCCGAGTCGATGCATCCATCGCACGCAATCGTTTGCTATCAACATGGCACGGTGTTTTCGAAGTCCGAAGTGCCGTCAAATCCAGAGCAATCGATGGAGACTCGATTGATGATCGCGCAGTTCGCGGGACAGGGATACATCGTGGTCGCTGCGGACTATTTCGGAAAAGGTGTTTCGATCGAGCCCGACAGCTATCTCGTCAAGTGGAGCACTCAACAAGCGTGCACCGACATGCTGCTCACAGCAAAGGCATTTCTTCGCGCGAAGTCGATTGAACCAGGGCCGCTCTTTCTCAGTGGATGGTCGCAGGGCGGATGGGCGACACTTGTTCTGCTGCAGCATCTAGAAGCGGTGGGTGCCGATGTCATCGCGGCGGCGACGGCGAGTGCGCCAGTTGATGTTTACACAACGGTCAGCCGCTGGATCAACAACCCGCAGCCGATCGACACGCCGTGGCTCACGGGTTGCGCGGCGATTCAGATTTGCGCGCAAGATGCGTATCTGCAGCCGGGTCTCGTCGACCTCGCGTACAAGCCTGAGTACGTCGAAGTGGTTCGCGCGATGCACGCCAATCGCATCGGTTGGTCAGAGTTTTCGAAACGTGTTCCGCGACTGGTGCGCGACATGCTTCGTCCAGAGTTCGTCGAAACTGGATGGCAGGGCGACACCGACTACTGGCGCCGATTGCAGGATGCCAACGGATACCGCTGGCGAAGTCGAACGCCGATGCGCTGTTACTTCGGCGAAGTCGACGAGGTCGTGCCCGTGTACATCGCGAAGTTGCCCGAAGGATTCCAAACGACCGTCGGAGGAGCCGCGACCGAAGCGATCAGCGCAGGACCAAAGGCAGACCACCGCGGGACCTTCCTCTTCGCTGTCGCGCATGAGAAAGCATGGTTCGATGCGTTGCTCGCGAAGCGCGCGAATCAGTAGCGACGTTCGCGTCGGCGTCGGCTGGCGAAACCAACGAGCCCGAGCATCGCAACCGCGCCTGGTGCAGGCACAGTGTGAAGTGTGATCGATCCCCACCAACGACCAGGATCGGTTCCGCCACTCGTGCCCGAGCCGTCAAAGTTGCCGATCCAAACTTTCGAGAACGGCAGAGTCATGTCGATCGCCGAACTGAGTTGGATTGTCCCAGTGGTTCGCAAGGTGAAGTCCTCCCAGGCGCCCCACGTTGTGAATGTTGGCAGGTCGTAGTGTTGGGCGGGGTTCCAGAACTCTTGCCATCCAACTGAGTTCGCGCCGATGAGAACGTGACCGTTTGGGAATGGATCGCTCGAGTTGTAACTCTGCTGATTCATGTAGATCCCGAAATTGGTCGGACCGCTCCACGACATGTTGTCGTAGTAGAGGTCGAACGAGACTGATGAGATTGACGTCGTGATCGTTCCAGGAGCGAACACTTGCGTGAACTGCTGACTACTGAAGATAGTCTGCGAAAACGAATAGGTGACATCCGCAGCAGCGGTCGTCCCGATCATGACCGCGAGCGATGATCCAGTGAGCCCGGCGTGCCGAGCAAGGGCAGCAAGTTGAAAACAACGCATGGCAATACCTCCTAGAAAAAGCGAGCTTAACCCAGAAACAATCCTTCTTGGAGTGTGGCGCGTGCAGGGCCGATGTCAAAAAAAACCACCAGATTCAACAAAACAGACCTTTCATGAAGGGGGGGTTCGACGCTGTTGCTCTTGAATCGGGGTGGTGACCTGCCCCCAATGTTCGGTCGAGTGCTTTGAGACTTTTGTCGATCCCCGATCGGGCTCGAGAGTCGCTTGGTCCGAATCAAAATCGCATTGAGCGGTTAGGTGCTGTCTGACGGATCGAGGAGCCTCAGGCACTGCTGGATGAAGGCCAGTCGCACGAACGCCATGAAACTTGCGGCGAGCTTGTCGAAGCGAGTGCCGACGCGCGCTCGACATTGATCCTGACGACGATCCCAGCGAATTCAGGCTCTCGCCGGTGCCTCGCCGATAGAATCCCGAGAGATGTCGCCGCTTCCCATCCATCTTCCCATCGCTGAAATCGCCGACTTCTGCCGACGCCACCGGATCGCGCGCCTCAGCCTGTTCGGCAGCGTGCTTCGCGATGACTTCTCGGCGAACAGTGACGTCGATGTGCTGGTTGAGTTCCTCCCCGGAATGACACTCGGCTCATCGGCTTCGCTGGATTGCAAATGGAACTCTCGCGCATCCTCGGGCACGCCGTGGATCTGAAGACCCCGTCCGACCTGTCGGGCTACTTCCGCGACGAGGTTCTGCGCGAGGCGCGATTGCTGCATGCCGCGTAATCGCCCCGGCGCTCCGGAGGACCGCATCCGAATCCAGCACATGATGGACGCGGCGCGGCAAGCCGTTGGCTTTGCACGAGGGAAGTCGCGGAAGGCCCCGATGCGGATGCCATGCTCGCAAGAGCCTTGATGCACGCGATCCTCGAGATTGGTGAGGCGGCTTCGCGCACCTCGGATGTCGGCCGCGGCCGTGCGCCTGACGTTCCCTGGGCGCAAATCGTCGGGATGCGCAACGCGTTGATCCATGTCTACTGGGGAGTCGACTTCGATCGTCTCTGGAAGACGGTAACGGAGGAGCTTCCTACGCTGCTTGCGATGTTGGAAGCGGCTACGAAAGACTGGCCACTCGATCCCACGACCTAACAGGCTGCTGAAATAGTCCTCGCGTCTCGCGAGTTTCCACAGGCCGCTCTTGCGCTCTGCGCGATTCCCTCTTGAAACGGTGAACGAGTTAGCCCCAGTTTGTCGGCGCTGCGTTCGTTGAGTTTGCGGATGCGCTCGAGGAGATCTTCGGGCGGCCGGTCGATCTGATTGAATCGAGCGCCGTTTGTGAAGGCAATATCGCAGTGAGAACAACCGATGTGCAGGGGGTCGCGGTTTCGAGCAATCTTCTTGTGAATCAGAGGCAGGGCGGTTGCAAGCGAAACGTCGAGGTCGCAGCGCGCAAGAGAAGTTCACGACCTGTGGCGTGCGCTCGCTCCATGTGGGAGACTCTCGAGATGGCCTCACCCACGAAGGTGTTCTTGAATCCTCCGTACTCAACCTGCGGAGATCACACGTCGATCGAACGTCTCGCTGTCACCGTCTGGTCGCGCCCGACTGATATGGCGCTGGAAATCGCGAGTCGGATTGCGGACTTGATTCGCAACCGCCAGTCCGAGGGGCGCCGCTGCGTGCTTGGGCTTGCCACGGGCAGCACGCCCATCGGCATTTACGCCGAACTCATCCGCATGCACCGCGAGGATGGGCTGTCGTTCTCGAATGTCACAACCTTCAACCTCGACGAGTACTGGCCGATGGCGCCGAACGGACCTCAGAGTTACAGGCGCTTCATGCAGGAGCAACTCTTCGATCATGTCAATATCGACCTCGCACAGACGCATGTTCCAGACGGCACGGTCGCAGCGACCGATGCTGCAGAGTCGTGCGCACAATATGAAGCGAAGATTCGCGGTGCAGGAGGCATTGACCTGCAACTGCTCGGCGTCGGTCGCACCGGTCACATCGGATTCAACGAGCCGGGCTCGCCGCGCGAGAGTCGCACGCGCCTCATCGTTCTCGACCGAGTCACCCGCAGCGATTCGGCGAGCGACTTCTTCGGCGAGGAGCAAGTTCCGATCCGCGCGCTCACCATGGGGATCGGCACGATCCTCGAATCACGGCAACTCATCCTCATGGCGCTGGGTGAAGCAAAGGCGCCGATTGTTCAGCGAGTCGTCGAAGGGGCGATATCAGGGCACATTCCTGCGACATTTCTGCAGGATCATCCGTGCGTCGAGGTGCATCTCGATCGCCCTGCAGCAGCGCAACTTCAACGCGAGCGAACTCCGTGGGTCTCGCGGTCGGTCGAGTGGACTCCCGCGGTGATCCGTCATGCAGTGGTGTGGCTGAGCGGTCACACGAAGAAGGCGATTTTGAAATTGACAGTCGAGGACTACAACGAGAACCACTTGCAGGATCTCGTTGCACGCGAAGGAAGCGCGCATGCCATCAACCTGAGCGTCTTTCGCGATCTTCAAGAAACAATCACGGGATGGCCCGGCGGCAAGCCCCGCGACCGCAAGCAGGCGGGCGACATCGACCGTGCGCGTGATGCGATCTTTCCGAAGCGGGTGTTGGTGTTCAGTCCTCACCCAGACGACGATGTGATTTCGATGGGTGGCACGCTCATCCGACTCAGCGAACAGAGTCACGAGGTGCACGTTGCATATCAAACTTCAGGGAGCATCGCGGTGTCTGACGAGGAGGCAAGGCGATTTCTCGACTTCGTTCAGGACTATTCGATCTCGTTCGATGCAAACGGTGTCGATCGTTCTGCGAAACAGATGATCGATCTGCTGCACGCGACGAAGCCGAGCGATCCCGATGCGCCAGAGATTCAACGACTGAAGTCAATCATTCGACGCGAGGAGGCGAAGTCGGCGGCGCGCGTGTGTGGCATCGACGGAAAGCGACTGCACTTTCTTGACTTGCCGTTCTATGAGACGGGTCGCGTGCGAAAGAAGCCGATCACCGACGCGGACGTTGCAATCGTCGTCGGCCTGCTTCGTGCAATCAAGCCGCATCAGGTGTACGCCGCTGGCGACTTGTCCGATCCGCATGGAACCCACCGATGTTGTCTCGCGGCAGTCTTTGCTGCGCTTGATCAAGTGCGGGGCGATGCGTGGTGTGCGAACACGCCCATCGAAACCTTGCTCTATCGAGGTGCGTGGCAGGAGTGGGGGATCGAAGCAATCGACATCGCGGTACCGCTCTCGCCCGATGAAGTATCTCGCAAGCGACGTGCAATCTTTCGTCACCAGTCACAGAAAGATCGCCCGCTCTTTCCTGGCGCAGATGATCGCGAGTTCTGGCAGCGAGCCGAGGCGCGCAACAAAGCAACAGCAGCGACCTATGACGCGCTCGGACTCGCCGAGTACGAAGCAATCGAAGCGTTCGTCGTGTGGAATGGCGTGCACACGTAAGGGCTGCGGTTGGTTGCGATCATCGCGATCGGCGGCATCATCTGACGGGCGAATCGCCTTCTGCTTTGCTCACCGATCGCGCCTGCTCGGCACTGCGACGTCCAGTGCCCTCGCGTTTCGTGAGCGAGTCGCCGAGATCCATTCTCGCCGCCTCGACTTTCGCCATGATCGCGGCGATGACAGCTGAGTTCAGTGCTTGCACATCCGTCGCTTCGGTTGGATCGCTCTCGAGGTCGTAGAGCGCGAGCGGCACGTCGACTTCGACATACTTCGCCTCGGCGCCGCCGTGTGTTTGCGCCGCCGCGCCAAGAGTGCGCGATCGATGGGGCAGCACGAGTTTCCACTTGCCCATGCGCACAGCTTCAAGCGCGTTGGTGTGGTAGTAAAAATAGAAGGCTTCGTGGGTTGCAGTCGCCGCTGGTTCGCACTTCCAGATCGCGCTCGCATCTCGGCCGTCGATGGGAAGCGCCGCAATTGCAGGTGGTGCGCCGACGATTGCACCAAGCGTCGGGAGCAGATCGATCGTCATCCACGGGACACTCGACACAGATCCAGGGTGTGGTCGATGTGTGTGGCGGACTCATGCATAGTGTCGCCCTGAAGTCAGATGGAACGGTGCGCGCGTGGGGAGGCTCCACCCATGGGCAGGCAGCAGTACCTGCAGGTCTAGGGGGTGTGACTGGGATCGGCGCTGGGCGCTTCCACACGGCGGTGATCGGCAGCGACGGCAAGATCTCGTGCTGGGGTCAAGACATCTACGGCCAATGCGCAGTGCCGACCTCGACGCCGAGCGTGACTCAGATCTCGGCTGGCTATTCGCACACTGCAGCGGTGCGGGCTGATGGCACGGTCGACTGTTGGGGATCTAACTGGAATGGCGAGACGACGGTGCCAAGCACCCTCGGAGGCGTTATCCAAGTTGCGGCGGGTTTTGGACACACCGCAGCGCTGACGAGTGCGCGCACGGTCGTGTGTTGGGGAGACAATGTGAACGGAGCATGCAATGTCCCCGCGGGCATGGCGAATGTCACGCAAGTAGCCGCTGGATGGGGTTTCACCGTGGCTCTCTTGGAAGGTGGTGCAGTCAATAGTTGGGGCAACTGGACCACTTGGTCGGTACCCGGCGATGTGGGGGTCGCGAGCCAAGTCGCCGCGGGGTACGAGCACACGGTCGTGCGACGAGCCACGGGCACTGTTCGGTGCTGGGGCGACAACTACTTTGGCCAGTGCAACGTGCCGGGAACACTCGTCGCCAGCAGTGCGGTGGCGGGGCTGTACCACACGATCCTCTTGCGACCCGACGGCACGGTTGGATGTTGGGGGCAGAACACGTATGGCCAATGCGATGTCCCACCAGACTTGCAAGGCATCGTTGAGATCGGCGGAGGCGCCGAGCACACGGCGGCGCTGCGATCCGACGGAACCGTTGCTTGCTGGGGGAGCAATCAGTTCGGCCAGGCGGCAGTTCCAGTCGGCCTCGGAGGGGTCCAGCACATCGCAGCGGGAGGTTCGACCACGCTTGCGATCCTCTCAGCAGAGCGGAGTGGCTGTGGAAACTCGAGTGGCGCTGGGACAGCGACACTTTCGACTGGCGGCTGCGCATGGGAGAATGTCGGCATTTGGACATGGAGCAACGGCGGCGGCCCCCAGGTTCCGGGTGCGCAGACCGATGTGGACTTCAGCGCCTACGGCAGCGTGGGCAGCACCTGCGACGCGCGTTGCGGCACCCTGCACGCGTATTCCGGCTCGAGCCTGCTCGTGCCTGTAGATCTGAGCATTCCCAGTGCGTCCCAGCCTGATCACTCGATCGATGTCGCAACGACCGCGACGATGGCAGGTCGCATCTGGCTGCTGGGCGCGGCTGCGGCGACGCTTCCGGATGACCTCAATGTTCCCGTTCTTCGTTGCAACACCCCCATCAAGAGTTTCGACCTCATCCAGTCGAATGTTCCAGCGCCGGCGGGCAAGTTCCTCACACTCGTGCCGTCGATGGTTGGCTCGCAGATTCTCTACTCGCTTTCGCTCAGGAATCTCCCCGGAGGCGGCGCGACTGAAGCGAACTCTGATGCCAGCGCCAGCGGACGCGCGATCGCTGCCGAAGTGATCGACGTGAACGACGATGGCTTCGACGACCTCGCGCTTGCAATCAACTTCTCAAATCCACAGAGCGGACTCCTTCAGATCTTGATGAACGACGGAACAGGCGCGCTTGGAACATCGAGCCAGCTCTATCCGATTGAGGGTTCCCAACTGACCTGTCTTGCGACGGGTGATGTGAATGGCGATGGACTTGAGGACGCTGCGGTCGGGCTGGCAACTGGTCGCATTCACAATTGGCGCAATCTGGGTGAGGGAGATCTGCAGAATCCATCCTCGTTCCCGACGGGCAGCGACATTCCAATATCGCTCGCCATCATCTCTCGCAGCACCGCCGGCTCAGGTCTCGCCATGCAGTCAGGTGGGTACACCAGCGGTTCGACCAGCGGGGGCAGCAAGGTAACCACATTCAATGAGTCTGGGACGCAGACGGGGTCGATCTCAACGGACGGAACGACGCCGACCACGATGGTCGGGAGAGGTCGCGATGTGGCCACAGGCGGAAGCAGTTCTGCGACGCTCACGCCTGCGCTCGGCGCCAGTGGGAAGGTCGCGGTCTTTCGGATCGACTCCGACTCCAAAGGCAACCCGGTGCCGACGCTCGTGCAGACGATCAACATCCCCGGATCCCCTGCGCTCATGGACATGGCCGATGTCGATGGCGACGGCTTTCGCGAGATCATCACGGCAAATCATGCTCCCGAGTCGCTCGGCGATGCCGCGGGCACGCCGGTGCTGACTTTGATGCGTGGTTCTCCGACCGGATTCAGTGCTGCGATCCCGTTCGCTCCTGACGGTGCGAGTAGCGGCGAGGATGTTTCTCTTGTCGACACCAACAATGACGGAGTTCGTGACATTGTGAGCGTTCACCACACAGTGGGTGCTACGACCCAGGCCGCGATCATTCGGCTGGCGATCTGCCGAGATGACAGTGGTGCGCCGTGCAATGATCTCGGCACGACCTTCACTGTCGAGAGCCAGACTCTGCTGAGCGACTCGACCCAGCCCTCGTTCACTGTCCGTGGCGACCTCAACGGTCACGGCGGCGACGACTTCTACCTCGTAGACGAGCCACCGTCGAGCGGGGTCGCTGGGCTCGTCGGCAGCACCGGCCGCCCCTATCTCGGTGCAGACTTCTGCATCGGCGACCTCACACACGACAATGCCGTCGATGGAGGCGACCTGAGCCAATTGCTCGTGGTGTGGGGCCTCGCGGGCGAATACTCCGCCGACTTCAATCGGGACGGAGTGGTCGATGGCGGCGATCTCGGAATAATGCTCGGATCTTGGGGGTTCTGCAACTAGCAGGCCCCCAAACTCGGCGCTCAGCAACGCCGATCACAGTTCTCCTCGTGGGGGCGGCCGCGGAAGCCGGCGTGGCACTGATCGGTGGTCACACGAGAGACCTGACTCTAGTTTTCTGGACTCCAGTTGTTTGTGTCACTGAGTTGATCCGCTCCGGAAGCACCTCGGAGCTTCAGCACCCGTCGCCGTCAACGCTATTCTGGTCGTCCATGAACGGCTGCGTGACGAGCCGCCGGGCTCTTCCATTTGGTGTGTAACCGTATCCCATCGGATTTTCCGACGCGACGCCTTGCTGATGCAGCTCAAGACACACGACCGTTACGACTACGTCCCACTGCGCGGCCGCGCCGACTATGCGTGGCCGGGTGGGCATCGACTGGCCGTCTATTTCGCGCTCAATCTCGAGCATTTCTCGTACGGCGAGGGGCTGGGCGCCGAGCTGGCGCCGGGAGGACCGCAGCCCGATATTCTCAACTTCGCATGGCGCGATTACGGCAATCGCGTCGGCGCTTGGTACATGCTCGACGCCTTCGACGCGCTGAACCTGCCCATGGCGGCGCTGGTCAACAGCACGATGTACGACTATGCGCCGAGCCTGGTGGCGGCTTGCCGTGCGCGCGGTGACGAGATCGTGGGTCATGGCCGCACCAACTCTGAGCGGCAGGGCGAGTTCGACGAGACGGCTGAACGAGTCCTGATCGATGACGCCACGAGGCGCATGGCGGAAGCCGAAGGGCGTCACCCAGAAGGCTGGCTGGGTCCCTGGATCTCACAAAGCCATCGCACGCCCGACCTCTTGGCCGAGGCGGGATACCGCTACCTGCTCGACTGGTGTATGGACGACCAGCCGGTGTGGTTGCGCTGCCGAGGCGGGCGGCGCATCCTCGCGGTGCCTTACCCGCAGGAAGTGAACGACATCCCGCAGATCGCCGCGCGCAAGGTCGGGGGTGCGGACTTTGCCGACATCATCATCGACCAGTTCGAAGAGATGCTCGAGCTGTCCCAGAAGCGGCCGCTGGTGATGGGTGTGGCCTTGCATGCTTACCTCGTCGGCCAGCCCCATCGCCTGCGACATCTCAAGCGCGCACTGCGGCACATCGCGGCGCGACGAGAGCAGATCTGGCTCACAACGCCAGGCGCCATCGCCCAGCATTGCATGTCGTTGCCGGCGGGCGTCGTTCCGTAAAGTGAGCATCTTCGTCCGCGCCCAGCAACGC
Organism: uncultured Singulisphaera sp.; assembly: GCA_964355975.1. Taxonomy (GTDB): domain Bacteria; phylum Planctomycetota; class Phycisphaerae; order Phycisphaerales; family SM1A02; genus F1-60-MAGs104. The sequence continues at coordinate 59,767 of CAYHFW010000009.1, forward strand.
TGCCGCCGGCAGAGGTTGTGGTGAAGTCGCTGGCGAACGAGGGCTCCAGCGGCGTGGTGTCATCGGTCGTCGGAATCGACACGTCACGAGGACGTGTCGAAAAAAGGCAATAATTTCGACAAGTGCGGTTGACGCGCTGGTGCGCAGTTGGTCTCGAGAGGCGATCACGGTATCGGGCGCCAACGCATTGGGTCAGTGCACTCTCCTCGTGGATCCGAGCAGCCGAAGTGATCTTGGTGCCAAAACGGGTCGCGATGGAAGGGGGCCCAATGCAGAAGCTTGCAAGGAAGCCATGCGGCGAGTTGGCGTTTGAAGTACACGTTAGAATCAGCCTGCATTATGGTCGATTTCACACGCGCAATCCTCGATCGTGTTCGTGATCTGTGCGCGTGTCACGGAGTTTCGCGTCTCGAGCTCACTGGCTCGGCGGCTCGCGATGACTTCGATCCGCGCAGCAGCGACATCGACTTGCTTGTGGAGTTTCTTCCAAGCGCCAACATCTCGGCGCTTGCGTTCGTCGAGTTCGCAGATGCGCTGGAGCAGATTTTCGAACGGCGCGTCGACCTGATCGAATTGAGCGCTGTGAAGAACCCGATCCTGCGCGCGGCGTTCCTGCGTGACAGAGTGCCGTTCTATGCAGCAGCGTGAACTTCGTGTGTAACTGATCGATGCGCTCGCAGCGGCCGAGCGGATCATCGCCATCCGCGCGGCGGTCGGATCTCAACGGCTTCGCGAGGATGAGATCGTGCGAGCTGCGATCGAGCGGCATCTGATCACGATTGGAGAGGCGCTCCAAAAGGCAAACGGGCTTGATGCGTCGGTCGACTCCAAGATCTCGCACCTTTTCGCGATCATCGGACTGCGAAATCGACTGGTGCCGCATTGTCGCGCTTGCCGAAGGAGATGTTGACACGTTTGTGCGGGAACTTCGCATGCAGACTGAATGACGGCGGGCAAAGGGACTCGAGAGGAGGCGGAGCCGAGTCAGAAGACCTATTGCCCCTGCATGCAGGGGCAAGGGCGCGGGCGCAGCCCGCGACATGTCCGCGGAAGGAAAAAAGCGACACGTTGCGTGTCGGCTTTTTTACTGAAGCGGGCAAAGGGACTCGAACCCTCGACATTCAGCTTGGGAAGCTGACGCTCTACCAACTGAGCTACGCCCGCAGTAGATGCAAATGTAACGGGCGCAACTCTGCAGTTGCAACCTTTGCCCCACACAGTTTCTGAACGGGTCGTTCGTGCAATGCCAACACAATCTGCACAAATCTTTCGTTGATTCAACTTAGTTTCTCGCGTCAAGAATTGCGGTGCGTTCGAAGGATTCGCTCCCTTCACCGCACGTGGCCTCCTCGAGCGATGAGTCTCAACTATGAATCACGCTGGCGATCCAGTTCGAACAATCATCCACGCATGCGTGATCGCATTCGTCACGCTCGCAGTCGGGGTCGGCCACGCGCAGGCACAGCAAACTCAGGTCGCGCCGCCTGCGCGCAAGGCGCCGACGATCCCCGCCGCGCCGCGCAAGGTTGTTCAGCCAGTTGTTCAGCCGGCCGCGCAGCCACCTGTTCTTGCCGCCGAACCCACCGAAGCGCAGGGCGCGTCAACTCCGCCAACAGCAACTCCGCCAGCAGCGCCGCCAACCGCTGCCGCGCCAACCGCCGTTGTTGCTGCACCGCCCGCCGTTGAATCTGCGCCAAAACCGACGCTCGACGAGACGCGCCTCACGCTCAACAAGTGGATCGAGACGCAGCAGATCATCTCGAAGGAGCGCAACGACTGGCAACAAGGAAAGGAAATCGTGCAGGGACGAATCGAACTCGTCTCGAAAGAAGTTGGATTGCTGCAGTCGAAGGTTGCGCAAGCCGAAGCTGCGGTTGTCGAGTCGAACAAAACCCGCGATGAACTCATTGCAGAGAACGACGTGCTGAAGGATTCCGCTACACGACTCTCAGCCGCAGTGACTGCGATGGAAGTTCAGATTCGCAAGCTTGTGAAGTTGATGCCTGAGCCGATCAAGGCGCGCATCGTGCCACTGCTCGATCGTGTTCCTGTCGATCCAGCCAAGACGCTTGTGTCCACCGCCGAGCGGTTTCAAAATGTGCTTGGAATTTTGAACGAACTGAACAAGGCGAACAGTGAAATTGCCGTGCACTACGAGATTCGAACGCTCGCCGATGGATCGACGAGCGAAGTGCAGGTGCTCTATGTCGGACTCTCACAGGCCTACTACCTGAGTCCGCGTGGCGAAGCAGGTATTGGACGCCCAGGCGACGATGGTTGGCAGTGGCAGCCCGCACCGCTGACGGCTCCTGAGGTTCTGACCGCGCTCGAGATTCTTCAAGGCAAGCACACGCCATCCTTTGTTCCTCTTCCAATGAAAATCCAATGACCCTCGCTCAACGATCCATTCACATTCTTGCTGTGGCACTGCTCTCGGGCAGCGTCGCCTTCGCACAGTCGCCCGAACCAACGGTCGATGGCAACAAGACAATCAGCCAAGCTGCCCGAAGCGCCGAGAGCGAACTCAACAAGAGCATCGCTGAACTCAACGCTGCCCGCGCGCAAGTCGCAACAGAGAAGTTGCCACTCTCGCAAGAGTTGACCGCACTCGAAGGTCAGGTCATTCAACTGCGCCGCGAGGGAGATTCGGTGCAGCGACTCGTTGATGCTGGAGCACTCGAGATCGCAACGATGAAGGCGCAGGCCAAGGCGCGACAGGATGAGTTGACATACATCGGCAGTTTGCTCGACGAATATGCGCGCACCTTCGAGTCGAAGGTGGGTGTTGGAGAGATGCAGATCTACGGCGAGTCAGCAGAAAGCGCCAAGCAAGCGGTTGAGAACAAGACGCTCACCGATGCAGAGCGTTTCGAACGTCAGACGGGCTTCACCGATACATCGATCAAGCGCCTCTTCGATGTCATCGGTGGCACACGATTCAAAGGAGTCGGTGTCGACACGATGGGCACAGTGCTCAACGGACAGTTCGCGATGATCGGTCCGATCACTTTGTTTCGCGCTGACTCAGGCACCGCAGGAATCGCAGTCACGCAGCCTGGTTCGCCGAATCCTTTGATTCGTCCGCTCGAGGATGAACTGGCCGGAGCGATTGGATCACTCGTCGCATCGGGTGAGGGAACGCTGCCGCTCGATCCATCGCGCGGTGGGGCGCTCAAAGCACTCGTGCAGAAGACAAATCTCTTTCACATCTTTGAGAAGGGCGGTCCCATCATGTGGCCGCTGCTCGCAGCATCGGTCATCGCGCTCGCTGTCGTGCTCGAACGATTGCTCTTCCTCGTGAATGAGGGTCGTAAGCGTAGTCAGAAGGCACTCAGCAACTTCTTTATCGAAGTCGGCAAGGGCAATCTCGCGGCAGCAATCGAAATCTCGAACCGCTCAAAGGATGCCATCGTCAACACGCTCGGCTATGCGCTTGCGCACCGCGATCAATCATTGGGTCACGCACTCGCGTTCGCAGAGACGCGCGCGCTCAAGCGCTATCGCCGAGGATTAGCAATTCTCGATACGGTCATCACGCTCGCGCCGCTTCTCGGACTTCTGGGAACGGTCACTGGAATGATGGCGTCGTTCTCGGTGATCGGTGGCGACTTGAGTTCGCCAGGCGCGATCACCGGCGGAATTTCTGAGGCGCTCATCGCGACCGCCTTTGGACTCGTCATCGCCATCACCGCACTCTTGCCCTTCAACTATCTCAACACGCAGATCGAACAGATCGAAAACGAGATGGTCGGTTGCGGCGCACAACTCAAGTTGCTCGTTGAACCAGTAAGCGAACACGATGCTGTGGGAGGCGGCTGAGCATGGCTGGCGGTGGAGGCGGACGCACCCGCGGCAAGAAAAAGAAGGCGCGACTCGAGATCATTCCCCTGATCGACATCATCTTCTTCTTACTTGCGACATTCATCATGGTGTCGTTGAGCATGTCGAAGAATCAAGGCGTCAATGTCGCACTGCCTGGCGCATCGACCGCGCAGAGTTTGGGCGACCAACAGGAACTCGACAAGGCGGTCACGCTCAGTGTGAATGACAAGGGCGAGTTGTTCTTCAACAAGGACAAGATCACTCCAGCACAGCTGCCGATGAAACTGCAGACCTATAAGACGATGACGAAAGATCCGAAAGTCATCATCAACAGCGACGGCGCCGCCGACTTCAAACACGTTGTTGTCGTGCTCGATGAAGTGCGCAAGATCGGAATCGCCAAAGTCGGCATCAATACGGACAAAAAGTAATGATGGGCCGCGTCGTCCTATGTGCCATTGGCGCGGTGCTGATGCATCTTGCGATTTTGCTCTTTGGCGGATTCTTCTTCATGGATGACGCCGCTGCCACCACCAGCAAGCGCGACATCGAACTATTGACCGCTGAAACTGAGAAGGACAAGCCCGAAGACAAGCCTGAAGAAAAGCCCCAAGAGCAGGAGCCGCTCAAGTCAGAGAATGAGACGCCGCCTGATCCAAATGATGTCATCACAAGCACCGAGTCGCCGATTGCGAGTGATGACGCTCCTGCACTTGACGCCGCGAGTCTCAGCGCGCTCGAGCAGGCGCTCAACGGCAACTCAGGTGGCAGCGGAGATTTCGGCGGCGGAGCATCGCTTGCCGGCGGAGGGCGCATCGGCGGGACTGGTCGAGGCGGCGGTGATTCAGAGCAACTCGATGGCGCGTTCAGCATGTCAGAGATTGACCAGAAGCCGCGCGCAGTCCATCAAGTGGCGGGCACCTATCCAGCAGAGTTGCGCTCGAAGAAACTCGAAGGAATCGTCACGCTCATCTTCATCGTCGATGACTCGGGGCGCGTTGTGAATCCGCGCGTCGAAAAGTCTTCGCACACAGAATTCGAGAAGCCAGCGCTCGAGGCGCTGCGGCAGTGGAAATTTGAACCCGCACTCAAAGCCGGCAAGCCAGTGAGCTGTCGAATGCGCGTGCCAATTCGCTTTCAAACGAGGTAAATCATGAACACGACTCTTGCAGCACAATTCATCGCACTCTGCATCCTCACAACTTCGATGATGCCGAGCGATCTCGTGGCCGCGGTGCGCGCCGACGACTCTGCGCCATCGCCATCGATGACGATTGCGCAACCTGACCTTGCACTGATCTGGAATGATCCAGGGTTTCAGAAGTCATTCATTGGTGGATATGGCATCAACGCCGAGGTTGAGCCACGCATCTCGCAAGATGACATGGCGCTGCTCGAGCTCGTTCGCCAACTCATGGGCGACAACTTGCCCGCGGCAGAAGCATTGTTGCGTGACTCGGTGCGTCCAGAGTCATCAGCAACGATTGACCTCACACTCGGGGGCACGCGCTTTCAACAAGACAAGCTCGATGCGGCTCTCGAGAATTACCGCAGCGCTGTTGCGAAGTTTCCGACCTTTCGGCGCGCGTATCGCAGCATCGGACTCATCTGTACGCGCAACAACGATTACGACGGAGCCATCGCCGCGTTCAACCGGATGATCGAGCTCGGCGCGGCAGATGCGTACACATACGGATTGCTCGGTTACTGCCACTCGGCCAAGCAGGACTATCAGCCAGCCGAGGCGGCCTATCGCAATGCGCTGCTGCTGCAGCCTGGCAGCGTCGAGTGGCGACTTGGACTGACGCGTTCAGTCTTCAAGCAAGCCAAGTATGAGGATGCAGCAAGCTTGCTCGATGTGCTGCTCAATACATTTCCGGACAAAGCAGACTTCTGGCTCTTGCAGGCGCACACATTTCTGGGACTCAAGCAGCCCATGAATGCTGCGGTGAATCTCGAGATTCTCGATTCGATTGGCAAGTCGACTTCTGACAGCCTGTACACACTCGGAGACATCTATATATCGCAGGCGCTTCCCGATCTCGCGCTGCGCGCATATGAGCGTGCGATTCTGAGCAACTCTGCGCAGGATGTCACGCGTGCGATGCGCTGCGCCGAGGTGCTTGCAGCGCGTGGTGGCCTTCCGCAGGCGGATGCACTGCTCGAAGTGATCAAAGCCAATGCGACCGAGTCGCTCACCGATGCGCAACGCACCAAGCTGTTGAAGTTGCAGGCGCGGCTTGCGATGAACGCAGGGAAGGGCGATGACTCGACCGCCGCGGCACTCGAGGAGATTGTGCAGATCGATCCACTCGATGGCGAAGCGCTCATGTTGCTCGCGCAGCACTACAACCGTGCTGGAAAACCAGACCAGGCGATCATGTACTACGAGCGCGCTGCAGGAATAGACGCATTTACAGCAAGCGCCAAGGTCAAAATTGCACAGATCTTTGTTGCGCAAGCACGATTTGCCGAAGCGCTTCCACTCTTGCGTGATGCGCAGTCGTTGAAGCCACGTGACGATGTCGCTCGGTACATCGAGCAGGTCGAACGCGCGTCGAAGAGCAAGAACTGACGGGCTGAATGCGTGAACGAATTGCTCGCAATTCGTTCACGGAATGCACACAGAACCCAAACACGATCGCGTGAATTGTTCATGACAATCTCGCGCATGACTCTTCATCGACTCCTAACCAACAGCACATCTGAATGCGTGCAAACCGGTCGTAGGTTGTGGGTCTCAAGCGGATCGACGTTCGAATCCGTCTCATCGCGTCTCACTCCTTCTACCTCGAAAGGCATCTTCTCATGACATCTCGTTCCATCAAAAGCATCATGGTCGCCACCATCGGCGCATCCATGATTGTCGGTAGCGCAAGCGCTATCGAAGTCTTGGTGACTGCAGACATCGCAGTCTCGACCACTTGGACAAAGAACAACACATACAACCTGCAAGGTCAGCGTTACATCCTTCCCGGTGCAACCTTGACGATTCAGGCTGGAACTGTGATCGCAAGCGACGTCGGTGGTTCGCTCGCTGTGACCCGCGATGCACGCATCGAGTGCGTCGGCACCAAGCAAGAGCCCGTGATCTTCACGTCAAAGGCCGACATGGCAACGTGGACCGCTGGCGATCCAAAGACCGGAACCTGGCGCCCATCAGCCAACGAGTGGGGAAACCTCACCATCATGGGTCGTGCATACATCGGCAAGTACGGCACGGGTGCAATCGCGACGAACACCGCGGCTCCAAACGCTGGCAACTACGCCAACATGGAAGGTCTCACGGCGAGCGGCGTTGATGACACGCGCACATTCTTCGGTGGCGGCAACGACCTCGATGACAGCGGAAGCTTTCAGTTCGTCTCGTTGCGTTACGGTGGCAAGGTCGTTGGACTCGGAAACGAACTCAACGGTCTCTCGCTCGGTGGCATCGGCCGCGGAACGGTCATCGATCACATCGAAATCATGAACAACGTCGATGACGGCATCGAAATCTGGGGCGGCAATGTCGACCTCAAGTACTTCAGCATCTGGAACGTCGGCGACGATTCATTCGACATCGATCAAGGATGGCGTGGTCGTGCTCAGTTCGGTCTGATTGTGCAGGGTTACTCGATTCCAGGAACGGTCTCTGGATCGGGCTTCTGCGATTCGATGGTTGAATTGGACGGCGCCGAGAAGTCGGATGCTCAGCCAGTCACGACTGCATCGATGTACAACCTGACACTCATCGGTCAGCCTCTCGGTGGTCGTGCAGCGACCAAGTGGCGCGACAATGCTCGTGCGCAGTTCAACAACTGCATCTTCATGGATGCAGGAAAAGAAGTTGTCAAGAATGACAACACTGACGGCGAAGCAACTGGTGGACAGACTGGCTACGGCTACAACGGAACGCTGACTTGGATCAACACATGGACCACGAATTTCAACGTGTATTCCGCTGTGAATCCTTTCGCGAACCCAGCAAGCGCATACACCGCGCAATCTGCCGGCAAGCTCATTCAGTACACCGACAGCGTCTTCTATAACAACGCGAATGCTGCGGCCTACACCGAAGCAAATGCACGCGGCGTTTTCGCTGCGGGCAACAACAACGTGCAGTCAGCGGCTGGCTCTTCGCCAATCGTGAGCATTGTTCGCGGTGCAGCGGTGACAGGCGCAACTGCCGGTCAGATCATCCAACCAGTGATCAGCCTCGATCCACGCGCAGCGAACGCTGCAGTGACAAGCGTCGCCAGCGCGCCAAGCGATGGCTTCTTTGAGCAGGCGAACTACCGCGGCGCGTTCGCACCAAATGCGAACTGGCTCTGCGGATGGACTGCAGCTGATGCGTTCGGAATGAGCGTTGCCCCACCAGGTGGATGCGGCGGATCATGCCCAGCGGATCAGAACAATGACGGCCTCGTCAATGGTGCCGATCTCTCAGCCATCCTCAGCAATTGGGGCGGCAGCGGAGACACCGACATCAATGGTGACGGTGTGACAGGTGGAGCAGATCTCGCCGTGATCTTGAGCGGTTGGGGTAACTGCATCTAAGTGACAGCACTGTTACTTAGTGTTTCTTGAGTTTGCTTTTTTTTGGGCGTCTGGTGTTGGAGATGTTTCAACACCAGACGCTCCTTCTATCTGAATCGAACACGTGAATATGCAACGCAACCGATCAACTCTCTTAGTCGTCTCGCTGCTTGTTGTCGCACTCGCAGGCGCAGCATGCAAAGTTGCCCCTCAAGTTGAGAGTGCGAGCACCACCAGCGGACGCCCTGAGACATTGTCACTGGCGTACTCGATTGCATCGGGCATTCCTGCCAATCCGCATGGGCGCGACCGCGCCAAGATGCAGGCGCTCGTTGTGCAGACTTGCATTGATCTGGGGATGCTCGAAGTTGCGACGGGTTACGCGAAGGCCATTTCAGATTGGCGCCGCGGTGAGACCCTCGCACTCATTGGTCAGCAGTACGCAGCCAAGGGCGAGAATGAGAAGGCGAAGGCCCTCGCAGAGAGTGCGATGCTCGTCGCAGCAGGAGAAACCGACTGGCGGCGCGAGCGCATCGCAGTCGAAGCATCGAAAATCGCATTGCAACTCGGCAACGATGCGCAGGCAGTCGCGCAGACAAGTGGAGTCTCGCCAGCAGAACTCGCGATCCTCGAAGTTGCGCGCACGGCGCAGGTCGACAGCGCGAAAATCGACGCGCAGGCTGACATCTTTGATCGCGCGATTGCGACAAAGAACTTCGATCTTGCGCGCGGTGCGATCGACGGCTATCTGGTCATTCTGAGTCGAGTCGGCAAAAGCGATGATGCCCGCTGCACGCGTGCAATCAAGAGTCTCGAAGGGGCGATCCCAGGGCTTCCGCTCGACCTGCAAGTGAGTTACTCAGTCAAGTTCGCGAAGTGTCTGTTCGCCATCGGCCAGGAAACTGCCGCCGCAGCACAAGTCAAGCACGCAGCGAAAGTGTTCGCAGCAACCGAGTTTCTTCCAGAGGACATCGCTCCACTTGGAGTCGAGATTGTTCGCGCGTCGATGACCTTGGGAGACCGTGATGCAGCGCAGGCTGAGTTGAAAGTGTTGCTGACGCAGTTCGAAGCGCGTCAGTCCAAGATCGTTGACTTGCGCCGAGCACGTTCGTGGCGCAGTCTCGCCGAGGCGTTCGAAGAGTTGGGTGATCGCAAGAGCGCGCTCAGTTGTTACGACGCAGCGCTTGAAGCGGGGGCGCTCAATCCCAACGCCCGTCCGCGTGCCGAAGATCTCTGCGCCACGTGCGTTTCGATGGCGCGCGCTGGAATCACACCAACCCCAGCACTGCGTGCGCGCATTGATGCAACGCGAGTTGCACTGGTGGATCCCTGGTGAAACTGCGCTGGATGATCCCGTTGCTCACCGGGATCGTTTGCGTCGCGTCGAGTGCCAATGCTGTTCAGGCGCCTGCGGTGGGAACGATTCGAGGGGTGATCTACGACAAGGAATTCGACACGCCTGTAGAGAAGGTGACGGTCGAAGCCCTTGGTACGAAGCCGCGTGTTGTCTCGAACGCGAACGGGTCGTATGTGATTTCGAATCTGCCCGCAGGCACCCACACCCTGGTCTTTACCAAAGAGGGTTATGTGCGAGAGGTGAAGGCGAATGTGCTCGTGACCGCGGGGCAGTTGACCGACATCGACATCAAACTCGCGGGTGAGTTTGAAGACATGGAGGAGTACGTCGTGCAGGACATGGCGGTCGAGGTCGAGGTTGCTCCCGAAATCGCGCCTATGGAACTCGCGCCGTTGCCAGACCTCAACATCGAGATGCAGTTGCGACTCGAGAGTCCGCAACTCTTGAATTCGGTCGGTGTCGAAATGATCTCGCGCTCTGGCGCATCAGACGCCGCCGCAGCATTGCTGCTCGTACCAGGCGCGACCCTTCAGAATGGAAAGTACGCAGTCATTCGTGGATTGCCAGATCGATATGTCAGCACGCTGCTCGATGGCGTGCGATTACCGAGTGCCGATCCTGACAAGCGGGCTGTGAAGCTCGACCAGTTTCCAGCGGCGGTCATTCAGAGCATCGATGTCAGCAAGACATTCACGCCTGATCAGCAGGGTGACTCGTCGGGTGGTGCGGTGAACATCATTCTCAAAGACCTGCCTGAAGAGGGATTCTTTCAGTTCAAGTCGCAGATTGGTTACAACTCGCAGGTCAAGAGCGGCAGTTTTCTCACCTATCCCGGCGGCGGACTCGACATGTGGGGGGGCAACAGCGTGCTCTCGACGCATCCAGAAATCGCGGGTGAATCGTGGCCAAATCCAACTGGCACGCAGAATGGGAACGCGCCAGTGATTTACAAGTGGTCGGCCTCGGCAGGCGACTCATGGGAACTCGATGAGGGAATCAAAGTTGGTGCGTTCGGAAACTTCTTCTACGACCAAGACGCCTCGTACTTCGACAACGGCATCGAGAACTCGATGATTCAGCCGGGGCCCGGCACTGCGCTCGTTCCTGAACAGTTTCAGGGCAACGGTGGCGTCGGTGATTCTTTCAAGACGCAGCTGCTTGATGTCACGCAAGGCACTCAGTCGGTGCAGTGGGGCGGCATGGGCATCATCGGGCTTGAGTCAGAGAATCACAAACTTGGTGGAAAGTTTCTCTACACGCTGCTCTCAGAGAGCCAAGCCGTGCTTGCAATCGACACGCGTGGCAAGGAGTATTACTTTCCGGGCTACGACCCAAACAATCCAGGATCACCTGGAAACGAGGTCGGCAATCTTGGTACGGCTCCGTACAACCGGCTCGAGACTCTCGACTACAGCCAGATGATGACTGAGTCGTACATCCTCAACGGTGAGCACAAGATTGATGTCGGTGGGATCGGTGATGCGTATGACGATGATTCGAGTCTGGTCGGAGTGCCAGTGCTCGATTGGCGACTCTCGTACAGCAAGGCTTCTGAAAACCAGCCAGATCAGACGCAGTTTGGCGCAATCTGGACGGCGCCGAGCGAGATCGTGGTGCCGGTCGTTCCGCCGATCATCATTCCAATCGAAAATCAATGGGCGCCATATCCACCGAGCGAGAATGTCAATCTCGGATGGGTGCAGCACATCAATTACTACAACGAAGAGACGAGCACGCAGGGAGCGATCAACGGCAAGTTGCCGTTTGTGCAGTGGAATGATCGAGAGGGCTATCTCAAAGCTGGCGTGTTCATCGACAGTGTGTCGCGCTCATACACCCAAGCGACCTTTAGTAACTCAGGCGGTCCCATCGGTCAGGACACAACGTACATCGCTCCATTCAATCAGCCGTGGAGCGCTGTCTTTCCGGATCAAGTGCATCCGATCTTGCCGTCCACGTATGACATTTCATACAACGGTACGCAAGACATCAATGCGTACTACTTGATGGCCGATCTTCCGGTGAGCGATGAGGTGAATGTCATCACTGGCGTGCGCGTCGAGAACACAACGATGACAACGACGGTGCTGCCCGATGTCGATGCGACATGGATCGATATTGCGCACAACAGTCAGACGCCGATCTTGTTCAATCCACTCGATGCACATCTGTACAACGCCAACATCGTCGACGACCGAATCCTGCCGATGATTGGAGTTGATTGGCACATCCAAGAAGACCTCGTGCTGCGTGGTGCGTTCGCGCAGACGCTCGCACGCGCGAACTTCTACGAGTTGGTGCCGGTCTTGCAGTACGACTATCTCGGCGGACCGATTTTCATCGGCAATCCAGGGCTGCAATTCAGCTCGCTCAACAACTATGACATTCGACTCGATTGGACGCCGTACGAGAAGTGGATGATTTCGGGCTCGTTGTTCTACAAGCAGATTCAGGATCCAATTCAGTATGTGCAACGATTCGCAGCATTCGAGTACACGACTGCAGTGAACTATCCCGATGCGTGGCTGGCGGGAGTCGAAGTCGAAGCGCGCTTCACGCTCGATCCGATCTTTGGTGAGGAGTACGAGGGCTTTGGATTCGGCGCCAACGCAACGCTGATGAACTCAGCGGTCACACTCTCTGATTACGACCAAGAGCAGTTCGCGATCTATGGCTCTCCACAACAGACGCAGCCGATGACGGCGACTCCCAACTATCTCTTGAATCTCAACGCGACCTATGAGGATGAAGAGTGGGGAACGCAGTGCGGCATTTTCTACAACTTGCAAGGCGAATCATTGATCAGCGGCTCGAGTGCATACATCGTCGAGTTGACGCCCGCGATCTACCAGCTCGCCTATGGCACGCTGAATGTCACGATTTCGCAGGAGTTGATCGAGGGGTTGCGACTCTCGCTCGCTGCAAAGAATCTGCTCAATCCAGAAATTCAAACGCAGTACCGCGCGCCAGATTCAGCGGAGGCACTGCAATCGTCATACACCGCTGGCATCAGTCTTTCAGTGGGATTGACATATCAAGTGAACTTTTGACAGGATGACTCTCATGACACGCATGCCTCACAAATCACCGATGAAACACTCAACACTCACCGTGGCTGCACTGCTCGGTTGTGCAGCCGTCCTCGCCGCAACGGGCTGCCGCTCTGCGAAACCCGTCGAAGTGCAAGCTGCCGCAGTCGCGCCTGTCGCACCAGTCGCGCCACCACCACCACCCGTTCCATCGCTGACGCCTGACGAGTTCGCGCGCGCGGTGGTGTACGCAGACCTGCTCGAACTGAAACTCGGTGGGATGGCGCAGTCTCGCTGCCAAGCAGCGGAAGTCAAGGATTACGCCAAGCGCATGGTCGTCAATCACACCGCCATCGAGGCGATCATGACGCGCGTTGCAGAAGATGCGGCGTTGACGCTGCCAACGACCACTGATCCAGCCGATGCCGCGGTGATCGCAGAGTTCGCCGCGCTCAACGGAATCGCCTTTGACAAGGCGTACATGACATTGATGGTGGCGCGACACGCTCAGACGCTCGAGATGTTTCGTTGGCAGTACGACAACTGTTCCGATGCAACTGTGAAATCGTTCGCAGTGCAGACGATGCCGATTATTGGAGTGCACTCGCGCACGGCCGATGCGCTGAACGCAGAGGTCAACAAAGAAGAACTCGCCGCCGCTGAAGCTGCGCGAGTCGCGGCGATCGCTGCAGCAGAAGCCGCAAGGCTCGAGGCCGCGATGGCCGCGGCGCAAGCGCAGGCAGACGCACAAGCAAAGTCGAAGCGCGGTTCGAAAAAGTCGCGCGCCCCCAAAGCCGTGCCAGTTCAAGTGCCAGCCGATCCTGCGCCATCAGCAGCGCCCGCGCCGTAACGCAACGATCTGTTTCAACACGATGCGAGCGCGGCCGATTTCAAACGGCTTTGCAAATGTTCTCGCGCAATCTCGGCAACTCGCGCAGCGATATCAGATGCGGCGTGCGGCCGTCCCGCCGCGGTCGAAGCGGCACGCATCCGCCCGAGTAGTTGCGCGTCAGCGAGAATCTCAGCGACGTGCGATCCAGCGTCGGCAGCGCTTCGCAGCCGCACGGCAGCTCCGCATCCAACCAACATCGACGCATTGTGTTCTTCTTGTCCTGGGATCGCTTCAAGCAGCAGCATCGGTAAGCCGACAGCACGCGCTTCAGTTGTCGTGAGTCCGCCGGGCTTGCCAACAAGAAGATCTGCGGACGCCATCAACGTGTGCATTTCGTTGGTGTAGCCCAGCACGCGCAGATCCGTCGGGCTCGTCGCGTTGCGCGCGAACGCTTCGATTCGTTTGCGCAGCGCTGCGTTGTTGCCGCAGACAACAATCACAGTTGCACGCAGTTCTGCCGCGAGCACCGATTGCACCACGGTTGCGATCTCTCCGAGCCCGTGTCCGCCGCCGCAAATCAGAACAGTGGGGCAATCACGCCGCGCCTGCGGTTCGCGCGCGAGCCGCGGATCGATTGGAATTCCGGTCGCAACAACACGCAGTGGATCGAGCCCCGCGGCGATTGCGACCGCACGAGCACTCTCACTCGCGATGCAGGTGAGGTCGCTGCCACGGTGCAGCCACGTCGCATGCGGATGTTCGTCGGTCACGACGGTGATCAGCGGAGCGTGCAGTTCACCGCGCGTGCGCATACGCGCGAGCACGCCGCTGGTGAGAAAGTGTGTTGACACAACGGCAGAGGCCGTGCGAAGCTCTTCGCGCGCGCGAAAGCGAGCAAGCAGGCGGTCTTCTGTGCGGGCGATCCAGTTGCGATCGTGTGATGCGCCACGTCGCGCCGCGTCTGTTCTTGAATAGAGCGCTCCGATTGCGCGCGGCAGATATCGCACTCCTGCGAGATATCCATCGCGATAGATCGTGCGAAACCATGCGGGACAGTGCTGCATCGCATCAAGAAGGACGGGCGATTCGCCCGACGGCTGCTGCGCGAGAGCATCGTGCACAGCGATTGCCGCGCGGGTGTGTCCAGAACCGATCGAGGCACTCGCAAAGACAATCGACCCGCGAGATCGCATCGAGTCAGAGGGCATGCAATTGGTCCATGATTGAGACGGGCTCATGCAACTCGACATCTTCCACGGCGTCCGCGACCCATCCGGCAGCGGCCAACAGGCGATCGATTTCGATGATCTCAAGACGCCCATCGTGATGTTCGACAAGCGCAGTCGCACGCTCGATCCAATCGCCGCAGTTTGCGTAGAGCAGGGTGCTCCCATCGTGCGTGCGCTCCTCGATGCGTGGTTCGTGGATGTGTCCGCAGACGACGCCATCGAGACCGCGGCGATGAGCTTGCGCGGTCAAAGCCTCTTCGAATCGACTAATGAACGTGCACGCGCTCTTCACGCGTTTCTTGACAATCTGCGAGAAGCTCCAGCGACGCATTCCAACGAGTGCCCGAGCAGAATTGATGACTCGGTTCATCGCCACGAGGTGGTCGTAGGCCCATGCTCCACAAATCGCGAGCAAACGAGAGTTCTGCACCACAAGGTCGTACTCATCGCCGTGGGTCACCAAGATTCGTCGGCCATCGGCGAGCGTGTGCACGGCCTGCGCTGCGATACGCACCCCACCAAGGTCGAGCCCCGCGTATGGGCGCAACGCCTCGTCATGGTTGCCCGGCACATAGATGACAGAAGTTCCGTGGCGCGCGAGTTTGAGAAGGCGGCGGATGACCTGATTGTGCGTTGAGGGCCATGTCCACCGCTGGCGCAGCATCCACATATCAACAATGTCGCCGACCAAGAAGATGCGTTCGCATTCAACACGCTTGAGAAATGCCGCGAGCTCTTCGGCTCGACAGCCGCGGAATCCGAGGTGAACATCACTGAGAAAGACAGTACGGAATTGGAAGGGCATAGATGCGGTCGCGCGGTGCAATCCGAGACGCGATGCATCCATAAGATCGGCAGACGGTGTTCAGATTTTGTGTGTGTTTGTGAAACTCACCGAACCCAAACAATCGTGGCGGGTCGCTGGCGAATCTTCAGGCTGCCGCGGGCGGTCATCAATAGGCGACGGCGACGGAATGCCGCCTTTCGTTGCCATGCCGATTCGATGCGCTCAAACTATGCGCGCGACGAAGAGCCCTCTCGCGCATCGGGAGTGCACGGCTCATACGAGATCGTCTGTCGCGAAGCTTCGGCCAAACTGAAGAACGGCATTCGGTCTTACTACAACATCAGCAGGGTGCACCGATATGCCCGCGCCGGGGCTGCGACGCCGTAAACAGCTGGACGACGGACAGACTGAAATCGTGCTATGGGACGAAACGACCAAGAATCCATCTGATCCGACCAGTTCCAGTGGGCACTCTCGTTCTCCGGGCAGTGGCCCCCAGATTCCTGTTCAATCTCTCGAGAAACCAGGCGACGAGATCGGGCCGTTCAAGCTGCTGTCGATGATCGGGGAGGGGGGCTTCGGCACGGTGTGGCTCGCAGAGCGTCGCCAGCCCTTCGTGCAGCGCGTCGCACTGAAAGTGATCAAGGCGGGAATGGACTCGAAGGCGGTGCTCGCGCGCTTCGAGCAGGAGCGGCAAGCGCTGGCTGTCATGAACCACCCCGGGATCGCGAAGGTGCTCGACGGCGGGTTGACGCCGTCCGGGCGACCGTTCTTCGCGATGGAGCATGTCAAGGGTGAGCCGATCACGCAGTTCTGCGACTCACGCAAACTCTCCATCGACGAGCGACTGAAACTCTTCGAGCAAGCGTGCGAAGCGATCCAGCACGCGCACCTCAAGGGAATCGTCCACCGAGACATCAAGCCAAGCAACATGCTGGCATTTTCCGTCGAAGGCGAGGGTCCGCGTCTCAAGGTCATCGACTTCGGCGTAGCGAAGGCAATGAGCCACGCGATGACGGCACACACCGTGTACACCGAGGCCGGCCAGATGATCGGGACGCCGGAGTACATGAGTCCTGAACAGGCGGACCCGAGCACCTCCGACATCGATACGCGCAGTGACATCTACTCGCTCGGCGTGCTCCTGTACGAGTTGCTCACCGGTGCGCTGCCGTTCGATCCTGTCGAACTCCGCAAGAAGGCATACTCCGAGATCCAGCGCACGATCCGAGAGGATGAGCCGCCGGTGCCGAGCGCGCGGCTGTCAACGATCGCCACCAAGAACCGCGACCTCGGCAGCCGCATCGAGGCGGCGCGCAAGGTGAGCATCGAGGAACTCACGCGGCAGCTGCGCGGCGAACTTGAGTGGATCCCGCTGAAGGCGATGCGCAAGGAGCCGCAACATCGATACCAGACGGCGATTGCCTTTGCCGAGGACATTCGCGCCTACCTCAGCGGCGAACCAATCTCTGCGGCGCCGATGTCGACGGGCTATCGCCTGCGCAAGTATGTGCGACGCCACCGCCCGCTCGTGATCGGAGCAAGCGCAGTCGTCGCGACGCTCGTCTTCGGCCTCGCACTCGCAAGCTGGCAGTGGTTCGCGGCGGATCGTGCGCGTGCGGAAGCGGTGGCGGCAAAGGAGGCTGCGCTCGCGAGTGAAGCAATCGCGACCGCGGAGAGGATCTCAGCTGACACAGCACGGCAGGAAGCGGTGGCGAGTGGTGCACGAACGGCCACGCAACTCGAACGCAGTAATGATCTGCTCGGGGTAATCGTTTCGAGCCAGGCGCTGAACGCAGTGCGGAGTGGGGAAATCATTGGTGCCCGCCGCGATCTGGCGGTGTTGAACGAACTCGGCCTCGGCGAGAGTTTCGCGGTGCTGTTGGCGGCCGCCTGGAGCGACCAGTCCATCCGCGAACCACTGCGAGGGCACAAAGGCTCTGTCGCCAGTGTCGCCTTCAGCCCAGACGGCAAGACGCTCGCGAGTGGGAGCTTGGACAAGACGATCCGCCTGTGGGATTCCGCGACCGGCAAGCCGCTCGGCGAACCACTGCGAGGGCATGAAGGCGCGGTCGATAGTGTCGCCTTCAGCCAAGACGGCAAGACGGTGGCGAGCGGGAGTCGGGACAAGACGATCCGCCTGTGGGATGCCGCGACTGGCAAGCCGCTCGGCGAACCACTGCGAGGGCATGCAGAGCAGGTCTTCAGTGTCGCCTTCAGCCCAGACGGCAAGACGCTCGCGAGTGGGAGCACGGACAAGACGATCCGCCTGTGGGATGCCGCGACCGGCAAGCCGCTCGGCGAACCA
>CAYHFW010000010.1:0-75811 GCA_964355975.1 uncultured Singulisphaera sp.
GCTGCCGATGATACTGCTCAGCGGGAAAGTAGGTCATCGCCGACTTCATGAGCCCTGGCCGGGAAACCGGTCAGGGCTCTTTTTATTTCATCTCTGAGATTCATATTGTTTGTTTCTTCGGAGGTGTGGTTAGTATGTTCGCGTGGTTGAGAATTGGGCGGTCGCCCGAGCTCAATTTGCATCGCTGTCGTTGGTTCCATTCAAACCGGGGGAGTTTGAAGTGGCAAAAATGTTCAAGGTCTACATTGGCAATCTCGAAAATGGCGTGACGCTAGAGCAACTCAAAGTATTGCTCGCACCTTTCACAGATCTCGAAGACTTGGTGCTCGTCACCGATCCAGAAACTGGGCAGAGTCGATGCTTTGCCATCGCGATGTTTCGCGACGCGATGCGCGGTCAACTTGTCATTGAGACGCTCAATGGAAAAATGTTGGTTGGGCGTCCGCTCGTGCTGAATGAAGCAGCGAAGAAGCGCAAGGGATTGCCTCCAAAGAAAGAGATGAAACGTCCGGGGCAAGGGCGCCCGAATCAGAACTTTGGTGGTAGTCGCGGCGGCAGCATGGGTGGCATGGGTGGCATGGGAGGCGCTGATGCGGGCCCGCGTGGCCCAGCGCGCGTTCCATCTGGTCGTCCGTCGAGTCGTCCATTTGGTCGCGGCAACGCGAGGCGCGACTTTGGGTCGCAGAGTGGATCGAGTGGTGGAAATGCGGGTGGGTTTTCTCGACCACAGAATCCTGGGGAACCTCGGACCTTTAGCCGTCCTGGTGGCTCCGCTGGATTCTCAAGACCAGGAACCCCTGAGCGGTCAGGTTCACCAGATGCACCGCGCCCTCTGAGCCCACAGCCACCTCCTGCGGCACCGCGCCCAGTGGCGCCACAGCCGATCCGTCCAGCAACACCAAGGCCTCCAGCGGTCCGTCGATCGGACGCTCCAGATGAGGAATCGCCCAAGGGCACATGATGGTTGTCCGGTGACGATGAAGAGTGGGGTGGCATCGATTGACGATCCTTTCGCAGTGCTTGGGCTGGCGCGGTCGTTTTCAATTGATACTGCGCGCCTCGCGACGGCGCAGGTTCGGGCGCTCGCGAAAAGTCATCCCGATCGGCAGGCGCAGGGTGTTGAGCGAGAGACTGCCATTGCGCAGAGTGCGCGCATCAATGGTGCGGCGGCGATCATTCTGAATCCCATTACCCGTGCCGAGGCAATCATCGCGCTTGAGGATGCCGGCGGCGCTTCGGTTGCATTGAGTGCAGCGCAACTCATGGAGTTGCTCGAACAGCGCGAAGCGATTGAACAGATCGATGAACAGACGCATCGACGCCGTGCTGAATTGCGCGCGTGGATCGAGGCCGAGTGTTGCACAGCCTTCAATTCACTTGAAGAGATGGAAAAGTCTCAGAACATTGATTGGAAGAAGGCGCGGTTAGCCATCGCATATGTCCGGGCACTTCGTCGCTTGTCCGCGGAGATCGAACGATTGGTTGAGGCGTCGCGCTTGAGAGGGGCACGATGAGCCTGACTTCGACTGTGATGTGGGCGATCTTGCCACTGTGCGTTTGCATGAGCGCAACGTTTTCTGGTTCGGAGACCGTGCTGTTTGGATTGAGCGTCGACGAGCGATGGCGAATCCAACGAGATCGCCCAGGGATTGGGAAGATCGTTGAGCGGTTGCTTGCGCAGCCGCGCGGGTTGCTTCTCACGATCTTGCTCGCAAATACTGCAGTCAATACAGCATTCTTTGCGGTGGCGACTGTTGTGCTCGATGGGACCACGCTTTCGCTGACTGCGCAGATTGCGATTGGAATGGCTGAAGTCGGTGGATTGATCATGCTGGGAGAAGTGTTTCCAAAGATCATCGGAAACTCGATGCGTGTGCGACTGGTGCCCGTGATCGCCTTTCCGATTGTTGGGCTGGTGTGGCTGTTGACGCCTGTGCGCATCCTCATCGAGAAACTTATCTTTGTTCCAATTCACCGACTCGCTGCGCCATCCATGACGACGGCGGGTCCGACGGCGAAAGAGTTGAGAGAGTTCGTCGCCGCCGCACGCGTGCAAGGGGACATTTCGGCAGAAGAAGAGGCGTTGCTGGGTCGGCTCTTGCTGATGCGGCGCGGGCGAGTGCGGGATGTGATGACACATCGCACCGAAATGGTTCATGCCAATCGACGAGCGTCGCGAAGTGCAATCATCGCGCTCGCCCTGAAGCATCGCCTGAAGAGACTCCCCATCATTGATGGCACACAAGATCGAATCGTTGGAATTCTTGATGTTCGCACGTACTTACTCGATGCGCGCGGGGTCAACATCACGATCGACGAGCACCTGAAACCTGCTGTGTTCGTTCCAGAAATCGCATCGCTTGAACAGTTGCTCGAACTCTTTCGTGTGCAACGTTGCAGCCTGGCGATCGTGGTCGACGAGTTTGGTGGAACCGCTGGAATCGTGGCGCTCGAGGATGCGATCGAAGAGATCGTTGGCGAGATCGCTGCAGTCGACGAAGTTGTGCCTCTCGCACCCGAGATGATCGACGCAGAGTCATCACGCGTCGACGCGAGAATGTCTGCTTCCGCCTTCTGCGCGCACTACGGTCTGCCGTTGACGATCTCTCGTGCTTCGACCGTTGGAGGCATTGCCCTCGAAGAACTCGAGTCGATCCCGCAAGTGGGGCAAGTCTTTCAGTTCAGTGGGCTCGAACTTCGGGTCGAGCGAGTCGAGAGTGGGAACGCTCGCTCATTCATCGTGCGTCGATCAACTCGTGACCACGCAGAACAGAGGGGAACCTCATGATCGTCGCGGTCGTGCTCGGGGTGGTATCGCTTGCGATCTGCGGCCTTTTGGCTGGGATGGAAACTGGCGTCTACACACTGAATCGTGTGCGATTGGCCGCACGCGTTGCACAGCAGCAGCGATCAGCAAAACGCCTTCGATTGGAACTGCAACATCCAAATCGGTTGCTTGCGACGGTGTTGGTTGGAATCAGTTTGGCGCACGCAGGTTTGAGCGCAGCGACGACGCATCTTGTCGAGACAATGACCCACGATCCGGTCGAGGTCGCGCTCGCCAATTCGATCATCGTCCTGCCGCTCGTGTTTCTTTTCGGAGACGCGATCCCAAAGGAACTCTTTCGAGTCTTCACGAACACTTGGACGTACGGATGTTCGTCGATCCTGTGGGCGTTGCGGGTGCTCTTGACTTGGACAGGGATCGTGCCGTTGATTCGTGTACTCGGCGACTTTCTCGCGCACCTCTTGGGATGCCGAAGTGATCAGGGCGGGCCGACACGGCAGCGCATTCTGCAATCTCTGCGCGACGGAATCGAGAGTGACCACATTCAGAATGTGCACCTCGAAATGGCTGATCGCCTCTTCGGGCTCGCGGATAGGACCGTGCACGAGTGTGCGATTCCGTGGAGTCGCGTCGTCAGCGTCTCTGAGCAAATGTCCGCTTCAACGCATGCAAGTCTCTTTCGAGAGTCGCACTTCAGTTACCTACCGGTGGTCGCGCAAGCGGGCGGGACGCAGGTGGTCGGTGTGCTCTCGTCGCTCGAAGCAATCCTGAAGCCGACCACGCCAGCGCTGAGTCTCGCACAGGAACCGCTCGTGTTTGATTCAAAGACGCTTGTGATGGAAGCTGCTCGGCGAATGCGCGCGGCGCGCCGCCCACTGGCGATCGTCTGTCATGCAGGATCGACTGTGCCGGTGGGGATCATCACCCTGAAAGACCTCGTTGAGCCGATTCTGGGCGCTACGCCGAGTTGGTGACGAAGAATCTTTCGGGGTTCATTTGCACAGGGGGGCGGGGAATGCGATCTTGTGGTTGTCAGCGAATCGAAGAGGCGCCCCGTCGGGCAAGACGCGTGTGCGCCAAGTGCCAACATCCGAAGCAAAGTCGCTGAGGCGACGGGGAGCCGAAGGAACATCTTCCCATGCGCAAGTTGATCTCCCTCATTGCCAGCCTGAATCGAAACGGTGCGACGATCCCCACGATCGCCGCAAGCAGTTTCGATTGCGCTCGCTCGACGGAGCGACTTGCGCACGTGGAATTCATGAGTTGATGAGCGATGGGAATCGCGGGATGGATGGGAAGGAAAAGTTGGAGGGTAGGAAAAGTCTTGGAGGGTAGGAAAGGGTTTTGAGGGCAGGAAAAGGAAATCGGCGCGCATGCGCCAAGTGGATTGGGGATCTTGGCACAAGCCTGGTGAAAACCAGGCTTGTCGCTTTTTTGTGCGTTGACTCAGGAAAAGTTGGAATGGCTATACTCGAACATCCTGCGCCAGTAGCTCAGCTGGCTAGAGCACACCCCTGATAAGGGTGAGGTCGATGGTTCGAGTCCATTCTGGCGCATTCACAGTGGCGGATCCTCTCTTGGATTCGCCGCTGTGCGTTTTGGCGCAGGTCGGCTCTGCCCACACCCATCACCGATCGAATGGCGTCAATCGCGCCGCAATCGTCTCGCTATGATCCTTGCCCTTCCATTTCACACTTCAACGGAGTTACATCACACATGCGTCGCGCAAAGATCTCAATCATCGGAGCTGGAAACGTCGGTTCAACATGTGCGCACTGGGCTGCAGCGAAGGAGCTTGGCGACATCGTGTTGCTCGACATTCCTGAGCGCGTGGGAGTCGCCAAAGGAAAGGCGCTCGACTTAGCGTGTTGTGGTCCGATTGAGGAGTTCGATTCGAAGGTGATCGGAACATCGGACTACGCGGATACGGCAGGGAGCGACGTTGTCGTCGTGACCGCAGGCATTCCGCGCAAGCCAGGGATGAGCCGTGATGACTTGATCGCGACGAATGTCAAGATCGTCAAGGATGTTGCTGAGAAGGTTGCGCAATATTCGCCCAACGCGGTCATGATCGTTGTGAGCAACCCGCTCGATGCGATGGTCTACACCGCGTGGAAGGCATCGAAGTTTCCAACCAACAGAATTCTCGGCCAAGCAGGATGTTTGGATGTGGCCCGCTTTCGCACATTCCTCGCGCTCGAGATCGGTTGCTCGGTCGAGGACATTCAGGCGCTGTTGCTCGGCGGACACGGCGACGACATGGTGCCGCTCGCGCGATTTACGAGTGTGCACGGAATTCCGGTCGACATGCTCTTGTCGGCAGAGAAGATCGACGCGTGCACGCAGCGCGCGAAAGTTGGCGGTGGCGAAATCGTTCAATTGATGGGCACCAGCGCATACTTCGCTCCAGCATCAGGAACCATTCAGATGGTCGAGGCGATCGTGAAGGACAAGAAGCGAATCCTGCCGTGCGCTGCGTATTGCGAAGATGAGTTTGGCGTCGCGCCAGGTCGCAAGGGCGCTGGATACTTCATCGGAGTGCCATGCATTCTGGGCGCAAAGGGAATGGAACGCGTGGTCGACCTCAAGTTCAATCCTGCAGAGAAGGCGCTCTTCGATGAATCTGTGCAACACGTGAAGGACCTCGTTGCAGTCGTACAGAAGACCTTCCCAGAACTCGCCTGACCGATCGCGACCACGCAACCCACCACTTCGAGGACAACAGCATGAACACTCCATCTCATTCGATTCGATTCAGCGCGGGCGGTCCATGGAGCCTCGGTGCGGGTGGCGCTGGTGGAGCGAAGCCAACGGGCTCGCCTGCGCAGGGAGCCCAAGCCACTGGGGCGGGGGCGCAGCAATCTGCGCAGGTTCAACTCACGCGCCACGAGAAACGTTCATTTGTTGCACAGACTGTGCACTTGGCTGGCAATGCCTTCGTCGACTGCACATTCGATTCGTGCACGTTGATCTTGTCGAACGCTCCGTTCGTGTTTCATGGGCAATGCCGCGTGCAACGGTGCAATTGGCGCATCGAGTACGACCTGCTTTGGGGGGCGCCAGCGATGCGCGCTCAGTTGCGGCAAATCCTTGATTCGATGGACTCGGTCGTCGAGCCGCCGCCTGCAACGGCGTGAGCGAGAATCCTCACCTCGGCGACGGCAATCTGCCGATTTCAAGGGGTGCGAGTTTCACTGCCGTTTTTCAATCCCGATCCTGGGTGGCTCTTTCTGACTGCTGGAATTGCCCTCATCGTCTGTGCTGCGGTGATTCCAGAAGCGCAAAAAGTGCATCACATGCGCTCGCAACTGCAGACAATCCGATTCGCTGAGCAGCACAATTTCGCTCGTATGCAAGCCTGTTCGCGCTTTCTCGATGACCTCAAGGCGGGTGATCAGGGATTGGTTCGTCGCCTCGCAGCGAGTCAGCTCAATCTGATGCCGCGCGATGAGACGGCGCTGCTGATCGCGACATCGATTGACTCGACTCCAAGCGACTGGATTGAAGCGAGTGTCACGCCGCCCATCGACGAATCTGACCCATATCCTGACACGCTGCTCGCACGTTGGACGCTTGGTCCTCAGCGGTTGTGGGTCATCGCCGCGGGCGCATTCTGCATCTTCTTGGGACTCATCTTTGGTCCGGCAGCGCGCGCGCAAGAAAAAAAGGCATAGTTTTCAGAGTCGATTGGCCGGGGAGTAGGTTGCAATTCGAGGTGCAACATGCCAACCGCTGCAATCAATCTGGACGACGGAACTCTGCGTGCGGCGCTTGCGCTCGACCGCGGCTTTCGCGCATGGCGCACTGCGGCGCGGCGCGCTGGAGGGCTCGCCGCGCTCGCGCACGAGGCTGAGGCGCACGGCGGCGGATCGAGACTCGCGGCGTTGCTCGAAGCGAGCGAACCTGGAAGCGGCGGGAGCGCAGCGGCACTGCGCGAACGGCTCGCGCGGTGCGATCCTGAAGGCGAACGGGTGTCGATGGAAGCGCTGGGGGTGGGGCTCGTGGTGGCTGGCGACATCGACTATCCGCCAATGTTGGCCGCATGCATCGATGCCCCGATCGCACTGTGGATTCGCGGAAATTTTCTTGCGAGCGATGCGTGGTCGGTCGCGGTTGTCGGCGCGAGGCGAGCGAGCGCATACGGAGTCGAACAGGCTGGAAGGTTCGCCGCTGCACTCGCCGCGAGCGAAGTCACAGTCGTCTCGGGGGCTGCCCGCGGAATCGATGCCGAGGCACACCGCGGAGCGCTGCGCGCAGAGGGTCGCACGATCGCAGTCATCGGCGGGGGGTTGCGCGATCCTTATCCGCCTGAGCACATCGAACTGCTCGATGAAATCGTCGCGTGTGGAGGGGCGGTTGTGACCGAGTGTCCAATGATGGCCGCGGCGACTCCCGACCGCTTTCCAAGTCGCAACCGGATCATCGCAGGGCTCACTCTTGGAACGCTCGTCGTCGAAGCGGCGGTTCGGTCGGGGGCAATTCTGACTGCGAATCTCGCGTGCGAGTGCAATCGACTCTGCATGGCGATTCCTGGACCCGTTCACTCTGGCCGTTCATCAGGATGCCACATGTTGATTCAATCGATGCAAGCAGCGCTCGTCGAGCAGCCCGCGGACGTGCTCAATCATCTCGTCAGCCACGCCACCACTGTTCAAGGGGCAGAATTGCTCGGGTCTGCGGGATTCGATCCGCCGCGCGCCGCGCGTGTCAGTTGAATCCGAGCGAATAGAAGAGCGCTGAAAAGAGGAGGTCGGCGATGACGATCGCGACCGTTGTTTGCACGACTGTATTGGTTGTTGCGCGACCAACGCCCGCAGCACCACCAGTGACGCGAAGCCCATTCGAGCATGCAATCAGGCCGAGCATCGTGCCGAAGACCGCCGCCTTCAGCAGTCCAGTGTTGAAATCAACTGGGCGAAGCTGCGTGAGCGTGTTGAGTTTGTAAACCTCGTATGGAATGTCGAGCACGAGCACGCCCACAACGCCACCGAAGAACACGGCACAGATGTCAGAGAAGACCGCGAGAACGATGAGACTGAACATCGTTGCGATCACGCGCGGCATGACCAAGAATCGGACCGGATTGAGCGCCATCGCCTCAAGCGCTTCGATCTCTTCGCCGACTTTCATCGTGCCAAGTTCAGCGGCAATTGATGCGCCAGCAAATCCAGTCATGACGATTGCGGCGATGAGTGGACCAAGTTCACGAAACACCGCAACGCCCACGAGGTTGGCGACCTTGTCGGTCTGGCCGAATTCCTCGAGACTTGGTGCGGTTTGAAGTGCCAAGATCGTGCCGATGCATCCTGAGACGAGCAGGACGATTCCGATGGAGCGGATTCCAACGCGCACGAATTGCGTGGCAAGCGCGTGGGCGCCGAAGCGTGCGCGCCGTTGGATGAGCGATCGCACGATCCACACCAAGACATCGAAGAACAGATTTGCCCAAGAGCCGATCAATCCCAACACGTCTGCCCAGAGTTCCCAATATCGGTTGACGGCTCTCGTAAAGATGTTTTCGCGCGCGATGGTGCTCATGTTGGGCGGCTATGCGTTGGAGGCATCTTCAATGGTGGCAACGATCGTAAACATGCTTACGAGTTTTGTGATTTCGAAGGCGCTGCGGACTTGCGGAGTCACTCCCACGAGCACGAACTTCATCTTGTTGCGCATCGACTGCTGAAGCGCTTCGACGAGGGTCGCGATTCCCGACGAATCCATATAGGCAACGGCGGAGAGGTCCATGATGAGTCGCTCGGGGCGCTCGCGCATGATGTTTGCGACCGCCTTGCGGATGGAGGGGGCACATGACATGTCGATGTCGCCACTTGGGCGAAGGATCGTCGTGCCGGCGATGGATGATTGATCTACGTTGAGTTCGTGAGTCACGGGGTGCAATTCTCCGACTTTGAGGATGAGTTCTCGCGCTCTTCTGGCGCGAGCAGTTTGACAAGGGTCAAGCGCATTCCGCCGCCGGGGCGGGTTTCCCACTTCGATTCGGTCATCGTCTCTTTGATGATGTGGACGCCGAGACCGCCGGGACGAATGTCTGACAAATCGCGTCCCTTGATGAGTGCCGGATCAACTGAGCGTCCGAGGTCTTCGAGAACGATGCGCAGACCCGATGGATCGTGGAGTCGCCAGATGTTGAGCCAAATCAATCCATCTGTTCGTTCGCAGTATCCGTGACGGATGACATTTGCGAGCGCTTCATCGACCGCGAGCGAGAGGAGCCCGCGTGACTTCTCTGAAAAACCGACGCATTTCGAAAGACCATCGATGAGCGAACGGATGGGCGCGAGCAACTTTGGATCGCTCAAGAGTCGGATGCTGAGGCAGGGTTCACGGTCCATGTGTCGCGCTTTGGAGTTCGTGATTACCACTGAGGGCGGGGTCGAACCGGTGGGTAGATGGTCGAGGAGTACGCCTGCATGGGTGGAGCAAGATGTTCTGCGATCGTCCACTCTTGCCAGCGCTTGTATGCGGCGATGCGCAAAGGTTCTGGATCGTCAAACCGATAGTCGAGATCTTGTTCAGTCATCCGTTTCAGTGCCCCGATCGCCATGAACCGAACGAGTTCGTCGTCTGAACAGAGGCACTCAACAATCGACGGGATGTCACTTCGGCGGTTGAACTTCACGGAGTCTTCGATTGCGTAGACGCGCGCGCCAGGTGCAGGGTTGGAGAATCCGCCCTCGGTCGCGCTTGGCGCGCAGCCTGCAAGCAGAACGAGCAACGTCACGCCGAACTGACTTCGGAACAAGCGATGGGCTCTCGACGTGGGCTTCACTTCAAAGAGGATACAAGATTCTCCGTTACTATCCCTCGCCCATCCCCTCATCATTCGACGCTTGGTGCGTCTGAACAGAGAGTAAGCACCCAACATGACTCAGCCGACCAATAGTGCAATCGAATCAAGAACTGAAACGGTGCTCATTCTCGACTTCGGGAGTCAGTATGCGCAGTTGATCGCGCGTCGAGTGCGTGAGGCAGGGGTCTATAGTTTGCTGGTTCGTCCCGATGCGCCACTCGCAGAACTGCTCGCGCACAAACCAGTCGGCATCATTCTCTCGGGTGGACCGTCAAGTGTCTCTGAGGCATCTGCACCACGGTGCGATCCTGCTCTCTTTGCCAGCGGGATTCCGATTCTTGGAATTTGCTATGGAATGCAGTTGACCTGCCAGACTCTTGGCGGACGGGTTGATCGGGTCGCGACACGCGAGTATGGCCGCGCCAACATCACCGTGGTGGACGACCGCGACCTCATGGTCGGCGTGCCATCGAACGCAACGGTGTGGATGAGCCACGGCGACCAAGTTGTGGGAATTCCAGCGGGATTTCAGGTGCTTGCGTCGACACCAACCTGTCCATTTGCGGCGGTTGGAGATGCAAAGCGCAAGATCTTTGGCGTGCAGTTTCATCCTGAGGTGACCCACACTCCGCATGGAATGGACGTGCTTCGCAACTTCCTGTTTCGCACATGCGGTTGCAAGGGCACATGGAAAATGTCCGACTACTCGACCGCCGAGTGCGCGCGCGTGAAGGAGCGGGTGGGCGCATCGCGCGTTATCTGTGGACTCTCTGGAGGGGTCGATAGTTCGGTCGTCGCCGCGCTTCTCGCCAAGGCGATTGGATCGCAACTCGTCTGCATCTTCATCGATAACGGACTGCTTCGAAAGAATGAACGCACGCTCGTTGAGTCGACCTTTCGTGATCACTTCGATGTCGACTTGCGTGTGATCGACGCGAGCCGCGAGTTTCTTGGAGATCTCGCGGGGATCAGCGACCCACAAGAGAAACGCCGGCGCATTGGTCATCGGTTCATCGATGTCTTTCGCGAGGCTGCCAAGAGCATTCCAGGCGACGTCAAGTTTCTTGCGCAGGGCACGCTCTATCCGGACGTGATTGAGAGCGGCCACGGGCACGCGGGCACGGCGGCGAATATCAAGTTGCACCACAATGTCGGTGGGCTTCCAGCAGATCTCGGCTTCGAGTTGATCGAACCGCTGCGCCACCTTTTCAAAGATGAAGTGCGCACGCTTGGTGAAGTGCTCGGATTGCCCCCGCACATCGTCTGGCGCCATCCATTTCCTGGTCCGGGGCTCGCGGTTCGTTGCTTGGGAGCCGTTGCCGAGGAGCAACTTCGAATCTTGCGCGATTGCGACGAGATTCTGCTCGAAGAGATTGTTGCGGCAGACCTCTACCGCAAGACCGATCAAGTGTTCGCCGTGCTACTGCCGGTGCGCACCGTTGGAGTGATGGGCGATGGACGCACCTACGACTCGGTTGTTGCAATTCGCGCAGTCACGACGCAAGATTTCATGACGGCTGATTGGGCGCGATTGCCCTACGAAGTGCTTGCGGTGATCTCGAGTCGAATCATCAATGAGGTGAAGGGCGTCAACCGAGTTGTCTATGACATATCAAGCAAGCCGCCTGCCACGATCGAGTGGGAGTGAGTGCTCGGGAGTGAGCCACGACGGGCGCGCTCGGGGACTTTGAAGTGACGATTACTTGCCGTGTCCGGTGCCATCATCTACGGCGCCGCCAGAGCGAACTCCGCCAGCAGGACCTGCATTGGGACCGACGGCGGGTCGAATTCCGCTCGAACGATTCCAAATCTTGTGGATTCCAACGGGTGTGAAGTTGGCACCGCCGAAATCAGTGCCAGCGGGGTATCCATAGAGGTCGTTGTAATTGTCTGAGTAACTATTCCAGTTCGAGCCAGCGTAGTAACCACCAGTGCCGGAGTAGGCACCTGGGTAGTAACCACCGCCTGCGCCCGCGTATTGCCACGGAGTGTTGGCGCCAGCGGCCTCGGGAGAATTCACTGAGACGCCGCCGCCGCCTGCGGCACTATTGGCGGACTGTGATGTCTGAGAAAACGCACCCTTGTCGCCATCGCCCTGGCTGCAGATTTCGTTGAAGTTCAAGCCGGTGTTGTGCGGCATCTTGTCCCACTGCTCGTGCAATTCTTCGAGGTGCTTGTAGTAGGCGGTTGCCTGCGCATTCAACTTTGCGTTGATTGCTGCATAGCGCGCCGTTTGTGCCTTGCGCTGTGCCGCGGCGTAGGCAGGGGCCCACTGTTGATAGTCGCCGAGCACGCTCTTGGATTGCAAGAATGCCGAGCGAAGCGCGACCTGTGCGAAGCGTTGGTTCTGTGAGGCCCACGACGACTGAGCTTGCGTCGTCGTTGCAGAAACCTCGCGCGTCAACAAGTCGAGGTCTTGAGTCGATGCAACTGGCGTTCCTTTGAGTTGCTCTTGCTGCAGAGTTGTCTGATAGGCCGCGAGAAAACTCGTGCCTGGTGGCACACTCTTCGTGGCGGACGAATAGGCCTTCCATCCATCGGTGAGACCCTTCTCTTTGATGAAGGCATCCATTGCGTTGATGCGGTCTTCAGAGTTGGTGCGCACATCACCGAGCGAATCGATCATCGAGTGCAGGGCGTTCAACTCAACGGTCAGATGTCCCAGCGCCATGTTGATCTGTGGATCGGCTCCAGACGAATCTTGCGCAGACGCGCTCGAAGGATCGGCAGGCGGAGTTTGGGCGAAAGTCGTGAGCGAAGAGAAGAGCGCGAGAGAACTCGCGACGGTGAGGATGCTCGGCACGTTCATCACCGCATCGTAGCGATTCACGCGGGAATTTCTTGCGAGACATCGTCTTGGATAGGCTCTTTGAGATGGATGATGCGCACACGAGACGGAGCATGCTTCGGGCGGTGGCTCGCGTCGCCGTCGGCGCCGCAGCCGCGGCGGCGATCGTTCCAACTGTTGCAATTGCCCAGTCAGAGGTTGCTCCCGCGAAGCCAGCGAACGCTGCAGCTGTGCGCAACCGGATCAGCGTTGCGCAGTGGTCGCTTCACAAGATGTTGAAGGCGGGGACTCTCGCGCCACTGGACTTTCCGCAGTTCGTTCAAACAACATTTGGCATCGCGGGAGTCGAGTACGTGAGCACGTTTTACAGAGCGATGGCTGCGGATGGCAGTTGGGTGAGCGACCTGCGCAATCGTGCCAACGCGGCGGGGGTTTCGAGTTTGCTGATCATGTGTGATGGCGAGGGGGACCTCGGTGATCCCGACACAAACGCGCGCCGCGCTGCGGTCGAGGCGCATCGCCGATGGTTGGATGCAGCCGCGGCACTTGGATGCCATTCAATTCGTGTGAATGCGCGCAGTGTGGGTACGGCTGATGAGCAGCGCGCGCGGTGCGCTGATGGACTTGCGCAACTGAGCGCGCTCGCATTGCCAATGAAACTCAATGTGCTTGTCGAGAACCATGGCGGCCGCTCGTGCGATGGTGAATGGGTGGCGAGCGTGATTCGCCAGGTCGGCGCGACGAATTGCGGATCGTTGCCTGACTTTGGAAACTTTCTGTGTGAGGATGGAACGATGGCAGATCGGTACGCGGGGGTCGCGGCAATGATGCCATTCGCGCGCGCCGTGAGCGCCAAGAGTTACGACTTCAATGCGGAGGGATTTGAGACCGCAACGGATTACCCCAAAATGATGGGTGTTGTTCGAAGTGCTCGTTACGCGGGATGGATCGGCGTCGAGTACGAGGGGAAGCGGCTCTGCGAAGTGGACGGCACAAAGGCGACGCGCGATCTCTTGCTCAAACTCGATTGCACGTTGTGATCGTTGGAGGCGATCCGCGTGGGGCTGTACCTTGCTCGATCTATGAATTCTTCTTCGATGTCGCATTCCAAGCCCGCCCATCCAACAGGTCAGCAGCGCGACGCTGCAATTCTCGTCACCGGTGCGGGCGGAGAGATGGGACATGGTCTTCTCTCAGCACTTTGGTCGGCCGAGGGACGGCGCGCGGTCATCATCGCGCTCGATGTTCGTGAACTTGCCCCAGAGATTCGCGCGCACTGCGATCACTCGTTCGTGGGAGACATTTGCGACCACGCGTTGCTTGAGCGATTGCTCGCGATGTACGAGATCACCGAGATCTATCACTTGGCTGCGCTGCTCTCGACGCGGGGCGAGTTTGCCCCAGAAACTGCCCATCAAGTGAATGTTGGCGGCACGTTGAACCTGCTGCATCTTGCGGCAGAACAGGCGCGGTCGCATGGTCGAACGGTCAAGTTCTTTTTTCCAAGTTCAATCGCTGTCT
The DNA here is from genome assembly GCA_964355975.1 of uncultured Singulisphaera sp. Classification (GTDB taxonomy): domain Bacteria; phylum Planctomycetota; class Phycisphaerae; order Phycisphaerales; family SM1A02; genus F1-60-MAGs104. Next base: position 13,909 of record CAYHFW010000010.1, read on the forward strand.
ACGGCATGCCCGACCTCGCGACGAAGCGCGCGGCAGGAGTGGTGAGCGAAGATCAGTACTGCGAGCCGCACACGATGTACGGGTGCAACAAACTTGCAGGTGAGCACCTCGGTCGGTACTACGCAGATCACTACAGAAAACTCGCGAAGGATCGCATCGCGCATCCGATCGACTTTCGGTCGATTCGCTTTCCAGGAATCATTTCTGCTGAGACGATGCCCTCTGGAGGCACAAGCGACTATGGTCCCGAGATGATTCATGCGGGTGCGGCAGGGCGCGCCTATTGCTGCTTCGTGCGACCAGACTCGCGCATTCCATTCATGACGATGCCCGAGGCGATTGATTCGACGGTTCGACTGATGAACGCGCCGAAGGCTGCACTGCAGAGGTCGGTCTACAACGTCGCGAGTTTTTCACCGAGCGCCGAGGAGTTCGCGACAATCGTTCGTCGCGCCTTCCCAGCCTCGCAGATTTCATTCGAGCCCGATCTTGGACGGCAGTCGATTATTGACTCGTGGCCAGAGTCATGCGACGATTCTGCGGCGCGGTCGCAGTGGGGGTGGACTCCGAAGCACACGCTCGCCACCGCGATGAGCGACTACCTCTTGCCACGCATTTCGAGTCGTTATTCGCAGGGAAAAACAGACGCGAGCGCGTGCGCGAACAGTGCGGGCGTTCACCCTATCCTCTCGAAATGACCACGATCGCGCCACCGAGTTTTCCAACACGCACACAACAGATTCTTGAGTCGCTGCAGCAGAGTGGACAACTCAAACAATTGCAGATGATTGAGGGACCGATGGATGCGACAGTTCGCATCCGTGGTCGCGGCGAAGTCGTCTGCCTCTGCTCGAACAATTATCTTGGGCTCGCAAATCACCCCGAGGTTGTCGAAGCCGCGCACGAGGGATTGCGCAAGTACGGGGCGGGGACTGCAAGCGTGCGGTTCATCTGCGGAACATTCGATTGCCACGAGCGGCTCGAGTCGCGCATCGCAAGTTTTTACGGCGTTGAGGCGGCGTACACATTTACAAGTTGTTGGAATGCGAATGAGGCGATCTTTCCGACGCTCTGTGAGCCTGGGGACATGATCATCTCTGACGAGTTCAACCACGCATCAATCATTGACGGCATTCGACTCGCGGTCTCGATCAAGAAGGGACTCTTGCGCGGCGTCTATAAACACAACGATCTCTCCTCGCTGCGCGCCAAGCTCGCTGCAGCCCGCGCAGACTCAGAAGTCACCGGAACGATTTGGGTTGTGACCGACGGCGTGTTTTCGATGGAAGGCGATATCGCAGACCTGCCGGGAATTCGCCTGCTCTGCGACGAATTCGGCGCGCTGCTCGTCGTCGATGATTCGCACGGCACCGGCGTGATGGGAGCCTCTGGGCGTGGCACCCACGAGCACTGGGGAATGGCCGCCACCAAGATCGATTACTTCACAGGCACACTTGGAAAGGCGCTCGGCGGCGCGGCGGGCGGATACATCGCTGGATCGCGCGCAGCCATCGACCTCTTGGTGCAACGGGGACGACCCACACTCTTTTCGAACGCATTGCCATGCACCGTCGCATGCAGTGCCGACAAGGCGATCGAAGTGCTCATGCGTGAACCGCAACGCGTCAAGAAGTTGCGCGCGAACGTCGAGTATGCGCGCGCGGGTATCGAGTCGACCGGATTCTCGGTGCTCAAGAGCCCAACGGCGATCTGTCCAATCATTGTGCATGACACAGCCAAGGCGATCGCGATGAGTCGGCAGTTGCTTGATTCGGGCGTCTTCGTGATCGGATTTGGGTATCCCGTCGTGCCTGAAGGACACGCACGCCTGCGCGTGCAGATCTCAGCGGCGCACGAAACGCACCACCTCGACGCGCTCACGGCCGCCCTCAAGAAACTCAAGGGGTGAGCATCGATCGTTTGGGCGCAGAGGTTTCTTCTGCCCGATGTAGGCTCGTTGCGTGATCGTTCGCCGTGTCAATGAGCCCATCATTTCGCAGTGCGCCTATTTCATAGCGTGTCCGCGCACGCGCCAAGCAATACTGATTGATCCTGTGCGCGATCCAGGGCGGTATGAGGCGGTTGCGAAAGAACTTGGAATCACGTTGATGGCGGTGCTTGAGACGCACGCTCCGTCGGACTATCTCTCTGGCGTCTGTGAGATGCTGAGCGCACACTCGGTGAATGCGTATCTCTCGGGTGAGACAGCGCCGCCGGAGTGGTACGCACGCGACAGCAATCGGTGGAAGGGGCGGGTGACCTTCTTGAAGGACGGCGACTCGTTTTCAATTGGCGACCTGCGCGCGCGGACTCTGTTGACGCCAGGCCATGCTGCGGGGGCGCTGAGCATCGAAGTGGAACATGCTCCAAGTGGGGTGCGTGTCTTGCTGACGGGCGATGCACTCTTGACTGGGGGAGCTGGACGGACGACGGCTGGCGAAACACAGGTGCTGCAGGAGTCGCTTCGCAAACTCTCGCGGTTGCCAGACGAGACGATTGTGCTCGCGGGGCATACTGGCGGAAGTGCGTGCGGTCGTGCGATCAACTTTCCGGGTGAGACAACGCTGGGAATCGAGCGGCGGTTGAACAAAGTGCTCAAGGCGCTCGAATCAGATGAGGATTTCATCGCCGCGACGTGCGAGAGTCAGCCAGAACGCCCCGCCTACTTTTCGCGCGTTGAAGCGTTGAATCACCACGGACACCTCGCGCTGCTTCGAGAACTTCCGGCGACCAAAGAACTCACTGGCGATCAGTTCTTGCAATTGGTTTCGTTTCCCAAGACGGTCGTCATCGACACGCGCTCGTGGAATCGGTTTACGCTCGATGGGTGTGACGGAGCGCTGCACGCCCCATTTGATCAGCAGTTCGCGCCACTCGTTGCCGCTGCGGTGAGCGCAGACGAACGGGTCGTCTGCATTTGTGAGCGCGCCACAATTGCAGAAATTACGCGCATCTTGCATCTCATCGGCATCGACCGAATTGATGGATGGATCTCTTCGAGCGACTACGCCCATCTCGACCACGAGATTCTGAGTCTTGGTGAAGTGGATGACATCTCGCAGCATGCCGCGCACAAGCTCTACACAGCTGGCGCATGTCTCATGCTCGATGTTCGCACAGTCGCAGAGTGGTTGCGCGGCCGCATCGCAGGGGCACGGTTGATGACAATGTCACAACTCGCAGAGCAGGCGCATGAACTTCCACGCGATCGACAAGTCATCGTCTACTGCAAGATGGGCGGGCGAAGTGCACGCGCCTGCGCTTTTCTGCGTCGACGGGGAATTCGATGTTCGACTCTGCTCGGGGGATACTGGCCGTGGGTTGGGCGTGGTTTTCCCGTCGAGGGAGTCGCTCAGCCAGTGACTGAGAGCGTGGGTTGAAGCAATCCGCCCTGCACTGACATGATTGAAATCTGACTCGCGATTCGTTGGCACACGCCGTCGAGATCTGCTGCAAGTGTCTCGTTTGCGGTCCAATTCTTGAGGGGAGTTCCTGCGTCGCTGTTGCGTCGAAGATCCATGTGAATGGGAATCGCCCCAAGAAACGGAAGTTGCATCGTGTTGGCCATGATCTCAGCGCCACCTCGCCCGAACAGGTCGTACGTCTTGCCGTCGTCGCCAATGAAGTACGACATGTTTTCGACGACGCCGAGCACAGGAACGCCGAGTTGTTGAAACATGCGCACTGCGCGGCGCGCGTCATCTTGCGCGACACGCTGCGGCGTGCAGACGATGACTGCGCCGGTGAGTGGCAAAAGTTGCGCGAGCGTGAGCGGAACATCACCCGTTCCTGGTGGCAGGTCGACGATGAGATAGTCGAGCGCTCCCCACTCTGTTTGCAGCGCGAGTTGTTTGAACGCTCCATGCGCCATCGGGCCGCGCCAAATCAGCGCCTTCTCTGGATCGACGAGCTTGCCAATGGTGATCGCGCGAATTCCATGCACCTCGAACGGCAGCAGCATTTCATCGCGAATGGCGCCAGTGAGTTCTTGGAGGCCGAGCATCGTGGGGGCGCTGGGTCCGTAGATGTCGCCATCGAGCAGTCCGACGCGCGCACCGAATCGTGCGAGCCCAACCGCAAGGTTGATGCTGACGGTGCTCTTGCCGACTCCGCCCTTGCCTGCGCCAACGGCGATGATGTGTTTCACGTTGGGAAGGGGATTGCTCGCATGCTTCGATGCCGCGGCGCGCACTTGTGCCGTGAATTCAACGACAACTTGTGGAAGAGCCGCGCCAGCTGCTGTGGCGCGTGCGCGAATCGCAGCTTCGATGTCGGTGCGAATCTTGTCTTTCATCGGACAGGCAGGCGTCGTCAATTCGATTCCGACGGTCACTGCCGATCCATCGATGCGGACATCCTTGACCATGTTGAGTGTGACGAGGTCTTTGCCTAGGTCGGGGTCTTTGACGGTGCAGAGCGCTGCGTGAATGTCTTGGGAGGTCAGTGGCATCGTGAAAAATGGTAGGGTAATTGCTGTCCCAACATTGCCACTGCGGGCAATTCCCACCGAAAGGAATACTCATGGCTCAAAAAACAATTTTCAGTTCACTCTTCGCACTCGTCGCTGCGGTCGCTCTCGCAGGTCCAACGCCGGTGGCATTCTCTGCCATCGATGATGAACCGATGACTGCGCCCGATGGGACGGTCTCCCCTCCACCCGCTCCACCTTCCGCACCCCCAAGTGGAAAGCGACCGCCGCGGTCTGGCGCCAAGCCAGGATCAGGTGGTGTGCTCGCGGGACCAGAAGTTCCGCCAGAAGCTGGCGAGGGAAACGGCGCATTCGGTGGCGCCGATGGAAAGAAGGGACGAGGGCCAGGTGCAGGCGGCGGTCCAATGATGGAAGTTCGCTTGTTCATGGGTGCGCTTGCATCGATCGACACGCAACTGACCGATGAGCAACGCACCAAGATTGAGGCCGTGCGCAGCGACATCGAAGCGAAGATGAAGGCTTGGAAAGAAGCCAATGGCGAGGCACTGCGAGTGCTTGAAGAGAAGATGCGCGGCACGCGCGGCAAGGATCGACCGGGCGGGCAAGGCAAGGATGGCAATCCTGCAGGCGGACCACCACAGGGTCCGCCACCGCAGGGTCCGCCACCGCAGGGTGGACCACCGCAGGGTGGCGGCAAGCCCGACAAGGCGACGGTGGAGCAGTTCGAAAAACTTCGCGAGACGATGCCAAAGATGGACGCCGCGCGCGATGAGATCATGGCAATCTTGACTCCCGCGCAACAGGAGACGCTCAAGTCGAACATGGTTGGCATGCGCAAGGCGATGGAGAAGCGCGGTGACCGAGAAGGTCGCAAGGGCGGCAAGGATGGCAAGGACGGCAAGGGCGGTCCAAATGGAAATAGTGCCCCAGAAAAGGCACCTCCTCCAGCGGATCCACCGAAGGGTGATTACAAGTTTCCCCAGTAACTCGATTCAAGTTTCTCAAGCGTTTTGAACACACGCCAACACGCGCCCCATGAAAAACATGGCGGCGCTTTTTTTTAGCCGCCGCCAGAAACAATGACGTCGTTGTAGGTCGTGTAAACGTCTGGTTTACGCGCGTCTGGCGAGGTGAACACAAACGCGGTGCTCGCGGTTGGACCATCATTGATCTTGGCGAAGAAGATGCCGTCGGGCCCCGGCGAGAAGAGAAAGTATTTGCCGCGGGGAGTGCCTGCGCGTGCGTCTGCAAGTGCGACGAACGTTCCGAATGCGGGATGGCGCAAGAGCTGCGCGAGATAGGAGCGCTGATCGATTGCAGATCCTGATCCAAAGACCCCAGAAGTCAGCTGATCGACACCGAGCTCGCCGAGCGCGGTTGAGTTGATGTAGGGCAGGAGGGGTTCGAGATAGAACTGTGGTTTGTCAGAGAGCGCTCCAGAGACGAGCCCGCCAATCCGTGCGGAGCGCAGGTATCCAATGGGCTGCCCCCATGCGTCGACCAAATCTGGAAGGACAAGCTGCTCGCCGAGTTGTCCGGCCACGGGCTTGAGTTGATTGTCTTTGGGAGAGAAGAATGAGTCGTACTGCTTGCCTTCGACTCGGGGTCCCTTGCCGATGTCGATCGAATTGATCTTGATTCGGATTTGACCAGTCCCCGTCGTGCCAGTCGTGCCGAAGATGAACTCCGATCCGGGGGCGGTCGCGTAGTTGGGATCGTCGCTGCGGACTGCCCCACCCATCAGGTGCAGGAGTGCATTCTCAGTTCCGCTGATGGGCGAATTGGCCGTTGCCGCGAGCATGTTTTCAGGAACGATTCCTGGGTAGTAACCAAACTGCGCCTGAAAGGTGTCGCATGCCTTCGCGAACTCATTCATCGTGGACTGCGTCGCGGTGACGCGCGCTTTGGTCGAGACCTTGCCCAAGGCGGGCAGAAGGATGCCGATGAGCACGACGATGATGGCGATCGCAACGAGCAGTTCAACGAGGGTGAACGCGCGGAGCTGGGGGTGAAGCGTGGTGGGGGTCGCGGTTTTCATAGATGTGGTCCTGTCGAGCAATTCGGCTCTTGATCATACGCAGGGGGCATGCGCCGAGTTGCGCGTGCGACCTGACGGAGAGCCTCATAGACGCCGCAAGCAACCGCAGTTGCGAGGTTCAAACTGCGGGCCCGTTCGTGCGCGACCATGGGAAGGGTGATCCGGTGATCGACGCCATAATCTCGCGCAACCCAGTCATGGATCTCATCGGACACGCCACCGAGTTCCTGCCCAAAGAGCAGGTGGTCGCCCTGTTGAAAGTCCGCCTCCCAGTGGGGGCGGGTCGACTTCGTGGTGAATAGCCAGAGGCGTTTGGGTGTTTCGCGCTCGACGTAGGCGTTCCATGACTCATGCTCCCTGCAATCGACGTAGGGCCAATAGTCGAGCCCCGCGCGCCGACACGCTTTTTCAGACATGTCAAAGCCGATGGGATGCACCACATGCAAACGGCAGTCGGTCGCCATTGCCGTGCGGCCGATGTTGCCGGTGTTCTGTGGGATTTGTGGTTGCCACAGAACGATGTTGAAGAGGGGATCGCGCACGCTGTCAGGAGCGTAGACGCGTGCGGGGCGCATGCGAAATCGACCGCGCGCGAGAGCAGAAAATCTCTATGATTCTTTGCATGGAACTTGTCTTGTTGTCGAACCTGCTCTGGATCATCTTCCTCTCAGGTTGGTGCGTGCTGTACTTCATTCAAGCAAAGGCCGATCGCCGAAGCGGTGGTCGCTACCCCGACTACAAAAAGCCCGATTAGCTCAGTTGGATAGAGCACTGGTTTCCTAAATCGGAGGTCGACGGTTCGAGCCCGTCATCGGGCGTTGTTTGTTTGGTGGATTGCCGTGAAGCAATCCACCGCAACGACGAGTCGCTCGAGGGCCTTCGAGAGGTTGCGCGCGAATGCGCGCTCAACGGGTTCGTGGTCGTCGACAAGGTCAGTCACCACTTTCAAAGCCATGAACGCAGTGGAGTGATCGCGCGCAACGCGCACGATTGCTGCGGCTTCCATGTCTTTGCAGGTCACGCGCTCGCGCGCGAAAAGAGCCATCTCGCTCGCGGTCGCATCGAGGCTCGATCCTGTTGAGCATGTGCCGTGCTTGGCACCAATGGCTGCGCGCGATTCGGGATGGTCGATGACGGTGCAATCTCCCACACCGAATTGTTCGAAGTGCGGGATCGCGATCCGTTGATCGTGAAAGAAAAAACGAGTCGGCATGTAGAGGTCGCCGATCGCGCCACCTTGCGCATGGAATCCGCCGCACGCTCCTGCGCTGACGAGCAGACTCGGCCGACAGGCCACGAGGGCGAGATGCGCGACGAGTGTTGCTGTTTCAGTTCCGAGGCGATCGCAGTGAAAGTCTGGGTCGCGCCCATGCGTCACGATCGCGATCGACCGCCCGTGCGCGGTGCCAGTGAAGAGTTCAGCGTGCGTGTGTGGGGCGAGTCGCCCAGCATGCTGCAGATTGAAATGTGAAATCAGCGGCTGCGCTTCAGCCTGCATCGCAACTTGAAAAAGGAAGTCGGTGGGGGTTGGCAGCATCGTGCGAACTCCCCGCCCGCCGAAGCGGTGACCGGGGGTTTGGGGAAACAATCAGAATGGCGATGGACGGACTTGAACCGTCGACCTAAGAATTATGAATTCTCCGCTCTAACCAACTGAGCTACATCGCCGAGGGTCGGGGAGTATATCGACGCGTTCGATCAGGAGCGGTTCGCTGAAGAAGTGGCCGTCGTGTTCGCCCGCACCCACCGTTGACCCACGGGAGTCTGCGCGAATGCGGGTTCGCGTTGCGCGATCGCCGCGGCGATCAGTCCCATGAACATTGGATGGGGCTTCAACGGACGGCTGAGCAATTCCGGGTGAAACTGCCCACCGATGAAGTATGGGTGCGTCGAGACGGGAAGTTCGAGCACCTGCATGATCGGATGATTTGGATGGCGGCCGCTGAAAACGAGTCCACCCGCTTCAAGTCGAGCGACAAACGCTGGATCAACCTCATAGCGATGCCGAAAGCGTTCGTGGATGGTCTTCGGTTGGGCCTTGGCTGAGTTATTGGAATGACCGTAGAGAAACGAAGCGAGTGAGTTTGGAGTGATGAGAACATCCTGCGCGCCGAGGCGCATCGTTCCTCCCATGATTCCCTCGATGCGCTTCTGATCGGGCAGTTCGCTGATGATGATGTTGGTTGTTGTGGGGTCGAACTCACTCGAGTTTGCGTCGCGCAGCCCAAGCACGTTGCGTGCGTACTCGATCACCGCGACTTGGAATCCCAAACAGATTCCTAAGAACGGGATGCGGCGTGTTCGTGCATGGTCAACGCATTGAATCTTTCCTTCGACGCCGCGTGATCCAAAGCCGCCTGGAACGATAATCGCGTCGACACCCTCGAGCAATGTTGTCGCACAGTCTGGCGTCTTCACATCAGAGGTATCGAGCCAACGCACATCGATCTCTGCGCCAAGTTCAACGCCGCAATGTTCGATGGCCTTATCGATCGATGCGTAGGCATCGCGCAGTGCTGCATACTTTCCGGAGATTCCGATGGTGATCTTGTGCTCGCGGGTTGCGCTCAAGCGACGCGCGAACGAGTTCCATGCAGTGCGCGCCGAATCTTCGAGGCCTGCGTTGACTCGTTCGTGCAATCCCAGAATCGAAAGAATCTCGCGGTCGAGGCCAGCAGCGCGCATCGCATCTGGAATGACATAGATCGATTCGCGGTCATGCATCGAGAAGACGCGCTTGAGAGGCACGTTTGAGAACATCGAAATCTTCTGAGTCACCTTTGACGTGACGGGATTCTTCGCACGACACGCGATGATGTGAGGCTGAATGCCAGCTTCCATCAGCCGCTTCATGCCAAGTTGTGCCGCCTTCGATTTCTGCTCGCCAAGAATGGTCGGCTCCAAGATGTAGGTCAGTGCGACGAAGCATGTGCTGCCATCGCCCTCTTCGAATGCGAGCTCGCGCAGCGCTTCGATGTAGAAACTGTTTTCGTAGTCGCCGGCAGTTCCGCCGACCTCGACAAAGATCACGTCGAGTTGCTGACCCTTGGGACCGCTCATGGCGAGTTCGCGAAGCTTCATCTTGACCACGCCGGTGACGTGCGGAATCATTTGCACGTCGCGACCGAGGTATCCACCGCGTCGTTCGCGCTCGAGAATCTCTGTGTAGATCTGTCCCGCGGTGATGAAGTTCTTGCGCGAGAGATTTTGATCGAGGATGCGCTCGTACGTGCCGAGATCCATGTCCGTTTCGAGGCCATCCTCGAGCACGAACACTTCACCATGTCGATAGGGGTTCAGCGTTCCCGAATCAATGTTGAGGTAGCCCTCCATCTTCATCGGAGCGACGGAGAGTCCCTTGTCTTGCATCAACTTCGCGAGCGAACTCGCAAAGATTCCTTTGCCGAGGCCGCTCATGACCGTTCCAACGACGACGACAAATCGTGTGCGTCCGCGCACATAGCCTGGCGGTGACGGTGAGAAAAGTTCGCTTGTTTCTTCGTTGTCGGAGAACTGTCTCAGGAAGTTTGAGGTCGAGTCTGGCTCCGAATCGTGCATAGCCGATAGTACGCCCAATGGCATTGCGAACACAAGACATGAGCGCAATGAAGAGAGAAAATGTCTTGGTTCAGCCGATGCGAGCCGGGTCAGCGGCGGTCACTGGCCGCGAAAGCGCGAGACGAATGCGGCGTATTGCTCAGGGGTATCGATTCCCTGGGAGCGAGTCACTCCGTGGGCGACGGCGATCGCGTACCCGTGCTCGAGGACGCGCAGTTGTTCGAGTTGCTCAGTCTGCTCGAGAGGCGTGGGCGTGAGTGAAACAAAGGTGCGCAAAAACGCCTTTCGGTAGACATAAATGCCAATGTGCTTGAGGGGCGCAGCAGATGGATTGGGGTTGCGATCGCGGTTGTAGGGGACGAGCGACCGGGTGAAGTACAAGGCGCGCCGATTGAGCGAGACGAGGCACTTCACGATGTTGGGGTTCGCGGCGTCCTCTCCCGGAGCGAATGGTGAGACGATCGTCGACATCGAGGCGTCTGGGTCTGATTCGAGCGCTCTGATCGCAGCGTCGATGAGCTCTGGCTCAACTTCAGGTTCATCGCCTTGCACGTTGACGACGATGTCGGCTTCAATCTGTTCGACGGCTTGCGCGATCCGACTGGTTCCATTGGGATGGTCGCTGCGGGTCATGATGCACCGCGCACCGAATGCATTCGCTGCATCGCGAATCGACTCATCATCGGTGGCGATCACAACCGCGCTGACACGCGCGCACTGCGCGGCGCGCTCGAAGACATGTTGAATGAGTGGCTTGCCCGTTTCGCATGCGAGCATCTTGCCAGGAAATCGAGACGAATTCATCCGCGCGGGGATCACTGCGACCACCCGTGGTGAACTCACGAGAGTTCCTTCACCAGCGCGTCGAGATCCTTTCGGCGTTGACGAATGTCGCGAAAACTGATGTCTTTGCGCAGGATTCCAGAGCAGATCTCGGCGGCATCCCGTGCATATTGGGCGCTCTTCTCGTTGCGTGCGAGTTCAATGAGCGAGAGCATGAAGTCATACCGAATGTCCTGTTCGCGCTCAGATTGCGTGACATCCATCGATGCAAGCGCGTCCTTGTACTCGCCGATTGCTTCGGTGTGCCATCCTGAAACGGCGAAGCAACGGCCGAGCATGTGTGCAGCGGCGACACGCATTTTGGGCTCTTCTTTGGCGATCTGCAGGCATCCCATCGCTTCTTCGAAGTGGCCGAGGTCGAAGAGCACGCGCCCAAGTTCAGACTTGATTGCTCGGTCGGTTGGATAGACCGCAACGCGCTCGCGATATTCAGTGGCCTGCAATTCGAGCACGGCCTTGCGAATGCGCGCGAGATTCGCAACCGCTGCCTCGTTGGTGGGTGCGGCTTTGACCGCTTCTTCTGCCGCAGAGAGTTGCCGCCCTGCGCGCATCAGTTTGATGTCGCCGGCAGCCATCTTGAAGCGGTATTCCTTCGAGGTTTCGTACGCGGCGAGATAGACCCTGTACGCGAGCGATTCGTGTTCAGGCGTTCCCATGCGCCGCAAGGCGACGCAGTACTTCTGAACGAGATCGGGGCTTGTTGGATTCGCGTCGAAGTCGGCCTTCGTTCGTTCGAGATTGCGTTCTTCGGTGCCTGCGCTTCCTGTGATCGCATCTTTCTCGGCGAGTGCCTGCTGCTTCTCGAGGTCCTTCACGTTGGCGCGAAAGTTGCCGGGGCCACCTTCACGGTCGTATCCGCCCGCATCAATCGCACGCTGTGCAAGAATCTGCTTGAACTCTCGATCAAGTTGAATATCTGTGGGGTCGGCTTTGATCGCCTGTTCGACGCACAGTTTCGCCTCTTCCCAAGATCCGACGCCAATGAAAAGATCTTTGGCGCGCAGGAGCAGTTTCTTGTTCGGCTTGTCGCGCAGGGTGACCGAGAGCAGATTGAATACCTTCGGACCGACCCACGCGCCGAAAGAAGTTTGCTCTGCTTTGGACGCAGCCGTCATCATGTCGAGGGCGCGTTCAAGATTGTTGAGGTCGCGCATCCACAGCAACTCGGCGACTGCGAGGCGGTCGGTTGGAAGTGGACCTTCGAGCGGGCGAACCTCAGCGGCTGATGCTGGCTTGCCACCGCTTGCGTAAAAAGATTTCGCGCACGCGTACATCTCTTCGTGCACCATCAGGTCGGTGGGATCCCACTTCAGTGCGTTGGCGTAGTAGAAGAGCGCGACATCAAATGCAGATTGATCGCGCGCCTTCACCGCCCGTTCGATATAGGGTCGCGCCTTCTCTGGGGCAGCGACGAACTTGACCTCGCCGGCGGCATCTTTCTTTTTCCAAGGGAGAATCACTGTTGTTTGTCTCGTGTGGGGGCTGAGCCTTCGAAGAGTACTGCATCGGTTGCTCGTTCGCCGTGTCAACTCATCTTGCTGCCAAGTCGAACGATCGAGCCGAATCTAGATTAGCCTTGCCCTTTCAAAGTTGACTTCTATGCGAAACCTCGTCATCCATCCTCACTCTGTTTTACGTAAACGCGCCGAGCCCGTTGCGAAGATTGACGCATCGATCGAGGCGTTGGTGGGCGAGATGATCCAGATGATGCACGACGAGGGAGGCATTGGCCTTGCCGCACCACAAATTGGTGTCTCGAAGCGGATCTTTGTCACCGTGGGGGAGTCGGAAGATGGGGGCGATGAGCGAGTCTTTATCAACCCCAGATTCTTGGTGGTTGACGGGGTGCTCGTGGCGCAAGAAGAGGGCTGCCTGAGCTTGCCAGACATTCGCGGATCGGTGCGCCGCCAACCCCGCGCAATCATCGAAGCGACGGCACTGAACGGCGAGCTTTTCACTCTCGAAAACGATGAACTGATGGCACGGTGTTGGCAGCACGAAGTCGACCACCTCGACGGGGTCTTGATCATCGACCGAATGTCACCGATCGATCGGCTCGTCAACCGCAAACGGCTTCGAGCCCTCGAGGCAGCGCAGGAGTCGGAGTGAGCGGCGGGTGCAACGGGCCGTCTGGCGCGAGTCGCGTCGGGGTCGTACTTCTTGGGAGTGGCGCATTCTCAGTTGCATCATTTGAAGCACTGCGCGCACGCGGCGAACTGATCGGAATCGAGATTCGTCTCGTTGTTTCGCAGCCAGACCGACCTGCGGGTCGAGGTCGCGTTGAACAACCGACGCCGGTCAGCGCATGGGCAACCGCGCATGGACTGCCGTTGCTGCGCACGGCCAACATCAATGATGTGGATGGACTCGCGAAGGTTCGATCGCTCGGCGCCGCGCTCTTTGTGGTCGTCGCGTTCGGGCAGAAACTTTCGCCAGAACTGCTTCAGGGGGTCGGCGCGATCAATCTGCACGGATCGCTGCTGCCAGCGTGGCGTGGTGCCGCACCGATCCAGCGATCGCTGATGGCTGGCGATGCGAAAGTCGGCGTGAGCGTGATCGAAGTCGTCGAGAAGATGGATGCCGGCGGGGTCTTTGCGACTGCAGAAACCGAGCCAATTCAAGGGGAAACATCGGGGGAATTGCATGACCGACTCGCGCTGCTTGGGGTCGAGCCGCTCGTGCGTGTTGTTTCAAGTTGGGTTCGTGGCGAGCGGGCCGCGCTGCCCCAAGACGAGTCGCTCGTGACGCGCGCCCGAAAACTTTCACGCGTAGACGCGTGGGTCGACTTCACTCGCACTGCGGGCGAAGTGAGCGCGCGCATCAACGGATTGAGTCCATGGCCAGGTGTTGATGCGATGGTCGCGACCCACCCAATTCGCATTCTTCGTGCGCGTGTCGCTGCGGTGAGCAGCAGTGTTGCGGATCAGGTCGCGAGCAGCGCAGGAGAAATTCTCGCGGATGGATCGGTCGCGTGCGGAACGGGAGCGGTCGAACTTCTTGAAGTGCAGGCTCCTGGAAGTCGAGCCGTCACACTTGCGGCATTTCTTCACGGGCGGCGGCTCGCCGCGGGAGTGCACGTTGAGTCGTCGATGAAACTCGCGGCGGATGGCGGGGCACTCTGATGGCGTCGCTCTTGACACCACCCGATCTCGCAGCAAGTGAACTTGACTATCCCCTTGATGCGGCGTTGATCGCGACGCGTCCGGCCGATCCAAGAGATCAGGCGCGCATGCTCGTCTTTCACCGGGGCTCTGGACGGGTGGAGCACCGAAAAGTGGCTGATTTACCGGAGTATTTGCCTGCGCGCAGCGCGATGGTCGTCAACGAAACGCGCGTCGCTCCGCTGCGGTTTGTGGGGGTGCGCGTCAGTGATGGGCGCGAGAGTGAGGGACTCTTCTTGGGGCGCGCTGCCGATGAGCGGTGGGTGGCGCTGGTGAAGGGGTCGAAAAAGTTTCATCCAGGAGATGTGCTCGAACTGCGCCCAGCGGTGGCGGGTGGTTCATCACCACCCGATCGAATCACATTGCACTCGCGGCGTGAGATGCACTGGGAGGTCGAACTCACGCATGGCAGTGATGCGGCGCAGATGTGGGAGCGCTCGGGGCGTACGCCGTTGCCTCCGTACATCTTGCAGGCGCGCAAGGCAGCGGGTGCGGAAGCAGCCGACGACTGCCAGGACCGCGTGCAATACCAAACGCTCTTTTCGCGTGCTTCTGAACTTCCGAGTTGCGCGGCTCCGACGGCGGGCTTGCATTTCACGAGCGAGTTGTTGTCGCGCATCGCTGCGCAGGGAGTCGAGCGCGTGGCGATCGAACTGCAAGTCGGCACGGGGACATTTCGCCCAGTCGATGCAGAGATGCTGAGCGCGCATCCAATGCACCATGAACATTGCCGAATGAGCGCCCGCAATGTGGTCGCGCTCTCAGCGATCAATCGCGATCTATCTCTTGTTGTAGGAACGACTTCTGTTCGGCTGCTCGAGAGCCTTCCAGTCGAGTTACCCCCACAGATCGTCGCTGCAGCGCGGGCGATGGTCGCAGCGGGAATGCCCGACGGCACGGTGATGGACTTTGTGACCAACATTCTGATTACCCCCGGATTCAAGTTTGCGTGGACCAACCGACTGCTCACGAACTTTCATTTGCCGCGTTCGACGCTGCTCGCGTTAGTGGGTGCGCTCGTTGGGTTAGACCAGTTGAAAGAGCTCTACGCGCTCGCTCAAAGTGAGCGCTACAGGTTCTATTCATTTGGTGATGCAATGCTGCTTCAGCCTTGAAGCGCAACGATCAGAAATGCCGATAATGGGGGGTGCGGATTCGTGCATGAAGTTGTCTCAACTTATCGCCAATGTGGACGGCGTCTCGGTCTTGCGTTCGGGTGATCCGACAGTGCTTTCTGTCACGGATGACTCGCGGCAAGTCGCGCCTGCGACGCTGTTCATCGCACGCAGCGGAAGCAAAGGGGACGGGGCCAACTACATCGCAGACGCGGTCGCGCGCGGAGCGGTCGCACTCTGCATTGACGCCGCGGTTGATGTCGAGCGCGCGCGTGCGGCGTGTGGAGTGCGCCAAGACGTCGCGATCATCGTTGCCAAAGATGCCAACCGTGCCGCAACGGCCCTCGCGCAGTCTTTTCACGGATTTCCGAGTCGCGCGATGCGTGTGATTGGCATCACAGGCACGAACGGAAAGACCACAATTGCATTCCTTGCGCACCACCTCATCAACCAATTTGGCGCAAAGTGTGGGCTGCTCGGCACGGTGCTCACCGATGATGGCGCGACGCGCGAACCGGCAGAACTCACCACTCCTGGTGGCACAGAACTCGCAGCACTCTTCGCGCGCATGGTGCGAAACCAATGCACGTGCGCGGTGATGGAAGTCTCAAGTCACGCGCTCGATCAAGGACGCGTCGATGGCATCAATTTCGCCGCGGCCGTCTTCACAAATCTCACAGGTGATCACCTCGATTACCACCAGACCATGCATGCCTACGGTGAGGCGAAGGCGAAGTTCTTTCGCACCCTCGAGGCTGGAAGTTGCGCGGTGGTGAACGCTGATGACAGCGCATACGAACAGATGGTGCGGGGTTGTGGTGCGCGCGTCTTGCGATGCAGCGCAGGCGACACGAGAGCCGAGTGCTTTGTTGAAGTGAAGCGCCTCGCATTGAGTGGCATGCGCCTGCGGTTGCGCGGCCCGTGGGGTGATCTTGAAGTCGACCTTGCAGCCATTGGACGGCACAACGCGATGAATGCGCTGCAGGCTGCGGCGGCAGCGTGGAGTGTTGGAGTTGACGCGGATGCGCTCGCGCGTGGGTTCGCAGGTGCTGCGTCTCCTCCGGGGCGGCTTGAACTCGTGACAACTGCCAAGAGTCCATTCGCTGTGCTTGTTGATTACGCGCATACCGATGATGCGCTGCTGAATGTGCTCACGGCAGTGCGTCCCGTGGTGAGCGATGGACGATTGATCGTGGTCTTTGGCTGCGGCGGCGACCGCGACCGAACGAAGCGTCCGCGCATGGCGCACACCGCCGCGACGCATGCCGATCATGTGATCATCACGAGCGACAATCCAAGAACCGAATCGGCGCAAGCGATTATTGACGAGATTCGTACGGGGATTCGTGCGGATTGCGCCGCAACCGTCGAGCAGCAGTGCGACCGAGCGACGGCCATTCGCAGCGCGATCGAGATGGCGCGCGCGGGAGACCTCGTCTTGATCGCGGGCAAGGGACACGAGGATTACCAAATCATCGGAAAGCAAAAGTTTCCGTTCGACGATCGCATCGAGGCGCGCAAGGCGCTTGCGGCGCGATCGACGCGGACTATTCAAGGAGTTTCAACATGACGTCTGAGGCTGTGTGCGCCGATCGTGCTTTCATGACACCCGAAGAATTGCGCGTGGCGGTCGGCGGAACGTGGGCGGTCGCGCCTGCATCGTCGCGCCCAACGCGTGGTGTCGGCACCGACACGCGGTGTGATCTCTCGGAGCGTGTGTTCTTTGCATTGCACGGCGATCGCCACGATGCGCACGACCACTTGCTCGAGGCGGTACGCGCGGGGGCACGCATCCTCGTGGTCGAAGAGTCGAAGTGGCGCTGCATTCGATTGACCACGACCCAGCCATGTGCGGTGCTCGTTGTGCGCGAGACGCGCGCGGCGCTTCAGGCCGCTGCTGCTGCTTGGCGCGCAATGCTCGCCGGCACGCGCGTCGTTGGAATCACGGGCAGCGCAGGAAAGACCACGACACGCAGACTCATCGAGGGGGTGCTTGCGACGAAGTTTCGTGGAAGCGCGAGTCCGAAGAGTTTTAACAACGACATCGGCGTTCCAATCACGCTCTGCGGAGGACACCGCGGCGACGACTATCTCTTGGCTGAGATCGGGATGAATGCACCGGGTGAAATCGCGATGCTCAGCGCACTCGCACGCCCCGATGTCGCGGTGGTGACGATGGTTGGTCGCGCACATCTCGAAGGGCTTGGATCGGTCGACGCAATCATGCGCGAAAAATTCGCGCTCGTTTCGGCGCTCTCGGCGGGTGGTCTCGCTGTTGTGCGCGGCGACAATTCAATGCTGGACGCCGCACTCGACGGCGCACTGCCGGAGGGAGTGCGTGTGATTCGGTTCGGTGAAGGAGTGATGAATCATGTGCGATTGCGTCGGCGTGCCGCGCGCGCGGGCGGCGGGCAGCAGCTCGAGATTGAGGCGTGCGGCCGCAATTTCACGGTTGAGTTGTCGCTCGAAGGAGCACACAACGCGATGAACGCGCTCGCGGCGATCGCCATCGGCATCGACAGCGGCCTGACGGATGAGCAGATTTCGCGTGGACTCGCAAGCGTGCGCCCAAGCGAGATGCGTTTCGTTCGCCAACAGTGTGGCGATCTCACGATCTACAACGATGCGTACAACGCGAACCCCGATGCAGTGCTCGCAGCACTCTCAACATTCACAGAACTCGTTGGGTGCACCCAGCGCCGGGTGGTTGTGCTCGGCGACATGCTCGAACTTGGCGCGCAAGCACCAGCGTTGCACGCAGAGATTGGAAGGGCGGTTGCGCGCGGCGTCGGCGGAAGTGCCCCCGATCTCGCGATCTTCGTCGGCCCACTCGCGGCACATGCAGCAGAAGCGTGTCGCAGCGCGGGTGGATGCAAAGTCGTGCAAGTTGCAGAACTCAACCCACTTGGTGTCACTCGAGTCGTGAGCGAGTTCATGACGGGCGATGCGATCCTGTTGAAGGGATCGCGCGGTGCGGCGCTCGAGCGATTACTCGCCTCTCTGCAAGAGCGACTGGCTGCCTAATGCTCTACAACCTCACAGTCGCAGCGCAGAGTTGGCTCGACGATCGCGGGCTTTCGTGGCTGGTGATGGTGATGTATCAGCTCGAGTTTCGCGCGCTCTTTGCAGCTTTGCTCGCCTTTGTGCTCGTGCTCTCGTTCGGGCCGCGCATCATTCACTGGCTCGCACAACGAAAAATCGGCGACACTCCTGAGTTCGGCAATGACGGCGTCAATCAACTGATGCAGAGTCGCGCTGGCACCCCAACGATGGGTGGCATCATCATCTTGGGAGCGCTCCTCGTGAGCACGGTGTTGCTCAGCGATGTGATCCACAGTCGATACATCCACCTCGGAATCATCGTGGTGATCTGGTTGGGATTGGTGGGGGGGTTCGATGACTGGTTGAAACTCACGCAGAGTCGACGTTCTCCTGGCACGCGCGATGGGCTTGTCGCATGGGAAAAACTGCTCTTTCAACTCGGGCTCGGACTCGTGGTTGGGTTCTTTCTCTATCGAGCGAGCGGTCTCGACGACGCGCATGTGTTGAACCTTCCATTTCAACGCACATACCTTCCAACCCCTTCGATTGAGACAATCATTCAGCCTCCAGCAATCGCGAGTGGAGTCATCGTGCTTGGCATTGGGCTCTTCACGCTCTTGGCGACGCTGTGGATCGCTGGCGTTTCAAATGCGGTGAACATCACCGATGGAATGGATGGTCTTGCGACTGGAACACTCGTCATCGCGAGTCTCGCAATGATGGCGCTTGTGTGGATTGGCGGGAGCCCACGCGCGGCGTACTTCTTGATGGTTCCGAGCGTTGTTGGAACCGGCGAATTGATGGTGATGGCGGGGGCGATGGCGGGAGCGTGCCTTGGATTTCTCTGGTTCAACTGCAGTCCTGCGCGCATTTTCATGGGAGACACGGGCAGCCTCGCACTGGGCGGATTGCTCGCGTACATGGCGATTGCCGTGCGTCAAGAGTTGCTGCTCATCCTGATTGGTGGAATCTTCTTTCTGGAAATGGGAAGCGTGATGGCGCAAGTCTCATGGTTCAAGTGGACGCGCCGAAAGTATGGCGAGGGACGGCGCATCTTTCGGTGCACTCCGATTCATCATCATTTTCACCTCGGTGGATGGAAAGAGCAGCAGGTCGTCGTGCGATTCTGGTTGATCACCGTCGTGCTCACGATGGTCGCACTGGTCAGCCTGAAACTGCGCTGAACAAATCAGTCGCCGTGCAACTGTCGCAGTCGGGGAGAGAGTCGCAGCACCAGTTGCACGCGTTCAAACTCGCGCACCCATTCGCCAAGCACCGTCGCACGCTCGTCCGCCGGCGCAAGCACATGTGGAAGGGGGCACGCTGCGCCGAGTTGGGTGGCAGCGATCATGCGGTAGCGGCTGAGTGTGCGATCCCCCAGCAGATGCACGAACTCAAACTCTTCACTGAGCCACAAGAGTGTCGGCACGCGATTGCCCCCAGCGATGCGCACTTCATCCGCAAGGTCGAGGTGCGCGTCGCGGTCGAGAAACACAAGGTCGATGCAGGTGCTCGCGCGCGCAATGAGGTCGAGCATCGGGCACTGCACCGCACAATCACCACACCAGAGTCCACTGAGGCAAATCACAGGCATGCGCCGTGTGAATGAAGCGAGAAGCGACTGATCGTCTGGTGCGAGTTGCATCGTCGCACCCTGTCGAATCCAGTGTTCGGCATGGGATGGGCTCGTGGCGAGGTAGGCGGCGTAGGAGAGTCCCTGCGCATGTTTGGATTGAAGGAAGGCGGCGTCCATCACAATGTCGCTGCTTGGAAGGTCAACTTCCAAGTGCAAGCACGAACGTCGCACTCGCTGTCAGAAGTTGTGCGCGCGACTTGATCAATTCAAACCGCGAATCAAAGAGGTCAGACTCTGCTTGCAGCAGGTCGTTGATCGTGACAAGCCCGTTGAGATAACTCTGATAGACGCTCTCGTAGGAGTCCTGCGAAGCGGTGAGCAGTGCGACGCCAGCCTCGTAGCGCTTCTGGGCCGAGAAGAACTCGAAATATCCAGTCCAGACCTCGCCGGTCGTTTGCAGACGCAAGTTCTCGAGAGTTGCCTGTGCCGCGCGTACTTCGCTGCGCGCCTGTTGCAGCGCGTGCGCCCGCTCGTACCCATCGAAGATCAGCCACTGTGCTGTGAGTTTTGCTGCGTAGTTTCCGAAGGTGCTCGACCCATCACTGGGGGTGTTCTGCGGCGCAATTTGAACCTTGTAACTCTGGCTTGAGACTCCACCAAACCCTTCAAAAGAAATGATTGGAAGAAAGTTCGCCTCTGCGCGCTTGACCTCTTGTTCGCGGGCACGCACGTGTGCGATCGCCGCGGCAATGTCAGGGCGCTGCTCGAGTGCCGCGCGAATCGAGCTGTCAATCGCTCGCGTGAGATTGTCTGGAAGCGGCAGATCATTGAGTCGAACAATCTCGCAGGGACGGTCCGCCGAGACCCCCATCGCAACCGAGAGCCGCGCCTGCGCTCCGTAGACGGCGGCTTTGGCATCCTCGAGGTCGTAGTTCGCTTGAAGAAACTGCTGTCGCGCCTGCAAGACCTCAGGGCGCGTCGCAAGCCCCACGGTCATTCGGTCTTCGGTCGCGTCGAGTTGCTTGCGCGCAGTCGCGACATTTTCATGCGCCGCCTCACGCAGTGCGATCTTGGCGTCGAGCGTGAAGTAGGCGGATTGCACCTCGTAGACCAACTTCTGCATCGTGCGATTGAATGTGTAGTTCGCGCCGATCATCTGTGCGCGTGCGCGTGCGCTGTCGGCATCGCGGCGGCCGAAGTCCATCAAGACCCAGTTCAGCCCGATCGCAGCTAGGCCGAGATTCTGCTGATTACGGATTGGACCGAGCAGGTCTTGTTCTGGACCGGTCGATCCAGTGAAGAAAATGTCGGGCATGTACGCGGCGTCGGCGATACCGACTGTCGCCGCGGTGGCCCGAGCAGATTCCCACGCTGCGCGAGTCACTGGACTGTTCGAGAGAGCAGAGTCGACGCACTGAGGAAGCGAGAGGCGTGCAGCATCCAAATCGTGGTGCGGTTCGTGGGGCTGCGCGGCAGTGGGGGCAGGGGCAACGTCAGCTGGAGAGCGCGCCAAACTCACCGGGACTGCGAGTGGAGTGACGGGTGGCGGAGCACCGTGTGCGCTCCACGCAACGGCTGAGTCTTTCGAAACAAGCTTGTTGATGTCAGCTTCGACGAAGGGTCCATCCATCACACATCCGCTCATCGCCACCGCTGCGGCAAGCGAAGCAAGTGCGAGGCGGCAGATTGATCGCGGCTGCATACACCACGCAGCCTAGCAACTGCGTTACTCTGCGCCCGATGCGAACGCGCGGTGAAATTTCGGTTGCGCCAGTGACTCTCGTGGCGGGAGCCGCGATCGCGCTGCTTGCGGGGTGCGATCCGATCTTGAGCATCGACGGAGCATTCTTTCCTGCGTGGCTTCTCTGCCTGATCGTTGCGGGAGGGCTCTTGGCGCTGATCCGATTTCTCGTTCGCCGCGCGGGAATTGAACCGTTCATCGGTCCAAAGTTGACTGTGTATTTCTGTGTCTACTTGTCATGCACACTTGGCCTCTGGCTTGGATTTTTTCGCACATGAGCGCGGCCCCCCAGCAGAACAGTTCGGCGATGGCGCCCACGCGCGGCTTTGTGCCAGCGCCGCTGCGGTCAGTCGTTGGAAAGGTGTTTGGTATCGGCGCGGTGTTCTGTGCGGTGGTGCTCTCGTTTCTGACATGGTGGGAACTCGACATTCGCCCGCGCACCGACGACGCATACTTGCGCGCGAACATCGTCGGAATCGCGGCAAATGTGGCTGGTTATGTGACTGAACTTGCGGTCGTCGACAACCAGCAGGTGCAGGTTGGAGACTTGCTTTTTCGAATCGACGTCCGACCATTTCAGGCAGAACTCGATGTCGCGCTCGCGAACCTTGCGTACGTTGACCTTGAGATTCAAGCGCTCACGGATGCGATCACACAGCGTGAAGCGGATGTCGTGAGCGCGGCGGCGATCGCTGAGTACAACGTGCAGTACCTCGCGCGCATTGAGCCGCTGCTGCCAAAACAGTTCGTCACCCCAGACCAGATTGATGCGGCGCAGCGAAATGTGCGCTCGTCGACGGCGGCCGTTGTGCAAGCGAAAGCTGCGGTGGCGCAAGCGCGAGCGAACCTCGGTCAAGTGGGCGATGTCAATGTTCGCCGAGCACGGGCGCAGGCGACAGTCGTTGAGAAGCAGTTGAATGTCGGCTATTGCGAAGTGCGTTCTCCCGTCTCGGGGTATGTCACGAACTTCAATATCTCTGCAGGGCAGTACGCCCAGCGCGGCGCGCAGATCTTTGCGCTCGTCGATACGACGAACTGGTACTTGCTTGCCAACTTTCAAGAGACTGACATTCGCGCCATCGAGCCTGGAATGGAAGTCGAGGTCTATCTCATGGCCTATCCGCTCGCGAAGTTTCGCGGCACCGTGCAAGGGATCGGATGGGCTCTCTACGATGCCGATCAAGGGTCGATGGGAGTGCTTCCCACCGTCTCTCCAACACTCGATTGGGTACGGCTTGCGCAGCGCTTTCCAGTGCGAATTGTCATGGAAGCGACCGATGCAAAGACGCCGTATCGAATGGGTGCAACCGCGACCGCCATCATCGAGACGAAGCGCACTCGCGAGGTGCCAGACATTCTCAAGCCGCTGCTTCCCGATGCGCTCGAGAGTTGGCTCGACACTCTGACGGTGCCTGCAACAACGGAGTGAGTTGCTCAGAGAGTGCGCGACTTCCAGAGGCGCAACAAGTCGAACGCCTGCAACGGAGTGATCGCGTCAATCGAGAGATCGCGCAGTTCGCCGATCAGTGGGTGTTCGGGTGGCGGTTCGGCAGGTGCGGCAAAGAGCAATCCCTGCGCATCATCGTGCTTGGCCGTTCGACTTGGCGGCCGCTCGGTTGTGAGCGACTCAAGCACGCGCCTCGCGCGCTCGACAACGGCGGGGGGCAATCCGGCAAGTTTTGCAACGTGGATTCCATACGAGCGATCTGCGCGCCCTGCCTCGATGCGGTGCAGAAAGATCACTTCGTCCTTCCACTCGCGCACGCAAACCTGCAAGTTTGCGATCGATGCATCACGGTCTGCGAGCGCGGTGAGTTCGTGGTAGTGCGTCGCGAAAAGTGTGCGGGTGCCGCGAGCAGCAAGCCACTCGGTGATCGCCCATGCGAGGCTGAGTCCGTCATAGGTGCTCGTGCCACGACCGATCTCGTCGAGCACGACGAGCGTTCGCTCGGTTGCGTGATGCAAAATGTTGGCGGTCTCAGTCATTTCGACCATGAAGGTCGAACGCCCCGTATGCAGTTCGTCGCCCGCCCCGATGCGCGCAAAGATCCGGTCGCAGAGGCCAACAGTCGCGCGGGTGGCTGGCACGAAACTCCCGGCGAGCGCCATCAGCGCAATGAGCGCATTTTGCCGGATAAACGTCGACTTGCCGGCCATGTTCGGCCCGGTCACAAGCGCAAGCGTGGCGCGTGCGCGGTCTGCGCCAACTGCGCCCTCATCGGTGCGAACTCTTCCCCCAAGCGAGCAATCATTTGGCACAAATGTGCTGCCAAGCGATCGATCAAGAACTGGATGGCGTCCTCCTTCGATCACCAAGACCGGTTCGTTCACGATCTCTGGGCGGGTGTAACGAAAACGCGCAGCGAGCTCGCCGAATGATCCGAGGCAATCGAGTTCTGCAATGATCTGACCATATTGCGCGATGGCGCTCGCCTGCTGCGAGACTGCTGCGAGAAGTTGATCGAAAAGAATCTTTTCACGCTCGATTGCGCGGCTCTCTGCCGTGAGCACGCGCTCCTCGAATGTCTTGAGTTCTGGAGTGATGTACCGCTCTGCGTTGCGCAGCGTCTGTCGGCGGGTGAATGTGACTGGAGCGCGCGACGCATGCGCGTGGCTGATTTCGATGTAGTAGCCAAAGACGCGGTTGAATCCAGTTCGCAGACTCTCGATGCCACTCTCGCGGATGAGTTGAACTTGGTAGTTCGCGAGCCACTCTCCGGCGTCGCGTTGCAGTGACTTCGCTTGATCGAGTTCGTCGTCGAACCCCTCGCGAATGAGTCCACCTTCGCGCAGATGCGTGGGTGGAGTCTCGACGCACGATTGCACGATCTCGATGCCGAGCTGCGCAAGTTGGCTGCTGATGGTCGCAAGGCGAGCTGAAAGTTCGTTGAATGCAGGCGTTCCCTCAAGAATCTCGATCGCACTCGGTGCGGCTGCGAGCGAACGACCGAGCGCGACGAGATCGCGCGGAGTTGCCCGCCGCATCGCCACTCGGCCATGCATGCGCGAGACATCTTGGATGCGTGTGAGCACCGAGGCGAGTGCTTCGCGCAGCGGTTGATCTTGCGTGAGTGCCGCAACGGCGGCGTGGCGACTCTCAATGACAGCTCGGTCGCGCAGTGGAAAGCAGATCCATTCGCGCAGAAGCCGCCGACCCATCGGCGTACGCGTTGCGTTGAGTGTTGCCACGAGCGATCCATCGACCGATCCGGCGAGCGATGTTTTCTCGATCTCGAGTGCGCGCAAAGTCCATCCATCAAGAATGACCGAGGTCGATCGATCGACGACGCGTGGCGCTTCAAGGTGCGCGAGTGTCCGCACCCCCGATGCGATGCCAGCGGCACCATCAGCGGCAAGTCCCGCTTGTGTTTCAGTGAGGTAACCGAGCAATCCGCCTGCGGCGCAGAGCGATGCTGCGTCGAGCGACCATGCGGTGAGGGGTCCAACGCCATAGTGTTTGCGCAGCGCATTGGCAGACTCTTCTGCACCCATCGCCCAACGCGAACGGGTGGTGACCGCAGCGCGAAGTGTGCGGGCGATCTCGGCGACGCTCGTGTGCGCGCCAAGAACGCAATCTTCTGCGCAGAGCACTTCTGCTGGCGCTGCGCGCGCAAGTTCATCGGCGAGCGCGTCGATCGAGCAGGGGAGCACCGAGAATGCGCCCGTTGAGAGTTCGACGAGAGCGATCGCTGCGCGTCCGTCTGCGATCGCCACCGCTGCGACAACGTTGCGCGTTCCCTCTTCGAGCAATGCCTCATCGACGCGCGTGCCAGGAGTGACGACGCGCACCACGGCGCGCTCGACGATCCCCTTGGCTTCTTTCGGATCTTGGATCTGCTCGCAGACGGCAACGCGTTCGCCATGTTCAACGAGTCGCCGCAAATATCCCTCGGCAGCATGAAATGGGACCCCCGCCATTGGGATGCCAGAAGTTCGTTCGGTCAGCGTGATGCCGAGCAACTTGTGCGCGCGAATCGCATCGTCGTCGAACATCTCATAAAAGTCGCCCATTCGAAAGAAGAGCATGCATCCGGGATGTTGAAGGCGAAACTGTTGGTACTGCCGCATCGCCGGGGTGTCACGATTTGGCGGCGGCGCATCTTTCACGCGCTCTTTCTCGCCAACATTCTCGCTTTGGATTGCCTCACGCGCCACACTCAAAGGCTACTGAGCAGCAGTGCGCGCACGCACGGGCAGCGGGGGAATTGTTCGTTATACTTTTTCCGCTGGGGGTGGTAGCTCAATTGGGAGAGCGCTTGAATCGCATTCAAGAGGTTGTGAGTTCGATCCTCATCCACTCCATTTCGAAACCCCGCCGCGCAGGCGGGGTTTTTCGTTTGCGCCCCGTGGTTGCAATCGCCTTCTATCCTCCCTTGCAGGTCTCTCCGTGCTGCTTCTCATCGACAACTACGACTCGTTCACTTGGAATCTCGTGCAAGCCTTCGGCGTGCTCGACCGCACACTTGAGATTCGTGTCGTGCGCAATGATGCGATGAGCGCTGCGGCCGCGATTGCGCACTGCCCGCAATATCTCGTGATTTCTCCAGGTCCGTGCACTCCGCGCGAGAGTGGCATCTCGTGCGAGTTGATCGCGTCGCTTCGCGGGAAGATTCCGATTCTTGGAGTCTGCCTCGGCCATCAGGCAATTGGTGATGTGCATGGGATGCGTGTCGCGCGCAACGATCGCGCCGTTCATGGCAAGACGTCGCCGATTTTTCATGATGGGCGGGGGCTTTTCGAGGGTGTGCCAAGCCCGACGACTGCGACGCGCTATCACTCGCTCATCGTTGAGCGTGCGACGGTAACAAGCGAGTTTGAGATCTCAGCGTGGACCGACCGCGACGAGGTGATGGGTCTTCGGTGGAAGGCTCCTGCTGGCAGCGCACCACTCGAAGGGGTGCAGTTTCATCCTGAGAGTTTTTTGTCCGTGGACGGCCCAGCGATGCTTGGCAATTTCTTGAAGATGCGTGGGTGAGCCGCGGCCGAAAGGCGAGATGCGAACAGTTCACTCACCAGGAATGTGGGTGACAACGCCTTCCCACGGGCTCGAAGCACTCGCGTAGCGCCGCATGGGCATGCGCCCCGCACGCGCACCCATCCAACCAGAATCGCAGGCCATGCGCATCGCACTCGCCATCATCACTGGGTCGGTTGCGTGTGCGATCGCGGTGTTGAGCAGGACGCCATCTGCGCCGAGCTCCATCGCCCGCGTGACATCACTCGGAGTACCAACGCCCGCGTCAACAATGACAGGAAAATTCGGATCGCCCCCAGCAGAGGGATCTTTGAGCAACTCCAAGATGATTGAAATCGCGCTTGGATTCGAGATACCGCGACCCGATCCAATCGGACTGCCCGCGGGCATGACGCTCGTCGCCCCTGCATCGCGCAATCTCACTGCCATGATTGGATCATCGCTCGAATAACAGAGCACTTCGAATCCATCGGCGACCAGTTCGCGGCACGCTTCGAGTGTGCCCACAGGATCGGGCAGCAGCGTGCGCTTGTCTCCGAGCACCTCGAGTTTTACCCAGCGCGCCCCAGGATTCTTGAGTTGCTCGAGAATGTCGCGCCCCAATCGCGCGACGCGCACCGCGTCTTCGGCGGTGAAGCATCCAGCGGTGTTTGGAAGAATCGTGAGTCTCGCAGTGTCCATCGCGTCGAGCAGTGACTTGCCCTGCGCATCGATGAGGCGCTCGCGTCTGACGGCAACGGTGACGACATCACATCCAGATGCCGCAAGGGCGCGGTTCATCGTCTCGGCATCGCTGTATTTGCCAGTGCCCACCACGAGCCGCGACTGCAGGGTGAATGATCCAACTTTCAGCGGCGGAATCGCGGTCGTCTGGAATGTGTGGGTGGCCGAGGTCATACTGTTCATCCGCCACCTACGAGCGTGACGATTTCGACGCGGTCGCCCTCTTTGATTTCGACGAGGGTGCGCATTGCGTGGGGCACAAGTCGCGCGTTCACTTCGACAGCGCAAGGCACGGCCGCAGTGCGAAAGAGCATCACGACCTCTTCGACGGTCGCGGGGTGCGCGAGAGTTTCTGGTTTTCCGTTCACGGTGATCTGCATACGACTCGTAAGATTAGCGCGTGATCATGCGCCAAGCAGCCATCCTCATGATTCTTCTCGCGCTCGCGCTTGCAGGATGCGGAGGCCAGAAAGAAGACACGAGTACGCCGCAGAGGGCGCTCGATGCAATCACACGGATGATCGAAGAGGGGCATCCAGAGAACCTGCCTCAGATGATCGAGATCAAGGCGCGCGATATCACGTTCGACGATGGTGTGACCGAGGCGAGTGCGATTCAGAATGTCAAGGACAAGATGTCGCAAATGATCGCGCAGTTGTGGCGCGTCTCGAAGAAGATCAAGTCGCGCTTTCCAGAGGAACTGAAGAAAGAAGCGGCGACGGGGGCTCAGGCGGCTGCACGCGAAGGATTCGACTACCGCGAACTCGCCAAGCGTGTGTTGGGTGATCCATTTGGTTTTCTCAGTGAGCAGCGCGCGCGCATGACGGTCGAAGATCTTGGGGATGGCACCGCGGCGATTCTGATCGACGACGAGCCTGCGTACGGTGGACTGCTCACGATGGTTGAGACTCCAGCGGGTTGGCGCATCAGTGTTCCTGTCGAGACACTTCGTTCAAATGAGTATTGGCCCGACACACGCCACGAGTGGGCAGTGATTGCGTCGATGCTGCTCGGCATTGAAAACTCGCTCTGCGATTTCGAGGCGGAGTTCGACGAGGGAAAGATTCGATCAGTGCGCGAGGCGGGAGAGCGCGTGGGGCGACTCGTGGGCGAATCAGTCGTTGTGCAGAGCGTGATCTACGCGATGATGAAGCGCAAAGATGATGCGCCAGTGGTCAAGTAGCGCACACTCACTTTACGAAGATCAAGTCCACGAGCACGAAGACGGGAATGAGCACCGCGAGTGCCCATCCCATATAGCCGAAGAAACTCGGCATTTTCACGCCGCTCTCTTCAGCGATTGCCTTCACCATGAAGTTGGGCCCATTGCCGATGTAGGTGTTGGCTCCCATGAAAACGGCGCCAAGCGAGATCGCGGCGAGCACATTGCTGCTGAGCGCGACACCTTCGGTGAGCATGACCGCTGTTGCCCCTGGGTCGAGCGGCAGTGAGGTTGCTGTTGTCAGAAAGACGAGGTAGGTCGGAGCGTTGTCGAGCACGCTTGAGAGCGCGCCGGTGATCCAGAAGAATTGAGTGGGAGTTGCGACGCCGAAGTCGCCGCCGCGTTGGCTGAGCACAGCGAGTGGAACTTGCATCGAAAGAAAGATTCCGATGAAGAGCGCGGCGACTTCAAGAATCGGTCCCCACGAAAATGCGTTGCGCTTGCGAGTCGCAGCAGATGTCGTGGCGAGACTCAGGAGCGCAAAGAGCACCATCGCGCCTTCGCGTGCGAAGTGTGGCACGAGCGTGTCACTGCCCAACAGTCGCGCACCTGGAACGAGCAAGATCACACTGGCCAAGATTCCGGCGAGCCAAAGCAGGTTGATTTGTCCCGACACCTCGAGTGCCGAGCGTTGTGTTGTCTCGGTGGCGATGGCGGGAACGCCCTCACTGCGCAACATCCAACTGTCGAGTGCGTAGTAAATCGCGAGCAACACGCCCACCGTGAACGCCCAGGGTTGCCAGAGTTGAAGGGTCCAGAAGAACGGAACTCCGCGCAGATACCCCAGAAAAAGCGGTGGATCGCCAATGGGCAAGAGTGCGCCGCCGACGTTGGCAACGAGGAAGATGAAAAAGACGACCGTGTGCGCGGCGCTCTTGCGGGTGCGATTTGTGTCAAGCAAGAGTCGAATGAGAAGCACGCTCGCGCCAGTCGTACCAAGCAGACTCGCGAGGATTGCACCTGTTGCGAGAATGCAGGTGTTCGTGCGTGGAGTTGCTGCGAGGTTGCCTCGCAGTGCGATGCCACCCGCGACGATGTAGAGCGATCCAAGCAGCGCCATGAAAGGGATGTACTCATCCAAGATCGCGTGCCTCACAACAGCTCCTGCGTGCGCGCCACTCTCAGTCTGCCAGACAAAGAGCAGCGCTAGAAGTCCGCAGGCGATCGCAACGATCGCTTTGTTTCGATTGTGATGCCACCACGAACTTGTCGCTGATATGAGCGGAAGCACTGCGATGCAGAGCAAGAGCGCAACGAATGGCAGTGCTCCAAGAGGCCAGTGAGGCTGGACTTCTTCCATGCTACGAGGCTATCCCACTAGACTCACTGGCGTGATGGTCGCTGTTCAATTCTGCGCGATAAGCGCGTTCGTCTCGGCTGCACTCGCGCAGCAGGTGCCTGTTGCAGTTCCGTCGTCGAGTGAACTTGCTGGCACTTATCTCTGGTCGTGCAGTGAGCTAAAGGTTCCGATGGGGTGCGCGATCACGCACGATGGACTTGTCGCGGTGGCGGATGCCGCAGGCGAGGTCGTTGGGCTCTCCGCCGCCGATGGAAGTGTGCGCTGGCGGGCATCGACCGCGGGCAGCGAAAGACTCTTGAATCCTGCTGGAATTGCGGTGCTCTCAGATGGATCGCTGCTTGTGACGGATGTGCGGCGAGGGCGTGTTGATCGCTTTGGCGCAGATGGCAGTTGGAAAGCACGATTCGCTCCGGCGGTCGCACTCGCGGCACCAACTTCGATCGCCGTTGGCACACTCAGCGATGCGAAGACTGAGTGCGTCGCAGTGGTCGACGAAGCCGTTCATGAGATCGTGTTGCTCTCAACCGATGGCAACGAAATCTGCCGAGTCATGCGCGACCGATTGTTGATGAAGGATGGCTCGCACGCATTGCCATCGCATGTTGCATTCGTCGGTAGCGGATTGCTCGCGGTGAGTTCGACTCAATCGCACCAGATCTTCGTGGTTGAAGTCGCCCAACAATCAGGAGTCGCGCCAACTGCTCGAATCGATGCGCCGCGCACTTCGACGTGGGGAGGGCGCGGTCCATTTCCGGGGCTTTTCAATCAACCGATGGGAATCGCATTTGACGGCGGGTGGCTCTGGATCGCCGACGAATTCAACCACCGCGTGGCGCGACAGTCGTGCACTGACAAATCGCGGGGCGAGGGCAAACTTGCCTATGGACAGCATGCGGTCTTTCCTCGCGCAGGTGAGGGAGCAGTGCACTATCCCGTTGCGATCGCAGTCGCGCACGATGTCGCGATGGGATCGACGCGCGGACCGCTCGCAGTTGTCTGCGAACCATTCGAACGACGCGTGCAGGCATTTGTGCCCAGCGCGCTCGAAGAACCCGCCGATGTGCGGCTGATTTTGCCGAAACTCGAGGGAGTGCAGAGCCATTTCGGCGGTGCGGCAACAATCGCGGGCAGTCGCGGCGGCGAGCGGTTGTTCTTGCACGACCCAGAGTCTGCAACGATCGTTGTCTTTGATCTCTCGCGCGCAGAGCCAGCGCACGTCTCGACGCTTTCAGGCGCGGGAACGAAACCGCACGAGTCTGGACGGATCGACGCGATGGTTGCGCTGCGCTCGGGACAGCGATTGCTCGTCGCTGATGGCGCCAATCGCCGATTGGCGCTCTGGGAACTCACTCCGCCACCGAAGGACGTGATCTTCGAGCCTTTCATGGGACGACTCGTCAAGACGCGCGCGTATGCACGGCTCGATCTTGCATCCGATGCGACGATCGTTTCTCTCGCGCAAGATGCCCAAGAGCGCATCTTCGCTCTCTGCCCAGATGGGCCGCGAATCGTGACGCTCGATCGGTCACTGCGCAGGGCGACAACGCATCCAATCACAGCGCCTGACACCACCGCGCGCGCGGTCGCAATCGCATGCGCCGATGATGGAAGTGTTGGAGTGCTCTTCGATTCGCCAGCGGTGATCTGTCAATATCGATTCGAAGCAGATCAATGGGTCGCAGCGGGAACTGTGAAGCTTGATTCGGTCGTCCATGGGAGAAATCTGGCAGCGGGAGCCCCAGGTGAGTGGTGGGTCGTCGACGATGCGAGCGACACAGTAGTCGTCACGCACGGCGATGCAACTCCGACGCGCGTCGGATCGCGCGGTGTGGCCGATGGCGCATTCTGGCTGCCTGCTGCGTGCGCACGCGATGCAAACGGTGCGATGTACGTCGTCGATAGCGGCAACCATCGCAGTCAGCGCTTCAGTGCAGATGGCGTCTGGCAAATGACCTTCAGTCTTGGGCGAACCTACACCCGCGCGCGCACTGCCGATGAGGTGCTGAAGGTCCGCAAGAAACCGACTGCAGCGACTCCACGAGGACCCAACCGATGAACCTGCTCTCGTGTCTGATGATGTGTATCTGCGTTCAGAGTGAGTGGAAGCAAGTCACGAGCAATGATGGATCGTGGCTCGTGCAGTGGCGAATCGTCGATGAGGGCAAGCCCGCAGAACTCCCACGTGTTCGCAAGCGATTCTCTCTCGAAGTGCAGATCGCGCCAACGGGAGAGCAAAAGGATGCTCCGCGCGCAGTGTTTGTCGATGCGCAAATGCCCGAGCACATGCACGGCATGAATGTCGCTCCGCTCGTTGTGCTCGGTGGCGCACCTGCGGGCGGTGCGAACGTCACGGCAGAGGGAATGCTCTTTCACATGTCTGGTCGGTGGGAAGTCGATCTCGACATCGACGATGGAACAACATGCGAGCGTGCTCAGTGGAACATCACACTTCCATAATCGCGTCAGCGCTGCTGCTGCTCGCTGCGTGCGAGTCGCCCGTGCAGTTGTCGAGTTCGCAGGTCGAGCTTGTGAGAGAGATGGGATTTCCTGGCCCGCTTCCAGCGGACCCGACGAATCGCTTCGCCGATGACCCGCAGGCTGCGGTGCTCGGGCAGGCGCTCTTTTTTGACCCAAATCTTTCGCGCAATGGCGAGATTTCGTGCGCAACTTGCCACGTGCCCGACCGCGGGTTCACCGATGGACTCGCCCTGAACCGCGGGCTCTCGCAAGGTGTGCGCAACACGCTTTCCATCCTCGACTGTGCGCATCAACAGTGGTTCAATTGGGATGGGCAGTTCGACTCGCTCTGGAGTCAGGCACATGGCCCGATGCTGCATCCGCGCGAGATGGGAAGTTCATTCGCGCA
The DNA here is from genome assembly GCA_964355975.1 of uncultured Singulisphaera sp. Classification (GTDB taxonomy): domain Bacteria; phylum Planctomycetota; class Phycisphaerae; order Phycisphaerales; family SM1A02; genus F1-60-MAGs104. The sequence continues at coordinate 46,498 of CAYHFW010000010.1, forward strand.
CATCACCGAGCACGTGCGAAGCGAGCCATCGCTGCGCACTCAGTACGAGCGTGTGTTTGGAGTGATGCCGTCGCAGCCGCTCTCGACTGTTCAGAGCGAATCGATTGTCGCCAACTTGGGCAAGGCGATCGCTGCGTACGAGCGCAAGATTGTGACGGGACCGAGCGCATTCGACCGGTGGGTTGCGCGCTGGCAGGCGGCGGGCGCTCCTGCCGCGCTTGATCGGGTTGATGCGCAAGATTTTTCTATGCAAGCGCAGCGCGGTCTTGCGACTTTCACGAGCAAGGCAGAGTGCTGGAAGTGCCATGTCGGTCCGCTTCTGAGCGACGGCGAGTTTCATGCCCTCGGTGCCGCACCGCGCAATGATCTCATCGCCGATGCAGCGCGCTTTGCGGCGATCGTGAAGATGCAAACGAACCCGTACCGAGCGAGTGGCGCGCACTCCGATGCGCCCGCGTGCGAACAGGCAAAGGTCGTCGATTCACTCGTGGCGCGACCCGATCAGTGGGGGGCATTTCGCACTCCGACTCTTCGAAATGTCGGAAAAACAGGGCCCTATTTTCATCAGGGGCAGTTCGAAACGCTTGAAGAAGTTCTGCACTTTTACAGCACGCTTGAAGGCGCCGTGACCATGGATCACCACCGTGAATCGGTGTTGCGTCGCATAAATCTGTCGCAGCGTGAAATCGAGGGGGTTCTCGCATTTCTTCGATCGCTCGACGGCACGCCACCTCCAGCGCAGTGGACAGTCAACCCGTGGATTGGCGCAAAAGTCACTGCAGTTTCGCCCAAGTGAGAATGGAAATGCTCGCCCCGCGGTGTAGAGTGTCTGAGTGAAGACCTTTCAACTTATTGGTGCGCTCTGCCTCTCATGTTGTTTCACAGCCCTCGTTGTTGCTCACGAGGATGACCCCAAGGCGCAGAACCAAGAACCTCCCTACTACGGTCCGATCTGGCGCGCGAGCGAGGGTGGCATTGCGGGTGGAACATTTCAATCATCAGGCGTGAATCTGCAAGCATGGTTTCCGTTCACCGCAATCAGCGCTGCATCAACGAGCGCGAGTGATGCGTGGGGATACGTCAGCCCGAGTGGACGCGAGTATGCGATCCTCGGAATGAGCAACGGCACTGCCTTCGTTGAGATCACAGTGCCATCGGCGTCGCAACTCGTCAAGTTCATGCCACGGCCCGCGAGCGCCGCTGACAGTTTGTGGCGCAACATGAAGACCTATCAGAACTACTGCTACGCAGTGAGTGAGGGTGGCGGCGGCATTCAAATCTTCAACCTTGCCCAGATCGACTCTGGAATCATCACCGACCTTGGAACCGTGACGACGGGTGGAACTGCTGCCTCGCACACGATGATCATCAACGAGGCGACGGGCTTCCTCTACCGAATGGGCGGCGGATCGAGTGGCGTGCGTGCATACAGCCTCGCGAATCCTGCACTGCCTGTGTACGTCGGCGCGTGGAGCGCGAAGTACACGCACGACGGCGCGGTGTTCAATTGGCCAACGGGTCCATACGCGGGTCGCGAGATTTTCTTTGCATGCGGCGGGCTCAGCGGGGGCAACACAGACACGGGTCTCGACATTCTCGACATCACCGACAAGGCCAACATTGTCGTCATCGGACGCGCGACCTATCCCAATGCGGCATACTGCCATCAGGGATGGATTTCGCCTGATTACAAGTACTTCTATATCAACGATGAGATCGACGAGCAAAACTTTGGAGTGATCTGCCAGACTCGCATCATTGACATTCAGAATCTTGCAGCGCCATTTCTTGCGGGCACCTACGCGAATGGTCAAGTCTCAGTCGATCACAATCTCTACATCAAGGGCAACGACCTCTTCGCAAGCAACTACAAGAGTGGACTGCGCATCTACGACATCACCAATCGCACCGCGCCATCTGAACGCGCATGGTTTGATACATACCCAGAGGAAAATGCGACCGGCTATGCGGGACTGTGGAGCAACTACCCATACTTTCCAAGTGGCACTGTGATTGGCAGCGACATTCAGCGCGGTCTCTTCGTGTGGACTGTCGGCGCGGCGCCACTCACAATCGCCTATCCACAGGGCATTCCGACGAACATCGCGCCAACGGGCGGTTCGTTCAATCTCACATCAACGCTCGCGAGCGGCCAAGCGATCGCAACGGGTGGTGCGAAGTTGATTTTCAATACTGGTGCTGCAACGAATCAAACCGCGCCGCTGCAACCAACTGGTGTGGGCGCATGGAAGGCGGTCTTTCCAACTCTCACATGTCCTTCCAATGTTGGCTTCGCTGTCGAGTTCACGCTCGCGAGCGGAACGGTTGTGCGCGATCCTGTCTCTGGGCTTCGCACTGCGACAGTCTCGAACGGCGAGATCACCGATTTCAGCGACACGATGGAAACTGCAACGACCGGATGGACCGTCGGCGCAACGGGTGACAATGCAACGTCTGGACTGTGGGAGCGGGGAAATCCAGTCGGCACGACCGCGCAGCCCGAAGATGATCACACAGCGACCGGCGTTTCTGCGTGGATCACTGGTCTTGGTGTGGTCGGCGGGGCCGCTGGTGCCGCTGATGTCGATGGTGGAACAACCACTCTGACCTCGCCAACAATCAACGCCCTTGCATTGGATGATCCGTACTTCTCGTTCTATGTTTGGTACTCAAACAGTTTGGGTGGGGCGCCAAATCTCGATTCAATGCCAATCTTGCTCTCGAACAACGCGGGAACCACATGGACACAAGTCTCTCTCGTGACCGCGAGTCCTGCAGTTTGGGCTGAGAAGAGGATTCGCATCGCCGACTTCATGACGCCAACTGCACAGATGCGCCTGCGTTTTCAAGCGCGCGATCTGGACACTGGAAGCCTCGTTGAGGCAGGGGTCGATGACCTGCGCCTCTTTGAAGTCGATTGCACTGTGGCTCGTCCAGCCGATCTCAACGGTGACGGCATTGTGAACGGATCGGATCTCGCAGTGATGCTCTCGCAATGGGGCACCGCGGGTTCAGCCGACATCACGGGCGATGGCACTGTTGGTGGCGCTGATCTGGCAGCACTGCTTTCTGATTGGGGTTGAACGATGGCGAGATCTGGACAGGGATCTGCTGGCAATGTGATCGCAGCGCTCTGTAGTTTTTTTATCCCAGGGCTTGGGCAGTTGTTGCAGGGTCGGCTCTTGCGCGCGGTCGTGATGTTCGTGCTCGCGAGCGTGCTCTGGTTCTTTCTACTCGGATGGATCATTCACCTCTGGTCGATTCTCGACGCAGCGATGTTCAAGTCGCGGTAATCGACGCCGCGCAGCGGGTCATCCCCACGCTGCCAAGAGCGCGGCGAGGTCAGATCCACCGACCACGCCATTGCCATCGATGTCCGCGGCGGCATTCGAACTTCCCCAGGCGGCGAGCAGCGTTGTGAGATCGAGTCCGTCGACGCGACCATCGCCATTGAGATCGGGTGAGCGCGGTCCCTCGCATGCATCGAGTTCGAAGTTCATGTTTGCGTCGAGCGTTGATGCGCCGATCTGTGCGAAGCCATCCGCGCCAACTGCATCGACTCTGTAAATGCGGTAGGTGCGCAAGTAGTACCCATCACTGAGCCGGTGGCCGTGCACCGCCGCGTTTGAACCCGATGCAAGAGCGAACACGACACCTGGGTTTTGCCGCGAAGTCATGAGCGATTGAGGATCGGTGAGCGCGACAGTGACACCCGCATTGGGCCCAAGATCGAAGCGACCCAAAGACGATCCAGTGGGCGAGAACGCGACGATCGAATCGCTCGCGCGGTCGGTGACGAGCACGCGTCCATCGCTCGCAACAAGGATGTCGGTTGGATCAGCGCCCGTTGCGAGCGATGCAAAGAGAACGGGAGTGCCGCCATCGTTCGCGCGCACAATCGTGCCGTTCGCGTAGAGGGCCAGAACTGCCGAACCCTGCCGAACGAATGAGCGAGGGGATGACCCCGCCGCAAGTTGCACGACCGTGCCGAGTGATGCGCCGTCGGCAATTCTCCACCGTGTGATGCGCGCGTTGGTCGCGTCGAGCACATCGCACGCTGCGTTCGCGCCCGAGGTTCCGGCGGCGATGCGCAGTTTCTGCGCGAGAGGGAATCCACTGGTCGGCAGTGTGAGGCGAGTGAACTGCGCGCTCGCGCGGTTGAAGCGATAGAGCGCCGAACCGGTCTCTGTTGCTGCCGCAACCAAGAGAGTGCCATCGTCGGCGCTTTCGATCGCTGTGAAAATCTGTGCCCCTGCAGCAGCGCCATCGATCACCCGTCGCTGCACGCCCGAACGCCCATCGAGTTCGATCAGTTTCGGCGGCGAAAACTGCACAGTCCACATCCCGAGCGCCCCCGCAAGATCGGTGGGATCAGCGATTCCATTGTTGTTGCAATCTTCGCATGAGTCAATCAGTCCGTCGCGGTCGAGATCGCGTGCGACATTCACGATGAGGTCAACACCATCGGCGACTCCGTTGCCGTCGCAGTCGAGTTGGCAACTGTCAAGCACAAAGTTGCCGTCGGCGTCTGCATTCGCATTCGCGGCGATGTCGGCGAGGTCTGGAACACCATTGCTGTTGCAATCGACGTCGCACGCATCGGGTCGACCGTTGAGATCGAGATCGCTCGCGCCAAGCGCAATCTCGACGGGATCGAGCATCCCATCGCCATCGCAATCTTGGCAGCCATCTGGAATGCCGTCGCCATTCGTATCAGGGGCACCACTGGCAATCTCTTGCGCATCATCGACTCCGTTGCCGTTGCAATCACTCTCAAGACACGACGCGTTTGGGACGACCCATCCAACGACTGCCTCGGCGGTGCCTCGGTGAAATCGCAAGTCGACATTTGATGTCGCGCCTGAAACGACATGGCAGTAGCTCATGATCGTTCCGCGCTGCACGCCCCCCGAAGCACATGTGTCGATGCCATAGTCATGCGTGTGATACGTACCGAGATTGTGCCCAATCTCGTGCGTCGAGACGATGATGTCCCAATTGCCTGGATTCGTCGCTGTCGCATCGGCGAATGATCCGATCATGTATCCCGAGACTGAGTAGCCATGATCCTGACATGCCGCGTTGAGCCACGCGACACCGCCGTATGGAAGGTTGCGCCGTCCAGTGAGCAACTGCGCAAGGTCGCGCTCGACCGCAGTTTGGTTTGTGTTCCACTCAGTGCGAAATGGGTTCAGCGGGTCTGGCTCGTTGTAAAGATCGTCTGCGCTCTCGAAGAGTCGGATGTAGTTCAAGCGAAGGCGTACATTGCAGTCGCGCTCGAGGATGAAACTGTTTGCGCCGTAGAGCGCCGTGATGTAGTCGCTCGCAGCGATCGGCGATGAAAACATCGATACGAATTCATAGTCCGCATCGACAGCGAGTTCGACGACGCGCGGCAAGGTCGCAAGGGCAACGCCTGTGAGTGCTCCTCCTGCAACCGACCCATCGTCGTTCGGATTCGCTCGCACTGCGCAGAGGTTTTCGATCGGTGGGGCGGATGGTCGTCCCTCACGCTCGAAGTGCCAGGGGCCAGGTTGCAAGCCAGCCCCACCGCAGACGGAACCCGTCAACACGAGACGGGACGAACCTGACTCGATCCATCCAATGCCGCCGCAAGGACTGAACGCCAAGAAGCCGCTCCAGACGCCATCGAGCGAATGCGCCTTCCAGAGTTCGACGCGTGCCGAATCGAGCGGCGCAGCAGACTCTGTTGCGCCCGCGCAATGCGTGACCGTTGCATCATCTGCGATGAGCGCAATGCGTTCGAGTTGCAAAGCAAGCGGCGAGCCATTTGCGTCGAGCGTGAGAATGCGTGCGCCGGCAATTGTGAGTGGGAGGATCAACATCGTGGGGCGATCGTATGCCTCGATCATGCATCCAATGGCTAGACTTCCAAATCGAGATGGCGCGAATCCTCGAAAAAAGTCTGCGCCGCTCGGCACTCTTTGTCACAGTTCTCGCCTTAATCGCATGGCAAACTGACCCAGTTGCGCCGCGCGCTCGATTCAGCGAACCGATTAAGGGAACGGCGCTCTCGATCGACCTCGTTCCTGTTGCGTCGGCGGAGGGCGCGCCGCTGATCTGGATGAGCCGCACCGAGATTCCGTGGGAAGTGCTCGACGTGTGCATCTATGGCTTCGACAAGAAGGATGGCAAGAGCGATCCCGAGAGCGCAGATGCAGTCACGCGACCCACCAAGCCATACATCGCTACCGACCGCGGATTCGGGCACGCGGGATGGCCGGCGAATTCAGTGAGCTTTCAAAATGCCAAAGCATTCTGCCTCTGGCTTTCAGCGAAGACTGGCAAGCACTACCGATTGCCAACCCACGCGGAATGGGCGCTCACATGTGAGAAATCTGGTGTTGCTCGTGAGAGCCTCGCAGACTTTGCGTGGTTCGATGAGAACAGTGGCGGCACGACACACAAGATTGGATCGAAGAAGGCAGACGCACAAGGCGTGCACGACCTCTACGGAAATCTTGCCGAGTGGTGCGTCATGCCCGATGGAAGTGGTGCGGTCGTTGGCGGGTCGTACCGCGAAGCGCGCGACGAAATCTCTTGCGCCGACATGGAACGCGACACACCCAATTGGAATCTGACAGATCCACAACTTCCGCGCAGCATCTGGTGGCTTGCTGACGCGGGCTGGATCGGATTTCGCGTCGTCTGCGATTCGACGCCGCAACCCGCGCCGCAACCGCCACAACAACGACCACCGACATCGTCACCTCAACCCACCCAACAACCAAAGGCAACACCATGAACCTTGCACACACTTCGCGCAGAACCTTCGTGAAATCAGCGGCAATTGCGTCTGGAGCGGTCCTGCTTCAACCCGCGTTTGGCGGGGCGAACAGCGTGCGCGATGGGCAGATCAAAGTGGGGCTCATTGGCTGCGGAGGGCGCGGCACGGGCGCGGCGGCACAGGCACTCGCGGCGGACAAAGGCGTCGTGATTTGGGCGATGGCAGACGCTTTTCAAGATCGACTCGACAGCAGTCTCGCCAATCTGGCCAAGAGCGAGAGCAGCGACCGAGTGCAAGTGCCACTCGATCGTCAGTTCATCGGAGTCGATGCAATCGACAAGGTGTTGCCGCTCGTCGACGTTGTCTTGCTCTGTTCGACGCCGTCGTTTCGTCCAGCGCAATTGGCGAAGGCCGTCGCAGCGGGCAAGAACATTTTTTGCGAGAAGCCAGTCTGTGTCGACTCGGTCGGCTACAGATCGGTGCAAGAAAGTGTCAAGGCGGCGCGCGCGAAAAACCTCTCGATCGTGAGTGGATTCTGCTGGCGAAGCTCGAGCCCTGAGCGCGCGATGGTCGGCGAGATTCATGGTGGACGCCTCGGCGAAGTCGTCGGCATCACTGCGACCTATCTCACATCGCCACTCGGAACAAGACCGCGTCAGCCCGGCTGGAGCGATTTTGATTTTCAACTTCGCAACTGGCAGCACTTCAATTGGCTCTCGGGCGATCACATTGTCGAGCAGGCGGTGCACTCAATCGACAAGATCAACTGGGTGATGGGTGGGCGCCATCCGCTCAAGTGCACGGCCATGGGAAGTCGCTTCTGCCGCGAGGACAAGCCAGAATTCGGCGATATCTACGACAATTTCACGGTGGTCTACGAGTACGAGAACGGACCTCGTGCCACGATGATCGCACGACAGCAACCCAATTGTTACAACGACAACACCGACTGGATCACAGGCACGAAGGGTTATGGATGGATCAACGGTTGGGCGCCAACCCACTGGATCAAGGACTACGCGGGCAAGACGCTTTGGGCCTATCCCAAAGATGGTCCAACGCCAAACATGTATCAAGTCGAACATGACACGTTGTTCAAGTCGATTCGCGATGGACGATCGATCAACGAGGGAGAGTTCATGGCAGACTCGTGCTTGATGGCAATCATGGGACGGATGTCCGCGTACACCGGTCGGCAAGTGACATGGGAAGAGGCAGCGACAGGCAGCGAAGATCTCACCCCAGCATCGTTTGCCGATCCAATGCCTGTTGGGAAGGCTCCCCACCCAGGCAGTTCAACAACGGGCGCAGCAACAACGTCATGATGCCGCGAGGGATTGACCGCCGAACATTTGTGAAGTCGACCGCTGCGACGCTGGTTGCAGCGAGTGCGCTCGGCGGATTGTCAGCCAGCGCGCACGCTGCGCGCAGAGTCGCAGCGCGTGGGCGGCGAGAGATTCGTGTCGGAGTCATCGGTTGCGGCGGTCGCGGCACAGGAGCGGCAGGCAATGCGCTCGAAGCGTCGCCCGATGTACGAGTCGTCGCACTCGGCGATCTCTTTGCCGAGCGCATCGCAAAGGCGCAAACGTCGCTCGCAGGATTCGGCGACCGTGCAAAAGTCGCTCCGGCAGCGTGTTTTACGGGGTTTGATGCCTACCAAGGTGTCATTGCGGTGCCGTGCGACTATGTGATTCTGGCAACGCCTCCTGGATTTCGACCGATTCACTTTTCTGCAGCGATCGCTGCGGGGCGAAACGTATTCGTCGAAAAACCAGTCGCGGTCGATCCAACGGGCATTCGAACGATGATCGCCGCATCAGCAGAGGTCGATGCAAAGGGACTGCACGTCGTTGCTGGGACGCAGCGCCGGTATGAATGGTCGTACCTCGAAGCGATGCAACGAATCAAGAACGGTGCGATTGGACGAGTCGTCGCCGCGCGGGTCTTCTGGAACATGGGAACGCTGTGGAACATTCGCCCCGACCCTGCGCGCACTGATGTCGAGAATCAGATTCGCAACTGGCTCTATCACACATGGCTCTCGGGCGATCACATTGTCGAGCAGCACGTTCACAACATCGATATCGCCAATTGGGCGATGGGTTCGCATCCACTGAAGTGCATTGCAGTCGGCGGACGGCAAGTGCGCACGGACACGCACGAGTTCGGTCATGTGTTCGATCACTTCGCGGTCGACTTCGAATATGGGCCAGCAGAGGGATCGACTGAACCACGCTTCGCACTCAGTATGGCGCGGCAACAGGATGGCACTGCGGGGCGAGTTGAAGAGGTGATCTACGGGGCGAGTGGTGTTGCGCACCTCACTTCTGGTTCTGCCAGAATCACCGCTGAATCTGAGCAAAACGCGTGGGCGTTCAAGGGCCCGAACAACAACCCTTATGTGCAAGAGCACGTGGCTCTGCAGAGAGCGATTGTCGAATCACTGCCGCTCAATGAGACAAAGCAAGTTGCCGAGAGCACGATGAGCGCGATCATGGGGCGGATGGCCGCATACAGCGGCGCAGAGGTCACCTGGGAGTCTGCGATGGCGAGTCCGATGAATCTGATGCCGCCTTCACTTCAGTTTGGACCTCTGCCGCAGGCACCCGTTGCGATTCCTGGATCGACTGCCAACCCGGCGTCGCAGTAATCGTCACAGCGCGTTGCGCGCTCTGCGACCTCTCATCGAGCGGGGATGCGCCAAGTTCAGCGATCCGCGCCTCGAATGGTCCAAGCTTCTCGACGAGCCGCGCATGTTGCGAGAGCAGGGCGTTGCCGTCGACGCACAGTGCCGTCGCAAGCGCGTCAGCGACCGCTCCACTTCGACTCACCACGGTCGCTGCGATACGACGCGTGACGGCGCGACCTGTGCGTGGATCGTAGATGTGCGCGTATCGCACTCCATGCACATCGAGGTACTGCGATGCATCGCCACTCGTCGAGATCGATGCATTGCACAAGCGCAGCGAGGTTGGGTCGGGCACCCCAAGTTGTGGGTCAACCTGAATCGACCATCCTGCACTTTCGGGTGGAGCGTCGCCGCACGCGATATCGCCGGCGATTGCGCAGAGGGCGTGGTTCAATCCAGCGCCGCGCAGAGAGTCGACAGCGGATTGCGCCGCAAAACCTTTGCCAATGCCGCCGAAATCGAGGCGCATTCCTGTACAGGCGAAGGTCAGGCGCGGTGGAGTTCGGTCAACCGTGAGCTGCGCAAATCCGCACTGCGCTCGGGCCGCAGCGATCGCATCATCTGAGGGAAGCAGTTGTGTTCGTCGCGCCTCGCGCCAGACGTGGCTCAGCGCGCCAGTCGTGACATCGAACGCGCCAGCCGTCGCGCGCGAGATCTCAAGTGCGTGCGAAATCGCTGCAGCAAGGTCAGCGCTGATCACGGTTGCGCTCTGCGCTGTGCGCGGAAGTCGGTTGACCTCAGAGGAGTGCACATAGTCGCTCAGTACTTCGTCAAGCGCGTGCACACGACCAAAGGCGCCGCGGGCGGCAGCAACAGCGACACTCTCCGATGGTGCGAAAACCTCGATGCGCACATCGCACCCCATGGCGATCTCGTGGAATGAGTAGCGCGTGAGTTGCTCAGAGTCGAGCATCAGAAGCAGTGCGAGCGCGCAGAGCATTCCCAAATCACTCGGGCGTCCCGACCGGCAGGTCGGGATTGCCATCGCGAATGCTTCGAACGTCTTCGAGGCGCGCAAAGAGAATGTCAACGAGCTCGGGATCGAAGTGCTGCGCCGACTCAGATTGAATCAGTTCAAGCACGCGATGCTCTGGCCACGCCTCTTTGTAGGAGCGACGGCTGCTCAACGCGTCAAAAACGTCGGCAAGTCCGACGATTCGTGCGAAAAGCGGAATCTCCTCACCGCGCCGTCCGCGCTTGATTCCATTCTCAACGATGCCGGGATACCCCTCGCCGTTCCAGCGCTCGTGGTGCAACAGCGCAACTTCGCGTGCGGCGTCATCAAAGTCTGAGGGAGAATCGCGAAAGAAATCTGCGCCGATCTGCGCGTGCCGCTTGATCTCCTCGAACTCGTGCGCTTCGAGTTTGCCCGCCTTCTTGAGAATCGAGTCAGAGACTCCGATCTTTCCGACGTCATGCAACTTTGCTGCGGTGCGCAGGCGGTCGCGCTGGCGTTCGAAGGACGTGCCTTCGAGTCCGCGTCGTCGTGCCCACTCTTCAAAGATCACCGCTGAATATCCCGCAACACGTTCGACGTGGCGTCCGGTCTCTGCAGGATCGCGAATCTCCGCCATGCGAATCATGCGCAAGACCGTGCTCTCGGTGAGTCGCGCACGTTGGATGGCGATCGTTGCAACGCTCGCGAAGTGTTCAACGAGTCGAATATCAGACTCTGAAAAAGTCGTGAACTCGCGCCCATCGAGGCTGATTGGATTGATGAGTTCCATCACGCCGAGCATCTGCCCCGACTGACTCTTGAGCGGCATTGCGAGCATCGCGCGAGTGCGATATCCCAAGACTTGATCGAACGACGAGTCGAAGCGGTAGGGGTTTTCGGCCGAGATCTGATAGCAGTCGGGAATGTGCAGATGCTGTCCAGTGAGGCAGACCCATCCCGCAAGACTTCGATCTGTAATGGGAAGCCGAAAGGTCGAAACCTGCGGCGTCTCACCCGTGCCCGTGCGCTGGGCGATCGAGTCATTGTGAAAAAATGCAAATCGCAGCGAGTCTCCCTCGCGCAAGAACACCGTGCCCGCTTCGGCGTGCACGAGATGACGGGCTTCCGAGAGGATGCGATCCATGAGCGCATGAAAATCCTGTATCTGGTTGAGTTCAATGCCGATCTGCATGAGCCCATGCACCCGCAGTTGCCATTCGAGATCATGTGGCGAATCACTCTGTTGTGCCAGTCGCAGTTTGTGCGCATCGAGCGCCCGATGCGCGGTGCGCAGTTCGCTTTGCAATGACTCGTATGCCGCAGTGCTGCGGTTGCGCCGCACGACATTGAGATAACTCATCGAATGACTGCGCACCCGCGCGACGAACTCAGCGGTGCTGACGGGGTACAGAATCAGGTCAGTCGCTCCGTGCACAAAGGCCGCTTCACGAACATCGGCCGTCGCAGCAGAGACGAGCACCATCACGGGCACTGCGCCGACCTCTGCGCTGCGGCCGAGAACATCAAGCGTTGCGATCAGATCGAAAGCAGGCTCGCGCAGATCAAGGATGATGAGTGTGGGACAAACTCGAAGCGCCTCATCGACTGCATCGTTGGCGCGCGAGCAGTGCGTGCTTGCGATGCCGCCCGCAGCGGCCAGTAGTTCGCGCAGAACGAGCGTTGCGGTGTACCCACCTCCAACAAGCAGCACGACATGTTCATCGCGCGGTATGGAGTCGAGCGGGGCGGATGGATCGATGTTCGCCATGAACTGTTCAACATCTCACGCGCGACTAACCGCGGCGTGGATTGCGGCTCCCAGGCGTGTGTTGTCTGCGCGTGTGTTCGCCTTCTGGGAGCGGTTCGCGTGGCTGTCCAACCGCTTTCGCCGCCATGGACTCGCTGCTCCCAGGCGCGGGCGCTTCACCGCGCGCGAAGATGATTCGTCCACCTGCGGTCTGCAAGATGTTGCTGATGATTCCCTCGGCGCGCGATCCAACCAGGTCGGCGGCTCCATCGATCACGACCATCGTGCCGTCCGCGAGGTGTCCAACACCTTGTCCACCTTGCTCGCCCACGCGCGTGATTTCAACCGCGACGAATTCACCCGGAAAGAGTTGCGGCTGCAGCGCAGCAGAAATCGCATGCAAGTTGATCGTGACGATGCCACTGATGTTTGCGACCTTCTGCAAACCCGAATCGCTTGTGGCGATGCGCATGTGCTCGCGCGATGCGAGTTCGACAAGCATGCGATCAACGCCACGCCCGTCGAGATCGACTGGTTCAATGCGCAAGTCGATCGATGTGTTCTCTTGCATGCGTGTGATCACATCGAGTCCGCGCTTTCCTTTCGCGCGTTTGTGTTTGTCGCTGCTGTCGCAAAGATGTTGAAGTTCATCGAGTACGAACTTCGGAACCACCAGCGGCGCATCGAGAATGTGGCTCGTCGCGAGCGATTCGATTCGTCCATCAATGATTGTCGAACTATCGAGCAGAATCGCTGAAAGCCCGCTTGGTTGCTTGTTGAATTCGACGTACGGAATCACGAGGCGAAAGTCATCTTTCGTGGTCAGCACAATTGAGACAGAGAGATAGCAGAGCACGATGCCCAGAATCAGTTTCGAGAGCCCCAGATAGAGTTGCGCGGGTCCGCTACTGATTTCCCACGCCCCTGCGACCGTGTCGATGAGCGAACCAATCGCGACGGCTGCGATGAGCCCGAGGCAGATTCCGAGGTACACCCCAGCGACCGAAGTCAGGCGTTTCTTTGGCGTGAGGTGGTCGAGCAAGAGCACGACCAGCCCAATGCTGACTCCGGCGATGATGAGGCCGATCACCGTGGGATGGCCAAAGTCTTCGACGTTGCGCGAGCTTGCGACGGTCACGGTCGTGACCACCACCAGCATCGCGATGAAAATCAATCGAAGCGCGAGCAGCAAGAATGGGCTCTCGCGCCCCCGCCGAGCAGAGATGCGCGCCGACTTTGGACGACCCAAGTCGAGCGTCGACGGAGTGGTGTGCGGGTCAATCGGAGAACTCACGCAACGAGTGTAGGCAGTGGTGCTAAGATCACCGAAGGTCATGAGGAGGACGGTCGGGTCCGATGGGCGGACGGCTCGTGAACCTGGTCAGGGCTTGACGGCAGCAGCCATAAGCGTCGTCGCCCGTGCCATTGGCTACCTGGCCGTCCTCCCCGTGACCTCTTTTGTATGACGACCAAAGCAACATCTAAGCGCTCGGCTGAAGTGACGCGCGAAACAGCACTCTGCGAGAGTTCTCCCGCCGCCACAACGGGGGGGGTGAACTTGTTTGGTGCAGAGAGTGGCGCAGTTCCTTATCAAGTGTTCGCGCGCCGATATCGCTCGCGTTCATTCGCCGAACTCATTGGCCAAGATGCAATCGCCAACACGCTGCGCAATGCAATCACCCTCGGGCGCACGGCGCACGCATATCTCTTCTGCGGCACCCGCGGAGTCGGAAAGACCTCAATGGCGCGCATTTTTGCCCGCGCCCTCAATGCAGTCGATTCGCTCGGCGACCGCGATGCGATCGCACAGTCGATCATGCGCGGAGAAGATCTCGATGTCGTCGAAATCGACGGAGCAAGCAACCGCGGCGTCGACGATGCGCGCGATTTGATTGCAGGGGCTGGGATGGCTCCTGCGCGCAGCCCATACAAGATCTACATCATCGATGAAGTGCACATGCTCACGCAACCTGCATTCAATGCGTTGCTCAAGACGATGGAAGAGCCTCCAGCGCATGTGAAGTTCATCCTCTGCACGACTGAACCCCACAAAGTTCCCGCCACGATTCAGAGTCGCTGTCAGCGTTTTGATTTTCGATCTATTCCAACATCGCTGATCGCTGATCATCTTCGCAGCGTGCTCGCTGGCGAAAAGGTCACTGCCGACGATGCCGTCGTCATGCAAGTGGCTCGGCTCGCAAATGGTTCGATGCGCGATGGATTGAGTCTGCTCGATCGACTCGTCTCGGCAGCCACGGGCAATGTGTCAGTCGCGCTCGCGCGCGAGGTGTTGGGGCTTCCCGATGAAGAGTTGCTCGAATCACTCATTGCTGCGATCGCCGGCGGAAACCCTGCGGCAGGACTCGAAGCCGCGGCGAAACTGCTTGAGCAGGGGATGTCGCCCGATCACGCGCTCGACACAATCGCCGCACGACTTCGTGATGCCCTTCTGATTCGCACCTGTGGAGCGCAAAGCGCGATGGTCGACTTGCCACTCGAAGCGCGTGAGCGCATCGCAGAACACGCCAAGAACTTTGAAGCGCCAACGCTTGTGCACCTCATTACGCTCTGCGATGGTGCAGTGCGAAACATTCGCGGATCGTCTGTTCCCCGCGCGCTCTTTGACGCGGTGATCGCGCGGCTGTGCATGTCTGAACACTTCGTTGCTGCCGCGACCTTGCTCGCGCCGAACTTCGCCGCGCAAAACGAAAAAAAAAAGTAGATGAGGCGCCGCGCGCCATTGCATCGGCCGCGCATCCAACAATTGCAGCGCGACCTGTCGCAGCGTTGCCAGCAGCCCCCGCGCCGCAGCCACAGCGGTTTGTTGCTGCTCCTGCTGCGGCAAACGCACCCATTGCGTTCGCGCCGTCTGCTTCACCCGTTGCCAGCGCCGCGCCGGTTGCACCGCAACCCACCCGTCCAAACTCAGCACAAGAATCCGACGCGATTCGGCGCCATCCATTTGTGATTGAGGCTGCGCGAATTCTTGATGCAGCGATCACGCGCGTGACGCCAGTTGCGCAGTCGACGGCGCCTGCGAGTGCGCAACCACAAACCCAAGCGAGCGAGGATTCCGACGAATGACGCGCGATGCGAACAAGAGTGGCGCGTATCCAGAGAGTGTGAACCGCTTGATTCAAGCCTTCTCGACCCTTCCAGGAATTGGTGGACGCACCGCGCAACGACTTGCATTCTGGGTGTTGAAGTCGTCGAGTGATGACGCCCTTGCGCTCGCCGATGCGATCCGAAGCGTGAAACAGTCGGTGCGCCACTGTCCCGTCTGTTGGAATCCAGCCGACACATCGCCCTGTCACCTCTGCGCTGATGAGAGCCGCGACGCATCGATCGTGATGGTCGTTGAGCAGCCCAAAGATCTGATCAATCTCGAACAGACCGGGCGTTACCGCGGTGTCTATCACGTGTTGATGGGACGGCTCGATCCACTCGATGGCGTCGGCCCTGAGAGCATCACAGCGGCCGACTTGCTTGCGCGAGTGCAAGATGCAACGCGCAACGCGCGCGGCGTCGATGTGCGAGAAATCGTGCTTGCGTTGAATCCTGACCTCGAGGGAGATTCGACTGGGCTCTACCTCGCAGAGATTCTCAAGTCGCAATCGGTCAAGGTGACGCGGCTCGCGCGCGGATTGCCCAGTGGGTCGCAGATCGAATTCGCCAATCGCGCAGCGCTCGCAGATGCAATCTCGCTGCGGCAGCCACTCTAGATCGAGTCGGTGGGGGTGCGCGGTTGTGACGGCGGTGATGCGCGCGCGGTAGGATTCTCTTATGCGCTTTGAACTCTCTCAGCTTCCCCAAGCGCGGCTTGGGCAGCAGTTGAAACTTGCGCCGCGCGTGCTGCAATCAATGGAGTTGTTGCAAATGCCGCTCGCAGCGCTCGCAGAACGGGTCGAAGCAGAACTTGAATCGAATGTGGCGCTCGAGCAAGTTGAACCATCTGAGTCTGCGCGAGGCGATGACGCCGCTTCGAGCGTTGACCAGATCAGCCATGAGCAGACCCCTGGTCCAGCGCCAGCGGGTGCCGAGCGATTCGAGCGCGCGCAAGAGTGGCAAGAGCGGATGGGTGATGATGAGTCGACCGAAACATGGCGCGAAGTTGCGCGGCGCGATGGAGAGTTCGACCCGCGTGCCGCGGCACTCGCGAGTCTTCCAACACGCGGTGAGAGCCTTGAAGAGATACTGCTGAGTCAGTGGGCGCTCTGCGATGCCCCCGAGCCAATCATGCAAGCGGGGCGTGCGCTCTTGCAATTCGTCGGTGAGGATGGATTTCTCGTGCGACCGCTCGAAGTGATCGCTGCAACTCTTGCAGATGGATCACCAGATGCTCCCTCGCTCGCGCTGCTGAGCGAAGCACTGACGCGATTGCAATCCCATCTTGAACCCACTGGCATCGCAGCGCGCGATTTGACAGAGTCGTTGCTCTTGCAGCTCACCGAGCTCGAATCGACGCTCGAGTCGCACGGGGGCGAGAGTCGCTTTCAAGATGCCCGCACGCTCGTGAAGCAGTACATGCCCGACCTCGCGCAGCGCAGATTCGCTGTGATTCGCGCCAAGACCGAGTGGAACACCGAGCGCCTCGACAGTGCACGCGAAGTGCTTCGTCATCTCGACCCCTGTCCAGGACGCGCGCTCAAGGTGGAGAGCGCTCCACTGGTGCGACCTGATGTCATCATCGATTATGACTCAGAGACCGATGGCTACACAGCGCGACTTGCGAGCGGAATTCTGCCGAATTTGCGCGTCAGCGAGGAGTATCTGAAACTGTCGCAAGCCAAGCGGGCCGATCCAGAGACCAAGTTGCTGCTGAATGAGGGCATCCGCCGCGCGCGTTGGTTCATCGACGCGATCGAACAGCGCGGGGCGACTCTGCTGCGCGTTGTGAATGTTGTGATCGCGCATCAGCGCGAGTGGCTTGAGACTGGCGGAACGGCCATCGAGCCTCTGCCGATGACCCAAGTCGCGCGGGAGATGGGGATGAATGTCAGCACGATCAGTCGCGCCGTCGCAGGAAAGTGGATTGAAACTCCGCGCGGATCGTTCGAGTTGAGAAAGCGTTTCGCGAGCGGAACCGAGACTGATTCTGGCAGCGACATTTCGTGGCTTGCGGTCAAAGCGAAGGTGGGTGAGATCATTGCCGCCGAAGACAAATCTGATCCACTCTCTGACCAAGCGATTGTCGAGGCGTTGAAGGCCGTCGGCATTCCTCTTGCGCGTCGCACTGTGGTGAAGTACCGCGAGCAACTTGAGCTTCCTGTCGCCCGACTTCGCAAAGCGTCAGTTGACTGATGCGCTGCCGAAACTGCGACTACGAACTCTGGAATCTTGCGCCGGGGCGTTGTCCTGAGTGCAGCACTCTGTGGCAATTCGAGGACTTTCGATTTCGCCCCAGTGCAGCGCAGTTTCTCTGCCCGCACTGCGAGCATGCATACGGCGGTAATGACGCTGCCGGGCTTCCGTCGCCTCGTCAATTCACCTGCGTCTCGTGCAAGAACGAAATCTCACTCGCGCAGATGCGCGCGCTACCCGCGCCAGGAATCAATCGCGATGAGGCCATGGAAGACCAACATCCTTGGATCGAACGCGCGCGCATCGGGCGCTGGCGCGCCTTTCGCCAGACGACGCGCGCATCGATCGTGACACCGACCGCACTGGGAGCGGCCCTTCCGCTGAATCTCTCGCTCACCGGTCCACTGCTCTATTCGGCCATCTGCAATTCAACGGCGCTCACGGGATGTGTGATCGCGCCGATCGCGGTGCTGGTCATCATTGACGCGGGGGTGAGCAACCCGACATCCATTGGATTCTGGTCGACGCTCTTACCGATGCTTCTTGTCGGGCTTGCATTTGCTATTGGATTTCAACTCCTGATCCTTGCATGGGGTCGATGCACACATTGGTTGCTGCGCATGAGTGGCGAGACTGCGCGCGGGTGGCGCCACACGAGTGCTGCTTTGCTTTTCTGTTCGGCGCCGATGATGGCGTCGGCGATCCCATGCTGTGGTGTGTATGTCGCGGCGCTGACCAGCATCTGGATGATCGTTGCTGCGATCCCTGCAGTTGTTGGCGCGCAAAAAGTATCTGCGGGAAGGGCAGCCTTCGCCGTGTTGCTTCCGTCGCTCGGACTGCTCGCACTCATTGGAGCAACGTTGGTGTGGGGAGTCGCAACGGTCATTTCGCTTTCGAACCCGCCGCCTGCGCCCGGTGGAGGGAGCACTCCCGTGCAAGGGAATGCAGCGGTCGATGAGTCCCCCGATTCAGACCCGCAGTTGCTCCCAGCGCCTTGAGCGAAGTCGCATGAGAAAGAGCGTTCCGCGCACGACGAGCTCTGCGCAGAGTGCGATCCATATTCCTAGCAGTCCATAGCCCATCCAAACTCCCAACGCCCATGCGAGCGGCAATCGGATGAAGTAACTGCTCACGACTGTGATGAGCAAGCAAGCGGTTGTGTCGCCCACGCCGCGCAGCCCATTGCGAATCACCATCGCGAGCGCGAAGAAAACCTGGATCAGTCCACAAGTGAACAGAATTGGCGGAACTTCGCGCAAGTGAATCTCTTCACGACTAATGATGCGTGTGAGCGGTTCGCCCAGCGTCATGAATGCGATTCCAAGAACCCCCATGATCACGCAACCAACGATTGTGCATGCATTGATTGCCTTGCGCGCATTGGCGACATTGCCAGCGCCCATGTACTGGCCAGCGAGTGCGCCCGCTGCGATTCCCATCGCAAATCCAGGCAAGAATGAAAACGATTCCCACTGCACGGCGATCATGTGCGCGCCGATGAGCCCATCGCCTGGCTTGCCTTGCGCGATGCGGTCGTGGGCGATCGTGCCGATAAAGAACATCACAAAGAGATTGACTCCCCAGAGTGCGATGCCTTCGGCAAAGTTTGGAACGCCGATGCGCGCGATGCGCCACATCATCGCCGCAGTCGGAACGAGATGTCGTCGGCGCGGATGAAAGTCGGGGGCGCCGCGGTGCAGTGCGCGTAGGGTGAGGAGTGCTCCCACCACATACGAGAGCGCCGTTCCACCCGCGATGCCGTAGACACCCCAGCGCGCGCCGTCGATGCCAAACACGTTGGGTATGACGAATGCACCAGCGTCGTATTGCGCGCCAGAGAGCATCCACGAGGCGATGACGTTCACGATGTTGACTGCGACTGCGATCCATGCAGGAGTCCACGTCTCTCCCGCGCCGTGCAGGCACATCGATCCAACGGACATGACTCCAGTTGCTGGCATCGCCACGGCGAGTACGCGCACAAACTGAATGCAGAAGAGCGCAGAATCGCCGTGCAATCCTGCAAGTTCTGCGAGTGGTTCGACTGCAAACCAGAGGAGTGCTCCGATCAATGCCCCCCACAGAAGACTGAACGTGATCGCTTGCCCGCAGGCACTTTCACCCTCGCCAGCGCGCCCCGCACCCATCGCGCGCGCGATGACGGCTTGTGCGCCAACACCCAACCCTGCAAGTGCAATTCCGATGAACCATGCGACGTACGAGCCGATGCCAATGCCATCGAGCGCGGGGACAACCGTTGCGCCAGGCAAACTTCCGGCGATCATCTTGTCGACGAGTCCGACACATGCAGCGACAAGTTGCTGCAGCAGAACTGGGATCGCCAACACCCAGATCGCCGACCACATCGTGCGCCCCGCAAGCTTTCCACTCTGAATCGTTCCGTCGAGTGCGCGCTCAGCTTCAGAGACTGCGATCGATGCATCCATCGGATCGTCGGGACTCACCGCGGTCGCGAGCACATCGCAATCGCGTGCGCGCGCCGCCGCGTCTCGAACAACATCCGCGCGGTTTGAATCCAACGTCATCCTGCTGGGGGTGGAACAAGCGGAGGAGTCGGCGCGTCATACGTTCCACGCGCCCCACGATCATCGAGCCCCGCAGGCAATCCAGGGCTCTCCCACTTTGGAATGTCCCAGAAAATGACGTAATCCCAGAAGACCATGTGCCGTTGATACGTTGGGTAGAGGTAGACGTTCTCTGCGACGAATCGCTTCTCGAGCGGTGCACTTTGGTACCACGAGAGCCACCTCGCACGGCTGACTCCGAGGTCGTTGCCTGTCATCATGCGCAGGCTGTCGAGCGCTGCGAGGTTCACCGTGAGTTCTGAATGATCGAGCGCAGAAACAAGTGCTCCAAAGACGTCATCTTGTGGATACTGCCCAAGCGCGATTGCGAGTTCGACGCGCGTCTCTTGCGTTTCACTCTCATCCTGCAGTTTCTTCCACATCGTTTCGGCGACCGCGACGTTGTGCAGGCGTTGCAACCCCAGAGCAGCCGCGAGGCGCACGTGTGCGAACGAACTCGAGAGCCGCTCTGAAATGAGCACTGCATCTTCGGGACGTCCAAACCGTGCGAGTGCTGCAATGGCCGCTGCTTGCACAAGTGGATCGCGCATGTCCTTCACATAGAAGCGGTAGAGCTTGACGTAGGCATCGACGCCGCCAAATGAAGACGTGCCGAGCAACGCGACGCCGCGGCGCATGTTCTCTGCATCAGTCGTGTCGACCGCCCACTGCGCGGCTTCCTGTGGTGAAGGAGGAGCAAGCACATCGCCCATCGAGCGAAAGTCTGAGCCAATTGTGTCGCAACTTTGCGCGAGCGCGAACAGAACTGCGGCGCCGAGGCAAATCGCCATTCGGCTGCATGTGAAACTCTCGCGCATGTTGCTTGTCATCGCTCGACTCAACTGCCCGGAGTGGGCTGACCACAATCAAATGTCACGGGGACGAAACAGAAGAATGTCAGGTCGCTCGCCGAACTATTCACAAACTGGTGCAAGTGGTTGGGGGCGATCAGCAGAATGTCCCCGGCCTTGCAATCGTAAAACGCCCCGTCATATTCAACGCGGGCTTGTCCACCCGTAATGATGACTTCATGTTCATAGTTGTGCTGGTGGCGGGGGGTCATACCTCCGGCAGCGACGGTGTAGTGACGCATCGCGAACGTCGGCGCCGCATCGGCGCGCCCAACCATCAATCTCATAGAGACGCCACTCGCGCCAGCCATCGAAACCGCGACTGGGTTGACCTCTTCGATGCGTCGCTTGAGCATGAGCGCAAGAGTAGCGGCTATGTTCTCACCGTGGCAAAGCTTCGCATCAAAGGATTCCCCCTCGGCGCATGGCAGACAAATTGCTGGTTGGTCTGGATCGATGACGATCCAATTCGACCAGGATGGATCATCGACGTTGGCGATCAACCCGCACCACTGCTCGAGGCCGTGCGCGCACAAGGCATCACCGTGCAAGCGATTCTCTTCACGCATGCACATCTCGATCACATCATGGGACTCGAGACCGTCATCGCAGCGCTGGGCGATCTGCCACGCTACGCGCACGCGCTCGAACACGCGTGGTTTGGTGATCCACAGTTGAATCTCTCGGCATTCGCAGATGTCGCGCCAGTTTCTGTGCGCGCTCCGACGCATGCGCTCGCAGATGCAGACGTGCTCTCGCTTGGCCCAACGCAGTGGCGCGTCGTGCACACTCCGGGGCACAGCCCTGGCTCAGTGAGTTTTGTGTGCGATGCGGCGAAGGTTGTCATCGCCGGAGACACACTCTTCGCGGGCTCGATCGGACGATCCGATTTTGCGTCGGGGGATGGCCCGCTGCTGATCAGATCGATTCGAGAGAAATTATTCGTGCTTTCAGATGACTTTGTCGTTCATCCAGGACACGGTCCATCAACCACCATCGGGCGCGAGCGGGTCAGCAACCCGTGGTTGCAGTAGTCGCGCGGCGCACCACGCTTCCATCCGGGTTCGCAGGACATCGAGCGGAAGTGGTCCTGCCCCGAGCAGATGATCGTGAAATGCGCGCAGATCGAAGGCCGCGCCGAGCGCGCTCTCACATGCGCTGCGAATGCGTCGAATCTCAAGCTCGCCAATCTTGTATGCGCACGCTTGCCCCGGCCAACCGATGTACCGATCGACTTCACGCTCGATGTTGAGTTGCGAGAGCGCAGTGTTGTTCATCATGTAGGCGATCGCATCGCTGCGACTCATCCCAAATGCGTGGATTCCCGTGTCAACGACGAGTCGGCATGAGCGCCACATCTCGTAGAGCAGCCGTCCAAAGTCATCGTATGGGTCTGCATAGAGCCCCATCGGGATGCCCAGTCGCTCTGCGTAGAGAGCCCATCCTTCAACGAACGCAGTCGAGTCGACGTCGCGCCGAAACTCGCGCACCCCCTCGATCTCGAGTGCGAGTGCAATTTGCAGATGGTGGCCAGGCACCGCTTCATGCAGCGAGAGCGGAATCATCTCGTACGTCGGTCGTTGATCGAGCGCGAATGTGTTGGCGTAGAACCATCCTGGCAGACCCGCCTGCATACTGCCGTGCATGTAATAAGCGGTCGTTTGTGATGGAGCCATGAAGCGCGGAATCTCGCGCACTCCGTATGGAAGTCGCGGCAAAACGCCAAAGTACGCCGGCAATTCTGCGTCGATGCGCTTGCAGATGTCGCGGTATCCGGTGAGCAGCGCTTCACTCGATGCGTGATAGAAGCGCGGGTCTGTGCGCAGATACGCGATGAACTGCGTGAGCCGTTCGTCTGCCGGCAGCGCGCCGCGTGCGGGGTCTGCCGCGAACCAGTCGGTGCGTGCGATCACCTCGAGCATCTCTGAGCGAATGCGTGCAACTTCTGCGAGCCCAATGGTGTTGATCTGCGCTGGTGTGAGATCGGTCGTCGTGAATCGTTTGAGTTCGAAGGCGTAGAAGGCTGGCCCTTCATAGTGATCGCGCGCGCTCACCGATTCTGGCGCCTTGGGGATGTACTCCTGAGCAAGCCATGTGCGCATCTCGCTCAGTGCCAAGAGTGCATCCAACTTTGCTGTGCGTGCCTGCGCGCGCAAGGCATCTTGCTCTTCTTTCGAGATCGAATCTGGCATGTTCGCGAGGGGCGCCTCGATCTCATCGAGGTTTCCACGCGCGACCGCATCAAACTGCGCGATCACTCCTTCGAGCACGGGGGCGGGAGGGACGAGCCCTTCGGCGAGTCCATCGACCATCATCGCTTGTGTGTCCCGCACCGCCGCGGCCAGTTGGGTCATGCGCTTGACGTAGTTCTTCCAGTCCGCGGCAACTCGAAACGGAACACTCTGATCAAACTGCGGCAAATCTTGTTGCGGACCGCCGCGCTGCCCCACGGGCATCATCCAGCGTTTGAACTGAAACCCATCGAATTCAATCTGCAATTCCCGTCGCAAGAGGTCGTAGTCGAGCTGGTCATCGGTTGGAAGGGCGCCGCGATCGATCGCAACGATTCGCTGAAGAAACTCTCCGATCTCTGTGTGGCGGATGAGCGCGCCGCGCATCCCCGGCGTTGTGATGCGATCTGCAGCAGTGGGGCGTCCGCGCGCGATCGCTGTTTGTGGAAAACTAAAATCACGCCAGACTTGGTACTCGTCGGCGAGCGAAGAAAACTGCGCGCTCGCGGGTGGGGACTGCGCCGCCGCTGCGTTCGGCGCGGCTGCGAGAGTGATCAAGAGAGCGATCGCGAGAGTCTTTGCCAGTGCCTTCGTAAGAGTTCGGACGCTCATCTTCAAGTGGATCATCGGTGGGGAGTCCTCGGCGAAACGGTACTCCACAACGTTGGGTGTTCGTCGCTGTTTCGTCCCGGTCGAGCAAGGGCTGTTCTGCGCGATCGGTCGCGCGATCGACTTTCTTGCGCGGGCTATACTCGCCCTTCGACTGCGAGACGACTCTTGAGCCTGATTCCTACACCCACAGAACAAGGCTATTCACCACCGTCCGTCCGGCAATTCGCGGTGTTTCTCGACAACAAGGTTGGCAAGTTGCTCGAGTTGCTCAAACTGTTCGAAGATGACTCGACCGTCACCGTCGCGGCGCTGAGCGTCATGGACTCGAGCGATCATGCAGTTGTGCGGATGATTTTCAGCAACGCCGATGCCGCGCGCCACCTGCTGCGCAAGAACAACTACACCTTCAGCGAACTCGATCTCATCGTGGTGCAAATTGGTCACGACCAATCGCTCACAAAACTCTGTCTCTACTTGCTTGGAGCAGAATTGAACATTCGATTTGTCTACCCCGTACTCATGCGTTCGCAAGGCGAGCCGTGCGTTGCACTCGCTGTCGACGATTGCTACTTGGCGGGACAGATTCTCTTGCGCAAGCGCTTCACGCTGCTGGGCGAAGACGACTTGGTGTAAGCGCTTGCGCGCTTCAACTCAACGGCACGGGCGCCGCGACTTCGCGGGCACTTCCGCATGGCGAGTCATACACGAATGTGCCGTCAGCCTTCTCTGAGAGGGTCTGTTTGTGCCGGCCATCACAGATCGGAAAGTTCTTCGAGAGTCCGCAAGCGCAGATGAAGACCGCCTTCTCTTGAGGCTCGAGTTTGATTGGACGTTGTGCTTCGAAGCGGACGTATCTGGCCATCAGCCCAATATAGTCGGTGATTCGGCCTCGACGGTTGCGGATGTTTTTGAGGTCTCCCAGAGGCGCACCTTGCGCAGTTCGACCCCACTGGTGCAAAAAGCACCCTTCAAGAGGTCGAAACAGACCGCCGCGATGTGTTCCACCGAAGGGTTCATCGAATGAAACTCGGGGCAGTCGATGTTGAGGTTCATGTGGTCAAACCGCTCAATCACCACTTCGTCGACGATTTTCTCGAGTGCGGCCATCCCAAACCGCACTCCATTGGTGACCGCGACCGAGACCTCGAGGTGGTAGTTGTGCCCGTGACCATTGAGTTTGTTGCACTTTCCAAAAAAGGCCTGGTTTTCAGCGGGTGTGCGTGTCGGATCGTTGAGGCGATGGGATGCGGCAAACTCAAAGACGGCGGTCAGGGTGGTCATGTTTGGCATGGTGCGATCCCATTTGTAGGTGTGGAAGGGGGAGAGATTCCATGAAAGTGACTCGAGACGAGGGGCAAGCCGCTGCGCGACGCTCTGAGCCATCGACACCATCAACTCGGCTGGGCTCGGCGCGGGGCGGTCAGTTTGCGAAAACAGGACTTCCTGAAGGATGGGGAGTACTCCACTTCGCACCGAACCATCGAGTTCAGCGAGAGTTGCGAGGTAGCCAGTGCTGCGCTCTGGAACACCCTGAACGCTGACCTCGAACTCATACCACGCCCCCAATGCGTCGCTCGATGGAAAGCCCGCGTAGGTGTTGTGCGCAATCTGCGTTCGATCTGCCGCGCCCCTCAGTGGCGTCGCGTAGATCCGCACTGCTCGAGTCAGCGTGGTTGGGATGGGGTCTGGAAGTTTCATGGCTGGCTTTTGCAATTTCGGACGATTTAGAGTTTGACTTTCCTGTCAACGCAAACTATAGTTATCACATTACCAAGCCCCCGGAAGGGCTCGGCGTGAGGCTTGCCTCCGTCGGGCCTTTTTTTATTTTTGATGAAGGTTTTTTATTGGCGACGAAGGCAGATCCGTAGTGCGCAAGCGCCAGTTCGCGCGCTGATACTTCTCTCGATCTTCACCTCAATTGCAGATGTTGGTTGCACGGTCGTTCCTGCGCCGCCAGCGGTGGAGCAGGTGGATGTCATCGACCTCGCACCTGGAATTCAAGTGAATCGTGCGAGAAACGAAGTGATTATTCGCGCTCAGGTTGCCGCGCGCAGCGGTTGGATCGAGCAAGTCGTCTGTAAAGCGGGCACGCGTGAGCATGAGTCGCTGCTCGTTGTTGAAGTCGCTCCGCGCACTATTCATGCGGGTCTGCTCGCACTGGGATGTGAACCGGGTTCGCCAGGAAGTTGGCAAGAATCTTCTGCGCAAAAGGACGGCGCCCCCACATTTGTGCTGAATTCTCCCACTGGATCGCCGCTCGAAGTTCGCGTGCGGTTCACGCGCGACGGCGAGCGCGTCGATGTTTCAGTCAGCGATTGGTTGCGAAGTGAAAGTGCATCGGGCGAGTTGATCGCGTTTGCGAGTGATCGTTTTGTCTTCGCCGGTTCGCATGTGCGCGCCAATCCTCGATCTCTCGGACCAGGTGAGCACTACGTCGCCGACTACACGGGCTCGGTGGTTGGTCTTGTGACATTCGGTGATGAGGTGATCGCATTTGCAGATGTCATTCCAGATCGCGTCGAGATCGCTCCCGCGCTCTGGGAGGCGTACACAGAACGCATTCCTCCCGAGGGCACCGAAGTTGAGTTGATCATTCGGCCGCGCGCACAGTCCGCGCGATAGGATTCATTCATGCACCGAGAACTCGCGGCTGAATTGGTCGGAATTCGCCGCAGATACAACCATCCTGATGGTTCGTTCATGGTTGAAGCACTGCGCGGAATCGACCTCACAATTCCAGCGGGGCAATACGTTGCGATCATGGGTGCATCGGGTTCTGGAAAGAGCACGCTCATGAATATTCTGGGATGCCTCGACCGACCCACTGCGGGCAGTTACAAACTTGATGGCGTCGATGTCGCATCGATCGATGATGCGCGACTCTCGAACATCCGCGGCCGGCGCATCGGGTTTGTCTTTCAAGCATTCAACTTAATTTCAGAACTCACCGTGCTCGAAAATGTCGAAGTGCCGCTGCTTTATCAGGGTGTCCCGCGACGCGAACGGCGCCAACGCGCGCTCGAGAAGATTGAGGTGGTCGGCCTTTCTGACCGCGTGCGCCACCGCCCGAGCGAACTCTCGGGTGGCCAGCAGCAACGCACCGCGATCGCACGCGCGCTCGTGTCGAATCCCGCCGTGCTGATGGCAGATGAGCCAACTGGCAATCTCGATTCGACCACTGGCGTTGCAATTCTTGACGTCATTGACGGCTTGCACGCACAGGGGCTGACAATCGTCCTCGTCACGCACGACGATCGGGTCGCCGATCGATCACAGCGCATTGTGCGTCTCAGCGATGGACTTGTCATCGTCGATCAGCCTGGCGGTCGCGCCCAACTGGCGGCCTCGGCGTGAGATTTCTCGGGATCGATCCTGGACTGCTTCGCACGGGCTATGGATGCGTTGAGTTCACCGGTGGAACGCCGCGAATCATTGAAGCGGGGGTGCTGAGGCTCACTGCGCGCAAGAGTGTCTCCGAGCGGCTGCGAGAACTCGATGAAGATCTTGCAGCGCTGATCGCCGAGTTGAAACCCGATCGCATCAGTGTCGAGCAGATCTTCGTACATGCCAAGCACGTGCGAACTGCAATCATCATGGGACATGCGCGCGGCGTCGTGCTGCTCGCGGCCGCGCGCGCAGAGAGGCCGATCAGTGAGTTTTCGCCTGCGACCATCAAGAGCGCTGTCGCAGGAAATGGACAGGCGACCAAGCGTCAAATGCAGCTTGCAGTCGCCGCGCAGTGCGGGCTCGCCAAGCCGCCGTCACCCGCGGACGTCGCCGATGCAATTGCCATCGCCCTCACCGACGCGCGCCGGTCACTGCGCACGCAAACGCGATAGACCAGTCGATACGCTTGCGCGGGTGAAGCATCCCGTGATCCTTTTCTCGCGCAGACTCTTGAGTGATCACTTGACTCCAGTGCTCGCCTACCGCCGCCTCGTCGCTGCGGATGAGCGAACCGCCGCGAGCTTTCTTCTCGAGTCGGTCGAGCAGGGCGGCGCAGTGGGACGGTATTCGATGCTCGGCGCGCAGCCTGCGATCGAGATCATCGCGCGTGAGAAGTCGGTGCGCGTCATTACCCACACCGCCGACCGTGTGCGCACCGAAACCAAGTTGACCCGCGACGATCCACTTTCAGTCGTGCGCGAATTGCAGACATGGCGGGGGATCGATGCGCGCGGCGCACTTCCATCGGCCTTTCACGGCGGATGGGTTGGCTCGATCGGATTTGACGCGGTGCGCTGGTTCGAGCCTGAAAAGCTCGCATTTCATGGGGCTCCCCGCGACGACCGCGGTCTCGCCGACATGCACCTCGCGCTCTACCGCGATGTGGTGGTCTTCGATCATGCCACGAAAGAACTCTTCATTGTCTGTGCAATCCTGCCAGGTGAGCACCCACCACATGCGATCGACAATGCGGGCGAACGGGCGCTTGATGCACTCGAGGAGCGGCTGACCCGCGCAGCAACATCGCTGCAGACTGGCCGAGTCGAACTCGATACCGCGGCGATTCCAACGCCGCCAGCGTCGAGTTCAATGAAGCGCGATGAATTTGAATCTGCCGTGCGCCGTGCGCAGCAATACATCGCGGCAGGGGATGTCTTTCAAGTTGTGTTGAGTCAGCGATTTGTCCGCACGAGCACGATCGATCCATTTGATGTCTACCGCGCGCTGCGCATCGTCAATCCGAGCCCCTATCAGGTCTATCTGCAGACGAGCGATTGCATCTTGGTCGCTGCAAGCCCCGAGATACTTTGCAAGACGCACCACGGCAGGGTGATCAACCGTCCACTCGCGGGAACACGCCGCCGCGGCGCAACGCCGCAAGAGGACGCCGCGCTCGAGATTGAACTTCTCGCAGATGACAAAGAGCGTGCCGAGCACACGATGCTTGTTGACCTCGGACGCAATGATTTGGGGCGCGTGTGTGAAGCAGGAAGTGTGCAAATCGATCGGTGCATGCAGATCGAGCGATTCTCTCATGTCATGCACATTTCGTCGACGATTTCAGGCAAACTTGTTGCCGGAGCAGACGCATGGGATGCCCTGCGCGCGACACTTCCGGTCGGCACCGTGAGCGGCGCACCGAAAGTGCGGGCGATTCAGATCATCGATGAACTCGAGCCAGTGCGCCGCGGTCCCTATGCGGGCGGACTCGGCGCCATTGGATGGGATGGCGACATGGATATGGCGATTGCGCTGCGCACAATCGTCGTGCCGCTTGCATCAACGAGCGTGACGCAGGCTGGGAAGACACAGTGGACGTACCACTTGCAGACTGGCGCCGGCGTCGTGCTCGACAGCGATCCTGCCTCTGAGTATCAGGAGACCGTCAACAAGGCTGCCGCACTCGGTCGCGCAATCGATCTGGCCGAGAGTGCATTTCGTCCGCGTGCACTCAAGCCGGCGTGAGTGCGGCGCTCAGGCGATAGGACAGCTAGCAAGCGTGAACGCGACGGAATCTTCACTCGGGGCTCAAACAGCTCTCGCCGAGCTGCGCAGACTTGCTCGTCTCGAGAACTCGCCGCGAGCGAAGATTCCGCCGCGAGTGCGCAAACGCAAGACAGCAAGACAGCAAGACAGCAAGACAGCAAGACAGCAAGACAGCAAGAC
>CAYHFW010000011.1:0-69077 GCA_964355975.1 uncultured Singulisphaera sp.
GCGCTCAGCGCGGTGATTGGCGCAGATCGCATGGCGCTGCTCGATGGACCGAGCGATGCCGAGCACTTCACGCCAACCGATTCGAAGGCGACGCTTGCTCTTGCGGGCAGTGCCGTCGAATCGGCGATCGACGGTCCATCAGGGTCGCAGCCTGATTCGGTGCGCCCAGGATCGTGGCGCGACCTACAGCCAACACCGACGCCACAGTGGCGCGCGT
Source organism: uncultured Singulisphaera sp. (assembly GCA_964355975.1). GTDB lineage: Bacteria > Planctomycetota > Phycisphaerae > Phycisphaerales > SM1A02 > F1-60-MAGs104. The sequence goes on from CAYHFW010000011.1 coordinate 218, forward strand.
TTATCGAGCGGCGCGTGGCGGGTCTTCCTGATGCGCGTGTGATTCTTGACAGACTCTGGATCGACCTTGAGAAGAACTGGGCAATCGAGGTGCGAGCAGTGCAGGCTGAGGTCGACGCGTTGACGTCGCAGGTGAATCGCAGTGACAAACTTCCTTCAGATGAGCGTCCGAAGTTGGTGAAGCGCGCAGGTGAGTTGCAACTTCAGTCAATGGCGGCCGCGCGCAAACTGGTGACGGCAGCGGTTGATCAAGTGCAGGCAGCGTTTCCTGAATTCACGCTCGATTCAGCGCGCGCCGCACTGCTCTGGTACGACCTCGATTGGCTGCGTCTGGCGAATTGTGTCGCGACGGGTGGTCGTTCGCCCGCGTGGATTCCCAACGTAGTGCGCGTGGCGGATCGTGCAATCGCGACGGTGCCGCCGTCCGAACTCGACCGCCAAATCGTGGCATCGCTTGGGAGCGCACAGACTGGGCTCGCCGTTTCTAGGACACTGTTCGAAGTATTGCTTGGCAATCAGCAAGCGCAGCGGGAGTGCAAACCGAAAGATGGTGGCAAGCTGTGGGCTGACCCAACTTACAAAGCGCTCAAGAGCGCCGAGATGGTGCTGAATGATCAGCGGCGCGACAACATGCGTGAGCTCACGCGCATCGGGTATGACGCGCTTACTTCGCTTGGTGAAGGGGCGACTGCCGAGCAGCGAAGCGAATTGCAGCGGCTCGCGCGCCGCGATGCGAACACAATGACGCTGCGCGGAGTTCCCGAACTCGAGCCACTGATCGCCGAGGCGATCGAGTCGGCTTCCGCCGACGATCCACGCGCGCAGGCGCTGAAGTCGCTTGCGACTGAGGCCTCGACCGAACAGGATCGCCTGCTCGACGAGTTTCTTGTCGCGTCGACTTCGTATGCCGATCCAGGGGATGGCCCTGCGCCCAACGAGATTGCCAGGCAGCGCAATGGAAGTGCCGCGGAGATCAAGGATGACCTGCGCCAGCATGTTCAGCGAACGGTCCTGCAACTCGAAGCGATCTTTGGCAGAGAGCAGACTTGCGCGCTGCGCGACTACCGCAAAGTGCACGCGTACTTTTTCGCAGAGGGCGACCGCGCGCTCGAGGTAAGGGATTAGCCGGCGCCGCGCGGCAAGTCTCGCACTGCACCGCGCCGCGCACTTATTGTCGTTCTTTGGAAGAAACGCTGCATTGAGCGCCGCGTTCTTTCCAAAGAACCGTCGTGAGTGCGAGTGGGGGTGCGCCAAAATGTGGGGGGCTCTGAGCACCGCCTACGCCGCCGTCGCATGAAAGCGCACGCCGACTGCGCGCGCGACGCGCAGGACAGTGTCGAGGCTCGGATTGCCATCCGCACCGAGCGCCTTGTACAAACTCTCTCGGCTCAGTCCCGATTGCTTCGCGACCTTGCTCATGCCGACGGCGCGCGCGATGTCGCCGAGCGCACGCGCAATACCAACAGCATCATCGGGCGCCTCTGCAAGCCATGCCTCGAGGTAGGCGGCCATTTCCTTTGGCGTACGAAACTGCTTCGCGACGTCGTACGCGACGGTTCGAGTGTGGGTCGAGGTCTTTGAGGCTGATCGGGTCGATGCGCGCTTCTTCGTGGTTGATCGTTTGATGTGTGACACGTGGGGCTCCTTCCTAAAGGTTTTTTGCAAGTTCGATGGCACATTTGATATCGCGGCGCTGCGTGGACTTGTCGCCGCCAGCGAGGAGAACAATCAGTTCGCCATTCCGCTCAGTGAAGTAGACGCGGTAGCCGGGTCCGCTGTCGACCTTCATCTCGGTTACGCCTTCACGGAGAACGCGGTGCGCGCCAGGATTTCCGTGAGCGAGCCGATCGACTCGAACCTGGATTCGCGCGCGGGCTTGATGATCCCGCAGGCCATCGATCCAGTCCCGGTAGACGGTCGTCATCCGAACGCGCATGATCGAAGTGTAGCCTATAGGCTACGAATATCAAGCCGCATCGTTCCCAAGGGCCGACCCCAATCCCGCGCGGCAAATCTCGTTCTTTGGAAGAAACGCTTCACTGAGCGCGGCGTTCTTTCCAAAGAACGGGTTGGCGTGCGAGTGGGGGTGCGCCCATTCACCGCAAGAAGTGCGGCGAATAATCGCCGATTCGCCGCACGACCTCACGCGCTCTTGGCGCGCGCAGTGCGAATCGCAAGCCATCCGCCGAGCGAAGCGGCAGGTAAGTATGCGACGACGAGATCGAGCACGACGAACCATGCCGGCGCTGGGACCATGAGTGACATCGCGAATCCACCCCAGAGATGCACGCAGCCGATGACTATCGCGAACCTCATCTTGCGCGATGCGGCGATCAGCGCAGCGACAAATGCACCGACCACGCTGCCCAGCGCGTGCGCAAGAAACGGCATGATGAAGTGCTTGGGCTCAAAGCGACCAATGTTGTCTATCAGGCTCTGGGCATTGCTGACGTCCACTCCCTCGGGAGGCGCAATGACTATGGGGCTCAAAGCAATCAGAAACCCATTCACGACCATGCACACCACAAGTCCAACGACCACCGCGAGAATGTTGCGTAGAAGGTTTGGCATGCGGCGAAGTGTATGAGGCGAGGTCGAACTCGCATCGCGTGCGCGTTTCATTCGCACCCGCCCCTATTCTGCGCGTGATGCCCGACGAGAATCTTGATGCAGTGCGCGAACGCATTCGACTGATCGACAACGAGCTCGTCGCGCGCGCGGCTGAACGGCTCGCACTCGTCAAACAAGTCGGCGAGATCAAGCGCCGCCTCAATCTTCCGACGGTTGACTATGCACACGAGCGCGCGGTGCTCGAACGCGCGCGCGCCGCGGCGAAAGAGCATGGACTCGATCCGCGAATCGCCGAAGACCTGCTCGCACGACTCATTCGAGCATCGGTGGGCGCACAAGAACATGAGCGCCTTCGTTTTTCAACTGCGGGAGTTGGCAAGCGCGCGGTGATCGTCGGTGGCGCAGGGCGCATGGGAAAGTGGACCGCACACTTTCTGACCACGCAAGGGTTCACGACTGGCGCACTCGATCCCGCTGCGAGCGCCGAAGAGAACGCATGGGCGCGTGATGCGCTCGCCACGGCAGATCTTGTCGTCATGGCCGCAGCACCTGGAGTGACTGCGAAACTCTATGGCGCGTGGGTGGCATCGCCGCCACGCGGCGTTGTCATCGATATCGCGAGCATCAAGACGCCGCTGCTCGAACCGATTCGCGCATTGCAGCGCAGCGGATGCTGCGTGGGGTCGATCCATCCAATGTTTGGACCCTCGATTGCGCTGCTGCGCGATGCGGATGTTGTTGTGTGCGACACAGGTGATGAGCGCGCAATCGCGACGGTGCAAGAGATCTACGCGTCAACGACTGCGCGCATCGTGCGCATCCCGCTGGCAGATCATGATCGGCTGATGGCAGACTTGTTGAGCCTCGCACACGCGACGGCAATCGCGTTCGCCGTCGCGTTGCCTGCAAGCCAACCACCCGTGCGCAGTACAACCTTTCGCGCGCTCGAGTCGCTCGCGGCAGCGGTCGTGCGTGAGAGTCCGGATGTGTACTACGAGATTCAGGCGAAGAACCCGTATTCGGCGCAGGCGATCGAACGACTGCGCGATGCACTCGCGCGGCTCGTGAGCGCGACCGCAAACCACGACAGCGCTGCATTTCGCGCGCTGCTCGAAGAGGGACAGGCTCGCTCTGACCCACTTGGCGACCCACTTGGCGGAGGAATTGTGCCCGCTTGAGGGCACTTTCTCACCGCGAACGCTTAGATCGCGCGCGCCTGCGCGAACGCATTCGAGTCGTGCGGTTCGGCAACGAGCACCAATGGCGAGTTCGCCAAGAGTTGCGCGGCACGATCGCTGTGTGATTGCGCGGCCGCCAGATTCTTGCGCGCGGTTTCGACGCGTGCGATCCAGTGCAGCGCTTCGATGTTCGCCCCATCGTGGCTGAGTGCAAATGAAAGGCTGAGCGCGGCGTTGTCGAGATCACCGCTCCAGGCGAGCGCGGCGCCGAGAATGCAGTGCGCCTGAGAATTCGATTGCGAGAGGTCGAGCGCGTCGAGCGCACATTCGACTGCCTTCTCGAAGTCGCCTTGCACGAGTGCGATGCGCGCGAGTCCAACATGCGCGAGGGGCTGACGCACATCGTGTCGCTTCGCGGCTTCGAAGTGCGCAGCAGCTTCGGCAAAGCGCCCAGCGAGTAGCAGTGCGCCGCCGAGTCCAACCTCAAGTTCGCGGTGGGTCGTCGCGGCCGCGCGAATAGCGGTCAGTTGCGCGTCGAATTCGGTGGTCGCTGCAGCATCCCCACAGCGTGCCGCTGGCGCCAGCATCGCCGCGAGCAGCAATCGAGCGTCGCGCGAATCGCCATCGTGCGCGAGCAGTGTGCGCAAGACGGCCGCCGCGCGATCGGTGAGAAACTGCGCGCCAAGACAGCGTGCGAGGCAGAGCACATAACGCGAGTCAGTCGGTCGCTCATCGACGAGTCGCTGAAATGTCGTGGTGGCATCCTCGAATCGCTGTCGCCAGATCTGCACGACGCCGAGATTGAAAAGGCTTTCACGGCGGATGAGATCAAGTTGTCCCTGCAAGTCAGCGGGCAGCGCAGCCATGTATCCAAGGTCGATCAACTGTGTGATCGCATCGGCGGCTTCATATGTATTCAGTCGCGCTTCGTCAGGATGCAGTCCTGTGTTGCCTTCGACCGTTTCCCACGAAGGGATGCGCGCAGGCACAGATGATTGCGTGAGCGACTCGCTGAGCACACGACCATCCATGTCTTCGCCAGCTGCGAGGCCAAAGAGTGCGAGCACAGTCGGCGCGATGTCGAGAATGATCGGGCTCGCGGGGGGTGATCCCGCGCGAACTCCGCTGCCAGACATCGCGAGCACACCAAGTGGACGGTGCCAACTCGATTCGAGTTCAGCGCGCCGTTCGGGCGGAAGGTCTGCCAGCACTGGTCGCAAGTGATCGCAGTGAAAGCCGTGATCTGACAGCAGAATCAGTGTTGTGTCGGGTCCGGCCGCGGCGAGTAAATCGCGCAGCGCACGATCGTGCCACTCGTACACGGCGTCCATCACTCCGCCGAATTGGCGAACCTCGCGCTCGGTGACATGCGTCATGCGCGGCGGCACAAACTGCATGAAGTGATGGCCCACCGTGTCGATCGCATCGAAGAAAACCATCGCGCACTGCCACTGTGCATCAGACCGCAACGCGTCGCACGCGATGTTGCGAATGCTCGTCGCGTACGCCATCAACTTGCAAAGGGTCGCGACGCGCGCGTCGGATCTCCCGATCGTCTCGGCGTTTGGCAGAAGCTCGCGCAAGACCTCGCGCGGAAAGTTCGCGGCGCGCTGACGCAACTCTGCAACGCGCGCACGCCGATCTGTCGGCGATACCGCTGCTTCAGCGAGCGGCCACGCGGCAGTCGCGGCCGCTGGCTCGCCCTCTTGCAGAAGATTTGTGACGACGCCACCATCAATCGGCTCAGCGGGATGCGATGCGTACCAGCCCACCGTGTGCGTTCGCACTCCAGACTGGCAGAGGATGTTCCAGAGCGCCTTGCCTGCGCGCGATGTGCTCGAGGCGACTTGCAATCCTGAGCCATCGGGTTTCGGTTCGACGAAGTTCAGAATGCCGTGTTTGTCGGCGGTCTTGCCTGTTGCGATCGATGTCCACAGCAGTGGAGAAAGTTTTGGTTCAAGCGTGCGCAAATCTGCGCGCACTCCAGCATCGAGCGCAGCTTTCAGCGTCGGCATTCGCCCCGCCGCGATGAGTCGATCGATGATGATCCAGTCGGCGGCATCCCAACCCACCACGAGAAGTCGTCGAGTCGAAGCGAGCGTCATGATTCGATCCTACTGCGCTCGCGCGAGTGCGAATCGCTCGAGTGCGCACGGAGCCATTACGCCGACGGTCTGTGCGGACTGAACTCTTTGTGTCCATCTGCGAAGAGTTCGAAGAGTGGCCAGATGCTGCAGAACTGATCGCCGGGTCCGAAGAACGCGCTGCTCACGCGTGCGATCGATCCATCTGCCGCGCGGTGAAATGAACTCACTCCCGGATATCGCGCGCCGGGTTTGGGTTCAAATCCCATATCAAGATTGAACGTCGTGCCCGCATCGCTCACGACGGGGTAGTTCCATGAGCGCAGTGCGACTTGTTGCGCGAGTGACTCGGGCGAGTCAGGGGATGCCAACACGAAGGCGCATCGTTCGTTGAGATGGCGTGCGAAGCCAGTGAATCCGTCCGCCCAGAGCGCGCAGTACTGACACTTTTCTCCCATGTTGTGCACGATCAGCAAGTCGTCGTGTCTGCCGAAAAGTTGCGAGAGTTTCACGGTCGATCGGTCGGGCCGCGCAAAGTCATAGTCGCGCGCTGGCGCGCCGGCGATCTGCATGCGCAGTGCGCGAAGTTCGGTGTGCAGCGCGGTGAGCTCTTTGTCAATCGCGGTTGCGCGAGCGAAGAGGGGCGATTTGTCAGCGTCGGCGTTCGCATCGGTTTTCGTCATGCGCGCACGGTACACCGCGACGTGCGACTATTCGTTCAGCGCGCGGTCAGTCACATCGCGCATCGGGATCAGTGTCGCAAGACACATCACGCCGAGCACTGCGAGCCAAATCTCGGGCGCCCACACAAGCTGATGTCCCGTGACGAGCCACGTGTACATCAGCGGAGCGGTGCCGCCGACGAGTGCGAGTGTCAAGCTGTACGAGAACGACATGCTCATCACGCGACTCGCAACCGGAAAGAGTTCGACGACGAGTGCGCCTTGCAATCCAAGATGCATCGCGAGTGGAATGCCCATGATGATGAGTCCAGCAAGAAAGTATGCGGGGCGTCCATCAGCGAATGCATAGTGGCCAGGCACGAGCGCCGCGAGAAAGAGCATTGTCACAAGGATCGCGCTGCGTCGGCGCCCCAAGAGATCGCTGAGCCATCCACCTGCGACTTTCGAGCATGCGACGATGAAGAGTCCCGCGGTCGCGAGCCCTTGGATCAGCGATGCGTCATCGGGGTTGCGCGCCTTGGCAGCTTCGACTTGCGCGGTCACGGTGAAGTAGAGCGCGGCGTTTGAGACGGCGATGATTCCAAAGAGGCGAAACATTGCGCCGACATCGTTGCGAAGTGCGCCCAACAGCGGCGGGCGCTTGATCACGCTGACTTTCGATGCTTCTGGTTCTTCTGCGTGGCGGCGCACCCACCATCCAAAGATTGCGAAGATGACGCTCGCGAAGAGTGGCACGCGCCATCCCCATGTGTGCATGATTTCGTTGCCGAGCGCCCACGTGCTGAGTGCGACTGCTCCCGAGCCGAGGACGAATCCGAGGCTTGTGCCGAATGCGGTCGAGCTTGAGATGAGTCCGCGGCGACCGCGCTTCGCCATTTCGGTTGTGTAGACGATGCTGCCGGTGAATTCGCCGCCGAGAGAGAATCCTTGAATCACGCGCAAGAAGAGCATCAGGATCGGTGCCGCGATGCCGATTGCCGCGGCCGTTGGAAGCGCCGCCATCGCGAGCGTTGATGCGGCCATCAACACGATCGAGAGTGTCAAGAGTGCGCGGCGACCGACGATGTCACCGAGTCGGCCGAGCACGAGTCCGCCGATTGGGCGCGCGATGAATCCGATTGCGAATGTCGCGAAGACGAAGAGTTGTTGTGTTGTTGGATCTTCGTGCGGAAAGAACTGCGCGCCGATGGGTCCCGCGAGATAGCCATAGACAGAAAAGTCGTACCACTCGAGCACGTTTCCGACGAGGCCCGCCGAGACGGTGCGCCAGACGGGCTGGTGAGGTGTGGCCGCCACAGAGTCGCGCGTGTGCTGGTCACTCATCGCAAGAGAGTAGGGGTACGGCGCCGAGCATCTGCGAAGCGCGGGTCATCACAAGATTCGCGCGTTGCGGGCAAAACTCGACGCCTCGCGGTCGACATCTGCCCGGAAGCAGGGGAATCTGTGATGAGACTGACGGGATTCATGGAAGGATGAAGTCGTCGGACCAAACCACAATCGGGCGTGACGGCACCCACTCCGATTGCTGACCAGTCACAGAATGGCGATTGATCAACTGTACCATTTTGGATACAGTCGCTATGTGCTGTCAGTCAAGCAGACTCTCGAGTTTCGAAACTGGCTTGACAGGCTGCGCGACAGATACAACAAGAGATGGAGACTCATTGATGAAGAAGGCCGCGACTCGAACATCCCGCACCCGCAAACTGTCAACGGAACGACGACGCGCGCTGCTCGACTTTGACCCCAGTCGATACCTCACCAACGATGCCGCGGTTGCCGAGTACCTCACGGCGATTCTTGAGTTCGACGATCCAGACCTTCTTGTGAAAGCACTCGGCGATGTCGCAAGAGCGCGCGGAATGTCGAAGGTCGCCAAAGCATCACGGCTTGGACGCGAGGGTCTCTACAAGTCGTTGATGCCAGGCCGCCGCCCTCGCTTCGATACAGTTATGAAGATCGCGCTTGCGCTCGGCGTGCGAATGTCCGCGCGGGTCGCGTAGCACCCGCCCATCCCCAAAACCCCTCGTTGCTGGCAAAACTCGACGTCTCGCGGTCGACATCTGCCCGGAAACAGGGGAATCTGTGATGAGACGCATCGCCAAAGCGCAATCGTTCGTCAGGCAGCCTTGATTACCTGCACACGCTTCTCGATCGCTCGCCCAGACGACTTCTGCGCAATGTCGAGGTCGTACTGCGACTGAAGCCCCATCCAAACCTGCGCCGATGTTCCAAGTGCGCGAGCCAATCGGAGTGCCACATCTGCGCTGATCCCACGTGTGCCATTGAGAATTCTGCCAAGCTGTTGAGCTGAAATGCCCGTGACCTTCGCCAGTCGATAGGCGCTGACATTCATTGGTTCGAGAAAGTCGAGGCGCAGGATTTCGCCGGGATGGATGGGTTGGTGTTTGCGCGATTTGGCCATATGTGTTCTCTGTTCTGTCAGTGGTAGTCGAGGACAGACACATCGTGCGCTCGCCCATCGCGCCACTTGAAGACGATTCTCCATTGATCGTTGACGCGGATGCTGTGCTGGCCGAATCGAACGCCCGTCAGCGCTTCGAGTCTGTTTCCAGGAGGTACGCGGAGGTCTTCCAAAGTGGCCGCCTTATCGAGGTAACGAAGTTTGCGCAGCGCCGCGCGTTGAATACGCGGGTCTATCCGCTTGACCCGTTCAAGTCGAAACAGTGCCTCAGTCTGGCGATCGGCAAACGATGCGATCACAGGCGAATAGTAACCCAATTGGTGACTGTTGTCAAGTAGTTTGAACCTATTCTCGTGTGACAGGCCAACACCCCCCCATCCACAAAACCCCTGTCTGCGGGCAAATCTCGACCTCTCGCGGTCGACATCTGCCCGCAAGCAGGGGAACCTGCGTTGAGACTCAGCCCAACTCACCCCACCGCGCGAGCATGATCGCGAGATCGCCGCCGCCGCTGAAGCGCTGGTCCTCGTCAGGATGCACGCTGGCGAATTCGGCTGCGCAGCACGCTCCAACGCTTGTGCGCTGCGCTGCGCGATATGCCAAGCGCGGACGCAACCTTTCCCCAGTCGCCGCATCTCATCCACAAGTGAAGCAACTCTCGATCGTCGGTGTTCAATCGGTCCAAGATTAGCTGAGCACTCTCGCGGCAAGTCTCTGTTCGAGATCGATCATGCTCATCGTGAATCATTTCGCTTCCAGTGAACCACGCCATGTTCTTGGCGCGTTCCTGCAGGCACTTGTGCGCTCGCCGGAGTGCAGCCTTGCGCCGAATGGCGTCGATGATCGTGCTGCGGATCACATCCGCGAGGAGCTGCCAGAATTGACGAACTGGCATTGAGCGCTCGCCGCGATCGGTCGCGGTCAGCACTCGGCACACGGTCGTTGAGAACAACTCGCTCGTGCGCATCGTCCAGTCGAGATCTGGCTGGCGAATCGAGCGAATGCGCCGCGCAATCGCAGCCTTCGACTCTTCGAGGTGCTCACATGCACGACGTTGCTCTTGCGCCACACTCATCGTTCTTACCTCGCCATCACGATGACCGCAAAAATGTGGAATATTGCGAACAGAATGATGGCGGCCCAGATTCGAACTCTCTGCGCGCGAACCGCAGATGCGGTGAGTGCCGCCGAGAACTGCAGTGCCGATCCTGGGCGACTGCGAACGCTCCGCGCAAGAAGCACAAGTGTTCGCTCGAGCCCGAATGCGGGTTTGCGCCCGACACTCTCGATCGGAGGCACGTAGCCAAGAATCATCCACTGAATCAATTCGGCCATGCGGCAGACATCGTTTTCGATCGCGGCTGGCGTGGCTGGCTGCGAGATTCCATAGTCAACGAGTCTGAGTCTTCCGAAGCGGTCGAGAAGAACATTGGCTGGCGAGATGTCACCGTGCACGATTCCGGCCGCGTGCATTTCTGCGAGGGCCGTGGCGAGTTCGGCGCCACGAGCTGCGACCGTCATCGCAGAAGCGCGCTTCTCAGCAACAGCGTTGGAAAGAAGCGAATCGCCATCGACTCGTTCAAACACAACATAGCCATCCCGCTCGTCAATTGATCCAAAGTCGAGCGCGCGGATTCCGCATGGGTGCACGACGACCGCACCACGAATTGCTTCGGCTTGCCACGGAGTCGGATTCGCGGGCGTGGCGCGGATGAACTTGATCGCTACGTTCGCCGCTTGGCGACCATCATCGAGCAGTCGGTCGATCCCGCTCGTGACGATGCCAAACGTACCAGTGGAGAGAATCTCGCCCACGCAGTAACGCGGCAATCCGTCGGGGCACATCGGACCGACGAACTCGGGAAGTGTGCGATTGCCTTGAGTGGTTTCCAGAAGTGTCGCAGCGAGGCACGCGCTTTCAAGTTTCGTGCGCCACAGTGGGTAACTCGCTGCAAGCGAACTTGTGACAGCCACAAGGTTGGACTGCGCCGCGACCATGAGTTGGTGGGCAAGTTCCTCGGCGGCCTCTTGCTCTTGCTCTGGTGAAATGCACGCTGCGTACCGCGCAAGTGTCGGCACGCACGAAAAGCGATCTCGACACGCGAGGATGTCTTCACGAACGATCGCAGCAAGCGATCCCCGTTGAACGCGCTTCGACATCAACAGCAGCACGCGCGAAAACTCGAGAGGAGACCCGCGCGACTCTTGGATGGTCGCGGGGGTGGCTTCTTGCGGATTGTGATTTGCCTTCTTCATCCGAACACTCGGCTCGTGGCGCACCAATACAGTATGAGCAAGGTCGCCCCGTAGATTGCAAAAACCGCTTGAAGCGTGCGGTTTGGTTTGGGAGGACTCGATCCATCAGGCAGTCGATAGAAGTACCGGCGCCAAAACGCCCAAGGGAGAAGGATGGTGAAGATCGGAATATTCACCCAGACTGCAAGGGTCGCGTGATACCACTCCAAAAAATCTCGAATGGCCTGCCACATCACCAGCACTCCCAGGCGCAGGCCGCGGTGATGACGCCGCACGACGTGAGATATTGGGCGAGGCACGCGCCAGCAATCGCACCACCCACACCAGTCAGTCCCCCGACGCACGCAGCAACACAGGGGGGGGCGCCGAGACAACCAAGAAAACACACCCCGAGCGCACCCTCTGCGTAGTAGCCAAGAATCGCAAAACAACCTTGAAAGTTCGCGAATGCGGCGGTGTGTGCGGTTCCGAAACACGTGGTGAAGCACGCCCAGTACGCGTTCCAATTTCCACTTGTCGGCGGGGCAACCTGCATGCTCGGCGACTGCCCTGGCTCAGGAAGCGCCGAGAAAAATGCGGCCGCTGCCTGCGATGCCGCGATGGCTTCTGCAATGGTCTGTGTGGTGCCCATGAGCGCGATCTGAGATTGTTCATGGATCGACATTCCGTGAGAGCCCTTCACTTTCACCATCGCGTTCGCGCGAAAACCCCATGCGTATCCAACTGATCCGCTCATCTGTGTGAACTGTACAGCGACGGTTGATCTACTCAGTGCGATCGAGACGTTTGAGTCTCCATCGCTTTCGCTCACGGTTGTCGTTGCCGCTTCGAGCCCCCAATGTCCTGTGATTTCAGTGTTCCATAAGACTACGGTCTCTCCAGCGATCGACACTTGTGGTGTCGATGACTTCAAGAGCACATCGGTGGGACCGATAGAGGTCTCGGGATCAACAGTCAGCACCGGTCGACTCGAGTCTGTCCCGACGGTCGCCGTGCCCCACTCTCCAGGTGGTGACGCCACAGTGAGCTGGGTTGCCAGCAGGCAATTTGCAAGGATTGCTGTGATCCACGTTCGAGTGCCTTCAGAGCGAAACATTTCAGAGTCTCCTTTGGGGGTGATGGACGAAACTGGCAAGCGCCACAACTGATGGACGCACGAGCCACATCGCAATCAACCACAATCCAAACATTTTTCTCGAGGGCGGATGGTGCTCACCAGAGCGACGAAGGCAAGGGACTCCGAGCGAACAACCTCCTCACCTCACTCGCTGCAAGTCCCATCGGCACACGCCACGCTTCCATTCAAGATGATCGAACTCATCCTCTTTGGAATCCTGTTCGCAAGAGTGCAACCGCAATCGGTACTCACTCGGTGCCGTGCCGGCACTCTCGACGATGATCGTGCAGATCGCTTCGTCACTGGAACCACTCATGTAGTTCGAAAGAGTCCACCGATGAGTTCCGAGGAGCTCGGTTGGGAAGGGGCAGGGTTCTGGGAAAAATCTGTGCGAATCAACGATCCATGCTTGAAGCAGTCCATCACTCGCAAGGGATATGGCGTATCCACGCCCCGGTGTCCACCACCCACCACCGACGACCGCGGACTTCATTTCTTCGAGCGACTTCGGAATTGGCGTGGGTCCCGTGTGGCATCCACTTGTTGCGAGCAGCGAAGTGAGGACGAAGCAGACCTGCAGAGAGGGCAAGTTCATCGAGTGCCCCCCTTGCCGCGTAGCAGGCTCCACTTGCAATCGCCCTGTTTCAGACCCAATCCGTCGTGTGGTCCATCACTCGTGGTCCAGCTCAGTTGATACTCGCTGGGCTGTCCATTGTTTGGCACCACCGTCAGCGTGCAACCCACAGAGTTTGTTTGTTCACTGGTGAATCTCGAGAGAGTCCACTTGGGATCATCGAGCAGATCGGTAGGTATCGGGCACTTCCGAGCCACTCGGAGCTCATTGACCTCGACAATTCTGCATCGAAGCGTGCCGTCGCGCATAAACGATAACTCGACTCCTTTGGTGGAATAGCCCCGCCAAATCCAGCCGCCGAGTTCAGTGTTCAACTCATCGAGCGAATTTGGGACTGGCGTTGGTACCCAGGTATGCCCACACGCAGCGAGCGGGAGCAATCCGAGGAGGCCTGACAGGATTCGGATGGGAAGCGAGCGCATGCAATGAACATCATGGACTGTGTGGTGGCGTCTCTGGCGGTCGCAGGTAGTAGGGCGGAATGTCGCTGGGCAGAAGTTCTTCAACTCGCCCCCGCTGAGTGACTTGCTCGACTCTCGTAGACAGGTTGATTATGTCCTTTGCTCGCGCACTTGGCAAGCCAATCCGTAGTTGATTGGACTGGCGTTTCCGATAGTCGTGTGCCTCCATTCGAATCCTCGAAGTGTGAATCTGGCCCGCCGATGGTGAGGTTCAGCGCGCCCTCGTCCTCTTGAAATGGTGGAATATTCGACTCTTTGCCGAACATCCCACCATTTCAAGAGCCATGCAGAGCCCGCCGCGCCGAACTCCGCACGCCTTTGGTCATGGCGCGTCATCACCAAAACCCCTCGTTGCGGGCAAATCTCGACCTCTCGCGGTCGACAACTGCCCGTAAACAGGGAGATGCGTAAACAGGCGAACTTGTAAACAGGGGAATCTGCCACCACCAACCCGCACCCCCGAACACGCCTACCGCGCGAGGCGCAAATCGAAGAGCGACACAGTCCCGCTCACTTCATTGCAGAGCACGAGAATCGGCCGCTTCGTCGGGCTCGCGTGCGCGGCAATCACCATGACGCCTTCAACGCCGAGATCTCCGATCGCCTCGAGCTGATCTGGCATCTTGTCGCCATCCTCATCGATGTCGAGATCAACCGCAGGATCGCGTCGATTGAAATACCCAGCGAAAATTGGCTGCGCAGGATCGCTGATCTCCCACGACATCACACCTCCCGTGCGTTCGAGCCCCACAAAGAGAATTCGCCGCCCGTCAATGTTTGCGATCGTGAGTCCTTCAGGCTCTGGGCCGCGCACATCGCTGCGCGCGTCACGCGATGGATTCGCACGATTGTCTGCATTGAACGCCTTTGGCATTCGGTCGCGCACGGTGCGCTCGATCGCGCTGCCGCTATCCCACACAAGTTCGAGCGAAGTCGCGCATCCCGCAGAGTCTTCGATGATTTTCCAAATGCTCACCGACCGACCGCCGAAACAGACGAGTTGATCGAAGTCTCCGTCGCCGTCTAAATCGCCGCGCGCCTCGCTCACCTCGAGCCGACCGATCGCCTTCGCATTGAGCAAGTCCTTCTGCGCATACCCATCACCACTCTCCACCGCGAGCGGAAACCGCGCCGTGTCGAGGGCTGGGGCGGTGGAGTCCTTTGAGTTCTTCAGTTTCGAAACGCGCTGCACCTCACTATAGAAAGGATGGTCGCGCGGCTCTCCCTCGTTGGCGGTGGCGAGATACGAACTTCCGTTGTGCGTGAAGAATGCAAGCGAATCAGGCTGGTACATCGCGTGCACTGGCCACGGCGTGATCGTCGCACGCGTGTCCTTGTCGCTCGCGTCGAGGCCAACACCTGAGACCGAAAAATCTTTGAGCCCAAGGGGAAGGATCGCCGTCACCGTTGCGTTGCGCACATCAACCACTGCGATGGCGTTCGCCTCTTGAAGCGTGACATAGGCGCGCGCGCCGTCAGTCGACATCGCGATGTACTCGGGCTCGAGTTGTTGCATCAACGAACGCCCCGGCATCGGCAGGTGCACTCCGGCATTGCGCAACTCTTGCGCGCGCGCCTCGAACGCGTCGAAGTTTGCCTCGCGAACTTTCGCACTCGCGACGCCACCACTGAGGTCGATGATCGAGATTGATCCTGCGCGATCTTCAACACCATCATCGCTGGGCTCTGCCTCGCAGGCCGCGAGCAACGTCTTGCCATCGGGAGTGAAGACGATCATGTCGGGTTGGAATCCAACCTTGATCGATCCCGTTGGTTTGAGGTCGAGATCGAAAAAGCGAACTTCGCCCTGCGCCCCTTCAAACTTTGGCGCCCAGCACGCCGCAACTACATCTCCATGCACCGCGACACTGTTGACACCGAACTGCCGAACGAATGCATCGCGATTCGTGGCACTCGGAGTCGACAGGTCGACCTTCGCGATCCCTTGCGCGGCATTGGTTATATAGAGTCGCTTCGACTTCTCGCTGAAGACCGCGATTTCGCCACCCGAGGCGTCGAACAAGTCAGACGAAAATGCCCCCAGACACTCGACCTGCACGATGTCGGATGGGTCTGTGCCCACAATCGGTGGCGGTGCGACGAGAGAGATGACGGCAGTCAACGCGAGGGGTTGAAACATGTTGGCAGTGCACAGACTAGAAGTTTGGATCGTGTTCAGAATCAGTAAAGGGCTCGCCGCTTCGCACAATGCGAACGCGACTTGAACACTCGCGCAGCATCATCTCTGCCATGAAGACGATCGCCAACATCTCGCTCTCGCTCGCTGCGCTCGCATTCTGCCCAGCGGCACTCGGTTCGGACTTGATCATGAACGAGTGGAACTGCGTGGGCAGCACGAAGTGGCTTGGAAATCCTGACATCGCAAGCCCAGCCTGCCCAACGCCAACTGGAATCGGCGGAGCAGATTGCTCGACCGCAGACGATGTGTTTCTCGGCCGACGACTCGGAAATGGCGGAGACTGGATGGAACTCGTTGTCACGAAAGATCACTCAGATATTCGTGGATGGCGAGTGCAGTGGATCGAAGCTGTCGCGCTTGATTCGGATGGAACAGACATCTGGTACGGCGCAGGAATCGTTCCGCAGGGCGAGATCACCTTCACCAATGCCGCGCTCTGGTCTGACCTGCGCGCAGGCACGATCATCACGATCTCTGAATCAACCACAGCGCAAGATGGACTCGACACCGATCTCTCATTTGATCCATGCGCGGGCGATTGGTGGATCAATGTGAACTGTTCGAATGCAAAGTTGCTGACCTGCAACGCGAATGTCGTTGATCCAACGAACCCGACCTACAACGATCCAATGGATATCGGCAACGACAGTTGGGCAGCGCGCATCGTCGATGCAGCGGGCGCAATCATGATCGACATGGTTGGCGAAGGGCAGCCATCGTGGAGCGCGAGCGGAGTCAACAGCAAAGAGTGCGTGCGACTCGAAGAAAACCCTGCGCAGACGACAACTCCATATTCGCGCTACGACGACGCCGACACATCATCATTCGGCCAGCCAAATGGATGGAACGACGTCGTCACGCTTTGCAAGACCTACCAAGATTTCAGCGCACTTCGCGCACCCGTGCTCGCATCGCTTTGCGCGACTTGCAAGCCGATCATGCTCAACGAATACAACGCAGTGATCGCAGCCGGATTCCTCGGTGGCGGCACACTCGCAGCTGACGCTGCTGGCGGTCTGGCATCCGACGGTCGATTCGGCCGCGTGATGGGCAATGGCGGCAACTGGATCGAATTCGTCGTCGTCGCCAACGGCCTCGATCTTCGCGGCGCAACCATTCGCTGGCAGGACAAGACCAGCTCTGGCGTTGTCGCACTCTCATCCGCTGCGTTCTGGTCGAACCTTCCAAGCGGATTGATCGTGACTCTCACCGAAAGCAACACCGCACAGGGCGGACTCGACACCGACCTCGCGTTCAACTTCGCCGCGGGTGATCAATCAGCCAACGTCAACTCATTCGATGTCGCGCTCGTGTCAAACACAACGAGCACAAAGCCGTTGCATGTCACGGGCGAGTTCTCAGTCTCGAACGACAAGTGGGCGGTCGAAGTGCGCGATGCATCAGGTGCTCCACTCATGGAAAGACAAGGCGAAGGCGCACCGCACTACTTCGGCGGAAGCGTCGGCATCGATGACGTCTGCCGCCTGCGCGAGAATCCTGCTGTGCGAATCGATTCGTCGAGCGCTTTCGATGACGCTTCGAACGCGAGCACCTTTGGCGCACCAAACACATGGCTGCCTTGCCCGAGCACGGTTGCAGTGAGCCAATCCTTCGCTGCACTTCCTGCCGCTGGCTGCAATTGGACCCCAGCAAATCCAGCAGACATCAATGGTGATGGCGCTGTCAATGGTTCAGATCTCGCAGCGGTGCTTTCAGCATGGGGAACGAATTCTGCAGGCGCCGACATCGACGGCGATGGTTTGGTGGGCGGCAGCGATCTCGCAGCAGTGCTCTCAGGATGGACCGGCTGATGATGGTGCGCATTCGCGAATCACAACACAATCCATCTCAGCGCGCATTCACGCTCGTCGAGGTGCTCGTTGTTGTCGGCATCATCGCGTTGCTCGTGGGGTTGCTCGTGCCAGCAGTCGGGCGCGTGCGTGCAGGCGCAGCGGCAGCGAAGAGTCAATCGAACTTGAAGCAGTGGGCGATGGGCACGATGATGTGGTCCGCCGCAAACAAAGAGCGCCTTCCTTGGGAGGGTCTCAAGGATGCCAACGACATGCCCACGAATCTCGCGCAGCGCGCGTACTGGGCGAATGCGATCCCACCGCTCGTTGATCAGCGCCCGTACAGCGAAATCTCGAACGACGCATTCAATGCGCAAGAGAATGTGCCGTTCGATGGCGAAGGAAATTCAATCTTTGTTGATCCCGCAGCGCAATGCGAAAATGGAACACCGTGGGGATGGGGAGCGCCGGGCGCGGGAGGAGTGCAGCGCCAGTTCTATTTCAATTATGTTCCCAATAGTCAACTGAACAACCAGGTGATGTCGCAAGCGGGTGCGCCGGCATACTCGCCCAAGCTGCTCGTGAAACTCGCGCAGATTTCGCGCTCAGACGCAACGATTCTCATGCTTGAAATGCGCGCAAATCGCAATGAGCTTTCGCACACCGACGTGCACTTCACGCGCGACTTGAAGCGCCACCGCGCTGATTGGAAGCGCTTTGCGAGTCGCCATACGCAGGGGGGCCACATGGCATTTGTCGACGGGCATGTTTCGTGGGTGCTCAACAGCGAGGCGACAACGAATTCGCAAGGCAGTCGCGATCCCTCAACGCCACAGGGCGACTGGAACACAAACAAACTGATTTGGGATCCAGCGGGTCCAGCAACAGATGAGTAGCGATGTGCCCTTCATCAATTCAACACAAAGTCTTCACTTGTATTCACACGATCTCGGATTAGTGTTTTGGTGATCGATTCGCGCGTCGCGGATTGATCGGTTCAGCAGGCAGGGTTGCGACAAAGGGTCTTTGGAGCATCCCTATGTCTTCTGCGTCCCTCACCGTTCTGGCAACAACCCTTCTCTCAAGTTCTGCGTTCGGCGCGTTGGTCGCCGGCGACATCGCCATCGTCGGCTTTCAAGCCTCTGGCGTTGGCGGCGACTCGATTTCGTTCGTCTCGCTCGTTGAACTCGCCGCAGGCACCACCCTCTACTTCACCGACAACGGATGGACCGGCACCGCATTCCGCGGCGTCACTGCGATTGATGGCGACGGCAACGAAAACTTGATGCGCTGGACTGCGGTCAACACAATCGCTGCTGGAACGATCATCGGTTCAAAGTCAACCTCAGCCGATTACTTGTGGACAACAACTGGACTCGTCGGAGCAGGAACAGCGGCCTACGCGCAGCTCTCGCTCTCTTCGACTGGCGAACAAGTGACCGTGCTCGAGGGAACGGTTGCGACGAACCCACTCTTCAGCGACTTCACAGCGCTCTACAACTTCGACAACACGACCTCATACGAGAACGCAACAACATCAGGCACAGGATCGCTCGCGCCTGGTCTCGTTCAGGGCACTAGTGCAGTTCTCTTGAGCAGCGTTCTGAATTCAGCACAGTTCAATGTCTCGACGCTCGCCTCTGGCACGCGCGAGGAGTGGTTGGCTGCGATCGGTAACTCAGCAAACTGGACAATGGGCACCGGGACTGCAGATTCGCCATCAGGCGCGATCTCGATCGTCCCAGCGCCAGGCGCCCTCGCACTCATCGCGTGCGCAGGTCTCCTCGCACGCCGTCGTCGCTGAGATTCGAATCGGCCATCGATTCGCTCCATCACAAAAACCCCTGTTTGCGGGCAATACTCGACCTCTAGCGGTCGGTATCTGCCCGTAAACAGGGGATTCTGCGTTATCCTCAACGCTCACCCCAACGTTCACCTCAACGCTCAAGGAGAAACCCATGACCACCTCAGCCGCCACACAACCAAACACTTCATCACACGCCTCCGAACCATGCGGAATGGGCGAGTTCTGCTGGTTTGAATGCAACAGCCGCAACAAGGCGGCTGCGCAATCCTTCTATACACAGCTCATCGGCGGCGAGGGGCAAGATTGCCCGCAGAGCCCGTTCCCATACACGATCGTCTCATGCGGCGGTCACCCCGCGCTGGGCTTGATGGAAATGGGATCGACATTTCCGAGTGACATTCCAGCACATTGGATGGGTTACATCACTGTTGCCGATCTCGATGCAGCGTGCGCAAATGTGCCAACACTCGGCGGCACCGTTGTCGTCGCGCCAACAGACATTTCAATCGGCCGCTTCAGCGTGATCACAGATTCGACGGGCGCAACCGTCAGCCTCTTTCAATCGCACGAAGGCAAGACCGATGGCGTCAACTGGTACGGCCCAGGACTCGTCGGATGGAACGAACTCATGTCGAGCGATCCAAAGGCCGCCGCTGCGTTCTACTCAAAGTTGCTCGGTTGGACCGCAACCGAAACCAACACGCTTGGCTTTCCATATTGGATGTTCGCATCAAACGGTCGCACCGTTGGCGGCATGATGGCGAAGTGTGAAGATGACAAATCGCCGCGCTCATACTGGCTGCAGTATCTGCAGACGCTCGACCTCGATGCGTCGTTCGCGCTGGCGAAGTCGCTCGGCGCAACGGCGCTTTGCGAAGCAATGAACATTCCAGGCATCGGCCGCACGGCGTACTTCACTGATCCAAACGGTGCAACATTCGCGCTCTGGCAGCCAAAGGCCAGCGGATGCTGCTCATCAGGCGGATGCGGCTGCGGCTGATTGATACGCTCATCGACACTATGTCGACACACACTGCTCATGCCACCACGCGCACCGAAACCGATGCGATGGGGGCGATCGAAGTACCCGCAGATCACTACTGGGGAGCGCAAACCGAGCGCTCGATTCATCACTTTCCATTCGGCGAGCGCATGCCGCTGCCGATCGTGCACGCATTTGGACTGTTGAAAGCTGCGTGCGCGCAAGCGAATTGCGACATGGGTGGTCTGTCGAAAGAACTGCGCGATCTCATCGTTGCGGCTGCGAGCGAAGTTTCATCTGGCAAACTCGACAGTGAGTTTCCGCTGAAGGTCTGGCAAACCGGATCGGGTACGCAATCGAACATGAATGTGAATGAGGTCATCTCGAATCGCGCGATCGAAGCAGCGGGGGGAGTGCGCGGATCAAAGAAGCCAGTGCATCCCAATGATCATGTCAACATGTCGCAGTCGAGCAACGACACGTTTCCGACGGCGATGCACATCGCCGCGGCGATCGAACTTGAGCGCACGGTGCTTCCTGCTGTCGAACAGTTGCGCGCAGCACTCGATGCGAAGGCGCACGCGTTTGCGAACATCGTCAAGATCGGCCGCACGCACTTGCAAGATGCTGTGCCTCTGACACTCGGCCAGGAATTCTCTGGATACGTCGCGCAACTCGATCATTGCATTCGTGCGATGCGCGAGAGTTTGCCGGGCGTGCGATCGCTCGCCATCGGCGGCACCGCAGTTGGCACTGGGCTGAACGCGCCGCGCGGATTTGGCGAACTTGTCGCCAAGAAGTTGGCCGCGACGACTGGTATGGAATTCACGAGCGCCTCGAACAAGTTTGCCGCACTCGCGGGCCACGAGGGGATGGCACAAGCGCACGGCGCACTCGCAGTGCTCGCGACCGCGCTCATGAAGATCGCAAACGATGTGCGTTGGCTTGCGAGCGGACCGCGCTGCGGAATCGGTGAGATTTCGATTCCAGAAAATGAACCCGGATCGAGCATCATGCCTGGCAAGATCAATCCAACGCAGAGCGAGAGCATGACGATGGTGTGCGTGCAAGTCTTCGGCAACAACTCTGCAGTCAACTTTGCTGCGAGTCAAGGCAACTTTGAACTCAACGTCTTCAAGCCAGTCATCGCAGCAAACTTCTTGCAGTCGTGCGCCCTTCTCGCAGGAACATGCGCGGCGTTTCGTGAGTTCTGCGTCGAAGGCATCGAGGCGAATGAGAGCCACATCGCAAAACTCGTCGCAGAGAGTCTCATGTTGGTCACCGCGCTCGCGCCACACATCGGCTACGACAAAGCGAGCGCCATCGCGAAACACGCGCATCACCGCGGAAAAACGCTAAAACAGGCTGCAATCGAGCTTGGGCACGTTGACGAAGCGACGTTCGACAAGCATGTTCGCCCAGAAACAATGATCCGTCCGAGTTGATTGAAATCGCCCGCTTTGTGATAGGGTGGCAGTTTCCCGCAGTTTTCTGAACGTCGTGAACAAAGGAGTTGTTGTGCCTCAAGAACTTGTTGATCAAAGTGTTGCAGTCCTTGAGGAAGATCCGATCGTCAACGATGCGAGCGACACGCTCGAAGTGATCGACACTCAGAGCGAAACGCAAGTTCCGCTGAGCCGCGGGCAGATGCATCTTGCGATGCTCGCCGCCGTCATCATTCCACCCGCTGGATTGATCACCGCGATGGTCTTGATGTGGGGGGGACTCTTCAACGCGACCGATCTCATCATCTTGGTCGCGATGTACTCGCTGACTGGGCTTGGAATCACCGTTGGCTACCACCGACTCGTCACGCACAAAGCGTTCGCGACGCGCACGCCGATCTCAATCTTCTTCATGATTTGCGGAGGAATGGCCGCACAGGGACCCGTCGTTTGGTGGTCCGCAACGCATCGTCGTCACCATCACCACTCCGACTGCGAGCGCGATCCACATTCGCCCCACGCGAACAGAGCGCCAGGGCTCATCGGCTGGTGCAAGGGATTCGCACACGCGCACGTCGGCTGGCTCTTTCGCGACTCAAACGACAACAACTACAACTATGTGCCTGATCTGTTGAGCGATCCCGTGGTGATGCGCGTCAACCGCCTCTTTCCGTTGTGGGTTGCTCTTGGATTTGTGATCCCGGCGGTCATCGGTGGGCTCATCTCGATGACATGGACGGGCGCACTTTTGGGATTGCTTTGGGGAGGCCTCGCGCGCATGTTCTTCTTGCATCACTCGACGTGGAGCATCAACTCGGTCTGTCACGTCTGGGGATGGCGCGACTATCGATCAGACGATGAGAGCCGCAACAATCCTGTGATGGGAATCCTCTCATTCGGTGAGGGATGGCACAACAATCATCACGCGTTTCCTTCAAGTGCGCGCCACGGCTTGAAGTGGTGGCAGCTCGACATGAGTTGGATCATCATTCGAACGCTCAAGGCGCTCCGACTTGCCGACAAGGTGCGTCTGCCAACGCCAGAGCGCATGGCCGCGCG
Organism: uncultured Singulisphaera sp.; assembly: GCA_964355975.1. Taxonomy (GTDB): domain Bacteria; phylum Planctomycetota; class Phycisphaerae; order Phycisphaerales; family SM1A02; genus F1-60-MAGs104. Next base: position 22,909 of record CAYHFW010000011.1, read on the forward strand.
CGCAAGAAAACGCGCGTGAACGAGCGAATGCCGCGATCATTCGCGAGGGAGTCTTATTCGCGCATTTTCGCTGCGCGGTAGGTCTCGCGCGGCAACACAGGCATGACATCCGACTTCGTTGGACGAATTCCGTCGACTTGCCAAGCGACGCGAAACATCTCGAATGTTGAGTTGATCATGAAGGTCTTGATTGACTCACGCATCTCGAGCAGCCGATCATGCATCGCGCAGCAGTCGCCAACACCACAGACGCCGCCACCGAACGGGCACATGTGCGATGAGTCCTCTCTCTCGAACAACTCAAAGACTTCTTGAAAGCAGATTTCGCTTGGATGGCGCGAGAGGGCGTATCCGCCGCCAGGGCCGGGTGATCCCACAACGAGGTGTGCTTGCGAGAGCATCGTAAGAATTTTCGCGACCATTGGGCGCGGAAGTGCGCGGTCGTCGGCAATCTCGATTGCTGAGAGGCGCGTCTTGCCCTCATCCCAGACTTCTGCGAGGCGACTCATGGCACCGATTGCGCGTTCTGTTTGTTTTCCATACATGGCGAAACTCCTTGGATCAATGACGAAAGAGGCGTGATTTCGGACAGTTCCTCTCAAATCGCACAAGGCAAATGAGAGGCACTTCAGAACGCTAGCATAAAACTAGAGAACAAGGTAGAGATTTCTGCTATAATCCCGATCACAAGATCTCTGTATCGCAGAAGATGAGTCCGTAGTGGCACTTTCGACGTTGAAAGCGCCATCCTTTGAATGACCTGTCCAATTTGGAGAGACTTCGACATGAGCGCCGCAACGACCGCCCCAGGATCAACACTCGAGAGATTCAGTTACGACGACGACATCGTGCGCAAGTTCGTCTTCGTGACGCTGCTGTGGGGTGTCGTTGGCATGCTCGTGGGGGTGATCATTGCGGCGCAGCTCACGATGCCAGGCGCGAACGTCACAGAGTGGCTCTCGTTTGGCCGTCTTCGCCCACTGCACACGAATGCCGTGATCTTCGCGTTCGGCGGAAACGCAATCTTCGCCGCGGTCTATTACTCGTCGCAGCGACTGCTCAAAGCACGGATGTTCAGCGACTTTCTGAGCCGCGTGCACTTCTGGGGATGGCAACTCATCATCGTTGGCGCTGCGCTCACGCTTCCGCTCGGAATCACACAAGGCAAGGAATACGCAGAACTCGAGTGGCCTATTGACATCGCGGTCGTGCTCATTTGGGTCGTCTTCGCAGTGAATTTCTTCGGCACGATCGTGCGCAGACGCGAGCGACACATCTACGTCGCGATTTGGTTCTACATCGCAACGGTGGTTGCGATCGCCGTACTCTACATCTTCAACAACCTCGCGATGCCAGCTGATTGGACGCGCAGTTATTCGATTTATGCAGGCAGTCAAGATGCATTCATGCAGTGGTGGTATGGGCACAACGCAGTCGCGTTCTTTCTGACGACTCCGTTCCTCGGCTTGATGTACTACTTCTTGCCCAAAGCCGCAGATCGTCCAGTCTTCTCGTATCGCCTCTCGATCGTGCATTTCTGGAGCATCGTCTTCATCTATATCTGGGCGGGTCCGCACCACTTGCATTTCACGTCGATTCCAGAATGGGCATCAACGCTCGGCATGCTCTTCAGTCTGATGTTGTGGATGCCATCGTGGGGAGGAATGATCAACGGTCTGCTGACACTGCGCGGCGCATGGCACCGCGTTGCAGAAGATCCAGTGCTCAAGTTCTTCGTCGTGGGCATCACCTTCTACGGAATGAGCACATTTGAGGGTCCGCTGCTCAGCATCAAGAGCGTGAATGCGCTGAGCCACTACACCGACTGGACGATCGCACACGTGCACGCAGGCACGCTGGGATGGGTCGGATTCATGGTGTTTGGAATGATTTATTGGCTTGCCCCGCGCCTCTTTCAGGCACCGATCGCGAAGCCATCATGGGTGAATCTGCATTTCTGGATCGCGACAATCGGCATCTTGCTTTACATCATTCCGATTTACGCGGCAGGACTCATGCAAGGACTCATGTGGCGCACCTTCAACGCAGATGGCGTACTTGAGTATGACTTTCTCTCGACTGTCACGAAGCTCATCCCTCTCTACTGGATTCGCACGCTCGGCGGCACGCTCTATCTCGGCGCGTTGCTGATCGGCTGCGCAAATCTCGCGATGACTTGGATGCGCCGCCCCAGCACATACGAAGTGCAGGTATTCGAGGCAGCGCCACTCGCACGCGGATGGGTCGCTGAACCGACGCCAGAGTCGCCGCTTCCCCACGGCAGCGTCGTCGAGGTTGGACGCACAATCGATCGGTTCGCAATGCTCAATTGGCATCGCAATCTCGAGGCGATTCCGTTGACGTTTACGGTGTGGGTCGTCATCGCAGTCGTCGTCGCGAGTCTCTTTGAGATCATCCCGATGTTCACGATTCGCAGCGACATTCCGCGCATCTCGACCGTCACTCCATACACGCCGCTCGAGTGCATCGGTCGCGACATCTATGTGAGTGAGGGATGCGTCAACTGCCATTCGCAGATGATCCGTCCACTCGTTGCAGAGACTGAGCGTTACGGCGAATACTCGAAGCCCGGAGAGTCGGTCTTCGACCATCCGTTCTTGTGGGGAAGTCGTCGCATCGGTCCCGATCTCGCGCGCGAAGGAGTCAAGAATCCAAGCGCGCTCTGGCATCTGCGGCATTTCACAAATCCAGCTGACACGAGCCCAGGGTCGATCATGCCGGCCTACCCGCACATGATCGAGCAGCCGCTCGACTTCTCACAGGCGACGCGATCAATGACCGCGTTGAGCAAGGTCGGCGTGACATACGACGCAGCGGCGATCGCTGGCGCAGAGAGCGCAGCGCGTGCGCAATCTGAAAAGGTCTTTGCGCAACTCGTCACTGAGAACGGCAACGCGCAAGGGGTCGAGGGCGTCAAGGGCACGCGCGTTATCGCACTGATCGCATACATGCAGAGACTCGGTACCGACCTCAACAAGCCAATTGATGTCGCACCAGCAGTGCAGGCGGGAGCGGGCCAATGACGCTTTCCACGACACCGTTGCTTGCGTCGAGTGGCGTGATGCCGACGATCGCGCTCGTGTTCTTTCTTGCGTTGTTCTTGGCGATCATCGCCTACGTCTTCGTGATTCCGAAATCTGTCTGGCAGAAGGATGCCGAACTTCCACTTGATCGAAAGGAAACAAAACAGTGAACAAGCCAGAACTTGAACCAAAATTGTGTGAGCACGAATCGGACGGCATTCAGGAGTACGACAATCCCATGCCGCTCTGGTGGTCTGGAATCTTCTGGGCGTCGATCGTCTTTTCAATTCTGTATGCCATGTATTTCATGATTGGTGTTGGACCAACTGCGCAGCAGGAGTATCAAGACGACCTCGGCGGTTACTACCTCGAGCAGGCTGAGAAGTTGGGTGATCTGCAACCCGACGCACCGACAATCGAACGACTCATGAAGGATGACAAGATGATGACGGCTGCGCGCGGACTCTTCATCAGTAACTGCGCGGTCTGTCACGCAGCCGATGGAGGCGGACTCACCGGTCCCAACCTCTGTGATGGTTCGTACATCAATGTGAACAAGATCGAAGACATCTACACAGTCATCTCGAATGGTGTGATCGCCAAGGGAATGCCTGCGTGGGACAAGCGGTTTATTCCAGCGCAGCGCGTGCTTCTCGCGGCATACATCGCACGACTGCGTGGCACGAATCCTGCGGCGCCGAAGGCGGCACTCGGAAAAGAAATCGCCCGGTGGGCGACCAAGTAAGAGAGTGTGAGTGACTTCAGATGAGCCGCAACTTCACACTGCCTCAATACGAAAGCCGCGTGCTGTCGACACTCAACGCCGACGGAACACGGCGTTGGATCACTCCGCGTGAAGTGACGGGAAAGTTCTGGAAGGCGCGGTTCGTTCTTGCGTGGTTTCTGATCGTCCTCTTCGCAGCGATTCCGTGGATTCGCATCAACGGCAAGCCAGCGATGCTGTTCGATGTGATGACGCGGCAGTTCACAGTGTTTGGGGCAACATTTCGCCCAACCGAGTCGTTGCTGCTCGCATTGTTGATGCTGTTCATCTTTGTCACAGTCTTTCTTGTGACCGCGTTGTTGGGACGGGTCTGGTGTGGATGGGGATGTCCGCAGACGGTGTATCTCGAGTTTGTCTACCGACCCATCCAGCGACTGATGCTCGGTGAACACTTTCACAAGCGCGGGGCATCGCCAGCGATGTGGCGCCGACTCGCGATGTACGCGATCTTTCTCGTACTCAGCGCGCATCTCGCCAACACATTTCTTGCGTACTTCGTCGGCACCGATCGACTCACACTCTGGACACTACAAGCGCCGTCCAACCATCCCGCAGCGTTTGGAGTCTTTGCGGTCACTGTTGCGCTGATGATGTTCAACTTCGCGTTCTTTCGTGAGCAGATGTGCACAATTGTTTGCCCATACGGCCGGCTACAAAGCGCACTGCTTGATCGCCACTCGCTCATCATCGGATATGACCGCGAACGGGGAGAGCCACGCGCAAAGTCTGCGCAGCGGCGCGCACTCGTCGAAGAGAACAAGCCCGTGGGTGATTGCATCGAATGCACCATGTGCGTACAGGTCTGTCCAACGGGCATTGACATTCGTGATGGATTGCAACTCGAGTGCGTCAGTTGCGCGCAGTGCATCGATGCGTGCGACAGTGTCATGCTCAAGATCAACAAGCCAACAGGACTGATCCGCTACTCAACACAACACCGACTCGAGAAGGGCAAGGCGAAGCGCGTGAGATATCGCCTCGTGATCTATCCCGTGTTGCTCGCGGTGATCGCTACCGCTTTGATCACACTTCTCGTCAAGAGAGCGCCAGCGCTCATCGAGCAGGCGCGGCTCACTGGAGTGAACTTCATTGATGCCGGCGCGGGAAAGATCGAGACGCCGATTCGCATTCTGGTTGAGAACCGAACAGATGCGCCGCGAACCTACACATTCGCAGGCAGCGGCGATGTGCAACTCATCAGCGCCACAAAGTCGATGGTGGTCGAGGCATTCGACGCAGGCAGTATCGACCTGATGGTGCTTTGTCAGGCCGACACATTTCATCGCGGCAGCCGAACTGGGCAACTCGCGGTACGCGATGATCAGAACTTCGACACGCATGTATCGATCGCGATCGTCGGGCCATTCTCTGCGGCAAAGAAAGCACCGGCGAACGAACCATGAGCGCACTCACGAAGAGACTCGTCGCCGAACGTTGGAAGTTCGTTCCAGTCATCATGCTGCTCAGTGGAGTCGTCAGCGCATACACCATGGTGACGCTCTCGATGGGCGATGGTCACGGCAGCGCGGTTGAGCCAGACTATTACCGCAAGGCAGCGGCATGGGACGAGACCAAGCGCCAAGTCGCGGCGAATGGGGCACTGAATTGGATCGTCACTCCCGCGTTCGTCGCTGCGCTTGGTGACGCGCGGTGCGCGCGACTCGAAGTTGCAGTTGCAGACAAGTACACAGTGCCGATCGAAGATGCAGTTGTGCAGGCCGAGATTGTTCCGATCCGCGCGGCGGATGCGCGCTGTGAAGTTGAGTTGGTCTCGATGGGTGGTGGACGCTACGGAATCGATGTGCCGCTGCGAGTCGGTGGAGTCTGGGAGGTGCGTCTGCACGTTGAGTCGAAGGGGCGCGTCTACACAGATCGCATTCGACGCCAAGTGAACTTCGCATCGCCACCAGCCTCTGAGGGATCGCAGTGATCGCGCTCGCGCTGAGCGTCTTTGGCGCGAGCATCGTGGGCAGTGCGCACTGTGCTGGAATGTGCGGCGGAATGGCCGCGTTCTGTAGTGGCATCGGCACATGCAGCGGGCGAAAGAGTCTCTGCGCAACAGCGGCGTATCACGCATCCCGTGCGGTCTCGTATGCAACTGTCGGCGCGATGGCTGGTGGCATCGGCGTCTTGTTGAATGCAGGCGGCGTGCTCGTTGGATTGCAACAAGTCGCTGCGGTCGCAGCTGGAATCGCTGTGACACTCGTGGGCGCAGCGCTACTCATGCAAGCGGGTGGAGTCGATGCGGGTCGCCTTCCGCTGCCAGCATGGATGAAGTTCGCGCTTGCGGGCGTTCATCGCACCGCAGCGGCGATGCCTCCGTTGAAGAGATCGATCGTGATCGGCCTCGCAACTCCGCTGCTTCCTTGTGGATGGCTCTGGGCATTTGCAGTCATTGCTGCTGGAACTGGAAGTGTGCTCGAGGGAGCCGTTGTGATGTTCGTCTTCTGGGCGGGCACCGTTCCGATTCTCGCAGTCGTCGGCGCAGGCATCGCATCGCTGGGAGTTGATCGTCGTCGCATGCTCGGCGCACTCGCTGGCGTTGCCATGATCGCAGTCGGTGTCTGGACCGCAGTCGTGCGCGCGCCAATCGCGCCGCGTGTTGCTGACCTGATAGATCGCGGCGCGGACACATCATCAACGCCCGCGTGTTGTGCGCATGAGGAGCCGAAGTGACAACGATTGCAAGCGAAGCAGTGACGCAGTCGGGCACGGCCGCGCGTGCATCGTTCGTCGCATGTGCACACTGCAGCCAGCCCGTGCCTGAATCGCGCAGCGATTCGAGCGAGGGGAAGAATGCATACTGCTGCGCTGGGTGCGAAGCGGTGTGGCATGTCTTGCATGAGTGCGGACTCGAGCGCTATTACGAGCTGCAGAAGTCTGCGGGGTCGTCAGCGAATCGACCACAGAGCGCTCCCTCGCACGCCTATCTCGATCACTCAGAGTTTCAGTCGCGGCACGTTCAATTGGTCGATGCAGGTCGAGTGCGCGTCGACTTGCGACTCGATGGAATCAAATGTGGCGCATGCATGTGGTTGCTCGAAGCATTGCCTCGCATTGAGCAGGGGGTGACGAGCGCGCGTGTTGATCTTGGTCGGTCAATCATCTCGATCGAGTGGATTCCCGCGCGCGTCGCGCTCTCGCAGATCGCAGATCGAGTGACTGCACTGGGATACGCAGTGCGGCCTATCGGCACACTCGCATCGCGCCAAGAGTGGCGTCGTCAAGATCGTCGGTGGCTCATCGACATTGCGGTGGCTGGAGCGATCAGCGGAAATGTGATGGCGATCGCATTCGCTCTCTACGGCGCGCAACTCTCTTGGATGGACGACCCAACGCGACAATTCTTGCAGTGGGTCAGCCTCGCGCTCGCAACGCTCACCGTGGTCTGGCCAGGGCGCGTCTTCTTGCGCAATGCATGGGCTGCGATGGCGACCCGCCGTCCTCATATGGATCTGCCCATCGCGCTCGCACTTGTGGCGGGACTCATCGGCGGCGCGATCATCACAGCGACCGGACAGCCCGGCGTCTACTTCGAGAGCATCGGAATGCTCGTGTTTCTGCTGCTGATTGGACGATTTGTGCAGTTTCGGCAGCAGCGTTCTGCCCGTCATGAGATCGAACTGATTTGCGCGCTTGTTCCGCAAACTGCGCGGCGCGTGCTGCCAACTGGCGCCGAAGAGGTACCAGTCGATGCTCTGCGCAAAGGTGAGTGCGTCGAGGTGTTCTCTGGCGAATCGATTTGTGCTGATGGAGTACTCGAATCGCACGAGGCGAATCTCGACATGCAGTTGCTCACCGGCGAATCGCGCCCAGTGCGTGTCTGCGCTGGCGAGAGTGTGTTTGCGGGTGTGCGACTCGTGAGCACTGCACCGATTCGAATTCGCGTGACGGCAGCCGGCGCAACAACGCGCGCTGCAGCAATCGCAAACATGGTGCAGGATGCCGCGTCGAAGCGTCCCCCAACAGTCGAGTTTGCAAATCGCATCGCAGGATGGTTTGTGCTCGCGGTTCTCGTCATGACGGCGATTGTCGGATGCGTGTGGGCTGTGGTCGATCCATCGCGCGTTCTCTCAGTGGTGATCGCAATGTTGGTAGTGACATGTCCGTGCGCACTTGGACTCGCGACCCCGCTCACGATGATGGCGTCACTCGGCAAAGCGGCGCGCGCAGGCATCCTCATTCGCGGTGGCGATGTGCTCGAACGACTCGCGAGCGCTGGCACATTGATTCTCGACAAGACCGGCACAGTCACCGAGGGATCGATGCGCGTGCTGCGAATGTACGGAGATTCGCACGCGATTCAGTTGGCGGCTGCACTTGAAGCGAAGAGCGCACACCCCATTGCGCGTGCGATTCAGAACTGCGCAGTCGCTGGCAGTGCTCATGTGGTCGACGATGTGCATGAGACGATTGGGCGCGGCATCACAGGTCTTGTCGATGGCAAGCGCGTCGAAGTTGGCAATGCAACACTCTCAGCAAACACCTCATCGAGTGAAGGCACCGCCGAGTTTGCTGAGTCGCAGCGGATGGTGCACGATGGCCTCTCGCCAATCTTTGTGCGCGTCGACGGAAGTGTGCGCGCTGTGCTTGGGGTGGGGGATCCAATTCGAAAAGACGCCGCTGCACTCGTGCATGGGTTTCAATCGCGCGGATGGAAGGTGTGTCTCGCATCAGGTGATGATGTCGCGATCACTGCGCAGGTTGGTGCAGCACTTGCAATTGCTCCAGCGCAGGTGCGTGGTAGATGTACCCCCGAGGAGAAGGTCGCCATTGCAGTGGCGCAAACACAAAGACCCGTCGTGATGGTGGGGGATGGCGTCAACGATTTGCCAGCGATGGCGGCGAGTGATGTCGGTGTCGCGGTCAGGCAGGGGGCGCAGACGACGGTCGCGCACGCGGATGTCGCACTCACTGGCGCAGGGCTTGCGCAACTCTTTGCGCTCGTCGACGGTGCACACCAAACGATCAAGACGGTGCATGTGAACTTCGCAATCAGCCTCGCTTACAACATTGTTGGAGGGGCGCTCGCGGCGACTGGCACAATCAGTCCACTGATCGCGGCAATCTTGATGCCACTGAGCGGGCTGACGGTCACGGCTGTGGCGCTGCGCATGCCCCGATTTCGAGTTGCAACCCTGAACCCGCCGCGCGAGGTGGCGCGATGACGCTGCTCTTCGTTGCGATTCCAGTTGCGCTTGTCGTCGCAGCGTGTGCGGTCGGCGCATTTGTGTGGGCCGCGCGCAACGATCAGTATGAAGATCTCGATACGCCCCCCGTGCGAATGTTGATGGACGACGCTCCCGTCGCTTCACCTGCAGCCCGCGGCGTACAGTCTGCCGATGAACTCAACGCACAAGGTGTTGGTCGAGGTGGCGGCGCCGACGGAGTGTGACGCGATCCTGCCGCTCGTGCAGACGTTCTACGAGCACTTTCAATACCGATTCGTCGAGAGCGAGAAGCGCGCGCAGCTCGAAGAGTTTGTCGCAGCGCCGACGCTCGGTCGCCTGCTCGTCATTCGATGCGATGCAGCGATCGTCGGCTATGCGTTGATCGCATTCTCATATGGACTCGAGTTCGGCGGTCGCGTCGCATTCATCGACGAGCTCTTCGTGCATCCATCCGCGCGGTCAATGGGAATCGGTGGCGAGGCTCTTGCGCAGATCGAACAGGTATGCATCGCATGCGGGATGCGCGCACTGCGGCTCGAAGTCGAAAGCGACAATCCGAAAGCCGCCGCGCTCTACCTGCGCTCTGGATACATCGACTATCAGCGACGATTGCTCGCCAAGCCGCTGCAGGGCGCGGCGAAGTAAGCCAACGGACGGCTGCTGAAAGTGTCGTGGCATATCCCGTTCTTTGGAAGGAATGACCCGCTCAATGATGCGTTCTTTCCAAAGAACGGAATGTGGTGCGAACCGACGGGACGCTCATTGTGGATTCTCGGTTTCGCCGACTGTTTCAGCGTTCAACGGACGCACTCTGCCGCCAGCTCCGCACCATGAAAATCCACCTTGCCATGGTGGATTTTCATGGTGATGCCGAACCCTCCCGCGCTTGACGCACCGTCTGATCGTGGTTCGAATGCGTCGATGCCATCACACACACGCATCCTTCTCGTTGGATCACTCGTCTGCGCCGCGCTCGGCTGCGATGCGATCACGCGCGTTGACAGCAGCAAGCTGCGCACGGTTGATGTTGGATCGCTGAAATCATCACCCGAGCAATGGCATCAAGTCGAGATCGACCTTTCGGCGGGAAAAGAGTGTGTGTTCATCGTGCGCAAAGGAGAGTCCATTCCGCTCGAAGCGCATGTGACATTGCCGATGGCAAGGCTGCAGGCAGAAGCAACCAATCTGGTGTTCACCAACGACACGTACTTTCTCGTCTCGCGCGGGTCGATGCGAATCAGTCCCGACGGCCAACGTTGGGCGGACATCGATGACCTACGCGCGCAGCGCGAACTGTTTGGGGTCAAGTCTGGGCAAGTCTCATTTGGGTTCAGCGCCTCAGAGGCGGCTGGCGCGAAGTTTTCACTCGACGCGAAGACGAAGTAGCGCGCAAATCCCAACGACTTACTTCACAAACTTCGCGAGCGGGTCGTTGGCAACCTTGTGAATGTGGTCGGCGCGAACGAGCAGTGTTCCACCTTCGCTTGCCTGCAACGTTCCTTCAACCACAACCAACATGAGTGGCTTCAGTGTGCCTTCGCTCTCAAGGCCAATCGCAAGTGGTTTGCCCGCAGTATCGGCGATCTCGATCGAAGCCATCCCGTTGGTGAGTGACTTGCGGTCTTCGCAGCAATAGTCCCATGGTCGAGGACAGTGGTCGTCATCACCCATCTCAACGCACGACTTCAGCGATGGATCGATGATCGTGAAGATCGCACGGTTGCTCACGAACGGCGAGCGCGATCCGCCAATGCGACCGAGCAAGACGACGTGGTCGCCAGCTTTCGCGGTCGCACGCGCCGCGATGACGCCGACAGCGCCAGCAGGTGCGTCGGCAACGAAGAGTCCCGCCGGAAGCGAAACGGTCGCAGTGGTCGTGGTCGCTGCGGGTGTCGGAGGAGTCGCAGGCTTGTCGCACGCAACAAGTGTGAATGTGGCGGTCGCCACGAGTGACGCGCCGAGTCGAGTTGTGAGTGATCGCATTGGATTCATGAGAGGTTCCTGTTCGTGAGAGTGAGAGAAGATGAGTCGTGAAGTGATTTACGCAAGATCTGCTTTCAGCGCCGATGGGATCGACGCACGCATACAACGGATGGCTGGTGGAAGACTGCCGAGAATGCCAAGAACAAATGCCGCAGCGAGCCCACTCGCAACGCACGTCGCATCGACGCTCAGCGAAAAGATGCCCATCGAGAAGCGCACGCCGACTCCATCGAGCAAGATCGCGCTGAGCACGAGTGCAGGCAATGCGCCCGCGGCAATGGTGATGAGCGACTCTTGCACAAGGCTTGTGATCACGGCTGCGCGCGAAAATCCGAGCACTTGAAGCATCGCAATCTCGCGCGAACGCGAAGCGAATGCGGCGTCGAGTGCATTGAGGCCGCCGAGCATCGCTCCGAGCGCGACGATGAGTGCACTGAAGCCGATCATGATCTGCACGGGCCTGAAGAACTGCGCGAGCTGCGCGTAGTACGACTGTTCGTCGATCGCAGCGAGCTCAAGATCAGGACGCCGCGCCGCAAAAACTTCAAGATCGCTCACATCACCGCTCGCAAGCGAAACAACAGTCGCAGAGATCGTTTGGCGTTTCGTACGCACAAGTAAGTCAGAGATCGGCACCCACACCTCACCATCAATCGCAACGCCAGGCGCATCGATGATCCCAGTCACCGTGTACGGAATGTCGTCGATGAGAATCGAAGGCTCATGCTCAATATCGCCATCGGTGATGTGCATGCGCGCCGCAACAGATCGACCAGTGAGCGCCTCATCGCGTCCAGGTTCTGGCAGCCGTCCAACGGCGAGTCGCGCTTGTGGATGCACCAAGAATGCGGCGGGTTCGACGCCGCGAACGAGAACGAGGTCGCGCGCGTTTTCGGCTGGGGGAGCATCCCCCGCGCGCCGCAGTGGAAGCGGCACATGCAACTCTGGCGAGACAAACTGCGCGCCAGCAAGCGTGCGAATGTTTGGAATGCTCGCAGCGAGAATTCCGGGTGTTGACGCAGTGATCTCACTGCGCTCGACACTCTCTTCGCTTCCAGCGCCGAGCAACATCACATTGCCCGCCGTTCCGCTCGCGCGCACGCCGCGATCGAGCGCACGCACGCTCGCGACCGCGCTGACGACGAGAAACACAACGATCGCACCGCCACCAGCGGTCAGCAGCAATCGCGTCGGACTGCGTCCAATATTGCGTGCCGCGTAATGAAAAGGAAGAAAGATCATGATCGAAATCCTGCGACGATTGACTGGCGTGCCGCGACGAGTGCGGGCACAACTCCTGCTGCAAGACTGAGTCCCACTGCGATTGCAACCCCAAGCGATGCGATCGCTATTGATGGCGGCACGGCGATCGCAACACCTTCCATCGTCAGCGCAGTGCGCGCAAGTGCGACGGTGGCATACGAGGCGCCAGCGCCGACAATCCCGCCGACTGTGCCAAGCAACAGCGCCTCAACAAGCACAAGCGTTGCGAGATGCGCTCCGCCGAATCCAAGAGTCTGCAAGACGCTCACTTCGCGTTGGCGACTGCGCATCGAGAGAACGATCGCGTTCGCGACGAGTGCAAAGACGGCGGCGAGCGCAGCAAATCCCAGCAGTCGCGCGAAACCAATCAGTGCGATCACATCGGTCGCGGCGCGCGCGACATGCGCTGTCTCAGCGCGCGTGGTCGTGGGAGTCTGATCAGTCGCGAACTGTGCGTCGATCGCAAGTGCAACCTCGTCGAGCTTCGCAGGATCAGAAATACGCACATCAAACTGCGTCACGATGCCGCCCGTGCTGCCGCGTTTCGACTGCTCCTGTAAAAACGGCAAGTGCACGAATGCGCTGCTCTGATCTTGCGGTGCATCGCTCTCCATGATTCCTGCGACGTACGCATCGACTCCCGCGGCGGTGAAACGATCACCCGCCTTGAGTCGCCGTCGCTCAGCAAGTTCTCGACCGATCAGCGCAGCATCACCGCGCTTGAGCCAATCCGCCATCGCTACAGCGGATGCATGGCTCGCATGATCTTGCGCGAACGCTTCGGACGGCACTCCACGAAATGTCACAACATCGAGTGATGCGCGGCAGTTCGAGACGACGATCTTGACCGGCGTCACCGAAACCACGCCAGGAATCTTTCGAATTGCATTCTCGTAGTACTGCGGCAAAGCGCTCGTAAATGGGCAAAAGCGATTCTGTCTGTAAACGATCAACGCAGTCTCTTGCGAAGCGCGCGATGTCGCACGTTCGACTCCTGTGCGCATCGCATCAACGGTGCAGAAGAGAAAGACCGCGACAGTCACTCCCGCAACGACGAGCCCGCTGCGGGTAGGCCGACGCACGAGTCCATGCCATGCAAGAACGATCAGGCCAATGAGGGCAGTGCGCGTGATCATCTGTGCACCTCTGGGGCGTCGACGAGCCGACCCTTTTCGAGAAACACCGTGCGCTGCGCATGGTGCGCAGTGGCAGGATCATGCGTGACCATCACGATGGTCTGTCCACGATCGCGGTGCAAGTGACCGAGCAACTCCATGATGCCAGCGGCAGAAAGGCGATCGAGGTCACCTGTGGGTTCGTCTGCGAGCAAGAGCGCAGGTCGAGTCACGATCGCGCGCGCGATTGCAACGCGTTGCTCCTGGCCACCAGAGAGCTGACGCGGATAGTGCGCGTGACGATCGGCGATGCCGACAGACTCAAGAGCTTCGGTCACCCGCTCGTGTCGTTCCTTGCGCGAAAGTGGCTGCAAATACAGCGGCAACTCAACGTTTTCATAGGCCGTGAGCACTGGCACGAGGTGGTAGAGCTGAAAGACATATCCCACGCACGACGCGCGCCAAGCAGCAAGCGCCGCACGCGAAAGATGCGCGATGTCGTGACCATCCACAGTGAGCGATCCAGCAGTCGGCCGATCGATGCCTGCGAAGAGATTGAGCAGCGTCGTCTTGCCAGACCCTGATGGACCCATCAACGCGACGAACGCACCGCGTTCGAGCGAGAGATCGATTGACTCGAGCACGCGAACGGTTTCTCCGCCGCGCGTGTAGTGCTTCTCGAGTGCTGTGCACTTGATGATTGCGTCACTTGTGGTCATCGTGTTCTCCCTTTGCTGGTGCGGATGTCTCAATGCGAACCGTCTGCCCATTGCGCGTTGGTGGCGAATCAGAAAGCACAACAAAATCTCCAGGGCGCACTCCTTCAATGACGGTGGCCCATCCATCTGCGTCTGCGTGCCCAGCGGCAATGACCGCGCGCTCTTCGACCTTGCCGACTCCTTCACGTACATCAATGACGACGCGAATCGTTCCAGTGCGCATGCCGTCGTCGCCAAGTGCAAGGTGAGCGACGGCAGATTCTGGAACGGCCAGCTCAGTGCGTCCGCCACCTGATGCAGCACCTGCGGGCACATTCGTTCCTGCTGCACCACTCTTGGTGCTTCCCAACTGAATGCGCACGCGCGCAAGCATGTCTGGCACGAGTCCCGCAGGAGGATTCTCGAGCAGCACCTTCGCTTGCAACGTGTTCTTCGCAATGTCCGCTTGCTGCACGAGTCGAATGATGCGACCGCGAATGGTTTGCCCTGGCAGCGCGTCGACTTGCACTTCAGCACTCTGTCCAATCGCAAGTCGTCCCGCATCTGCGAGTGGAACATCGGTGCGCACTTGCAAACTCGCAGGATCGAAAATCTGCACCACGGACATGCTCTCTGGGCTCATTCCCACGAACGATCCTGTCGTCACGAGGCGAGCCATCACGACTCCAGTTGCGGGAGCGCGTACCTCGGTGCGGGCGAGCGCGAGGGCGCTCTCATCACGGGTCGCGACGACTTGGGCGAGTGATGCTTTCGCAGCTTGCACGCGCAGCGCGAGTCGCGCGACCTCAGCGACACTCACACCACCAATCTCAACGAGTTTCTGTTTGCGTGTGAGTTCATCTTCGACCGCAGCGAGATCAGCTGCCTTGACGTCGACATCAGCGTCGGCGCGCCGCAAGGCGAGCTTTGCCTGATCGTCGATCAGTCGCGCGACGACTTGTCCCGCTGTGACATGATCGCCTTCGAGCACGAGCACCTCTCGCACAACGCCTGGCGTCAGCGCCGACGCGCTCATTGCGAATGGCGCGGGCTCGATCCATCCAGGAGCCTGAACAATTGGACCGCGCGGCTGCGATGAACCACCCTTCGCTGCTGCACCACTCGCCGCGGCGGCACTCGCCCCATCATTCGCTGTGCGAACAACGACTGGCACTGCACGCACCTGTGTGAGTGGAGCCCACGCGCGCCAACTCGACCACGCAAGGATTGCAGCCGCTCCTCCGACGATGATCAGCGGTAGCACCACGCGCGTTCCGATTCGAAGACTTGGTGTTGGAATGAGAGTGTTCGATTTCATGGCATGACCTCGCTTGGAAGAAGACCGACTGCTGCGGTGAGTGCGATGCGCGCGCGTCTGCGCTCTCGTTCGAGATCGGTCAGCGCGAGCTTCGCATGGTTGAGCGCGTGCGCCGCATCGATCGCCATCTGCTGCGATGCTTCGCCAGCGACCACGGCCGCATCAGCGCGCGCGACAACCTGTATGGTCGGATCGACGCCATTGAGTCGCTCTGCGGCGTGTCGACCTTCTGTTGATTGCGCTTTCACAAGCGCCGTGCGAAGCGCGATGATCGCACTCTGTCGCACGCGCTCCGACTCGATCGCAGCAGCTCGGTACTGCGCGTCGGCCCGTGCGATGCGCGCCGAACCATCTTTGAAGAGTGGAATCTCGATGTTCGCCGAAAATGCAGCGGCCTCGTCGCCTTCCATGTCTCGGTCGTACCCGCCACCAATCTGCACACTGTTCAATCGACTGCGCGTCGCAAGTTCGAGCGATGATCGCGCCGCACGCACACGCGCCTCTGCAGCACGCACATCGAGTCTCGACGACGAGATGTGCGCAAGCAGTGTTGCCTCATCAAGCAGCGGCGCGTTCACAGCAAACTGTGCAGCGGCGTCAGGCGCACCAACACTCCATGTGGCTTCAGATTCAGCGCGCCCAACGAGCGCCATCATCTCGAGTCGCGCACTTGAGCGTGCCTCACTCGCCATCTCCATTCGGTGATGCGCATCAAGAGTCTCGGCCTGCGCCTTCGCGACGCCGTCGCCGTCCAACTCTCCAACCTCAAACTTCGCGCGTGCAATCGCGAGCAGACGTTCGGTCAACGCAAGATCGTTGAGCGCATACGAGCACTCTTCTTCGCGCATCGCGACCTCGTGCCAGAGTGAGCGCGCGTCAGACGCAATTGCGACAGCACGTGCGCCAAGCGACAGCAGTGCGGCCTCATATGTATCGCGTGCGGCATCGCTGCGCATGGGTTGCTTCCAGAGGTCGTCGATCTGCACCATGAGCATCGCAAAGATCGGCACGACGCTCATCGAGTCGAGTGGAACACCCGAAGTGAAATTCACCACAGGATTCTGCGGCGCGGCACTCTCGAGCGCATCCGCGCGCATCGCTTCAGTCTCGGCAACCATTCGAGCGAGTTCTGGATTCGCGTCGAGAGCCATTGCGACGGCCACGCTTTCATCGAGCGATGGCGGCAGCGCAGCGGATGCCGCACGGCGCAGTGCGGCGGCATCTGGCGAAACAGAAGCATCGCCAGCGGCCCATGATGGAGTCGCGCCAGTGCGCAAAGCGATTTCAGAGCCGAGCGATGATGGCGGTTCGAGTTTCGGCGGCGTACAGCCGATGGACATCGAAAGTGCAACGATGTGTGAAAAGACAAGCAGTCGTATTGGGTATCGCATGTTTGAACTCCGCGTGGGCGGCAAAGTGACAACGAACAGCTGCGCAGAAACATTCTGCGCAGAACAAGCGTGTCACGAGTTCAAATAGTCCAAAGCGAAAGCGTCGCGCATCGCGCGCTGCCATGCAGCGGCGGCGCGGGCGGTTCAAGCGGGGGGGCAAGAGGCCATCCACCATCGTGCTCGGTCGCGTAGAGGCATGAAGGATCGATCGACGAAGGTGGCAAAACCACTTCGAAGGCAATCGCGCTCATCACGAAAAATGCATCAAGTGAAATCGGTTGGGGGGCGGGCGCCTTCACAACGCAGTGCGAACACGAGCGCGAGGGCGTCTCGCATGGCGCATCGCCCTCGGAGTGTTCATCGCTCGCACTCTCGCCACAACACGTTTGCGAGCAGCACGAATCGCTGGTCGCCCCGCCGAACTCGCCCGCAAATGCGGTGAGTTGGCAACAGCACAGTGGCAACCACAGCGCAATGATTGCGACAACGAAGATGCGCGGCAAGCGACTCATCCGTAAGCACAATAGACATTCAGGATGCGGACTGTCAAGAAAAGCCCTCATACACTGCGACATGTGCTGCCTCAACATCAAATGGATGCGATTCGATTTGAGGAGTTCAACAACGATGTCATCGCGCCACTCGCGTACCCGATAATCCACCCGCTTTCGGTTGAAGTTGCGCATTTTTCGTCGCGCATCGCACATCGCGAGGCCGCGCGCGCGAAAACGAAGCCCGTCGAGATTGGGTACCGATGGGGACCGATCCTCAGCACTGCGTGGTTTCGCGTGCGGGGAGCGGTTCCCAAGAATTTTCGTGGTCACCGCACGCTGCTTCGGTTTTCGAGCGGTACAGAGGCGTGCCTCTATAGAGATGGCATCCCGCATGCGGGGTTCGATCCATATCACGATTCGGCGCCCGTTCTTCCAGCTGATTGGCGAAGTTCGGCGCGCGCGCGCGGCGGCGAGAAGATCAACCTCTGGATCGAAGCTGCGTGCAATCTGCCGCTCGGTGCGACGACATTCTGGTGGGATCAACCCGAGGTGCGCGCGCGTTGGCGCGAGTCGAAACCTGGTCGACTCGAGTGCGCCGAGTTGGTCGCGATCGACGAAGAGGTCTGGCAGTTTTCGCAGCGCTTTGATTGGCTGCGACGAATGTTGTGGGATGGTCCTGCTGACTCTTCTCGAACCAATGACATCCATGACGGACTCGCGCAGATCGTGCGAGCGATTCCAGCGAGCGGCGCACTGCGCGAAATCATTCTGTCGCAGGGGCGCGCACTCGATGCGCTCTTGAAGGGCGCACCTCTCAACACGAAGGCACGCACGACAAGATGTTTCGCAGTCGGACATGCACACATCGACACTGCATGGCTCTGGCGAATCGATGAGACGCGCCGCAAGTGCGTGCGGTCATTTGCGACGGCTCTGCGCAACATCGAGCGCTTTGCGCACTTCAAGTTTCTCTGCAGTCAGGCGCAGCAATATCAGTTCGTCAAAGAGGAGAGTCCAGAACTCTTCAAGCAGATCACCAGCGCCGTGAAAGCAGGTCGGTGGGAGCCCAACGGCGCGATGTGGATCGAACCCGATTGCACGGCGCCGAGCGGCGAGAGTTTCATCCGGCAGATCGTGCATGGCACGCGCTGGTGGAGCGATCACTTTGGATCAGACGCGCCGCAGCGCTTCTTGTACTTGCCAGACACATTTGGATTTCCTGCGTGTCTACCGCAGATCATCGTGAAGGCTGGTCTCGATACGTTCATCACAAACAAGATCATCTGGAACGACACGAACCGCTTTCCACACATCACATTCAACTGGCGCGGTCTCGATGGCACCGAGGTGTTGACGCATTTCACGCCGGGCCACAATTACAACAGTGACTTTGTGCCCAAAGACTTGGTGAGTGCGCAGACGAACATCGAGACGCAAGATAAGGGTCGCACCCGTTCATACTTGCAACCATTTGGATGGGGCGATGGCGGCGGCGGCAGCGATGCGATGCAGATTGAGCGCACAAAGAATGCGCAGGCGTGCGAGGGGGTGCCAGCGACAACGCACGAAAAAGCAGGCGATTTCTGCACGGTTCTGCATGCCGAAGCCCACGATGCAGCGCGCCGTGGCGCAGCGATTCCCATCTGGGATGGCGAACTCTATCTCGAGGCGCACCGTGGCACCTACACATCGCAGCGTTGGATCAAGCAAGCGAACCGCACCGCTGAGAAGTTGTTGCGAGAGGTTGAGATGCTCGCAGTGCTTGCTCCACCCGCGCGCGCGCAACTGCGCGCACTACTCACTGAACTCGATGCGCTCTGGAAGCAGACTCTGTTGCATCAATTTCACGACATCTTGCCAGGGTCGAGCATCGCCGCTGTGTACGACGATGCGCGCAAGGCGATGGGCAGCGTGATCGCGCGACTCACAGCGATGCGTGATGAATCTCTCGCGCGCGCAGCAGCGGGGTTGCAATCGAAAGGCAAGCGTGTTGTGTTCAATCCAGCGAGCGTTGCACAGGATGGCGCTGCGGCGTGCACGTTGTCGGTGGTCGATGCGCATGCGCACGAGGATGCGCTGCGTGCGACAACGCGCGAACTATCCAACGGACACATCGTGGTGCGAATCGATTCACTCGGACGCATCCAAGAGATTGTGACAGCGGATGGTCGTCACCAACCTGCGCGCGGCCGCGCATTCAACGAGCTCGTGCTTTATGAAGATCGCCCTCGTCGGTGGGAGGCATGGGATACCGACAAGGAGTATCTCGAGAAGCCGACTGCTGTTGTGACGAAGTGCGAGATCACTGCGCGTGTGCGTGACGGGATTGCGCAGGTCACAGTCGAACGCAAACTCGGCGCCGCGAGTTCGATTCGACAGTCGTACGAACTTCGCCAAGAGAGTGATGTTGTGATTGTTCGCACGCGACTTGATTGGCGCGAAGAGCGAACACTCTTGCGCGCGCTCTTTCCGACACGCCTTCGTGTGCGCACCGCGCGATTCGGAACGCAGTTCGGACATATCGACCGCGACACGCATCGCAACACGAGTTGGCAGTGCGCGCAGTTCGAGGTTCCTGGTCACGACTGGATGCGCGTCACCGATGGGGCTCAGACGTTCGCGGTGATCGACGATGGCATTTTCGGCAAGAGCGCGCTCGGCGGCGAACTGGGTTTGACACTCTGCAAGAGTTCGAACTTTCCTGATCCAACGGCCGACCGCGGGGTGCATGAGTTTGCGTATGGCATTCGGTGTCACGGCGCGCCTGGCGCGGGGGAATTCACTGCCAGCGATCGCCTCAGCAATCCCGTTATTGCTGTTTCGGCACCGCAAGGTAAACAGCGCGCCGTAACCCGAAAATTCGTCGAGGTTCTCAGTGATTCTGCAGCGGCCGAACCCCTCAAAAACATCGAAATCGCCGCCCTCAAGCCCGCAGACGACGGCTCTGGCGACGTGGTCTTGCGACTCGTCGAGCGCAGCGGCGCTCAGCAAAAATGCGTGCTGCAATGGTGCGCGAGCGACGACGCGACTCGGCGCGTCGCCCACGTCACCCGCTGCGACTTCTTCGAGACGCCACTGCGCGGCGAAACGATCGCCCTCTCAAGAGGACGCTCGCCACTCACGCTCAAACCGTTCGAGATTGTCTCGTTGCGAGTTCGCTGACCACTTACGCCGAAACGCACTCCGCTGGTTTGTGACTTCGACTCGCGTCGATGCCCAAGTGCTTCGCGACGCGCGATCCATAATTCTCGTCTGCTCTGAAAAAGTGGCAGAGTTGTCGCATTTGCACTTCCTGGCGCGCTTGCTTCAACGCACCTGCGATGCGCTTGGTGAGTCGATCGCGGTGCGCATCATCGAACATGCGAAAGAGATTGCCCGCTTGTGTGAAGTCGTCGTGATCGACCGCAGAGTCATATCGATCGACGATCGTCTCGCCCAACTTCCACGCTGGGTCTGCGAATGAAGCATCAGGCTTCGGAGCAGTAGCGATTGAGTTCGGCCAGTAGTTCGGCGCCGCACCATAGTTGCCAGCATCAGCCAGCGCACCATCGCGGATGTAATTCATCACCGGACACCGCGGCTTATTCACAGGAATCTGATGGCTGTTGACTCCGACCCGGTGCAACTGCGTGTCGGCGTACGACATCAACCGAGCTTGCAGCACCTTGTCAGGACTCGCGGCAATTCCTGGAACAAGCGCGCTCGGTTTGAACGCAGCCTGCTCGACATCGGCGAAATAATTTTCTGGATTGCGATTGAGTTCCATCACGCCGACTTCAATCAGCGGAAACTCTGCGTGCGGCCAGACCTTCGTGAGATCAAATGGATTCCAGCGGAATGCGCTCGCTTGCGCTTCGGTCATGACCTGCACACACACGCGCCACTGCGGAAACTCTCCCTTTGAAATCGCATTGAACAAATCGCGTTGATGACTTTCGCGGTCTTCGCCAATGAGCTTGGTCGCTTCTTCATCGGTGAGGTTCTTGATGCCTTGCTTGGTCTTGAAGTGAAACTTGCACCAGACACGCTCTCCCGCAGCATTGATGAGAGAATAGGTGTGGCTGCCATAGCCATTCACATTGCGAAGGCTCGCAGGAATGCCGCGATCACTAAAGAGAATCGTCACCTGATGCAAACTCTCAGGACACTGCGACCAGAAATCCCATTGCATGTCCATGTCGCGCATGTTGGTCTTCGGATGTCGCTTCTGCGTGTGAATGAAGTTCTGAAACTTGTACGGATCGCGAATGAAAAACACTGGCGTGTTGTTGCCGACGAGATCCCAGTTGCCCTCTTCGGTATAGAACTTCACCGAGAACCCGCGCACATCGCGCTCGGCATCCGCCGCGCCGCGCTCTCCTGCAACGGTGCTGAAACGGGTGAAAAGATCAGTCTTCTTGCCAACCTTCGAAAAGACGCTTGCCCGCGTGTACTTGGTGATGTCGCCAGTGACAGTGAATGTTCCGAATGCGCCTGATCCCTTCGCGTGCACGACGCGCTCTGGAATGCGCTCGCGATTGAAATGTTGCATTTGCTCGAGCAGGGCAACATCTTGCATGAGCACCGGACCGCGCGGCCCCGCTGTGAGCGCGTGTTGCACGCCAATCGGCGCGCCGTTGGCAGTGGTGAGAATGGGGCAGCCGCCAGCGTTTGTTGGTTTGTCTTGCATCGCGCGAGTGTAACGATGCAAGTTGTGAATTCTGCATACAGCTTCGCTAGGATTGCCTTCAGAGGTCACACCATGTTCTTTCGCCAAATCGTCGAACCAAATCTCGCTCAGTACGCCTATCTCATTGGATGCCAGAAGACCGGAGAAGCAATTCTCTTTGATCCGCTGCGCGACATCGATCAGTACATCGAGATTGCAGCGCGCGAGAAATTGAAAATCGTCGCGGTTGCAGAGACACACATTCACGCCGACTTTCTGAGCGGCGCGCGCGAACTCGCTGAGCGGGTTGGTGCGCGCGTGTACGTGAGCGCAGAAGGGGGGGCGGACTGGCAATCGAAGTGGGTCGGTCCATACGACCATGTGTTGTTGCGTGATGGAACCGAGATCGTCCTGGGCGGAATTCTCATTCGCGCGGTGCACACGCCAGGCCACACACCTGAGCACATGTGCTATCTCGTCTTTGATCGCGGCTCGGGCAGCACGGTTCCGATTGGATTCATCAGCGGCGACTTCGTGTTTGCTGGTGACCTGGGCCGTCCAGATCTGCTCGAAACTGCAGCAGGCGTGCAAGGAATCGCAGCGCCGAGCGCGCAGGCACTCTTTGAGAGCGCACAACGATTTGCAAAGTTGCCTACGTATCTGCAAGTCTGGCCGGGCCACGGCGCAGGCAGTGCGTGCGGAAAATCGCTCGGCGCAATTCCGCAGACGACAGTGGGCTATGAACTCGCAGCAAGTCCAATCTTGCAACTGATCGACAGCGAACGCGCATTCATCAAAGACATTCTTAGCGGACAGCCAGAGCCTCCGCTCTATTTCGCTCGAATGAAGGCCACAAATCGAGATGGCGTAGCGGTGCTGGGCGGGTTGCCCGCGCCACAATGCATTCAAGATGTTCGCGCCCACGCGGCGCAGTGGGAGAAGCCTGGCACAATCGTGCTCGACATGCGGCCGTGGACTGCATTTCGTGATGGCCACCTTCCTGGCGCGCTTCATGTACCGCATGGCAAGATGTTCGCGATGGTTGCAGGGTCGTACGTCAGCCCCGAAGAGAACATTGTGCTCGTGTGTGAACCGACGGAGACCGAGGGATTCGTCCGCGAACTCATCCGAATCGGTTACGACAAGATCATCGCAACCGTGCCGCCGAGCGCAATCGCAACGGCATCGAACTTGCAACGCAGTGCAGAGGTGTCGGCGCAAGAGGCGGCTGCACTCGTGCGGGGCGGAGTGTTTGTGCTTGATGTGCGCGGCGCAACCGAACACGAAGCGGGATGCATCGAAGGATCGATGAACGCTGCCTACACCAGACTCACAACAAAACTCAATCAGCTGCCGCGCGACAAGAAGATCATGGTGCATTGCGCACACGGCGCAAGGTCAGCCGCAGCGACGGCGATGCTGCAACGACTCGGATTCGACGCAATCCACGTCGTGGGTGGATTCGAAGGTTGGAAGAAAGAAAAACTTCCGACGTCGATGCCTATGGCGTGCGCTTGACCGCGTCGCGCGCTTTTTGTGCGGCAACCTTCGCCCACTCTTTGACTCGCTCGAGCCACCGCTTTGCCCAAGCGAACTCGAGTGCGAGAATGGCCAATCCCGCAGGAATCACGATGAATGCTGGCCCAGGCAGCACAAGCAGTGCAATCCCGATCAGCAGCACTGTGCCGCCAAGGATGAAAATTCCGATGCGCCGAAATGTTCGAGCTGGGCCGTTCATTGGTGTGCTCACGTTTGCAGAGTAGACGGTGCGCAGCGATCGATGCGCATCACTCGCCCGCCGAATCGGCGTCGATAAACGTATCGCGCACGCGCTCCACCGCATCGATGTTCTCGAGCAGAATCTTCGCGATTTCTGGGTCAAAGTGCTTCCCCGCCTCTTCGCGAAAGAGCGACTCAATCTTCGCGCGCGGCCATGGGTCTTTGTAACTGCGTCGCGATCCGAGTGCGTCGTAGACATCGGCCACTGCGACGATGCGCGCAGCCAGCGGAATCTCCTCGCCGCGCAATTGCCGTGGATAGCCCGCCCCATCCCATCGCTCTTGGTGGCAGTGCACGATCGCCGCGGCCGTCTCATCTTCAGCCGAGCGCAATCCAGAAAAGAGCTGCACGCCGATCTCGCAGTGCCGTTGCATTGCCTGCCGCTCTGCATCGTCGAGCGTGCCAGGCTTCTTCAAAATCGCATCCGAAATTCCAACCTTGCCAAGATCATGGCACATCGCACCATATCGCAACTGGTCGAGCTGCCGCGCCTTGACATCGCTCGGAAGATTGTGCGCAGCCGCCCACGCCTCAAAGAGAATCGACGAGATTTCGGCGACCCGCTGCACGTGCTCTCCAGTTTCTTTTGGATCGCGAAGCGCCGCCATTTGCACCATTCGCATCAACAGCGCGCGCGCCGCTTGCGCTCGCTCGATCGCGACCGCAGCGAGTGCAGAGAAGTGCCGCAGAAGCCGCTCGTCGTCGCTGCCGAATCCATCAGCATCGCCTGCGTCAAAGAGCGCAAGCACTCCGAGCACGGTCTGGGTGCGAACGATCGGAAGCACCAAGAGCGAAGTCGGGTCGGTCGAAAGAAATCCTTCGGCCGCGATCGGAACGCCAGCGACCGATCGATCACGAAGACGAATGAGGTTGGTGTGATCGTCGCTCGAACCCCGGCCGACTCGAAGCGCGTGACTCGTGAGAGCAGTCGATCCAATGACAGTCGTTCGGTCGACAGCGGTGCGTTGAGTTCGCGCGCTCGCGGCGCGGGCGCTTCCATGTTCGTAGGTCGTGGCGACTCGAAGGTCTTCGCCTTCTTTCACGAAGACCGCTCCTGAAGATGCGCCTGAGAAGTGCGCGGCCTCATTCAGAATCGTGATGAGCAGAAGATCGAGATCTTGAATCTGCGCCAACTCACTTCCGGCGGCGGCCAGTGCTTCGACCTTCTTGCGCTGTGTGCCAAGATCAACAACGAGTTCTTGATTGGCACGCTTGAGTCGGTCATTCGCCTCATCGAGCATTGCGTTGCGAATCAGAAGCTCGCGGTCCTTCTCTTCAAGTGCCCGCATTGCAGTCGTGCGCGCGACGAGTGCCTTCGAAGCCTGCGCATGATGATGCACACGCGCGATGAACTCACTCGCGGGCGGCAACTTCTCGATGTAGTCATTCGCCCCTCGTTCAAACGCGAGCGCTTTCACGGTGGGATCGGTTGTCCCAGAGAGCACGACGACCGATGAGCCTTCAAGTGCAGGCGTCGCGCGATAGGTTGCAACAAGATCGAGCCCGTCGCCGTCGGGCATCTTGAGATCTTGCAGTATGACCGCTGGCTGCAGTTGGGTCGCGCGCTCGAGAGCTTCGGTTGCCAGCCTGCAACCATGAACACGAACGCGCGTGTCGGCCGCGAGCATCCTGCGAACCGCCTCGAAAATCATCGGTTGATCATCGACGACCAACACATCAAATGGCTGTTCGTTGAGTGCCGTTTGGGTGGTCATTCGATCAGCGTAACCGAGCGCCTTTGCTTGCTCGTTTGCGATACAGTTCGATTCTCAAGTCGACTTCAACAATGGCGCCCACGCACCTTCCACGCAGAACTTTCGCGATCATTTCGCATCCCGACGCAGGCAAGACCACGCTCACAGAGAAGTTGCTTCTCTACGGCGGCGCGCTCGACTTGGCTGGTTCGGTCACCGCGCGCAAGACACAGCGGGCAACAGCAAGTGACTGGATGGAACTCGAAAAGCAGCGCGGCATCTCTGTGAGTTCGACGGTGCTGCAGTTCGACTACAACGGATTTCGCATCAACCTGCTCGATACGCCTGGGCATAACGATTTCTCAGAAGACACTTACCGCGTGCTCACCGCCGTCGACGCGGTGATCATGGTGATTGATGCTGCGAAGGGAATCGAAACGCAGACGCGCAAGTTGTTCGAGGTCTGTCGTCGCCGCGGCGTGCCGATCTTTACGTTCATGAACAAGTGTGACCGGCCGACGCGCGAACCGCTCGCACTCATCGACGAACTCGAGTCTGTGCTGGGCATCACGGCATTCCCCGTGAATTGGCCGCTCGGAAGCGGCCCAACATTTCGCGGCGTCTACGACCGACTCTCGCACACGGTGTCGCTGTTCGAGCGCACCCGCGCAGGCGCATTCGTCGCTCCTGTTCAAGTGCACTCGCTCGACGACGATGCGGTGCGATCAAGGCTCGATGACTACGTCTACGCACAAGCGCGAGAAGAGATCGAACTGCTTCACGGCGCGGGCGAGACATTCGACGAGGCGCGCGTCGCGGCGGGGGCGGTCACGCCGGTGTATTTCGGCAGCGCGATGAACAACTTCGGCGTGCAGTTGTTGCTCGACGGGTTTCTCGCACACTCGGTCGGACCAGGACCGCGCCCCGCAGGCGCGCGTCTCGTGCAACCCGATGAGCCACAGTTCAGCGGATTCGTCTTCAAGATTCAAGCGAACATGGATCCGCGCCACCGTGACCGCATCGCGTTCGTTCGCGTTGTGTCTGGCGCATTCACGCGCGAAATGTCGGTTGTTCATGCACAGAGTGGACGGCGCATCCGACTCTCGAATGCGCAAAAACTCTTCGGACAGCAGCGCGAGACAGTCGAAGAAGGGCGCGCGGGTGATGTGGTCGGCATCGTCGGGCAAGATGCGCTTCGCATCGGTGACACGCTCACCGAAGATCGCACGATCATCTACAACGAGATTCCACGGTTCGCTCCTGAGTGTTTCGCATACCTGCACAATCCGCAGCCTGGCAACTCAAAGAAGTTTCAACTCGGCATCGAGCAACTCTTGCAAGAGGGCGTCGTGCAGGTCTTGCGCATCGGCACAGGACAGTTTCAGCGCCAACTTCTCACCGCGGTCGGTCCACTGCAGTTTGAAGTTGTGCAGTACCGGTTGAAGGCCGAGTACGGCGCCGAGTCGCGCCTCGAATCAGCGCGCTGGAAGATCGTGCGCTGGTGGCGCAAGCCAGGTGCTGCGAGCGATTGGTTGCCCGATTTGCTTTCAGATGCAATCACCGGCAACGATCGCGACGATCAATCTGTTGTGCTCTTCACCGATGAGTGGGCGATGAAACAATTCTCGTCGCGCAACGCGGGCGTTGAGCTCTCGACGATTCCGTGGATTGACGAGCGGTAGTCGTACACTCTCGTGCATCGGTGGGCGCACGCCGCGCTTGTCGCAACAGGAGACCACGAGATGACCGAGCTCAACCCGCCCCCAGTCGCCTCACCGTATTCCAACCTGACGCTGCCCAAACCAAAGAAGAAGCCGCGCGGATTTCTCAATCCAGGCAAGGTGCGCGCATTCGCCTTCTATCTGATCACGCTCTGCATTCTCGTCAGCGTGGTGGCATCGATTCTGGCAATCTGGGACTTCGCTCAACAGGATTCGCTCTGGCGCACGATTGCCACATGCGTTGTTGTCGCCTTTGGATGCGGCTTCTTTGCAGTCATCAACATGAGTTTCGGCACCCCCGAGGAGTAGCCCAGGCATCGTTCGAGGGGGTGAAAGGGCTCAATTTCAGCCATTTGCGCAGAAATAAGACAAAATGATCTTGATTTCACGCTATGCTGATTCCACGCACCACCCGAGGAGTCAGCACCATGACCACTGTCAACAGCTCATCGCATGCACCAATCCTTGATCCGCTCGAAGTCGAATCGGCGCGGAAGGTCTTGCTCGGATTCGAAGAGACCTGCCCAGAGACCCCGCCCATCACTGGCGTCTTTGTTCGACAACATCCAGGCGGATATGAGCCGCGTCATCACGAGATCTGGGCGCGACTCTGCGATCGTCAGCGACCGCACCTTCGCGAATGCGCGAGCACTCTGTGGAAGCAGGGGGCCGCCGCACTTGGACTCGACGAGCAGCGCGTTCCCGATGTCATCGAAGTCTCGCGCAAGTTGCGCGCGCTGACGGGTTGGGAAATCCGCCCCGTCACTGGGTACATGCCGCCGCGCGCGTTCTTTACATGTCTTGCGCATCGAATCATGCCAGTGACCGTTGTGGTGCGCGATCCACAACAAGAGGGCTATCTGCCCGAGCCCGATGCGTTTCACGACATCTTCGGTCACGCGCCACTCTGTGCGGTGCCGCAGATTGCAAAGATCATGGAAGAGTTTGGCCACGCTGGACTCACCGCATCGACCGCTGAGCGCGAGCACCTCACGCGCGTCTTCTGGTTCACGATTGAGTTCGGCCTGATTCGCGAAAACGGCAGCGTGCGCTTGCTCGGCGCAGGGCTCGTCTCATCGCCCGACGAATCGCGCAGCGCCCTCGACTCGGCCAATGTCTCGCGGCTGCCATTCGACGCAGAGATGGTCGCCGACACGCCATTTGTGATTGACGAGTTTCAAGACCAACTGTTCGTGCTCGAGAACCTCAGCCAAATCGAAGAGTGGCTCGAACACCGCAAAGAACACGGTAAAACGTGCTCCGGCAAGTGCGGATGCACCGGCAAGGGATCGTGCGGCGGCCACGGCACATCGACCATGTCGCGCGCCCTCGCATCCACATCGAAAGCGGATGCGCTCGAACTTCTCGCAGTCGATCACGTGCGCATGTACGTGGGCAACGCGATGCAAGCGCGCGCGTACTACAGCTCACACTTTGGATTCATCGCAGATCAGTACAGCGATCTCACGACGGGTAGCCGTGAAGAGGCGACGCACCTCATGGTGCAGGGTGACATTCGTCTCGCGCTCACATCAGGGCTCACGACGCTGCATCCAGCAAGTCAAGAAGTGGCCCGATACGGCGATGGCGTGAAGGACATCGCATTCACCGTGGTCGACGCAGAGGCCGCCTACAAGCAAGCGATTCGCAACGGTGCCACGAGCGCATATGAGCCGCGCGAGGCGCGCGATGGCAACAATCTTGTCGTGACCGCTGGCGTGCGAGCGTTCGGCCGAGTCGTGCACAGCTTCGTCAGCCGCCGCGGAATGTGTGGCGATGCGCAGGGCAATGTTGGAACGCTGTTCGATCCAACGTTTCAGCCCGTGATCAATGAGCCGCTCAACGAGGTCAATCGCGAGCGCAGTTGCGGATTGTGCGCGCTCGACCACTGCGTTGCGAACGTGGGGCAGGGCGAGATGAACCGCTGGGTCGATTGGTATAGCGAAGTGCTCGGATTCAAACTCTTCAAACACTTCGATGACAAAGACATCTCGACCGAATACTCGGCACTGATGTCGAAGGTCATGGACAGCGCGCACGGCCGCAACATCGTGAAGATTCCGATCAACGAACCCGCGGCGGGTCGTCGCAAGAGTCAGGTACAAGAATTTCTCGATTGGCACGATGGAACTGCCGGCGTGCAGCACCTCGCGTTTCGAACGAGCGATGCGCTTGCAACCGTGCGTGAATTGCGCCGCCGCGGCGTGAGTTTCTTGGGACTTCCAGCAACGTACTACGAACGGGTGTGGGACCGCGTCGAAGGGGCACTCGGCCGCAAGATCGAAGAGCCGCACGCGCTCGTGCAATCGCTCGGGCTGCTGCTCGACAGCGACGATGAGGGATACCTCTTGCAGGTCTTCACCAAGCCAGTGCAGGACCGCCCAACGCTGTTCATCGAGATCATTGGCCGCAAGGGGGCAACAGGATTCGGCAAAGGCAATTTCAAGGCACTCTTTGAAGCGCTCGAACTCGAGCAAGAGCGCCGCGGCAATCTCTAAGACACACACTCACACGAAGGAGAGTCAACATGTGCTACTACATCGCGCGCGGGTCCATTCCACACAAGCGTCATGTGCGTCATGAGGTCGACGCGCACCTCGCATATGAAGAAGTATTTGGCACCGAGGGATTTTCGGGAACAACAAGCACGATCTACCACCGTCATCCGCCGACTGCGGTTGAGTCGAGCGAGATCGGCGATGTCATCGAGCCGACCTATGTGCAGACGCGCGCCCTTCGCATGCGTCATCTGCGCACCAATCATCTCGCCCCCGAGGGCGACGCGATCACTGGCCGCAAAGTTCTGCTCGGCAACAGCGATGTCGAGATCTCGCTCTGCGTTCCCAATGATGTGATGCCATCCCTCTATAAGAATGGACAGGCCGATGAGTGCATCTACATGCAGTGCGGCAGTGGAAAACTGACAACACTCTTTGGGTGCCTCACGATGGCAACGCGCGACTTCGTCGTGATTCCGAAGGGAACGATTTATCGAATGGACTTCGACGAACCAGGCGCGCGCTTTCTGACGATGGAGTTCGTCAATGGATCGCATGTGCGTCCACCCAAGCGCTATCGGCAGGGTGGCGAGGGGCAGTTTCTCGAGCACAGTCCATACTGTGAGCGCGACATTCGTCCGCCGCAGGGACCATTCGGAACGCCGCCCTCAGCGAAGGTGAATGGCATGTACGAGGTGATCGTGAAGGCGCGCGGTGCGCTGCACTCGTTTCGCTATCTGCACGATCCGATGGACATCATCGGATTCGACGGCGCATGTTGGCCATACTGCTTCAACGCGATGGACTTCGCCCCAATTGTCGGACAGTTGCATCTGCCGCCGACCGTGCATCAAGTCTTCGAGGGGCACAACGCGGTGATTTGCTGTTTCTGCCCGCGCCCACTCGATTTTCATCCCAATGCAATTCGTGTGCCCTATGCGCACTCAAACATCGACAGCGATGAAGTGATGTTCTACGCAGAGGGCAACTACACGGCGCGCAGAGGAATTGAAGAGGGATCGCTCACGCTGCATCCGCTTGGAATTCCGCACGGTCCACATCCTGGCACGATCGAGGCGACGCAAGATCAGCGCGTCACGAACGAACTCGCAGTGATGTGCGACACGTTTCGTCCGCTTGCGCCAACAGCCGTTGCGCTTTCGATCGATGATGCGAAGTATCCAGCGAGTTGGTGTGCAGCCAAGCCCGCCCAACTCGTCGGATCGCACTCATAGCGACCGTCGCGCGTCTGCGATGTCGCCAAACTGCGTGGGTTACTTGCCCTTCTTGGGAGCGCGGTAACTCTCGCGCTTCGCTGCACCCTTTGGCCGCG
This sequence comes from uncultured Singulisphaera sp., assembly GCA_964355975.1. Classification (GTDB taxonomy): domain Bacteria; phylum Planctomycetota; class Phycisphaerae; order Phycisphaerales; family SM1A02; genus F1-60-MAGs104. The sequence goes on from CAYHFW010000011.1 coordinate 53,843, forward strand.
TGCCCGCTGGAACAGGGCGGTGGCCGAGTTCTTGGTAAGCCACGCGAAACCGCTCGAGGGTGGTCGTGTCGAGAAAGGCATCCATGTTCGCTTGAATCGCCACGAGCGAGTCGTGCAATGCGCAGGGGGCTCCCGCACCGCAGATGCCGCCGCCGAAGGGACAGTTGGTTCCGGTGTCGGGTCGCTCGAAGAGGTCGAAGATCTCGCGCAGCGTGATCGCCTTTGGCGCGCGCGCGAGGGTGTAGCCGCCACCAGGACCGCGCGATCCGGTCACGATGCCTGCTCGCGAGAGGCTCGAGAGAATCTTCGCCACGAATGGCGCTTGCAGCCCGCGTGCAGTCGCGAGTTGCTCGGCATTGAGTCGGGTCTTACCGCCGTCGTAAACCTCAGCAAGGCGACTGGCTGAGGCGATGGCACACTCTGTTTGCTTTCCGTACACGAGAACCTCCTAATGCGAAAAAGATACAGGTTTATCGAAATGAGCGTGAAAACGCTGAATCTGTGTGTTTTTGGACCGACCCCTTGACACGGGGAGGGCGCCTCACCATAATTGAAGAGTTGAAGGTCTATATATCTGAAACAGAGACCTCTCAGAGTTCGGTGATCCAAGGAGACTCGACAATGTCAAACAATCGCATTCACAAGTTCGCACCGTACGTCACTGGATCACTCCTGCTGACGTTGAGTTCGTTCGCTGCTGCGCAAGCGACATCTGCAATTCCACCAGAAGCAGCCGAAATCGCAGCAGAGCGTCAGCTCTCGCCCGATGACGTCACTGCAGCGCTCATGACATACATGCCATCTGGAAAGTTCGACGAGTACATGCTCTTCTCGTCGGGCGGACACAGCGGTCAAGTGTTCGTCATCGGTGTTCCATCGATGCGACTGCTTCGCACCATCGCCGTGTTCACCCCAGAACCATGGCAGGGGTACGGATACGGCGTCGGCAACGACATTCTCGCAGAGGGCGCAGGTCCGCTCGGCGAGACGCATTGGGGTGACACGCATCATCCCGCACTCAGCGAGACCAAGGGTGAGTACGACGGCCAGTTCTGTTTTATCAACGACAAGAACGCCGCACGACTCGCCGTGATCGACCTGCGCGACTTCGAGACGAAGCAGATCATCAAGAATCCGCTCGCACTCTCTGATCACGGTGGTGCCTGCGTGACTCCAGACACTGAGTACGTCATCGAGGGTGGCCAATTCGCAATGCCACTCGGAATGACCTACGCACCGATGGATCAAGCCTCGTACGACGCGACCTACCGCGGAATGGTGACGTTCTGGAAGTTCGACCGAACCAAAGGCCGCATCGACCAATCGAAGTCATTCGCGATCGAGTTGCCTCCATACTGGCAAGATCTCTTCGATGCCGGAAAACTCGCGAGCGCAGGTTTCGTCTTCGGAAACTCGTTCTGCTCTGAGCGTGCCACTGGTACTGCCAAGATCGGCGACAAGAACTACTTCGAGTCTGGTTGCAGCCAAGCAGACACCGACATGTTGCACATCATCGACATCAAACTCGCTGAGAAGGCCGCGTGGGGTCCGAAGTCGAAAAAGATCAACGGGATGACAGTCATTCCGCTCGATGTCGCTTCTGCCGAAGGAGTCTTGTACTTCGCGCCAGAGCCAAAGAGTCCACACGGTGCAGACGTGACACCAGGTGGCGAGTTCATCGTTGTCTCAGGAAAGCTCGATCCGCACGTGACGGTCTATTCGATCGAGAAGATCAAGGCGACGATCGCAGCAAAGAAGTGGACGAAGGATGCGTATGGCGTTCCTCTGCTCGATTTCGATTCGATCGTCGAAGCGCAAGTCGAACTGGGCCTTGGCCCATTACACACACAGTTCGACGACAAGGGATATGCCTACACGTCGCTCTTTCTCGATAGCGCGGTCGCACGTTGGACGCTCGGTGGTCCATACGCATCAAAGCACCCTGAAACACCATGGTCACTCGTGGGCAAGGTGCCAGTGCAATACAACATCGGCCATCTCGGATGTGCCGAAGGCGACACAACGAGTCCAGACGGCAAGTACCTCATCGCGTTCAACAAGTGGTCGCTCGATCGGTTCCCATCAACAGGACCGCTGCTTCCGCAGAACTTTCAGCTCGTGGACATCGCAAAGACCGGTGACACGATGAAGGTGATCTACGACATGCCCGTTGGATTTGGTGAGCCTCACTATGCGCAGATGATCAAGGCCGACAAGATCAAGGCTTGGTCTGTCTATCCAGAAATTGGATGGAATCCGCATACGCAGTCGGTCGATCCAACTGCGGCGAAAGCTGGCGAAGAGCGCATTGAGCGCACTGGCAGCATCGTCAATGTCTATACGACTGTGACACGCAGCCATTTCAAGCCAGAGCGCGTTGTTGTGAAAGAGGGCGACACGATCATCTGGCATCTCACGAGTCTCGAACGCGCAGTTGATGCGACCCACGGCTTCGCGCTAGCGGGTCACGACATCAACCTGAGCCTCGAGCCTGGTGAAGCTGCAACGATCGAGTTCACCGCGACAAAGGCGGGTGTCTATCCCTTCTACTGTTCTGAGTTCTGCAGCGCATTGCACTTGGAAATGGTGGGCTACTTCTTGGTTGAGCCTGCTGAGGGTGCTGCGAAAATCTCCTCTGACACTGCAACACCTGTTGATGCAGCAAAGAAGGGAAGCTGATTCATGTCACCCCTGCTCAAATCAATTCTTGGGCCGCGGGTGCCTCTGCAGGAGGGCAGGAAGCATCGTGGGCGATTCGTCGCCCCGATGCTCCTGCTCGCCCTGGGGGGGATTCTGTTTGTTGTAAGCAGCGCGATGCCGTGGTGGAACATGACTCTGCATGCGCCGCAGTATCCAAAGGGATTGCACCTCGAGGCGCATCTCAACAGCATCTCTGGCGATGTGCAAGAGATTGACACATTGAATCACTACATCGGAATGCGGCCGCTTGGTGAGGCTGCAACGCTCGAACGAAAACTCGCATGGTTGGCGGTGGCATCGATGGCGCTGCTGATTGTCGCTGCGATCTTCATTCACTCGAAGTGGGCGGCACTCTGCGTGCTTCCAGCGATTTCGTTTCCGTATGTGTTCTTGGCAGATCTCGCGTATTGGATGAACGACTTTGGTCAGAACCTTGATCCGCACGCGGCGTTGTCGAAGGCGATCAAACCGTTTACACCGCCGGTTCTTGGACGCGGAACGATTGGACAGTTTCACACAGACGCATTGCCTGGCACCGGAATGTGGCTTGCATTTGCAGCGGGACTCATCCTGATCGCCGCGCTCTGGTTTCATCGCCGTGCGTACAAGCCACTCGCCGATCGCGCGCAGGTGCCTGCATGACCCTTGTCGCGACGCTGTTGGCCGCGTGTGTTGTGTGCGCAGTCCAAGCGCCGGTTGAAAAACCAACATCACCACTGAAGGCGCTCGTCGATGCAGCACCGCTGGGCAGCGTCTTGAAGCTTCCTGCGGGCGTGTTTGATGGACCGCTCGTCGTTGATCGCGCGATCACCGTCGATGGCAGCGCTGGAACGATCGTCGACAGCCACGGCGTCGGCGATGTCGTCATCGTGTCTGGTGAGGGAGCAACGGTGCGCGGTGTGCATGCGCGCGGCAGCGCTCTTGGGATGGACCGCGAAAGCGCAGGATTCGCTGTGAAGGCCGCGAAGGTGACGATCGAAGGTTGTCAGGTCGACAACTGCCTCTTTGGAATCAGCGTTGCCAATGGCGACGGCGCAATCATTCGTCGCAACAGCATCGTCGGCGCTGACTTGGCGATCGCCCGCCGTGGCGATGCGATCAAGGTCTTTCAAAGCGACGGCGTGGTGATCGAATCGAATCGCATCACAGATTCGCGCGATCTCGTCGTCTGGTTTTCGAAGGATGCCATCGTGCGCGACAACGAGGTCGTGAACTCACGATATGGACTGCACTTCATGTACAGCCACAGCGCGGTCATCGAAGAAAATCGCCTCAGCGACAATTCGGTTGGAGTGTTCTTGATGTTCAGCCAAGACCTGACGCTGCGTAAGAACTTTGTGCGGGGCTGTCGTGGTCCGAGCGGTTACGCACTTGGCATGAAAGACATGGACCGCGCCACAATCGTTGGCAATGTGTTCGTCGCCAACCGCGTCGGGGTCTTTCTCGACAACTCGCCGCAAGAAGTCGGTGTGTGGAACACGATCGAAGGCAATCTCTTCGCATGGAATGACATCGGGGTGCTGTCACAGCCATCGGTCAAGCGCAACGCGATTGTCGGTAATGCATTCGTCGAGAATCGCCAGCAAGTCTCGGTGAATTCAGCGGGATCGATGAATGGCAACGACTTCGCCCGCGACGGTCGCGGCAATCACTGGAGTGACTACGCGGGCTATGACCTCAATGGCGACGGCATCGGCGAACTCGCGCACGCCCCGCGCGAGGCATTCGGGCGGTTGGTCGATCGCCATCCACTGCTTCGAATTCTGGCCTACTCGCCCGCAGAAAACGCAATTGATTTCGCTGCGCGCGCAGTGCCTGTGTTCTTGCCTGCGCCGGCGTTTTCAGATCCGTCGCCACTGCTTTCGCCGCCGCATGTTGAGGTGCGCACATCTTCTGTCGCTGGAGGAAGTGCGATGGCGATTGTTGGATTCATTCTCATCGCAGTCGCGCTCATCGCACTCGCACCCGCATGGAGAGGAAACTCATGATCAACATCGTTGCACTTCGCAAGAATTACGGAAAGCGCATTGTTCTACGCGGAGTCACACTGCAGGTCGCGCGCGGTGAGGCCGTTGCGCTCTGGGGGGGCAACGGAGCAGGCAAGACGACCGTGCTGCGGTGCGTTCTTGGATTGACCCGATACGACGGTGGCATCTTCATTGATGGAATCGACGCAACACGACAGGGCGCATGCGCACGCGGACGAATCGGCTATGTGCCGCAAGAGCTGCCCGCCCACGGATCATGGCGTGCGCTCGAGTCGCTTGAGTTCATCGCAAAGCTGCGCGGAGCGCCGCGCAAGAACTGCCAACTCCTGCTCGCACGAGTTGGTCTCGCCGCTGAGGCGCGCACGCGCATCGAAGAGTTCAGCGGAGGAATGAAGCAGCGACTCGCACTCGCAATCGCGCTGCTTGATGATCCGCCAGTGCTGCTGCTCGACGAGGCGACTGCAGGACTCGATCTTGCAGGGCGCCGTCAACTGCTCGACCTATTGCAAGAGATTCGCGCCGATGGGCGCACGCTCTTGTTCACCTCGCACCGTCCAGATGAAATCGAAGAACTTGCTGATCGCGCCATTGCGCTCGACCAGGGAGTGGTGGTGCTCGATGGACCAGCGAGCGAACTCGATGCGCTCCTGTCGCCCAACCGCGCGAAGAATGTCGACTCGATCGCGCGCATCGCACGCGGAGTCATTCAAGAAGGGGGATGCCGCAATGTCGCTCGCTAACGCAATGAACGTCATGAACAATCCGTCTGCGCTGCAAGGCAGTGAAAGCGCGAAACGCAAGACGACCGCACTGCGAATCATCGGCACGATTGCGGCACGCGAGATACGCGATGCAGTGCGCAATCGATGGCTTGTCGCATTCGCGATCTGTTACGCGCTCTTGAGTGCAGCAATTTCACTGCTCACGCGCTCAGCAGTCGGCGGTGCTGGCGCTGCGGGATTCGGCCGAACCGCTGCTGGGCTCATCAACCTTGTGATGGTGCTTGTGCCGTTGATGTCGATGACTGCAGCGGCGAGCAGTGTCGCGGGCGAGCGCGAGCGTGGCATGCTCGCATTTGTCTTGGCGCAACCCGTCTCGCTGCTCGAAGTGCTTCTTGGAAAGTTCCTCGGTCTCTCGATCGCGGTCGCTGCCGCTGTCGCGCTCGGGTTTGGCGTGGGTGCAGTTCTGATTTCTGGAACGGGTGGGGCAGACGCTGCGGCCTTTGTTGAGATGACGTTGCTCACCGGACTGCTCTCAGTCGCGATGGTCTCGCTTGGAATCCTTGTGAGTGCATGGTGTCGACGCACGAGCACTGCAACGACTGCAGTGTTGCTGACATGGCTCGCGCTTGTCTTCGGTTGCGATCTCATTCTGATGGGAACCCACTTGGCTGTGCAGATGGGTGCGCCGATGATGTTTCATCTCGCACTCGCAAATCCACTGCAGGCGTTCAAGTTTGCGGCACTGCAACCGCTCGGCGGCAGTCTTGATGTGCTCGGTCCTGCGGCAGGTTGGGCGGTCTACGAGTATGGCACTTGGTTGCGGCCGCTGCTCTTGGCGGCACTCGTGGTGTGGTGTCTGTGGCCATTCACCATTGCGTTCGTCGTGATGAAGCGAAAGGGGATCACATGATTCGCCATATTGGCCTGCTCGCGTTTGTCGCACTGCTTCTCTCGTGCGAGAAGCCAACGATTGCTCCACCTGAGATTCGATGGGGAGTCGACGAGTGCGCGAACTGCATCATGACGATTCAAGAGGAGGCCTCTGCGTGCGCTGCGGTTCGTATCAGCAGCGAGGGCCGACTCGAGGTGCGCAGTTGCGACGACGTGAATTGCCTCGTCGAGTTGCTCGACGAGCAAGGCGACTTCGCATCGTGGACTGTCTTTGTGCACGACCACGCGTCGCACGCATGGCTGCCAGCAACAAGCGCCAAGTTTGTGCGTGATGTGCAGATCAAGACTCCGATGGCATCTGGAGTCGCGGCCTATGGCACGGGTGCGCCGAATCACGCATGCACCTGGGCTGAGATGACCGCGCAAATTCGCAACGAGTCAACCGTTCACCCAAAGAAGTAAGGAATCGCCCAATGAGTCAGATCACGATCGACCAAGTTGAGACAGCGCACGCCTCGAACGAGCCGCATCCAGCGCATCACTTTCATTCACTCGAGCAGCAATTCGATGCGGCAAAACTCGGAATGTGGCTCTTTCTCGGCACAGAAGTGCTCTTTTTTGGTGCGTTGTTCGTGCTCTATGCGGTCTTGCGTTACCGCCATCCAGAGGTGTTCATTTGGGGAGCGAAGTTTCTCTCGCCCGCGATGGGCGGAATCAACACCGTTGTGCTGATCCTGAGCAGTCTGACTGCAGCACTTTCGGTAGGACTCATTCGCATGGGGCGGCGCCGCACAGCTTCGGCGTGCCTGATGTTGACTGCACTCTGCGGGGTTGTGTTTCTTGGGGTGAAGTATCAGGAGTATTCGCACAAGATTCACGAGGGACTGGTGTGGGGCCCAAGTTTTTATCGCGTGCCCGCACACGAGGTGGCAGCATTCGAGTCAGCGGTTGCAGCGGCTGCGCCCAAAGAAACCGCCGCGCCTGCGGTCGTCAGCGCATCAGTTGCGTCTAGCGCATCAGTTGCACCCGTCGCCGTGGTCGCAGCGCCCGCGGTGAAAGTCGTCGCGGCATCAGCTGGAAATGCAGTCGTCGGTCAGCAACTGTGGGATGCCACATGTCGCGCGTGTCACGGCGCGGGCGGCGAAGGAATCACCGGTCAGGGCAAGGACATCCGCACGAGCACATTCATCCTTGAACGCAATGACGAGCAACTGCTGAAGTTCATCAAGAGTGGACGCATGCCCTTCGACAAGTTGAATACGACGGGCATTCAGATGCCGCCCAAAGGAGGCAATCCACTTCTCAAGGATGCAGACCTTCAAAACATCGTTGCGTACATCCGAACGATCGTTCATGCGGATGGCGCGGCCTCGACGGCTGCCGCAACCGCGCCTGCCGACAATTCTGCCGCATCCGCGCCTGCCGCCGCGAGCGCGCAACCTGTTGCAACAGCGCTCCCACCCGTGTGGATTCAAAAGTCGAGCATCCCCAACGCGCCCAACGGTCCTTCACAACTCGCTCCCGAGTTTTCGCTCGCTCCAGGAGAATCGTTTGTTGCGCCGGCCGATCCAGCAACCCGACCCGTGCTCGAACGCGATGTTCCTGTGGATGCGCACATGTTCTTTGCGATCTACTACGCGATGACCGGATTGCACGGAATTCACGTGCTCATCGGAATCGTCATCTTCGCATGGCTCGCAGTTGCAGTCGCACGCGGTCGATATGGTCCAAAGTCATTCACGGCGATCGACTTGAGCAGCCTGTACTGGCATCTCGTCGACGTGATCTGGATCTTTCTCTTTCCGCTCTTCTATCTCATCGACTGAGCGAGAAACTCACTCAGCTGCAGGCGGTGAGGTCTTGGCCTTTGATGCGTCGCCCTTGGCATCATCTTTCTTCTCGCCCTTCTTCTCTTCATCGGCGGGCTTGAATGTGTCGTGGCTCTCGTGCTCTTGGTGCTCGAGCGCCTCAACGGCATCTTTCGCAGCCTTGTAGTTACCCGCCAAGAGTGCCTGTTCGAGCGTGATCGAAAGAGTCAAAGTTGCGATGAGCTGCGTGCGCATGTCGAGCAAATACTCCGCGGTGTTATCGCCATACTTCGCCTTCGCGGCTGGCGTCATCTTGACGGTCGCACACATTCCTTTGGCAGCGACGAGTCCAGCTTGTAGCGATTGCACCGCCTCGAGGTCTTTCGTCTTGGTCGTTGCATCGAGGGCAGATTCTTCAAGTGCCTCAAAGCCGCGTTCGGCGCGCTTCATCGCTCCCTCAAAACTCTGCGCTGGCCCGCCGCGACCGACGCGTGATCCGCGACCTTCAAACTGACCTTCGCCTTGCGGCTTCTGCGCAGTTGGTGCGGTTGGTGCAGCTGGCGCGGTTGGCGCACTCTGTGCCGAGGCGAATGAGCAGAACAAGAGTGAGACGCACGCAGCGATGTGAGTTGATTTCATAAGGGTCGCGATGGTAACGCTCGTTACCCCGTCCAACCACTTAGCACGATCGCCAAGTCAGCCGCACTCACCGCACCATCGAAATTCAAATCGCCGCGGCCGGCATGCGCACCCCAAAGGCCAAGCAGTGCCGCGAGATCGGCGCCGTTGACGATGCCGTCGAGGTCAACATCGCCAGGCACAGGATGGTTCCACTGTCGATACGCGTCGAACGCCTCGCCTTGCGTTGCGAAGACCCCTGCGCCGCCCGCGCAATAATCGTCGCGCAATCTGCTGAGTACTTGTCGGTAAAGAGCATTGTTGACCGTTCGAAAGACAGTCAGCGTGAGGTGCACATTGATCTTCGTGAAGCGCGATGGATCGCGCGCAGCGATCGACGCATCAATCGCTGCGAAGAACAAGTCAACATCGCTCTGCGTGAGCGGCGGCGTTGGAGGAATCGTCGTGCCTGCTGCTTGCTCGGCAAAGATGTCGAGCCGACCGACACCGCCACAAAGCACGACGTATGACGACGCTGGATCTGCCGTGAAATTGGCCGCATCTGCAAGAGGAAATGGATGGTGCCGCTGCGCGAGATCGAGTGGGCACTCATCGTGAAATGTGTTCGCCAAGATGTAGGCGTTTGTCCATCCCGCAGGTCGCTCTGACAAGGGCATGCTGAGATATCCAAGGGCAACAACTTCGCTGCGAAAGTCGAAGCCAGCCAACTGCGCACTCACGATCCAATCGTTGACTCCCATGCCGCCTGAACAGTGGCGATTGTTTGCGGCGCCAACAAGCGCATCGACACGCTGTTTGTTCTGAATAAAGTTGAGCGAATACTGCGCAGGTGTCGTCAGCGGTGTCGTCATTCCAAAGTCGCAGTGGGTTCCTGCGCCATGCCCGCGCGTGACCGCTTCGAGCATCACGTTGTCGCCGTATGTCACGCACGCATTTGCGAACGACTTCTCTGACTCGATCGTGAGGCGGTATCCATATTCCTCGCTGACCCCCATCGCCCAGCGAATGCGTGTGGCGGTATCGGCGAACACGGTTTGCGTCGGGTAAGTGAACGCGCCTTCCATGTGTGTGAACGATGTGAAATAGATCGGCGCGTCAGCGGCACAGATCTGAGTCATTACCCCGAGCGCACTCGCCGCGAAGATCTTCATCGTTGTCATCATGGCACGGATTGTCCCCTTGGCAAACAAACGGGACCCGAACTTTCAGGCGCTCGGTAACTGACTCGCAACCCACGCCGCTTCAGTGAGGCATGTCTCGACGGCGGGCAGCAGCCAATTGTCTTGATTCGCAAACCAGATTCGATCAGCAACAGGACGCCGCAGCGTTTCGCAGAGATTGCCCGCATAGGCGCCAGGCTTTGCGTAGGGCATCGCGTGCCCCCAGCGCGTCATACGAATCTGCGCGACATCGCTCTCAGAAACACCCACGAGCGTGAGCAGCCGGCGAATCTGTGGCACCGCAAGCGCCGCGTATTCGTTGAACGATTCGGGCTGAATGATCGTGAAGCGCGCCGTGTGCCACGGCAATGGCCAGTACATCGTCAAGACGTCTGTGCCGTCATGTGGGGCTGCGACAGCGAAGGTTCCGTCGAGCACATCCGTGATGCGGCGATCGACTTCGAATGCCTCGTCGGACATTGGAAACGTCGAATCATGGACAGCGAAGATGTCATAGAACTTCTGCGGCACATTGCGATTGAGCAGCACATTCACAACGACATAGGGCACTGTTGGAGTCTGATGCAGTGACTCAAACTTCTCACTGTCAATGGCTGCAAGTTCTGGCATCATGTGCCTGAAGATGTGCTTCGACCCCGCATAGACCACATGGTTTGCGCCCATCGTGCGTATGCCGCCGCGCGCATCGCGCCACGAAATCGCAACCCCGTTCTTGTCGAGGCGCAGATTCGTCGCGAGGCACCCCGCGCGCAATCGTGCGCGACCATTCGCGCGCGGACCAACGCTCGCGAGGTCTTTCCAAAAGAGAGTTGCAAGCCCCGCGTTTCCACCAGGAAGAACGATCCTGCCGAATTCTTCTGCTGCGATGAAGTTCCATCCCGCTGCGGCCGAGAGTTCATCCCATCCGACGCCGAAACTCGAATAGCAGTACGCCTGCAATGCCTTTGCAAGCAAGGGTGGCGTCACTCCGCCGCATGCAGCATCGACAGAGGCATGAAAGTTGTCGAGGTCGAGAAGTTGCACGAAGGCCTGAGTCGCTGGATCGCTCCACGGAATATCTGGATAGTTGTTGTTGGCGTAATCGGTGACCGCAGTGCGGTAATTCTTCATGGCGATGACTTCGTCAGGGGTGCAGCCTTGACAGAGGTCGGTGAGAAGTTCATCGGCGTACTCGACCCGGAATCCATCGCCTTCGTCGATGCGTGCGAGGTCGTAGACGCCGAGCTTGGTGTAGAGCAGATCGAGTTCGCTCAGTTTGTCGGGAACCATGAAGTACGCGCTTCCGAGCGAGTAGGGCAGGCGATGCCACTCTTCGCCCTGTGCGCTTCCACCGAAGCGGTCGCGCAAATCAAACAGCGCCCAGTCGCGGTCTCGCAGGTTGTATGCAGTGGCGAGTCCTGAGAGTCCGCCGCCGATGATTGCAACATCGACATGTTCATCGAGGTGCGCCCACTGCGGCGGATCCTCTGGCGAGTGAAATGGAAATCCTCCACTCGCGAACGAATCGCCAAACCATGTCGGCGCAAATGGCAGCCCACCGATCGCGACCGTCAGTGTTGTTGTTGGAATCTTCTTGATGGGACAGCTGCGAGGAACGGGAGTCCACGCGGGCTGCGCCGAGAGAGCATTGAACGCTGGCAGAAAACCCCGAGGCGATGGTGCGATGAGAAATGCTCCGACCGCTGCGAAGCCTGTCCGCAAGAATGTGCGTCGTGAAAGTGGGGTCGACATCCAGTTTCAGGGTACTTCGGACGGGGACGAATTCCACATTTCGATCATGGTTTGTCGAGGCGCAGTGCGAGGTATTCAGCATCGACTCCGCGCGCAATCTGCCAGTGATTCCAGGCAACGAGCGCAAGCATCAGCGGCAACTGCACAAAAAGAGGCCACACAGGCAGGGTCGACCATTCACCGAGCGCAACGCGTGAGGTGCCAATAATGAGATAGAGAAAGAGCCACAAGATCAGGATCGAGATGCCATTCATCAATGCCCCGAGCGGACGCAACGCACGCGCCCGCGCAAGGGGATCGAGCAGCAAGAGTTTCTCCTTGCGCGGCACGTTGACGATTGAAGGGCAACGGTTGAGCAGAACATTGGTGAGAGAGCCGATTGCAAGCAGGAACCCCGAGATGGCCGTGCCCAAGATCGGCAGCAGAAACCAGGTCCAAAAACTCGTCGCACCCCAGCGGTCTGGAGTCCCTGAGAAGTCATAGTGAAGTGGAATCTTTGAAGGAAGACCCCCGTGCAAAGAGAGCGCTGCGATCCAGATCGCAACGAGCGAGAGAGCCAGGAGTGCTTGTGTCACGAGACGCATCATGTTGGTCGCACCGTTGCGGGTCGCATGCGCAGTAGGCTATCGCGCACTCGGAACCACAAACATGACAACACCATCAACCGTTGCGATGCCATCCGCCAATCAGAAACTTCTCAGCGAGGCGCAGTTTCGCGAGCGCGCCTTCTCGCCATTTTCGGGATGGATCATCTTTCCACTCTGGGTCCTCTTGTTTCTCGTTGGGATCTCGGTCTTCGTCGAGGGAGTCAAGCGCGGCAATCCGCCGCAGATCATTTCGGCGGTACTCACATGGCTCTTTCTCTTGATCAATGCGTGCGGCTTTTTCATCGTCGGCCCCAATGAGAGTCGCGTGCTCGTGCTCTTTGGTCACTACCGAGGGACTGTTCGAAAGCTCGGGTTTCATTGGACAAATCCATTCACGAGCAAGGCGCGCGTGACACTTCGCGTTCGCACGTTCGAGACTGGGGCCTTCGAGACCGAGGCAGTCAAAGACGCTGCGGGCAAGGTGATTCGTGAAGCGACGCGATCGCGCCATCCTGTGAAGGTGAATGACCTCGACGGAAATCCAATCGATATCGCGGCCGTTGTTGTGTGGCGAGTCGTCGACACTGCAGAGGCGAGCTTTGCCGTGCAGGACTATGTGCGTTACGTCGAGATTCAGAGTGAGTCAGCGCTTCGAAATCTTGCGAGCCGATATCACTACGACTACCCAGATGCGGAAGGCGCGAGCTTGCGCGGCAGCACTGATCTCGTGGGTGCGCGACTGAAAGAAGAACTCGATGGACGGCTCGGTGGGGCGGGTATCGAAGTGCTCGAGAGCCGAATCTCAAGCCTGAGTTACGCCCCCGAGATTGCAGCAGCGATGTTGCAACGTCAGCAGGCGGCAGCAGTGGTCGCCGCACGATTCAAGATTGTCGAAGGCGCAGTCAGCATGGTCGAACTCGCAATGGAGCAGATCGCCGCGAAAAACCTTGCAGTGCTGACGACTGAGCAGAAAGCTCAGATGGTCACGAACTTGCTCGTTGTTCTCGTGAGCGACCGCGGCGCGCAACCTGTGGTTCAGACTGGCAACTCAGGTTGATGGCCCATTCACCATGTCAGGCGCAGAGTTCAGCGAGTTCATCTTGATCGTCATCGTCGCTGGGTAAGAGAGCCACGCGCCTGGACGATTCGCTTCTTTGGTCACGGTCGTCGTGGTGCCATCGGTGAACGTCACAATGACCGAGTTGATTCCTGGAGAGAACGTGAAGCGCCAGACCATCTTGTCACCGACTTGGCGTCCTGATGCAACGACCTGATCGCCAAACTTTGGGCCACGCGTCGCAACGGCTGCTCCCGGCGTTTGTCCGAGCACTTCGTTCAGTTCGCGCAGGCAGGAATCCAAACGCACCTGGTCGTCGAGTCGATTCCAGTCGGCGGGATTATGGGTTGGAAGCCAACTCGTTGGATTCCAATAAAGGAACGTGTCGCAACCGCTCGCTCCCAACTGAAGGATCATCTCGTCGTAGTAGGGGCTATTCGTAAGCGTTCGCGTGACCTGAGGGGGGTACTCATCAGGGGGATTATTCGCGCCAGCAATCCACGCATGCATTGGACGAGTGCTCGCCGCATCGGTGGCTCTCCAATGCTGAACTTGCAGGCGGAGTCCCGCGAACGCATCGTTTCCAACGCGGCTCGTTGTTCCGTCAGGCTTCTTGTCAGCGAGTTCGTTTGAAATCAGTCCGTAGTAAGGGCGAGCATCATGAGATCCAAATCCTGCTGTCGTGCGAAGATCAGGCACGCCGGTGCACCACGGAGTTGGATTTGCAGCGTCGCATGAGAACGAGCGATAGTTGCTCACGACGGCATTTGGAAAACGCGCACGAAGAGGTTCGTAAACCGCTGCCTGGAGAGCAGCATCAAAGCGCCCACCCATCACCTGGTTCCACCGGATGTACTGTGGATTGTCGTCTTGGATGAGATTCAAGTCGTCGAAACCCAACTCAGCTGCGAGCGCAGGAAACCGAGGATCGTTCTCGATCGCGTCGATGCCAGGCTGACCCTGTGCGCCGACTCTGAGTCCCCACCAAAAATCTGTTTCGTAGTCGAGGATGAGGGCGTCAAGAGTTCCTCCCGCGTCGGCGAAAGCATTGATGAAACTGGTCACCCTCGCGCGAACAATATCGATGCCATTTTCACACCACGGGCTGAAAATCTGTCCCCCTTGACCGACTTGACCCGTCTGAATTCCAGCCGTCAAGAAATCAGCAGGATTTCCAATCATGTCCTTCTCAAGATCCCAACTGAAGAGCACGCGTTGCCCAGCTGGTCGCAGGTTCATCTTCTGCGCGGTCGCGACTGGATTCAAGTAGTAGACAACAACCCACTCCATTGGAAGTTGAAAATCTGTTTGCCCTCGGTCGATATCAGTCCAGCACCAAGCCTTGAAACGTGCGGCTTCGGTCACCGCGGGCAGAGCACTGCGAGCAACCGAGAAGTCTGGCGGTGGCGGCACGACTGCTGCGGGCTGCGCTTGTGCAACTTCAACTGGCTTGAGTTCGGTGCCTGGAGGAAGCGCGCCTGCGGCGAGTCCCGCAGCGAGTTCCTGACCGGTGATGTTTCCACCCGCGAGGAGCGCGGTGAATTGCTGCGGCGTCAGCGCGCCCGATGCGAGTCCTTCGACCGCCTTTCCAACATCTGGTTTCGTTTCAGGAGGAAGCACAACAGGACGGGGGGTTGTAACGCCCGCAACTTCGGTGCTCGGCTTTGATGTGCCTGGAGCCGACGGAGCAGCAGTTGATGGGCCACCAGTTGCCGGCGTGGCTGGCTTCGCAGTTGCGACAACTGTTTCGGGCCGAGCGATCGTCGCGGGCTTGGCAACAACAACTTTTTCGCCAGTGGTCTTTCCTGCAACGGTCTTCGTCGCGGCGGGCGTTGTCGCAGGCTTGGTGGTCGCTGCAGGCGCAGGCTTTCCAGTTGCTGCAGCCGCGGGCTTTCCAGTTGCTGCAGCCGCGGGCTTTCCAGTTGCTGCAG
>CAYHFW010000012.1:0-61009 GCA_964355975.1 uncultured Singulisphaera sp.
TCACATCAACCCAAGCGAGAACTGTTCGACATGTCATCGGTAAATAAGCCCTACTGGCGGAGCGTTGAAGATCTCACCGACTCCAGCGAGTTTCGTGATTGGATGCACCGCGAGTTTCCTGATGGCGCCTCAGAGCAAGTCACAGAGAACGAGCGTCGCAACTTCTTGAAGGTGATGGGCGCTTCGTTCGCTCTCGCAGGGCTCGGCCTTGCAGGATGCCGCCGCTGGCCAGAGACCAAAGTTGTTCCCGCTGCGAGCCAGGCCGCCAACCGCGTGCCGGGCGATCCAGTCTTCTATAGCACCGCATGGGAGTTCGCAGGATTCGCGCAACCATTGCTTGCCAAGAGTTTTGATGGACGTCCAATCAAACTCGAAACAAACCCAGCGCATCCATGGGGCGGCGCAGGCGTTTCATCCGTCGCGCAAGCGCAGATTCTCGCGCTTTACGATCCGCAGCGCAGTCGCACCGTGCTTTCGCGCGGACATGCGTCGACCGATCCGCAGTTCGCGTCGTACTTGCTCAACAAGGCAGCGGCTCTTCGCAGTGCATCGGGCAAGGGTCTCGCGATCCTCGCACAGAATCACAGTGGACCCTCGTACGCCGACATGATCGCGCGTGTGAAGGTTGCCTTGCCACAAGCGCAGATCGTCACATGGGAACCACTCTCACGCGACAACGCCATCAACGGAAGCGCAGTTGCGTTCTCGAGCGCATGCCGCACACTTCCATCATTCGACAAGGCACAAGTCATCGTCTCACTCGGCGATGACTTCTTGTATGGATCGCCCGACGCACCGCGCTGGGCGCGCCAATGGGCAGCCGGTCGCGCTGTTGAAGCGGTCGATCCAAAGACACAAGAGATTGCACGTCTCTATGTGATCGAGAACGGACTCACCACCACTGGCATGAACGCAGATGAGCGACTCGCGATTCGCTTGTCTGACCTCACATGCGCTGCTGCGATCATCGCGCAAGGTGTCGGTGCTGGTCACGGCAATTCAGAACTGCAGGCAGCGATCGATACGCTCGCAAATTCTCCTGCGGCGCAAGCGCTCATGGCGCTTATGAATGGTCGCGGCAAAGCAGTCTTTGCGGCGCTGATCGCTGATCTCAATGGCGCCAAGAGCCACAACGCGAAGTCACTCGTGACCGCAGGTGCGACCGCATCTGCTGCAACGCACGCACTCGTCGCAGCAATCAATGATGCGCTTGGCAACACCACTGGCAGTGGCGCAACTGTCAGTTGCATCGCAGAGTCGGCCACGCCATCGGCCGCCGCCTTCGCAGACCTCTGCGCGGCGATGCGCGCCGGAAGTGTCAACACGCTCATCGTGCTTGATGGCAATCCTGTCTACGACGCTCCGGTCGATCTTGACTTCGGCGGCGCCCTCGCGAAGGTTGCAGATGTCATTCACATCGGCATGTACGCGAACGAAACAGCGATGCACCCAGCGTGCTCGTGGCACATTCCACAAGCGAGTTTTCTTGAGTCGTGGGGTGACACTCGTTCTTTCGACGCAACACTCGCGATTCAACAACCGCTCATCCTTCCAATGCTCGCTGCCGACCAAGGTGGACGCAGCCACATTGAATTGCTCGCCGCACTCGTCGGTAGCGACATCGTTGATGGATATTCAATCGTGCGTCGTACGCACACCGCATCGAGCGGACTCGCCGGTCCGCTCTTCGAAAGCGCATGGCGCGGATGGCTCGATCAGGGATATGTGCCAGCGACGTCTGCAGCGATTCTCAATCCAACGATCGATCGCGCGGCGATCGCGCGTGCGTTGCAGAGCGAACAGGCATCGAACGCGCCATCGAATGCAAATGAAATCGTCTTCCTGCGCGATATGAAAGTGTGGGATGGTCGCTTCTCAGATCTGTCATGGATGCAAGAACTTCCTGACCCAGTCACCAAGGTCACATGGGACAACGTCGCGCTGATGAGTCTCGAGTTGGCGCAGACCCTCGGCGCGCGCCGCGGCGACATGCTCAAACTCACCGTCGACGGTCGATCGATCGAAGCCGCAGCATGGCCAGTGCCTGGTTATTCGCAAGGCTCAATCGGACTCAGCCTCGGCTATGGCCGCATCGGTGCAGGTGTTTCTGCGACGGCGCTCGACGCAGGATTCAACGCATACAAGTTGCGCGCATCGACGCGACCCGATTGGGCCCCAGCGGTCGCAATCGAGAAGACCGGCGCGACATACGCGATCGCGCATACGCAAGATCACGGTGCTGCCGATGCGCTCGATCCGAAAGTTCCGCACGAAGGAATTCAAGAGCGTCTTCCGACACTCATTCGTGAAGCGACCGTTGGCGAGTATCGCAATCATCCAGACTTCGCCCGACATGTCACGCATGTCGCGAGTCGCCTCTCACTCTGGTCTGAAGTCAACCTTGAAGGAGCAGAGTTTCGCTGGGCAATGTCAGTCGATCTCGGCAAGTGCACTGGATGCAGCGCCTGCGTCACAGCATGCCAAGCAGAGAACAATATTCCAGTCGTCGGAAAAGATCAGGTGCTTCGCGGACGCGAGATGCACTGGATTCGCATCGACCGATACTTCCGTGGCTCGAATCCATCCGCCCCTGAGAGTTTTGCGATTCAGCCTGTCACGTGCATGCACTGCGAGAATGCGCCGTGCGAGCAAGTCTGTCCCGTCGCTGCCACAGTGCATGACAAGGATGGACTCAACTCAATGGTTTACAACCGTTGCATCGGCACACGCTATTGCAGCAACAACTGCCCATACAAGGTGCGTCGATTCAACTTCTTCGATTATCAGCGGCGCGAGCGTGAGCGCGAAGAGGGACTGGCGAAGGTCAAGCCCGAGTACTACATCGAGAGTGGTCCAGATGTCTGGTTGCGAATGCAGTTCAATCCAGATGTGACTGTGCGCATGCGTGGCGTGATGGAGAAGTGCACCTTCTGCACGCAGCGCATTCAGGCAGCGAAGATCAAATTCAAGAACGCGTGGGCGAAGGCCGGCGGCACAAAGACTGGCACCGCGAATTTCTCAATTCCAGATGGATCGATCGTGACGGCCTGCCAGCAAGCATGTCCGACCGCCGCGATCACATTCGGCGATCTCAACGTCACCGACAGCAAGGTCGCAAAGCTGCAGCGCAGCGGACGCTCTTATCAAATGCTCGAAGAACTCAATACCAAGACTCGCGTGCAATATCTCGCGCGTGTGAATAACCCAGCGACTGCCCGCGAGAGCGGCGGCGCGGGTGACTCACACGACTCGCATTCAACGCCACATACCAACGGACACGCGAAGGGTTGATCATGTCGAGTACTTCCCCACAATCAGCGACGAAGGGTTTCATCGACACCGACAACACGCAGCAACCCACAACGGGTCGCGCGCCGCTCGTGCTCAACATGCATTCGTTTGGCGAGGTGACCCATCAGGTTTGCCGCGTCGCCGAGAATCGTCCACCGCTTGCTTGGTACGTCGCATTCGCGATCTGCCTTGCGATGTTGGGCTTTCTTGGTTTCTGCGTGACGTACCTCATCTTCACAGGCATCGGAGTCTGGGGCCTCAACAATCCCGTGATGTGGGCGTATGACATTACGAACTTCGTCTTCTGGGTCGGCATCGGACACGCAGGAACGCTGATCTCGGCGATCCTCTTTCTCTTCCGACAGAAGTGGCGCACAGGCATCAATCGCTTCGCTGAAGCGATGACAATCTTTGCAGTCATCTGCGCAGGACTCTTTCCAGGAATTCACGTTGGTCGCGTCTGGTTCGCGTACTGGCTCTTCCCGATTCCAAACTCGATGGACATGTGGCCGCAGTTTCGCAGTCCACTCCTCTGGGACGTCTTCGCAGTGAGCACATACTTCACTGTCTCGCTCGTCTTCTGGTACATCGGAATGGTTCCTGATCTTGCAACATTGCGCGACCGCGCGAAGGGCAAGTTTCAACAGTTCGCCTACGGACTCGCAGCCATTGGATGGCGCGGCTCGATGCGTCACTGGCACCGATATGAAGTTGCGTATCTCTTGCTCGCAGCACTCGCAACGCCACTCGTGCTCTCAGTGCACAGCGTCGTTTCGTTCGACTTCGCGGTGAGCCAGGTTCCTGGATGGCACACGACGATCTTTCCTCCATACTTCGTTGCAGGAGCGATCTTCTCTGGATTCGCGATGGTCGTGTCACTCGCCGTTCCAGCACGACAACTCTTTGGACTCAAAGACCTCATCACGCTTCGCCATCTCGACAACATGAACAAGATCATCTTGCTCACGGGATGCATGGTCGGATACGCCTACTCGATGGAGTTCTTCATCGCGTGGTACTCGGGTGCGATGTATGAGAAGTTCGCCTTCGTCAACCGCGCCTTCGGTCAGTACTGGTGGGCCTACTGGATCATGGTCAGTTGCAACGTGATCACGCCGCAACTCTTCTGGTTCAAGGCAGTGCGCACGAGTATTCCGCTGATGTTCATCCTGAGCATCTTTGTGAATGTGGGCATGTGGTTCGAGCGCTTCGTGATCATCGTCACGAGTCTCGCCAACGACTACTTGCCCTCATCATGGGACGCCTTCGTGCCAACGTGGGTCGACATCGGAACGATGGTTGGCGCGTTCGGACTCTTCGGCGTGCTCTTCTTGTTGTTCTGCCGCTACCTGCCGATGATCGCGCTCGCCGAAGTTAAGTCGGTCATGCCCGAGGCTGATCCGCATGCTGGTCATGCAGGTCATGCGGGTCATGCAGGTCATGCACACGATCACGCGCACGCACCGCATGCTTCGGAGGGATCACGATGACGCAATCACAAACCTACGGCATCATGGCCGAATTCGAAACGCCAGCCGAGATCATGGAAGCAGCAAAGAAAGTGAACGCCGCCGGCTATCGCTTCTGGGATTGCCACACGCCATTCGCAGTGCACGGTCTCGACAAGGCGATGGGCGTCAAGCGCACGATCCTTCCGCTCTTGGTCTTCGGCGCAGGCGCAACGGGTGCAATCGCCGGCTTCTGTCTGCAGGCCTTCACAAATGCATCGAGTTTTTCAATCTGGGCATTGGTCTGGGTCACGGGGTATCCATTCTTGATCTCGGGCAAGCCACTGCTCTCGGTGCCAGCATGGATTCCGGTCATCTTTGAACTCACCATCCTGCTCTCGGCACTCTCTGCCGCAGGACTGATGCTTCTCTTGAATGGACTCCCACGCCTCTCGCATCCACTCTTGAGCAACAACCGTTTTCGCCGTGCGACCGATGACCGATTCTTCGTCGTCATCGAAGCGCGCGACCCAAAATTCCTGCGCAGTAAGACTGAGGCGTTTCTCAAGAGCCTCGGCGCAAAGCACATCGAAGTGGTGGAGGATCGCTAATGCCACGCATCATCATTTGTTTCTTGCTCATTCTCTCGCTTCTCGCAATGCTTCCGCCGATCATCGCGGCGCAAGCGCGCGCACACACGAGCCCCAATCTGCCAATCAACATGATCCAAGACATGGATCTTCAGGCCAAGTACTTGGCGCAGTCCCAGAATGAACTCTTTGCCGATAAGCGATCGCAGCGCCCACAAATCGCTGGCACAGTCGCCACTGGCGAGGCGTACCTCGACACGCATTTCAACGAAGGAGTCGTTGCGGGACAGTGGGCGACGACAACGCCAGCGCAGTTGCCTCTCACGCTGGCACTGGTGCAGCGTGGCCAGGAACGATTCAACATCTATTGCACACCGTGCCACGGATATTCGGGATCGGGCGATGGAACAGTCAATCAACGCGCGCTCGAGCTCGTGTCGAATGTCGATGGTCCAGTGAATGGCACCGTCTGGGTCGCTGCCAAGAGTGTGCATGACGCAACGGTCACGATGCAACCGATGGGTCAGCTCTTCAACACAGTGACCAACGGTATTCGCAACATGGCGGGATACGGGTCGCAGATTCCAATCGAAGACCGCTGGGCGATCGTCGCGTATGTGCGCGCGCTGCAACGAAGTCAGAACGCATCGATCAATGATGTTCCCGCGGACAAGCGGGGGGGTCTCTAAACCATGAGTGCAACTCTCACACAAGTCGCCGACCTTTCCGATCGCAGCATCATGGGCGATGCGCGGCTCACTCGCGTCTCGCGCATCTCGTACACGATCGCGCTGATCGCACTCGCGGTCGCGCTGCTCGCCGCGTGGAAGCAACAGGATGCCCATGGCTTCGCGATGATCTGGCTGCAGAACTCGATCTTCATCTTGACGCTCGCGCTCGGGGCATTCTTCTTCACGCTCGTACAGCACATCACAGCGGCCGGCTGGGCAATCGCTCTGCGCCGCGTTGCCGAGGCACAAGCAGCCAATCTGCAGTGGATCGGCCTGCTCTTTCTCGTGCCGATGTTCTGGTTGGTCACGACCAACCGCGACTGGACGGGATTCGGCCACGGACTCGCGCTTGTCTGGCCGTGGGCCGATCTAGCACATCTCAATGCACATGCCCCTGCCGAAGGCGCAATCGTTGCGGCCAAGAGCGCGTTTCTCAATCCAACGTTTTTCATGATTCGCGCGTGCGTCTACTTCGCATTCTGGGCGATCGCATCACGGTGGTTTCTGAGCACATCGCGTGCGCAGGATCAGTCGGGAGACGCACAACTCTCGAAGAAGATGCGTTTCGCAGCAGCGCCAGCACTGATTCTCTTCGCGCTCACATCGACCTTCGCAGCATTCGACTGGATCATGTCGCTCTCGCCAGCATGGTTCAGCACGATGTTCGGCATCTACTTCTTTGCAGGATTGTGCGCGGGCGGGTTTTCGACCATCGCAATCGCCTGCCTTCGAATGCAGGCGCGCGGATACCTGCGCGGAGTGATCACCTCAGAGCACTACCAAGACCTCGGCAAGATGATCTGGGCCTTTGGAATCGTCTTCTGGGCGTACATCGCATTCAGTCAGTACATGCTCATCTGGTACGGCAATCTTCCAGAAGAGACGGTCTGGTTCATCGCGCGGCAGATTGGCGACTGGTCGATGGTCAGCGTGGCGCTGATCTTGGGCCACTTTGCGATTCCGTTTCTCTTCTTCGTCTCGCGCTGGACCAAGCGTTGGCGCACCACACTCGCGCTGGGCGCCATCTGGATGCTCGCCTTCGCGTGGCTCGACATTTACTGGCTCGTCATGCCTGTTGTTCCGCATGATGTCGCGACATTCACAACCTACGACCAACTCGCGCAGGCCTATGTGCACACATCGACTGGCCTGAGCAATCCAGTGAACTACCTGATTCTGGTCGGATTCATGGGTCTCTTTATTGGAAGCACCACGGCTCGACTCTCGCGCGGTTCTGTGCTTTGCCGGCGCGATCCTCGACTCGAAGAGAGCCTGCGATTCGAAAACATTTGATCGAAAGTCATTGACTCGCGAAGGAACGATTATGTCACACAGTTCAACATCATCCGCACAAACGCAGATCGACGATCCAGTTGCAGGACCGACCTGGGTAATCTCGCTCTCGAGCATCATCATTCTGGCCGCGCTCGTGATCGCAACATGCGTTTTCTACTTTCGCTTCGAAAACATCGAAGTTGATGAGAAGGTGATCGAGCCACCAAATGTTTGGAAGGCCAAACTCAAGGCTGAACAACTTGCTCAGCTCGGCGTCTATCAGAAGTACACGGTCACGGCATCCAATGGAAGCGAAGAGACGCGCATTCGAATTCCAATCGAGCGCGCGATGGACCTCGTCATCGCCGAGCCCGCGCCGACACCTGCACCGACACCAGCACCTGCCGCCGGAGCCGCCGCGAAGTGACGATCGCCGCGTCCATCCTGTGCTTGAGCGCCGCGCTTTCACAAGCGTCGATTCCTCCATTTGCACCCGGGCAAACACCCATCTCGGGTGACACGGTCGCTGCAGAGATGCAGGGAGTCGACATTGTCGAACATCTTGGCGACAAGATTCCACTCGACACAGTCTTGATGGGCGACGATGGCAAAGAGACCACGCTTGGCGAGATTCTGAAATCAGGCAAGCCGATCATGCTGCACATGGGCTATTACAAGTGCCCGATGCTCTGCACCCTCGTCTTGAATGAGGGATTCCGTGCGCTCTCGAAGGTCGACCTCTCGGTCGGCAGCGACTTTCAACTCGTTTCGATCTCGGTGAACCCGAAAGAAAGTTGCGAGCTCGCGCATGCGAAGAAGTTGGGATACCTCGCCGAGTACGCGCGCAAAGGTTCCGAGAACGGCGTGCGTTTTCTCACTGCAGTGCAGACCGATGAGGGTGCGAATGCTCCCGCGACGATCGCTGATGCGGTCGGGTTCAAGTACAAGCTCTTGCCAAGTGGTGAGTATTCCCATCCCGCCATGCTTGCCCTGATCGCGACCGACGGGCGCATTGTTCGCTACCTCTACGGGGTGAAGTTCGATGCAGCAACGATGCGCATGGCGCTCGTTGAAGCGGGCGAAGGAAAGATCGGTACTCCGCTTGATCGATTCATTCTCTGGTGCCATCAATATGACCCAGCGAGCGAGGGCTATGTGCTCTTCGCATTTCGTGTGATGCAAGTCGGTGGCGCGATCACAGTCGTCGTGCTGGCGGCTGGACTTCTCTTTCTCTTCCGCCGTGGCGCGCGCG
Organism: uncultured Singulisphaera sp.; assembly: GCA_964355975.1. GTDB lineage: Bacteria > Planctomycetota > Phycisphaerae > Phycisphaerales > SM1A02 > F1-60-MAGs104. Next base: position 8,588 of record CAYHFW010000012.1, read on the forward strand.
CTTCAAGACTTTCGCCGCTTGCACCTCAGCCTCTGGACGCTCGGACCGCCTAGGACTCACCCATGCTTTCAATCGCAACAGCCATCCTCGCACAAGCCGCACCTCCCGCAGTGACACCCGCTGATTTCTGGCTGCCAATTGGTGCCTCTGAGCAAGCGGCCAATGTTGACTTCATGTTCAACATGATCAACTACGTCTGCTACTTCTTCTTCGTGCTCGTCGTGGCGATGATGATGGTCTTCGTCGTGCGCTACCGCGCCAATCGGGGCAAGAAGATTCGCACCGACGGACTCACTCACCACACGGGCCTCGAGCTCTCGTGGACGATCATTCCGCTGCTTATCTGCATCGCGATCTTCTTCTTCGGATTTCGCGGCTACGTCGACCTGATCACCCCGCCAAAGAATTCGTACGAAGTCAATGTGACTGCATTCAAGTGGGGATGGCAGTTCAAGTATCCAAACGGCGCGCAGTCAGACAACCTTGTTGTTCCAAGCGACCGCCCCGTTCGTCTTGTGATGCGTTCAAACGATGTCTTGCACTGTTGCTACATCCCAGCCTTCCGAGTCAAGAAAGATCTCGTGCCAGGGCGCGTCAGTTCACTTTGGTTTCAGTGCAACATTCCGACCGGTCTCGAAGAGAAGAATGGATACCACCTCTTCTGCGCCGAGTACTGCGGAACGGGTCACTCGAACATGAATCGCCGGGTGCTCGTGCTTCCGCAGGCAGAGTTCGACGCGTGGCTCACCAAGCAGGCGGCTTGGCTTGATGAGATTCCAGATGACGAGTTGTATTTCAAGGCGGGTCCAAAGATCTACGCGCGCTGTTCGCAGTGCCACTCGCTCGACGGCACTGATGGCCTCGGTCCAACATGGAAGGGCATCTGGGCGCGGCTCACATCGCCCACAGGCGCCCGTTTCAGCGACGGCAAGTCGTATGCAGATTTCATCGGTCCTGGCAAGGAATATGCCAATCCCGAGGAGTACATCCGCGACTCGATTTACAACCCAGGCAAGCATCTCATCGCGCCATTCGGCAATGTGATGCCAACGTTCAAAGGCCAACTCAACGATCGCGGCGTCGAAGCGATCACAGGCATGATGCAACATCTCGATGAGTTCGATGCCAAGGGCGCGTACACAAAGACGGTTCCAGCGGCGCAGAAGTAAGTTCACAAGAAATAAGTTCACAGGGTTTTCTCATGACAACGATTGACACTCCAAGACCAGAAGCTCTCGACAGCGCCGCAAGCGCTGATAATTACCTGACGCACACGCGTGGATTCCTCTCATGGATCTGCACACTCGATCACAAGCGCATCGGTGTGATGTACATGGGTTCAGTGCTCGTCTCGTTTCTCTTGGGCGGCACATTCGCGCTGCTCTTGCGCACTGAACTCTTGACCCCGGGCTACACAATCTGCAGCGCCGACACCTACAACCAGTTCTTCACCCTGCACGGCGCGATCATGGTCTTCCTCGTGATCATCCCGAGTATTCCAGCCGCGCTGGGCAACTTTGTCTTGCCCATCATGCTCGGTGCGAAAGATGTTGCGTTCCCTCGCTTGAACCTCTTCTCGTACTACCTCTGGCTCGGCGGAGCAGCGTTCACTCTCTATTCGCTCGCAGCAGGTGGCTTTGATACTGGTTGGACTTTCTACACCCCGTACTCAACAACGACGACAACCGGCGGAGTGGTCCCCGTGCTCATCGGCGTTTTCATCTTGGGCTTCTCATCCATCTTTACTGGACTCAACTTCATCGTCACCGTGCACAAGCTGCGTCCCCCTGGGATGACCTGGTTCAAGATGCCGCTCTTTTTGTGGGCGCTCTATTCAACCGCGATCATTCAGGTGCTCGCGACTCCAGTGCTCGCCATCACCCTCTGCCTGCTGATCGTCGAACGCGTACTCAATGTTGGAATCTTCAACCCCTCGATGGGTGGCGATCCTGTGCTCTATCAGCACTTCTTCTGGTTCTACAGCCATCCCGCGGTCTACATCATGATCGTGCCGGCGATGGGAATCATCTCTGAAATCATCGCCGTGCACTCGCATCGGCAGATCTTTGGATACCGCTTCATCGCCTTCTCATCGATCGCCATCGCGATGTTCTCGTTCATCGTGTGGGGTCACCACATGTTCACTTCTGGACAAAGCGGATTGATGAACACGATCTTCTCGCTGATCTCGTTCAGCGTGGCGATCCCCTCGGCGGTCAAGACGTTCAACTGGACGATGACGCTCTACAAGGGAACGATCAGTTTGACTGCGCCGATGATGTACGCGCTTTCATTTCTCTTTCTCTTCACCATCGGCGGCCTCACGGGCATCCACTGCGCAACTCTCAATACCGACGTGCACTTGCACGACACATACTTCGTGGTCGCGCACTTTCACTATGTCATGATGGGATCTGCACTCATCGGCATGATTGGCGGACTGCACCATTGGTGGCCGAAGATGACGGGTCGTCTGTACAACGAGAAGGTGGCGATCACCGCTTGCGTCATTATCTTCGTCGGTTTCAACGTCACATTCTTCACGCAGTTCATGCTCGGAAGTCAGGGGATGCCACGCCGTTACTACGACTACCAACCTGAGTTTCAGGTCTATCACGTGATTTCGACAATCGGCTCGTACATCATGGCGATTGGATTCTTCACCACAGCAGGTTGCCTCATCCAGAGCCTGATGTCAGGTGCAAAGGCGCCGTCGAATCCGTGGGGTGGCGTGAGTCTCGAGTGGCAGTGCGCTTCGCCTCCACCGCACGACAATTTCAAGACGACGCCGCATGTCGGCAACTGCTACGACTTCTCGGTCGTGCGCTGGGATGAAGCGACGAAGAACTACATCGTCGATCACAAGGCTGAGCTCGCGCATGCGTCGAGCGAAGGGAGTCACTGATGAGTCATGCCACAACGGATCAGGCGGGGCAGAGTTCACACGAAGGCGACCACGCACACTCGGGTGAGCACGCGAAGTATCCATTTCTCGCCCATCACTTCGACACGCCCGCGCAGCAGTTCGACAGCGCCAAGCTTGGCATGTGGCTCTTTCTGGCGACTGAAGTCTTGTTCTTCGGCGCGCTGTTTGTGGCGTACGCGGTGCTGCGAAGTCGATTTCCAGAAGTCTTCTCGTACGCGAGTCACTACCTCGACACGACGATGGGCGGAATCAACACGGCCGTGCTCATCGTTTCAAGTTTGACGATGGCGCTCGGCGTCTACTTCGCACAGCGCGGTCGAAAGACGGCGCTGTTGGTCTGCCTTTACCTGACCTTGGCGGGTGCGGGTGGGTTCTTGGTCATCAAGTACTTCGAATACACCCACAAGATTCACGCGCACTTGGTGTGGGGTCCTACTTTCTACATCCCGCCGCATGATGTTGTTGGTGAACTCGAAGCGACGCAACTCGCGCACGCGCCAGCCGCGGCACCAGCGGCGGTGCCAGCGCCGGCGCATCCTGCAGCGAGTGGAATTCCAACGATCGGCACCCGCCCATCCGTCGACGGTTCGGCGATCAAGGCCGCGAGTAGCGGTCCAGGCGGATTGAGTTCGGGTGCTGTGAATCCGGTGCTCGGCGAGTCGCACGACATCATTCCACACGATCTTCCATCGGCGCATCTTGAAGATGCGAAGATGCCGCCGAACACCCACTTGTTCTTTGCGATCTATTACGCAATGACAGGCCTTCACGGAATTCACGTTGTCATCGGCATCGCCGTCATCGGCATGCTGATTTTTCGCGCACACCGTGGAGACTTCGGCCCCAAGTACTACACCCCAGTCGACCTCGTCGGCCTCTACTGGCACATCGTCGATCTCGTCTGGATCTTCCTCTTTCCGCTCTTCTATCTCATTCACTGAGTTCACATGTCCACACCACACACAACTGATCACGCTTCGCATGATTCGCATGGTGCGCATGCAAACGACGCCAGCCACCCACTCGTTGGCCATCTTGTTCCTGTTTCGACGCTCGTTGCGACCGCATCAGCACTCTTGGTGCTGACATTCATCACCGTCGCTGTGCGCTACATCGACATCGGCGAATTCAATATCTGGGTCGCCATCGCAATCGCCGTCGTGAAGGCAGCGCTCGTTGCGAGTTTCTTCATGCATCTTCGATGGGATCGCCCATTCAATCTGCTCGTCTTTGTTGGCTGCGTCGCATTTGTTGTCTTGATGATGGCATTCTGCGTGCTCGACACGAGCCAGTACCGCGCCACGCAGTACACGGGCAATCCGCCACTCGCACAAGAGACGCTTGACGCCAATGCCCCCGGTGCACCGATTGCGCAACTCAAGCCAGGAATGAATCCCTAAGTGCAGAACCCACGAGTGTGAAGCGACTCGAATCCGATCGCGACGCATTTGGCAGCGACATGGCTGCGCGTGATCGAGCAGCGCGGCAGGGGATGTGGATATTCGTCGTCGTCGTTGCCGTCGTATTCGCTGCAACCATTTTGGGATACCTCGTTGTGCGGCTCAACCCGCACATGACCGCACCATGGCGAGGGGAGGGCGTTGCTCCACTTCCATGGACGCTGTTCGTGAGCACGGTGGTGCTGCTCGCGTCGAGCGCGACACTTCGTCAATCGCTCGTGTGTGTGCGCCGTGGCGATCAGGCGGGATGCGCACGATTCGCGATCGCAACCTACTGGCTTGGGGTCGCCTTCGTGCTCTTGCAAGGAGAGGCGTGGTGGTCGATGTGGCGGCAGAAGGTTGTCATCGAAGAAAACCTTTACGCATGGACGTTTTATGTTCTGACCGCGCTGCATGTGATCCACATTCTTGGCGGTCTCTTCGCGCTTGGCGTTGTCGCACGGCGAGCAGGCGAGTCGCGGTACACACAAGCGAGTCACAACGGCATCGTGCTCTGCGGCATCTACTGGCATTCGCTCGATGTGATCTGGCTCGCGCTCTACGCGACGCTCTGGCTCGGCTCACGCTGAGTTGTCAGTTGGTCTTGAAGGGATGAAACGCCTTCCAGGCGAACCAACGGCAGGGGATTGTTGTCAGCACTCCATCGCTCTCTTCAATGGTCGCCCCCCGCTGCGGGACGACTCGCCAGAGCGCGCGCACTCCAAGAACTGAAGAGTCGGCAAATCCTTCAGGCGGACCGACGAGTCGCTGCAGGATCGGTTGGGGCAGGACTTTCCATGCACTTTCTGATTCGACCGCGATCACCATCGTCATCTCGCTCATTCCAGCTTCGATCATCGGCGCAGATGCTGGATTGATCGTTGCAAAAGGGATCGATCCTTGTTCAGCGCGTGCGGGCTGCAGCTCAACGAGGGGATAGTTCACTTTGCCATCCGCCCAATAGCGTTCGTAATCAGTCTCTTTCATGCGACGTTGATCGCCATCGACCGCGAGCGCGACCGTGGTCTGCGGGTAACTGAGAAACCACGCGGCCCACGTTGAGACTTCGACGCCGGGAATGATGGTGAGACTTTCGCCGCGCGTTGCTGCCGGACCGGCGATCGCTCGAAACGCCAACTGCGACCAGAGACTCGGCGCATCGGCCGCGCTCGTTTGTCGGTCGTACATCACGAGGTTGCTATTGAAAAGCAATCCGCTGATTCCAAACTCAAGCGTCTTTCCATTGACGCGCCGATCGAAAACGACCGCGCTATCACAGAGCGGGCTGTATGTGACGGCGATTGGCACTCCACCAAGTTCGTCGTTGACGATCTCGTGCACATTCATCATCTGAAGCGGGTACGCGCGCACGGCACCATTCACTTCAACACCAATCACCCGGTCGGTGGTCACGGCGTACTTCACCCGTTCATTCGCGTTGTGCGCTGCGACATCAGACCCTGCGCGCGTTTGTGGCAAGTCACTTGCGCGAAGAAAATCTCTGGGATTGCCGCTCGCCGAAAGCCCCGCGCGCGGCAACGTCAGATTTGTGAGGTCGAATCCGTACGTTGCAGGGTCGCGCCCATCGCCGATCGGTTTCTCGCCGCGCAGCGTGCCTTGGAGGGCGAAGGCGACAATCGCGACCACGATGACTCCTGCGAGTACGAGCACCCATCCGCCAGAAGCGAACGTCAAGCGCGTTGGAGGTGTTGAGGCATCTCTGCTCATCGCGCGTCCAATTGAAGCGGGGATCCGTGCGCGCCAATCTCTGGAGACACGGCGCCACGATCGAGCACGAGCACGAGCAAGAGCAGCGGCAGATAGATGATGCTCGCAAAGAAGACGCGACGCGCGCTCGCTTCGGTGCGGTTGCGCAGAAAGCCGACGCTCTCGATTGCCATCCAGATTCCAAGGACGAGCGACGCTCCTGCAAACCACCATCCTGCGACGCCGTAGAGCGTCGCCATCAGCGCGAGGGGCACCAAGATGAGCGATGTCAGCACCATCGTCTGTGCGGTGATGCGTCCTGTTGGATCGAGTCGCGGCAACATGACGAAGCCGCCTCGCTCGTAGTCGTCGCGGTACATCCACGCGAGCGCCATGAAGTGGGGGAGCTGCCAGACGAAGAGGATGCCAGCGAGCACGTACGCGCCTGGGGCGAACGACGCAGTTGCGGCGGTCCATCCCACCAGAGGTGGCAGCGCGCCGCACACCGCACCCACAAGCGTGTTCATCGAAGTGATCGGTTTCAGCGGCGTATAGATCAGCGCGTAGATCAGAATGTTTGCCGTCGCGAGTGCAGCAGGAATCCAACCAACGCTCCACATGAGAATTGCCCAGCCCGCATAAGCAAGCACGATGCCCATCGCGAAGACGAGTGGCTTGCCGATGTGTGCACGCGGGAGCGGGCGCATTTCAGTACGTCGCATCAATCCATCGCGGCGACTCTCGATGAGTTGATTGAACATCGACGCGCTTGCGGCCGATGCTGCGGTGCCCACGAGCGTGAAAAACAGTGCGGTCCACTGCGTCGAATCTGGAACTGCGACGAGAAATCCAACCGCGGTCGTCACAAGCACGAGCGCATTGAGCCGAATCTTCACGAGCGCGCTCAGCGTGGGGATGAGTCGTGGTGCGTGGGAAATCATCTGCGCGGTTTCGATCGCCCTAGTATAGGAACCACTCATGAGCGCCCCACCAATCGACCGCCGTGGATTAACTCTCGCCCTCGCATTTGCCACCACTGTGTTCATGTGGGCGCTTGGGTATGTCGCGATGATGCGCCCCGGATTGATCGCGGGAGAAATTCTCTTCGCGCTCATGTTCGTCGCACTGATCTGTGGAGGATGGATCGCGGGCCGGCTTGACACAGGCTCATCGCGTGCGCAGTGCGTACGCGCAGGGGCGACCGTGGGAGCGCTGAGTGCGACCATCAATCTGCTTCTCGTTGGAAGTCTGTTTGGAGGCGACACGCAAGCGGCGATGTGGTTGCAACTCGTGCGCTGGGTCGGCGGTTTGTATGCGGCAAGTGTGGCGTGTGGCGCGATTGGCGGCGCAATCGGCGCGCGCGCGAAGCGCTTGAATCTTCGCTTTCCTGTGACTGCACTCTTCGGATGCATCACCGCGGCGACGATCTTTTTGCTGCTCATCACTGGCGGTCTCGTGACAGGGCTTGAAGCAGGACTCGCAGTGCCAGACTGGCCAAACTCATTTGGTCACAACATGCTGCTCTATCCGCTCGCTGAGATGAAGGGGGGCATTTACTACGAACACGCGCACAGACTCTATGGAATGCTTGTGGGGGTGAGTGCGATCACGCTGCTTGCACTCATCCTGCGATTCGAACGCGCGACACTTGTTCGCACGCTCGCGATCGTCGGCGTGATCATCGTCGTCGTGCAGGGGCTGATGGGAGCGCTGCGCGTGACAGGCAACTTCACGCTCTCGCAGAATGCCGCTGACCTCGCACCGAGCACCGCCATCGGCGTGGCGCACGGAATTTTCGGACAGTTCGTTTTCGCTCTTTACTGCGTCATCGCCGCGCTTTGCGGCGCGCGCTGGAAGAGCCCCGCAACGCAAGTCGCGAGTGAGCGTGGTTCAGGCCGCGCGATGAGTGCGCTGCTCATTGCAGCGCTCTTCGTGCAATTGCTGAGCGGTGCGATCTACCGCCACTATCAGATTCCTGTTGCGGATGGACCCGCGACCTATCCGAAGTGGGCGATGCACCTGCACCTCTCGTGGTCGGTGATCGTGTTCATTGTGACGATGCTCGTTGGACTTCGCGCGATGCGCTTTCCGAAGACGCTGCGTCCACTTCCGCAACTCGGGCACGGCATCTTGATGCTCGTTGGCACGCAAATCGCCCTAGGAATTGGCGCATTTGTCTTCGTCATCATGCGCAAGTCGCTTGCCATCCCAATGGGCGAGGTCATCTTCACGACCATGCACCAAGCAACGGGGGCACTCTTGCTTGCAACGAGTGCGCTGCTCTTCGTCTGGTGGCGACGCCTTACGGTTGTGACTTCGAAGGTTTGAGAGCCTCTTCGAGCGCAAGCACGCAGTACGCGGTGCAGAGATCTGCGTCGCCCTCTTCCCAGCGCGATGCGGTGTTGATCCACGAACCGTCAGCGCGTTGCCTCTCGACGAGCGCAGCGACAAGTTCATCGCGCCACGCGTGGCTGACCCCTGCACCATCGATGACTTGATCTTGTCCACTTGCCTGCAGTGCGCGCGCCATCGCGTGAATGAAATAGAAGTAGCCCTGTTGTCCGAGTCCTGGATTCTCTTGAAAAGTCCAGTGACGACGAATCCAGTTGAACGCAGCTTGCACGCGCGGATCATCTTTGGTCAATCCTGCATACAGCAGGCTCTTGAATCCCGCGTAGGTCATCGATCCATACGACCTCAGACTGCGCGGCGCGCCAGCAGGCATTTTCTCGCCATATCGGCCCTCTCCGGCGGCATCGCTTGCGAAACTCTCACCACCATTCGCAGGGGTGTAGACAAATCCGCCGTCCTTTGCGCCAGCCTCGACCCACGCCACCGGATTCGACGAAGGAAGATTCTGAGTGCGCGTGAGAAAGATCACTGCGCGTTGCACTGCAGGATCATCTGCAGAAACCTGCGCATCATGCAGCGCGTCAAGCATCATCTGCGTGTTCGAGAGGTCTGGGCGTCCCCACTTGCCGTATCCGCTGCCGCCGAACCAATCCATGCGCGGCGAGATACCCTCGCCCTGATCCCACTGTGTTTTCGTGAGCCATTCGATTGCCTCTTCAATGAGTGGGCGGTCGCGCGAATCATCGACCGCCGCGAGCCCACTGACGACTGCACTCGCGACGTAGTTGCCGAGTCCGCCGTTTGGATCGGGGTTGAAGAATCCATCGCTTCCACGCACGCGCTGTCGAATCATGACGAGGGCTTTCTCTGCCGCCGCGTCGGTTGCTGGAGTCGCACCCGCTTGCGCAAACGCCTTCAAAACAAGCGCTGAAACCGCAGTGGATGCCGCCACCGATGGTTGAGTTTGATCTGTGCCAGCAGCGGCTTTCGTGACCATCCATCCACCAGAAGCATCTTGCGTTGTTCGCAATCGAGCGAGCGCAGCGTCGATCGCGCGCCGCGCATCGTCGTAGGTCTTGGTACTGCATGGCGCACTCGCAGCAGACGTCGCGATTCGGTGCACCGCTGGCAGAGGTTGCACAATCGTGTCCGTCATCGCTGGCACATCTTGCTCAGTCACCTTCTCCTGCTTGACGCGCGCATCGAGCGGCGCCGTCGGTGGACGCAGCAGGACGCCATCATCGCGAGGATTCAACGCCGCGATGCAGAAGAGAGCCGTAGCAAAAACTGATTCAGCGAGCATGAAAACAAGTGTATGGCGCAGCGCACGATTGGCTGCTCAAGTAGGGTAGTGCGCCCACGCCTTCATTCCATAATTCGCCCCGTTCGAAGGAACCTTCATGCTGCAGATTCGCGACCTCATCAAGATCTATCCCGGTCCAGTCAATGCCCTGCAAGGCGTCTCACTCTCGATCGGCGAAGGGTTGTTCGGATTGCTCGGCCCAAATGGTGCGGGCAAGAGCACGCTCATGAACACCGTCGCTGGATTGCTCGAGCCGACATGCGGATCGATCACGCTCGATGGGGTCGACATCGTCAAGGATCCAGCGGTCGTTCGTCGACAGCTCGGGTATCTGCCGCAAGACTTTGGATTCTTTCCAGACCTCACGGGGCTCGCGATGCTCGAACTCATGCTGAAACTCAAGGGAGTCAATGGTCCACTTGGTCGGCGAAAGATCGCAGAGGCGCTGCTCGACCGTGTGAACCTCACGCGCGCCGCCCGCCGCAAAGTCAGTGGATACTCCGGCGGAATGCGACAGCGGCTCGGCCTCGCACAAGCGATCGCAGGAGATCCGCGACTTGTCATTGTTGACGAGCCGACCGCAGGGCTTGATCCAGAAGAGCGCCACCGTTTCTATCGCCTGCTCGCAGAGCTTGCCAAGAACCGCATCATCCTGCTTTCAACGCACATCGTCGAAGATGTCGCCACGCTCTGTCAGCGCATGGCGATCATTCAAGGTGGACGCGTCGTCGCAGACACCACTCCGAGCGCAGCACGCGCATCGAATGCGGGATGCATCTTCGAGGGGTTCATTTCAGACAACGATCTTGAATCATTCTCGCAGCAGCACCGCACGCTCTCAGCAATCCTGAGTGAAGGATCGACCAATCGAGTGCGCGTGCACGTCGCCGCGGGCACGGTTCCCCCGCCAGGATTCGAGTCATCCTCGCCGACCCTTGAAGATGCATACCTCGTGCACATTCGCAGCGCACGCGAAGCGCAGGTTGTCATCCAATGAGTTTGCTTCCACAGGCCACGACGACACCTGCGATGACGGGCGCCGCAGCGTTTGGGCGCGCACTCACCATCGCATGGGTCGACATTCGCACCGCGTGGCGGCGTCCCATTTACATCATCTTCATGGCAATGCTCTTGTTGATGGTGTTTGGATTCGTCATGGGCAATGTGCGTGTGCAAGCAGGGGATGTCACCGCAGGGGGCAAGCAGGCTTGGATCAACTCGATGTTCAACGCAGCGTTCGTCGACTCTGCGCTGCTTGGGCTCTTCTTGCCATTCTTCGCGGCGATCACCGCGGGAATGCCGCTGATCGCTGATGCCGATCGGCGCGTCGACCGCATGGTTCTCGCGACGCCGTTGAGCGCACGCATGTACGTGCTTGGTCGTTGGATGGGCACGCTCATTCCGGTTGCAATTGCCATCGCGCTCTTTGTGATTGCGCAGATGCTCTTCTTCGAATTGTGGCCGATGACCGATGCCGAAAAGAGTCGCGGCCCGTTTGAACTCTGGAACTACATCTTGCCAGCCCTCGTCTTTGGCGCGCCGCTGCTCATCACGATTTCGGGCTCGTCGATGCTGCTCGGAATCTGGACGCGCCAAGCAATTCTTGTCTTTCTCTTGCCGATCACGATTCTGCTTGGCGGCGCACTGTTTCTGTGGAGTTGGAGCCCAGAGTGGCTTCCACACTGGGCGAATGTCGCCCTGATGCAACTTGACCCAGCGGGCAGCCGCTGGCTCACCGAGACGTGGCTCAAGGCCGATCGCGGCGTCGACTACTACAACACAACACCACTCGCGATCGACCCGCTCTTTGCAGTGAGTCGACTCTTGTGGATCGCTGTCGGACTCGCGTGCGTGTGGCTCGCTGCTGAAATCGTTGCAAAGCGCATGCGCGGTGCGAGTTCAGCCACCGTGGCTGCTGCGGGCAAGAGTGCGCCTGCGGCGACGATCGCGCCGCGCGCACAGAGTGCGATGCCCACGAATGCAGTTCGCATCGATGCGCTGCGAATGACCACGCGCACGCCGACACTCTTCGCTGCAACACGCGCGATACTCGGATACGAAGTTCGCTCTCTCGCGCGCAGTCCAGGAATCTGGCTCTTCGCGCCACTCATCATCTTGCAAATCGTCGGTTCGAATGCCGTCAACGAAGTCTGGCTCGGCACCGTGCGCCTCGCGACCTCTGGAACACTTGCCGCAGGCTCATTCAACACAGTCACGCTGCTGCTTGTTCTGCTGATGCTCTTCTACACAGTCGAGTCGCTCAACCGAGAAGAGCGACACAACGTGGCGGGGATGGTTCGCGCGAGTGGAGCGCCCACCATCGCGCTCTTGGCGGGCAAAGTGCTCGCCAACGCGGCCGTGGCAATTGTGATCGCAAGCGGCGCGTTGATTGGATGCCTCATTGTGATCGTTGTGCAGTGGTTCATGACGGGAATCCTGGTGCCGATCGACCTCGGTGTCTTCGTGTTGCTCTGGGGATTCGTACTCTTTCCAACGCTGTTCTTCTGGTGTGCATTCATTGCGCTCGCGCATGGGATTGTGCGCAATCGGTATGTGACGTACGCCGTTGGCCTCGGCGCGTTCGTTCTCACAGGATGGCTGCAAATGCGCGGCTACATGAACTGGGCGACGAACTGGCACTTGTGGGGTGCGCTCATGTGGAGCGACCTCGATCGACTCGAATTCTTGTGGCCCTCAATCATCGCAAATCGCATCTTTGTTCTCTACACGGCGATACTGCTCTTGCTCGGAGCGATCGTGACGCATCCGCGACGAACGCGCGACATGCAACGCACGATCGACGCATTGCAACCCACGCGCATCGGATGGTCGCTGCTGCGCCTCTCTCCGTTCGTAATCATCTGGCTCGTGCTGGGCGGATGGATCTGGCTCGACGCGCGCGACGGCTTTCAGGGAGCAAGCATCGAGCGCAAGGGGCGCGACTACTGGCAGCGCAACGAGATGACGTTTCGTGATGCGCCACTCGCAAAGATCGATTCGATCGACGCAGACATCGCAATTTTTCCACAGTCGCGTCGGCTCGAGGTCAGCGGCCGATACGTGCTCTCGAATCAACACGACAAGCCGATCTCGCAGATTCCACTGACGCCTGGCGCGCACTTTGAAAATCTCACATGGACGCTCAACGGCGTCGCAATCGCGCCCGTCGAGAACACGGTCGATCCTGTCGCGCCGTATCTCGAAGATCGCGCTGGACTCTTCGTCTTCACACTCGCCGTGCCGCTTGCGAAGGGCGAAACGGTGTCGATCGGATTCGAGTGGGATGGATTCTTTCCACAAGGATGGACAAAAAATGGCGGCGGAACAAGCGAGTTTGTTCTTCCGTCTGGGGTCGTGCTGACGAGCTTTTCGCCCAGCATGCTTCCCAACATCGGCTACATCGAAGGAGTCGGCGTCGACGAACGAAACGACACCGATCCCAAAGAACCCGAGCCCGATGCATGGAAGGCGCAGACCGATCCCGCATTTGGGTCTGCATGGGGAAGCGATGTTGTGATGCGCGTGAGTGGTCCAGCAGATTGGCAACTCAACGCATGTGGTGAGCCCGTCAGTGAACTCTTCGAAGGTGATCGCAAGACGGTCACGTGGAAGACTGAGCATCCTGTGCGCTTCTTCAACATCTGCGGCGGTCCTCTAAAGCAACTCGCAGGCGATGGCGTCGCAGTTTGGTACAACGAGCAGCACGCGTGGAATATCGAAGTGATGAAGGACACGCTCGAGAAGTGTCGGCAGTTCTACGGGGCGTGGTTTGCGCCATTTCCGCGAAAAGAATTGCGCCTGACTGAGTTTCCCGGCCTCGCGACATATGCGCAGGGATTCCCTGGCAACATCACATTCAGCGAAGCGATCGGATTTCTCGCACGACCTGGCAAGAGTGACGACATCGACGCGGTCTTCTTTGTGACCGCGCACGAAGCGGCGCATCAGTGGTGGGGCAATCAGTTGATGCCAGGCAAGGGACTCGGCGGAAACATCCTCAGCGAAGGGATGGCCAACTTCAGTGCGTGCATGCTCACGCGCGAGTGTCGCGGCGATGAGGCTGCGATGCACGTATTGCGCGAGTGGGAAAACACCTATTGCAATTCGCGCAGCGCCGATAGCGAGCGACCACTCGTTCGCACATCGGGCACGCGTCCTGGCGACACAAGCGTGACCTATGACAAGGGCGGATGGGTCTTCACGATGCTGATGGACCTCATGGGACGCGAGGCGATGCTCGCAGGTTTGCGCGACTTCATCGTGCAGTTCGAGAAGGGCCCCGACTATCCGCTGCTCCAAGATTTCATTGCGGTGATGCGCACCCATGCGAGTGACCTCGTCGCATTCGATGCATTCACAAGGCAGTGGTTCGAGCGCGTGGTGCTTCCTGAGTTCAAGGTGCGCGATGTCATGATCACAGGGCCCGCCGGCGATCCCGCGATGTGGACAGCGACCGCAACAATCGAAAACGTCGGCTCTGGAACGGTGCGAGTTGATGTCGCGGTCGAGCGCGAGAAGGGCAGCGCAGACAAGGCGCAACGCGTGATGAGTTCGGTCGCACTCGGCGCCGATGGCGATCCATCATCGCGTGCCAGCATCGAGATCCAAACGCCGTTCGCGCCCGCGCGCATCGTGGTTGATCCAGACGTTCGGCAACTTCAGATGCGCCGTAAACTTGCCGAGTGGAAACCATGATGATTGCCGCTGCTTTTCTTGTCACCTCGACCGCGCTGAGCCAATCTCCTCCGCCCGCAGAACCGCAGCACGCTCCGCCCCCATCGGCGCCCGCCCAATCTGCCGTGACAACCAATCTGCCTCCAGAAACACCCTCGCTTTCCGTGCAACCACTCGGCGCCTTCGACTTCGACCCGCGCATCACCGCTGTGCGCAATGACTGGGGGAATTCAGGTTTCATCTTCAACATCAATCTCACGCTCGACAGCGGATGGAACTTCACCGGAGGCGCGCGGACTGGCGGATTCATCGATGCACTCGTCACCGCGACCGCGCAATTCGACCTCGAGAAGATTGCCGAAGTGAAGGGTGGATCGTTCCTCGTCTCATGGCAAGACTTTTTCACAACGAACCCTGGTCCGTACAACCTCGTGCCTGACTACTGGGGGTTCGAGTCGATCGACTCGGCGCTCGGAAACGTGAATCAACTTGCGCAGTGCTACTACAGCCAATCACTACTCGACGGCGCCCTCGCAGTCACATTCGGCAAGCAAGATGCACTCAACACGTTCTTGAACCCCCTCGGCGCAACGGGCTATTTCATAAGCAACATCGACTGCTATCCAGCAACCATGGTGCCCTACACGCCGACCTACCCAGATCAAGCGATGGGATTGGTGCTCGTCGGCAAGCCAACAAGTTGGCTCGACCTCAAGAGCGCGTGGTTCGATGGGTCCAACGCGTATCCGTCGGGCCGAATTCCGCCAAACTCGACTGGAAGCCTCGGGCCAGGAACGTTTTTCGATAATCCAGGTTCGTGGTTTTTCATCAACGAGATCGATTGCAATTGGACATGCGATGCAGGACTCGACGGCTCTGCATCGGTCGGTGGATGGTGGCAATCTGGACAGTCGATCGCATCGGTCACCAACGGCCCACTCGTCCCGCAAATCAGCGATCTCACAGGCGGTTTCTATGTGCAGGGATATCAGCGCATTTACAACCCAGATCCAACCGCCGCTGTCGCACAGGGGGTTCGACTCTTCTCGCAGTTTGGATGGGGAGATCCATCGAGCAATCCAGCGCACTGGTCGATCGCGGCGGGTTTCACGTTTGATGGTCCGCTGCCAGGTCGCGAGAACGACTCGTTTGGAATCGCGGCGGGCTACCTCTCGCTCTCGAACAACCCTGCGATTTATCAAGCGCAATCTGGCCTCTACGAACTCAACATCGAAGCGTATTACTCGATCGCAATCACGAGTTGGATGTCTCTGCAACCTGATCTTCAGTTTGTCAGCACTCCCTCAGGCAGTTCGCAGTTGCCAACGGCAGTCATTGGCATGTTGCGATTCTCTGTGAACTTCTGATTGAGCCCATTTCGGTAGGCTTTCGGGATGCTCGCGACCACCATCGTTCTCGCTCTCACTGCCGCGCTCTCGGTGCCACCGATTCAATCGATCCAACAGACTGCGGTGCTCGACGCACCCTCACCAACCGTCTCACCAACGTTCGGAATGCTCGTTGGAATTTCGGGCTCACGAATCGTTGCCACTGGCGCAGATCCATCAAAGAGTGGGGGATCGGTCGGTCAAATCGCCACATTTGAGTTTCAGCCAACGGGTGAGTGGAAGCCCTTTCGAGAGATGCAAACCGTCGATCAGGTCATGCCAGGCGAGATGGCGCTCGGACGCATTGCGCTCGGCGGCAACATCCTGCTCGCATCAGTCGAACGCCGCGATGGTTCGAGTAGCTCGGTTGTGACCTTCCAAAGCGATGCAACAAATTCTGGCTGGAAACAAGATGGTCGCTTGATCGCACCCGCGGGTCCTGCAGAGCCAGCGTTCGGTGGGGTGCTCGCGACTGATGGTGTGATCGTTGGAGTTTCAACGGTCGACATGCGCGTGCTCGGCGAACTCGCGCGCACTGTGCAGGTGGCACCCAAGGTGTTTCTGTTCAATCGCACCGCGAGTGGATGGAATGGCATGGGATACCTGCAGCGCGAAGCTGAGAAGCAACCCACTTTCTTTGGAGCCTCGCTCGCGATGACGCCTGGACAGATCGTGATCGGTTGTCCCAAGGCGATTCCAGCAGCGCCCCATCAGAAACTTGTCACGGGAGGCGACTCGGTCGTGCTCGTGTACCGACAGAATGCGCAAGGTCAGTGGGCGATCGACGGCGAGTTGACTCCACCCGAAAACCGCCGCGATTACCTCGGATTTGGCACGATTCTCGCTGCAGATTCATCGACCGTGGTTGTGCGACTCGCGCAGGTCACGGGACCAGGCGCATCGGTGCTGGTGTATCGACGTGGCGATGCGGGATGGGTCTACGAAGGCGAACTGATGCCAGCAATCGACGTCACGCCAGGTGCGGGTTGGGGAATTGCGCTCGGCGTGACCGAGGGGCAGATTCTCGTCGGAGATCCGACGGCGCTTCGCGGTGATCAAGCCGCTGGCTACGTCGGATGTTTCGTGCGCGGCGCCGATGGACGTTGGGCTGAAGCACTTCGGTTTGCCCCAACAGTTCCTGTTTCTCCCGCGCGCTGGGGAGTCTCTCTGCGCGTCGATGGTCGTCGAGTCGTCGTCGCACGCCCTCAAAATGAACGGGAAGGCATCGCACCAGGCGGCGCGATTCTCTTCACATTGCCTCCAGCGAGTGAAATCGTTGCTCCCGCGGCATCTGCAGGAAGCGCTGCCGCATCATCGACTCCGCTGCTTACTCCAACTGCAACGCAGTCAAAGTAGCGAAGTCACTCCCAGTTTCGGACAACGCATGCAGCGCACAAGACGCCGCAAACGATGTTGAATGGACCGATCCAACTCGGCGGCATTTGTAGGGGTGCCAGCACATTCATCGCGATTGCCATCGCTCCAAAGATCGCCGCCCACGCGGGCAGTTTCAGGCGGGCGAGCCAGACGGCGCTGACGGCCGACGCGATCGAGAGCGCCCATCCAATGATCGCATCGAGCGGGGCAGACTCAAGAGGAGCGAACTTCGCCGCGCGTGCGAACACGAGGGCGCCGATGGAACCGATGATGATGAGCAGAACCTTCACGCCAACGAGCGTACACACTGCGTTACTCTTGCTGCGATGACTCCACTGCAGCGTCAGCTCGCGCAGCGCATTTTTGAAGAGGCGGTTCGTTCGGGGGCACCCGATCCCGCTGCTTGGATCTCGTCGCAAACGATCGACCAGCCAGTCATTGATGAGGTGATGCGTTTGCTCGCGGTGCATGGGTCGCACCCAACCCACGCTGAAGAAATCCAAAAGCCAACGACGACACGGCTCGCTGATCAATTGATTGGACAGGTGCTCGGGGCGTATCGAGTCGAACATCTCATTGGCACGGGCGGGATGGGTCGCGTCTACCAAGCGCAGAGCACCGAGGATGCCTCACGCCATGTTGCGATCAAGGTGCTTGGTCGATTCGCGTCTGGGGCGGTCGCGCTGCAACGGTTTGCGCGCGAAGCAGAGGTTCTTGAAAAACTCAAGCATCCCGCGATCGCCGCGTTTTATGCGACTGGAACGTACGACGATGGCGAAGGCTCTGTGCCATGGCTCGCGATGGAGTTGATTTCAAATGCGATGGACCTCTCGGCATGGTGCGCCCAGAAGCGTCTGTCAGTCCGCGAGCGCGTCGCGCTCGTTGCACAGATTTGCGATGCCATCGGCGTCGCCCACCGGATGGGAATCGTGCACCGCGACTTGAAGCCCGCGAACATTCTTGTCAACGCACACGGCGATCCTCAAGTGATCGACTTTGGCGTCGCGCGTTGTTCGGGCACAGAGGGTGGGATCGGTGCGGTGCAGACTCAAACCGGGCAACTCGTGGGAACGATGCAGTACATGAGTCCAGAGCAGTTTGTAGGAGATCCGCGCAAGATCGATGAGCGCGCCGATGTCTATGCGCTCGGAGTCATTCTCTTCGAACTGCTCACTGAGGGATTCCCACACGATGTTCGGGCGCTTCCAATCACCGACGCTGCACGTCTCGTGTGCGAGGTCGATGCTCCAGACATTCGGTCGGTCATCGCCGACTTCGATCCAACATTGGCGCAGATCATCGCGAAGGCGCTTCGACGCGACCGCGCTGACCGCACCGAGAATGCGCGTGTTCTGAACGAGGATTTGCGCAGTTGGTTGCGCGCAGAAGTTCCAGTCGAGAGCGCCTCGCTGCAGCCGCCGCATTCTTCGACCCCACGTGCCAGCGGCGCATCGCGCACCCCGCATCCGCTCGATCTACAGAGTGTTCCACACTCTTCAGGATGGTTGATCCCAACATTGTCAGTTGCACTTGTGGTGCTCGTGGCGCTCGTTGCAACCGGAATCGTCACGCCACAGTCAATCATGTCGCTCTGGCAGCGCGTGCGTGGCACCACCTCGTCCGCTTCGAATCCAAACTCTGCGAGCGCGTCGACCACTGAACCGATTTCGATCGAGTCGGTGCCTTCGGGAGCGCGCGTCAATATTGATGGGCGCGATGTGGGGCTGACTCCGTACGACTCGACGATCTCATGGGACCTCTCGAGTCAGAGCGCGACGATTGTGATTTCAAAATCTGATTTCAAGTCGCAGACGCATGTCATTGCGGCCGCCCCACGAGGGGGGCGCACCGCACCCTTGCGGATGCGTGTGCGCCTCGACCCCGTGTCGGGTCCTGCGTCCCCTTGAGTCGTGCCGCCGCGCGAACGCGGTGGCTGGTCTCGAAGACCTCACCCAAACTCAATGGTGCAGGGACTTACTCAAACCGAAGATCGGAAGCAACATCGCAGCCGCAATGCCGCCGACCACCACACCCATTCCAAGAATCATGATTGGCTCGATCAGACTGGTGGCAGTCTTGATCGCTGAATCGAGTTCTTCTTCTGAAAACTGTGCTGCGTGATCGAGTGTTTCTGAGAGTCGTCCGCTGCGCTCGCCCGCATTGATCATCGCCGAGACGGGGCGGGGGACAAGTGGTGACTTCAGAAATGCGCTGGACATGTCCTGTCCGCGATTGACGCGCTCTTCGACCTCATCCCACAACTGCGTATAGAGCGAGTTGCCGGTGACCGTGCGAAGAATGCGAATGACATCAAGCAAACTGACACCCGCTGCGAGCAGCGTTCCCATCGTGCCAGCGAATCGAACTGTGTAGAGCTGCTGAAACATCTTCTTGACAATCGGTGTGTTCAAGCGAAGCCAGTCCAGCGAGCGGCGACCAACCTCTGATTTCGCCCAGACCGCGAAGACACTCACAATGGACACCAGTGCGATGATCCAAATCAACCAGTGACTGTGCAGGCTGTCTGCAATCGCCATCAACCAGCGGGTGATGGTCGGCAGGTTGTCGCCTTGCGCAGAGAAGAGTGGTTTGAACTTCGGCAAGACGAAGGTCATGATGATCGTGACCGCGGCACATGCGACCAAGAGCATGATGCCTGGATACGCCATCGCACCCTTGACTTGGCGGGTGAACTTGCGTTGTTTGGCGAGGTCCTTGGCGATGCGTGAGAGCATCTGATCCATCATCCCTGTTGCTTCTGCGGCTTGAAGCAGCGCGATCATCACAGTCGGAAAGATGCGCGGCCACTTGCCCATTGCGACTGAGAGATCTTCGCCCTCGCAGACGTCGTCGCGAATGCGCCGCACGACGGCAGCAGCTTCTTTTGAAGCGGTCTGCGCAGCGTAGGTGTCAAGACCTTCGACGAGCGAGACGCCAGTTTTCATCATGACCGACAACTGCGTGCAAAGTGAGAGCACTTCGTCGCGCGTAAACCGCCGACTGAGCGATCGATCCTTTGGATCGGCTCGCGCAACGGGCTTTGCATCGATGTCCGCGAGCGAGATCGAAATGACAGCCATCCCTTGGCGGTGCAGTTCTCGCACGACGCCAGCGTGGCTTGCAGATTCCATGATGCCTCGATCGGCAGTTCCATCGCTTCGTCGAGCGCGCCATTCGAATCGGGGGGTGAGTTGATTGTCAGCGACGGCAAGCGCCATGGACTTCCTCCAAGGTTGTGAAACCGGCAAGCACCTTTTGCATGCCGTCATCCCACAAGGTCTCAAATCCCTGCTTCGCAAGCAAATCGCGGATCACATTTAGTTCAGTTCGTGTTGCAATCGCATTGAGGATCACATCGT
This sequence comes from uncultured Singulisphaera sp., assembly GCA_964355975.1. Classification (GTDB taxonomy): domain Bacteria; phylum Planctomycetota; class Phycisphaerae; order Phycisphaerales; family SM1A02; genus F1-60-MAGs104. The sequence goes on from CAYHFW010000012.1 coordinate 29,113, forward strand.
CTGGCACCAGCAGTTCGTAGAGTCCAACCCGCCCCGAATAGCCGCGATCATGGCACTTTTTGCAGCCGATTCCTTTGCGCAGTTCAGTGACGCCCGCGGCGTACTTGCCGAGTCCCGCGAGTTCATGCGCGTCTGGAACAAACGATGTCTTGCAGTGTGGGCAGACGCGCCGAACGAGCCGTTGCGCGAGAACCCCGCGCAAACTTGCAGCGACGAGAAATGGTTCGACGCCCAGGTTTGTGAGTCGTGTGATCGCGCTTGGCGCATCGTTCGTGTGCAGTGTTGAGAGCACAAGATGCCCAGTGAGCGCAGCTTGCACCGCGGTCTGCGCAGTTTCGCCGTCGCGAATCTCTCCAACCATCAGAATGTCTGGATCCTGTCGCAGAAGTGCGCGCAGAGCGCCTGAGAAGGTCAGTCCCGCCTTCACATTGGTTTGCGTCTGATGCACTCCAGGAAGATTGCTCTCGACGGGGTCTTCGACGGTTGAGACGTTGAGCGTCTCAGTGTCGAATCCAGCGAGCACTGAATAGAGCGTCGTTGATTTTCCGCTGCCAGTGGGGCCCGTCACGAGCACGACGCCGTGTGGTTGATCGATCACTTCCCGAAACGACTTTTCAGTCGAGGCGCGAAAGCCAAGTTTGTCGAGACCGATGCGTGTGCCACCGGCGTCGATGACTCGCATGACCACCTTTTCGCCAAATTTGCCGGGCAAAGTCGAGACACGCAGATCGATTGGGCGGCCATTGACGCGCACGCTGATCTCGCCATCTTGAGGAACGCGCCGTTCAGAGATGTCCAAGCGCGCCATGATTTTGATGCGACTCGCAAGGGCAGAGTGCATCCGGTAGGGGGGTTTCACGCAGAGACTCAAGACGCCGTCCACGCGAAGCCGCACGCGCAACTGTCCATCGTCAGGTTCGATGTGAATATCCGAAGCCCCCTCACTCACCGCACTCGCAATGATGTGGTTCACCAATCTCACGACTGGTCCACTCGATGCTTCTTCTGCGCCGCCAGCCATCTCAGCGGTTTGTGTCTCGGTGACTTCGCCAACGAGATTGTCGAGGTTGTTCAGAAGCTCAGCGACGATCTCTTGCGTCTGCGCACCATCGCGTTCAGGAGTTGTCTCGATCTCTGGAATCGGAATCGCAAGAGCCGCCTCGAGCGCTTCAGGCGTGCTGACCGCGACGCGAATGCGAAAGCCAGTGATGCGCGCGAGTTGTTCGCTCACAACGAAGTCGTCAGGGTTTGCGGTGCAAACGACGAGCTCGCCCTCAGAGAGTGAGAGCGGAAGCACGAGATGCTCCTGGCGGATCGATTCAGGTACGAGAGCGCGAACGCCAGGGTCTGCAACTTCGCCCGGATTCTCGATGAAATCAAGCGACTTCGCACGCGCGAGCGCTCGAAGCAGTTGCTCTGGAGCAACAAATCCCCGCTCGGTCAAGATCTCTCCAAGCATCTTGCGCTGTGAGTCGGACGACTGCGTCAGCAGCGCTTCACGCAGTTGCTCGTTGGTGAGAAGGCCAGAATCGACAAGAACTTGCCCCAGAGAGATAGAGATTGGCCTGCGTGAATCATTCATTTGCAACCTGCCATGCTTCAGTAGTTGAGCGAGAGTTCGATGACCTGCCCACTTGTAGACAATCGTGCCGATCGCTCAAGGACTTCAAGCAGTTGAAAAGTTCTCTTGCTCTTTGGATCAACCCACTGCTGCCCAATGCGCAGTGTTTTTCCGTTCACGACCGCGAGCGTACGGTCAAGCGTTGCCTGCAGCACGAGGTCAGTCGCTACCGAGCTTCCCGAGGCATCGCCTGGGATGGCCATGTCCAACTTTGGCTGCAGATCAACCGGAGCCATGAATGGGCTTCGTGCGGGAGAGTTTGCGAGGTTCCAACGGGGTGCTGTATGAAAGAGCGTCTCAGGAATCGCTGCTGGCGCAGGCTCGGCGTTCGCTTTCTTTGACGGGGCAGCCACTGGAGTGCTTGCGGCGGCAGACTTTGGAGCCATCATCATCTTGCCGCCGAAGATTCCGAGGGCTGCGAGCGCTGACGCCAGAAGCAGTCCTAGCTGTTTGGGCGACGTTCCGAGTGTGCTAGCGAGTCGTTGCCACTGTGTCGAGGTTGAACTCATCGTGCCTCCTCCGCGAGTGATGCGTGAAAGAACTCGTCGATGCCGACATTGGCTTGCACCTGCGCACCGCTTCTTCGCAATTCGATCGAACGAACGCGCGTGAGTCCACTCTCACCTTCTGCGGCGCGAAGAGTCGAAAAGACCGCGTCAAACGATCCAGTCATTTGCATGTCGACCACACGGCGGTCGAGCGAAAGTCCAGCAGGTCGTGCGCCGATGGGCTCGCGTTCGCCGATGCGGATCGATTGGTCGGTGACCTCGCTTCCATCGATGGGACGGGTCAGCGAAGAAATGAGCCGGCTTTCGTTGAGATCGCTTCGAACCGAATGCCCACTTGCGTCGCGCTGTTCGCGCAGTGCTGCGATGTCTTCGCGCAGCCGTTCGAACTCATCGCGCTGGATGAGATAGGCATCAGTCGCCTGTGAAAGGTTCGAACTGTCTTTGCGCATCGTGCGAGAGTGTTGAAAATTCGGCACAGCCACACTGCCAAGAACGACGATGCTCGCCGCGGTTGGCACGATTGCCCAGAGCCAGAATGGTGAGAGTTTCATCGGGTGAGCTCCGCAGTCGACATCGATGTGTCGAGTGCAACGGTTGAGTTCCATGGCTTCACAGATGTGCTCGCATCACTGTCGATCGCAGTGGGATCGATGCGCGTGCGGACCACGAACTGCTGATCGGTTCCACCGCCGGCGCGTGGAGCGGTGCGCTGCTCGAGCACTGTGACAGCGACGAAGGGTGCGGTCTTGCGAATCTGCGCGGCGAAGTCCTGCACGGCTTGCGCGTTTGGCGCATTTCCATTCATCAAGACCGTGTATGCAGGGCGGCTCGCCGCGATGGACTTTCCGAGTTTTGCATCGTCGAGCGAGACCTTCATGCTCTCAAGCCAACTTCCTTCAGGAAGCAAGTGCGAGAGAGTCGCAATGATCGTGCTCGTTGAGACGGGTGAGCGCAGGATCGCATCGGCGGCAATCTCGCAGCGAATCGCCGCCCGTTCATCGATGCCCTGGGCGAGTTGCTCATCGATCTTGCTCGCACGGTCGCGCAATGAGACGATGACTTCGTGCTCAGCACGCGCGTTTCGCAGTTCGACAAACGACTTCGCAACGATTCCTGTAGTCAGAGTGAGTGCCAGCGCTGCGCCAAGTTTCACAAGGCGAAACTGTGCGCGGCGACGGAGTGCCACGCGCGCGTCATTCGGAAGTAAATCGACGAAAAAAGGGCTCATGCGACCTTCCTTTCGGTGGTTGAGAGTGTCGCCTCTTCGCAAGGCAGGGCCATCGCCACCACGGTGTTCCATGCGCTGAGCGCGCCAACGGGGCGGGTGACCTTTGACCAATCGACGATTTGTTCATTCAACAAGAGCCTCGTTTCTGCTCCGCACACTGACCGCACCGCGGTCGCAACGCCAGGCTCGTCCGCAAGTGCGCCGCTCAGCAGCATCACTGAGGGCCATGCGCCACCAGAACGACGCTCAACGTGTCGCAGGCAGAGCAAGACTTCTTCAGCCACCTGTCTCCAACGCCATGCGTGCGATTCATCCTCGGCACCAGCCATCGGGATCGCACCAGGATTGATGTCGGCACTCGACTCCCAAGAAAATGCACGGTGAAAGAGCAGCCCGTGTTGATTCAGAACAGCGAGCGTCGCGTGGTCTGATTCGAGGTTGAGGAATGCATATGTTTGCCCGGCCGCTGGAGCCTTGATCTGATTCCACGCCATGCGCAGAGCGGCCATCGCGCCGAGTTCAGCGCGGCGTGGCTCGAGCCCGACCGCCGTGAGCAGGGCAATTGCCTTGTTGACTGTGGCGCGACGAGCCGCGACGAGCAGCACTTCGGCGCGCGTTGCTCCAAGTGTGCCATTTCGAATTGCTATGTGCCCGGCGACGATCTCATCGCGCTCCGCGCAGAGGCGATCGACCGCAGTCCATGAAACAGTCTCTTTGAGTTCATCGGTTGAAAGCGTTGGAACTTCGATGCACTCAGTGAATACTGACTTCGAAGGAAGAGCCAAGGCGCATGCGCGGCCGGAAAATCCGCCCCCGCGCACAGCGTCTCTGAGTCGACGAACCGTACCTTCGTCGACGTTTGTCTGGTGAGAATTCCAGTGGATCCCGCTGAGCGCGTGTGCCGCTTGCACAACTGGCTGGGTCGTGTTGCCCGCGAGTTGTAGGAGGCGGAGGGAATTCGAACCGAATTCCACTGCGATCAGATTGCGTTGGCCTGGGGACTTGAACACTGGCTGCTCCTGTTGATTTCGTTCGTTCTAGAAACACTGCGCGCCGCGGATGAACTCGATGTCCATCCGCGGCGCGCTGCTCTACATGATCAGGTGTCCGCCGCGGGGCACCCGACTGATACTTGGACGAAAGCCTTATGGCTGTGGGATGACCTTTCCTGACGAGAAGTTCCAGCCCTTGGTCGAGTCGAGTTGATTGACAACGTCTTCTGCAGTGCAGTAGCCGGCAGTCGACAACTTCGCCATGTTCGCCGCGGAGATGGTTCCGTCGGCTGTGGTGATCGCTGTTCCGCCACCTGGCAAGAACTGGTTGTAACGGGTGATCATCGTCAAGATCTGGCTTCCGCGAGCATCGGCTGCTTCAGTTTGAGCATCTGCCAACGCGCTTGTGACGGATGGCACGACCAGTGCTGCCAGGACGCCGAGAATGACAACGACGATCAGAATTTCGATGAGTGTGAATCCGCGCTTGATGTTACGTGCAATCATTTTGAACCTCCAAGTTCAGTGGCAAGTTGTGCAAGGCACGCGTTGCCGGTTGTAGAGCAGGACAGCGACAATCGATGTCCGACTTTCAAACAATCGGTTTCCCGTACCCGTCAATCAAGCAAACTTGACAATTTTTGTGACTTTCTCATTGCCATAAATATGAGCCCATGATTTGCATCGAAATGCAGGAAAGGCACTCTCAGAGTGTGAAAAGGAACTCTGTGCAGCATGTTGTATCTCTGGCGCGCCGCGCGATGACACTGATGGAGTGTCTCGTCGCAATGGTGGTGCTCACGATCTCTGCAGCCATCATGGCTTCATCAGTGCAAGCGGGTCTGGCAGCACAAGAGGATGCGCTTGCAATGACACTCGCTGGAACTGCAGCCGAATCGCGCATCAGTGATTATCTCGCGCGCTCATATGAGACAATTGCAGCGGCGGATGTGGTCGAAGCGATCGGCACGATGACCTCGTCGAGCGGTGACGCATTCAGTGGTTCATACGCTCGCCTGGGTCGCCACACGCGTGTGACATCGGCCAATCTCACTGTGCCTGACTTTCCTGGGCTGCTCATCCCTGGCTACTTGATTGATGTTTCAGTCTTCGATACCTGGGATGGTGCAGAGCGCCAACTTGTCTCATTGCAGCGCTTTCGCCCACGAACAATTGAAGAAAGCGTCGACACGCCATGAGTATCACGCGCCGCGCATTCACTCTGATCGAAGTCATCATCGCCACCACGATCACGACGATGATCGCAGCGACCGTGATTGCTCTCATCGATGGTCTTACTGGCGCGCTGGCAATCCAAGACCTTCGCAGTGAAGCAATCGTGCGCGGCGCCGGCGTGCAATCGCACATCGGGCTGCTCAGCCTGAAAACACGCATGACCCTTGCGCTGAGTGAGCAGCGCGTGTTGCTGTGGCTGCCAGCAGAAACGCTTGCCGAATCGGGCAGCGGAAGTGACTCGGCGTTCGATCGAATCGACCTCGTCGACGACGAGCTGCATTGGCTCGAATTCGCACAAGAAGCAGACTTGACATGGTCGCTCATTGAGTGGACCGTTAAGCCCGAGGCGGTTCCAGCGGGCGAATCTGAGGTGTACTTCTCGACCGACGCAACATTTTGGGACGACCTCTTCGTGCAACTGCGAGATACCGCTCAACTGCGTCGCTCGCCCATCGCCGTCAACCTCGCGCCGCCTCTCGCGGGTGGAGTCGTCGCTGCGGCCCCACGATTTGTCTGGCAGTCTGCAAGCTGCTGCGAAAACCACTCGATCGGGGCTGAGTTCGCATTCGTTGCGCTCGAAGGAGAAGCAGAATTGCGAAGTGACATGCGCATGGAAAGCGCGCTCGCGTTCTTTGATCGGCATCCAATTTGTTCGGAGTCCGGATCATGAAAAACCAAGTTCAATCAAGCGAAAAGACAACCAAGCCAATGCGCTCTCCAATGCGTGTGCGTCGCGGCGCAGCGCTCTTGATGGCAATCTTTGCCCTCGGTGTCGCTGGCACAGCAGGCACTGCGTTCGTGAAGTCACGCGATCGCAGTGTGCTCGTTGGACGCAGCATGGGCGAAGCGGCGCGCGCGCGACTCGCTGCTGCTGAAGGCCTCGCAATCTCGCGCGAAGTGCTCGCCGGAATCTTCTGCCAGTCCGATGCGACGCTCGCAACGCAGTGGAGGGCACAACTCGCCGACGGAACTCTGCTGACGAACTATCAGATCAACGGCGCAACGCTGAATGTGACCGTTGCAGACATCAACACGGGCGCGCCTCCAACGATTACAACGACTGAGTTTCAAGCAAACATCACAGTCACCGTTGGCGAGACGAGTTACCGCATGAGCGCGCAGATGAGTCTGCAGAGTCTGATCAAGGGCCAATACGCGATCTTCGCGAACAAACTCTTCCGCATGGAGGGGGACAATTTCGTCGGGCGCTGGGAAAAGTCGCCCAAGAGTTCGCTCAAGTACCCAATCAATCTCGGCACACAAGCGCTGCGAACGTGGTGGGGCAATGAAGGCGCTCATTTCGAAGAAAGCGCCTACTTCGAAGATCAAGCCGTCGAGATCACGGGGTCGTACGCGACGATGGCAACCGCGATCACTGCGAACCCAACGCTCTTCGGCCGTGCCGCGCGCAGTGGATACGCGGGGGTCACGATCGCGGGTGAACCTGGCGTTTACAAGTATCTCGATGGCAATCCAATGGTTGCAGCATCGTGGCAACTCTCAGCAGATTTCTCGACAAAGCAGGCCTATCTGTACTTCCCGAGCAACGCTGAAAGTGTCACGGTCACGGGTGGAAGTGCCGACGAGATTGAGCAAGTGCGGCTCTCGGCCGGCGAGTCGATTCGGATGCCAACTCCGCCCAACGAACCATCGTTCATCCCTGGAACGACTTACTCAGGCAACAAGACATACTCCGGGCAAACGCTCACACTCAATCCGATTCGTGTGAAGTGCTACGAGTTGTTCGGAATCCCCATCAGCGGTGGCGATCTCAAGATCACGAACAACTCAGTGATCACCCTCAAGAGTGGTGTCTACCGAGTCGACGACAAGTTCACGCTCAGCAACAGCAAACTCATCATCGACGGCAACGTCAAGATCGTGATGAAGGCGCGCATGTGGTTCGACCTTGATGCCAAGAGCCTCGACGTCTCGAACTCTTCGATCGAATTGAAAGCGAATTCGCAGTTGCTGTTTTTCGTGGCCTACGACCTCGTCATGAACAATTCATGGATCGGCAAGGAATACACATGTCCCACTGAGCCCAATCCCACGCTTGCCGCTGGCGATCCTCACCGAAAGAAGTGGATGAATCAGTGGGTTGCCAATGCATGCTCGTCATTCGCGCCAGCCGAGCCTCAGTACATCGAGCCCTGGCGCATTCGCATCTATCCCGACCCTGCCTTCCTCTCGAGCATCTTCATCTGGGATTTCGCCTCAACATGCGTCGTCGGGTCGATCTACATGCCCACCAATCCAGTGATTTTGCGGGGAACAACCGAGGTGTACGGGCGCATCGCAGCGAATCACGTCTTGCTGCGCGACACCGCAAGTTTCTTTTACGACCACGCGCTTGACGACATCACCGGAATGACAGAGGGAGCGCCTCCACCTCGTGGTGGAACGCAGCAAATCCCAACCCGCATTCAGATCGAGTTCTAAACCACTTTGAGAAAGCAATATGTACCGCGCATTCACACTGATTGAACTGATCATCGCAACGATCATCTTGTCGATCCTCGTCGCGCTCGCAATCCCAATGTTCTCGGACCACGATGCTGGGCGACTCGCAGCCGCCAAGCACCGACTCTGGGCGGACATTCAGTATGCGCAAGCGTGGACCATCGCCAATCCATCGAATCCAGCAACGATTCAGTTTCTCGCCGACGGATATGTCATCAATGGTCCTCCCGATGGCGGCACGGTCAGATTTACCAGCAGCAGTTTCTCAGAAGCCAACGGAGTCAAGGTCAGCGTGACCGATGTGCCAGTGGGCGGAATTCCGTTCAATCACTCGGGGGCGCTCAACATCGGTCTCGATGCTCCAGAACCACGAATTCAACTCTCAACCGACAGCGGAATCGAGAGTGTTGAGCTCGTGCTGCAACCCACGTCAGGACAAATCCGCCTCGAAAATGCGATCGGATTGCCATAAGTGTGCCGATTATCACCATTCACTGCCGCACATGCGGCAGAGGCGGTATCGCGTGCATTGACGGCAAATCAGAACAACATCGGTCGACGATCGAACGCCATTCGCAAATGGGCAGTTCCCTCATTCTTTGCGGCCGCGTTGACAACGCTGCTCGTGCGCGATGGTGCGCTCGGGCAGGATCCAGCCGCCCCAGCGATTCCCCCAGGAGGGATTGCGCCGGTTGAACCGGCAACCGCCGCGACTGCGACCTCTCCCAAACCAGCACCTGAAGTTCCTCCTCCCGCGAGCGATCTCGCTGCGGTGCTCGAGGTCTCGCCCACAGGCACAATCACGCTCGCGGCGCAGAATGTCGACATCGACGCGCTGCTCGAGTTGCTCGCAGTTCGCAGCAAGCAGAACGTTGTCGCCAGCGACAAGGTTGAAGGCAAAGTTTCAGTCAACCTCTACGACGTTCCATTCGACCAAGCACTCGAAGCAATCCTCTCGGTCAACGGACTCATCTCAGTTCGCGAAGGCGGATTCATTTACGTGTACACGAAGGCCGAATTCGCCGACGCGCAAAAGGCTGCGCGCAAGGTCGCCACGCGCGTGTACACGCTGCAGTTTCTCAGTTCGGCCGACGCCGAGTCGTTGGCGAAGCCGATTCTCTCAAAGGAGGGATTGATCGCCGCCCGTGGACTGGTTGCCACTGGATTTGAATCAACCCTTACCGACGGCGGCGCCGATCAGTACGCATTCACGGCGCGTGTGATTGTGACCGATTATGAGGCGAATCTCGACGAGATTGGGCGGGTTCTCAAGGAGATTGATATCGCACCACAGCAGGTGCGCGTTGAGTGCACGATCGTCTCTGCAAGTGTTGACGAGAACAATGCCTATGGCGTTGACTTTGCCGCAATCGGCAACCTGAATTTCGACAACATCACCGACGCAGTGCTCGGAAACCTCATCCCACCGCTTGGCATCCCCGACGCCCTCAAGAACGGCAACGCGACTCCATACCCATCGACCTCAGCGCAAGCAGGCGCGGTGAGCAACATCGTTTCGCTGCCCGGCGCGCCGTCAGCAAATGTCAAGATGGGTCTCATCGCTGGCGACATGGCGGTCTTTCTCAATATCCTCGACGATGTCACAGACACGACCGTTCTCGCCCGCCCTGCAGTGACGTGTCTCAATCGGCAGCGCGCGTCGATCGAAGTTGGCGAGCGCGTTGCGTACGTCACCTCGACCGTCAGCCAGACCAGCACAACTCAAACGGTGAACTTCCTTGACACAGGAATCATCCTGCACTTTCGTCCATTCATTTCAGATGACGGGATGATTCGCATGGAACTCATGCCCAGTATCTCCGACTACAAACTGCGCAAGATCGGCGCACCAGCATCGGCGAACTTCACTGAGGTGCCCGATGAAAACAAGCAGGAAATTAGGACAAATGTGCGCGTTCGAAGCGGACAAACCGTCGTACTTGGCGGCCTCTTCAGCGACAAGATTGTGACTCAACGCAAGCAGGTGCCAGGTCTGAGTGAAGTTCCGTTCATCGGTGGCCTCACTGGTGGGCAGGGCGATCAAGTGCAGCGCAAAGAGATCATCTTCATGGTGACACCGACTGTGATCGAAGACGAGAAACTCTATGAAGAGGGACGAGACTCGCTCGAGGTCACAGACAACGTTCGCCTCGGCGCGCGTGCGGGGCTCTTGCCATTCTCGCGCGAACAAGTCACTGCGAATTATCAGCAGGATGCATTCACTGCCTACCAGAGTGGTGATCTCACCAAAGCGCTCTTCTATTCGAATGCTGCTCTTCGCATGAAGCCCATCTCGCCCGCGATGCGACAGTTGCGCGAGCGCGTCATCTCGATGCCTGGTTCGGACTATCAAGCTGCGATCGACCAGTCGCTTTCTGAGCGCAGAACGTTTTCTCCAGCCCAAGTTGCAGTACCGGCGCCAAACACACCAACCCAAGTCGCACCCGCGCCATCTCAAGCGAGTCCACAGTGACGCCCACGCAAAGCATCTCGCCCGCACTCATCATTGCGCTTTGTGTGAGTGCGAGTGCTCTCACTGCATGCAAGGGACCAACAACTGCGGGGCTCGAAGCACGCAAGGCGGCGAAGGCGCGCTTTGATCGTGTCGGAGCTGGCGTCGCCACAGACCAAGCAGAGCAGGCACTCGAGGCGGGTCAGTTCGCCACAGCGCTCAAGCACATCGACAAGGTTGTGACAGTGACTCCCGAAGATTCCAACGCACGGTTACTGCGCGGCAGAATCGTGCTCGAGATGGGACGACTTGAATCGGCAGCGGCTGAGTTCAAGGCAGCGCATGAATTCAATCCGAATTGCGACGAATGCCTCTACTACCTCGGCGTTGTCTATCAGCGGTGGGGGCGCGACGAAGAAGCCCTCGCGAACTATGCCGCAGCGCTCACGATCGAGCCGACGAACACGCACTATCTCTTGAGCGAAGCAGAGACACTCCTCGCGCTCGGTCGTGCCGCAGAGGCCAAGCAACTCGTCGATGACTCACTCTGCCATTTCGAATTCAATTCAGCGCTCGCACACTTGCGATCTGAGATCGCTGCCGCCGAAGGTGACGATGCCCAGGCACTTCATTTCATCGAACTTGCCGTGACGCTCGCCCCCGATCCATCGATCTATCAAGAAGACGCTGCGATCGTTGCGTTCAATGCCGAGCAGTGGGATCGCTGCCTCACCGCCCTCGCCGCACTTCCTGCCGAGACGGCCCAGCGCGATGACTTACTTCGCATGCAAGCGCGTTGCCTGATGCTGACTCAGCGGGGACGCGAGGCGCGCGATCTGCTCGTGCGCCTTGAGAGCAGTGCGGGTTCGACCAATGCAGGCACCACGCTTGAGCACGACATGACACTCGGGTACATCGCTTGGCTGATCGGTGATGTCTCAAGGGCAGAAGCGAGTGCCGACCGAATGATCGCGCGCAATCCAACCCTCTGTGATGGATACTTACTCAAAGGGTTGGTGCTCGAACACCGCGGCGACTTCGAAGGGGCCTCGAGCGTGCTCGCCAAGGCCTGCGAACTCGATCCAGAGCGAAAAATAGCCCGTGACGTCTGGTTGCGAGCCCAAGCGGCGCACCTCTCGATCGCAGGCGTTGCGGTCGCAACACGTCGTCAGTAACTGCCCGCCGCAGGTGACGCTGCATTATTTATGTGTTTTGGCGAACGCAATTTGCGATTGCCACACTCGGGGCTATCTTGCGCAAACAAGGAGACAGTGATGATTACCAAGATTTCTATCGTGGCGGCTCTCGCGCTTGTTCCATCGGCCCTCGGTCAACTCGTCGTCGTCGACGGGAGTCGTGATAAGGGGTATGGCAGCGCAGTCGCAGTGCAGAACTCGACGACTGGGTTCGGCGATTCGACCCTCGGCGTCGTCGATGCAGCCAATGGATCGGAAATCGACAATTTCTACGCAGCGATCGATGGCGGCGTGCTCTATCTGTTCTTTGGAGGAAATCTCGAGAGCAACTTCAACAAGTTTGAGCTCTTCATCGACAGTGGCATCGGCGGACAGAACGCGATTCTGGGAACGAATGCAGACGTCGACTTCAATGGCCTCAACCGGCTCGGCGAGAGCGCAGTTGGTGTTGGCGATGGAATGCACTTCGATGAGTGCTTCTCTGCGAACTTCTATCTCACGACAACCTGCGGCGGCACTCCAACGGCGCTCTATGCGAACATCGCTCAGGTGCTCACCGATGGTGGCGGAGTCGGCGCTTACATCGGCAGCGGCAATCCTGGAACAGTCGCGATCGACAATGTGAAGTACGGCGTGAAGGTCGCGCTCAACAACGCGAACATTCTCGGAGTCGGCCCAGACGGTGGCAGCGCTGATGGCGCAGGTGTTTCGACAGGTGTCGAGGTCGCGATTCCGCTCTCGCTCATGGGATACGACGCCGCGACTCAGCAGAACATTAAAGTCTGCGCAATGATCAACGGCGGCGGCCACGACTGGGTTTCGAACCAAGTCATCGGCGGTCTCGGCGCAGGCAGCACAAACCTCGCTGAGCCACGCCTCGTCAACTTCGCAACAATCGCAGGATCGCAGTACGCGGTCGTCGTGGTTGATGCAAACGAGCCAGACTGTCCAGTCGTTCCACCATCCTGCCCAGCAGATTTCAACGGCGATGGAGTCATCGACGGCGCAGATCTCGCAACGGTCCTCAGCGGATGGGGTACTGCCGGTGGCGATACCAATGGCGATGGCATGACCGATGGCTCAGACCTCGCGGCAGTTCTGAGCGCATGGGGTGCCTGCGTCTGAGACTTGGCTCGAGCCTTCGTGTGAAAGTGTGAGAGCGCCTCGCGAATCAATCGCGTTGAGTTAGACTCCGTGCGTCGACGCAATGGATGCGCCGCATTCGCACCTCGGAGATCTCAACCATGACACGGATTGTCATTGCTTCGCTCGGATTCTTTCTCGCCTCTGTCGTACTCGTTGCGGGCAGCGGTTGCACTTCGCAGAGTCCGATTCTCGATCACATCACCGAAGGCAGTGAAGCCTTTCAAAGCGTTCAGACTTCTGGAAAGCCCATTCCACAAGAAGAACTCAAGTCTGCCGTGGGTGTTGTGCTCGTCAAGTGCTTTCAGGCGGGCGTCGTCTTTGGAGTGATGGGCGGCAATGGAGTCGCGGTAAAAAAACTCCCATCAGGATGGTCGCCGCCGGTCGCCATCGGTGTCGTGAAAGGAGACTTTGGCGCACTCATTGGCGCGCAGCACCTCGACATTGTGATGGTGTTTTCAGACGCCGCCGCATTCGACAAGTTGATCACCGACGGAAGTTATTTCTACGCAGGAGCGCAAGGAACGGCCGCAACAGCGACAGGCGAGACGCAGGCGGCAGGGGCTCCTGTGAAAACATATGTGCGCGCAGCGGGACTCTATGGGGGCGCATCCATCGGCGGGCTTGGCGTCACGATGAAAGAGAAAATCAACGCAGCGGCCTACGGCGCCGACTCGACGCCTGTGGACATTCTCAACGGCAAGTTCCCCCAGCCGCCTGGCGGCATCGAACTCGCGAAGAAACTTGAGAGCGGCACCTAACCGCCCGATCAAACAACGCAGTTTTGTTCGATAGTGTCGAGAAATAGAGGCATTTTTCCCTGTTGGGAGTAGGCTTCGCGGGTATGTCCACATGCGCCAACTTGCGAACCGTGCTGGCACTCAGCGGGGTACTTCTGCTCGTCGCACACGATGCAACAGCACAGGTCTCTACACGACCTGGAATCGGTGCCATCCCGTACACCTCAGCGACCGGAAACGGGACGACCTTTCGCACCTTCGCACCGAATGCCGACACTGTCGCCGTCGCAGGAACTTTCAATTTCTGGAGCGCAACTTCAAGACCACTCTTCAACGAGGGCAACGGCTATTGGTCGGCGGATGTGCCACTCGTGCAAGCAGGGGCGCAGTACAAGTTCTATCTCAAGCGTGGCACGCAGACGCTCTGGAAGAATGATCCGCGCGCGCGCGACCTCGTGAGTTCGGTTGGCAATTCGATTGTCTACAACCCCAACGCATACGCCTGGCAGAACGCATCGTTTGCTGCACCGACATGGGACAAGATGGTGATGTACGAGATGCATGTTGGAACGTTCGGAACTTCCGCGAGCGGGTTTCCGCCAGCGACACTTGATCAGTGCGTGGCGAAGCTCGATCACCTCGTTGAACTTGGCGTGAATGTGATCGCGCTCATGCCGGTCTGCGAGTTTCCAACCGACCGATCATGGGGATACAACGGCTCCTATCCGTATGCCGTCGAGAGCGCCTACGGGTCGCCGGATGACTTGAAAGAGTTTGTCGATGCGGCGCACACACGCGGCATCGCAGTGACATGCGACGTTGTCTACAACCACATCGGGCCAAGCGACATGGACATGTGGCAGTTCGATGGATGGTCACAGAATGGATTAGGCGGAGTCTTCTTCTACAACGACTATCGCTCCTACACCCCTTGGGGAGACACACGCCCAGACTTCGGGCGGGGCGAAGTGCGCACCTATCTGCGCGATAACGCGATGATGTGGCTCAATGAATTCCGGATGGATGGACTGCGCGTGGACGGCACGAAGTACATCCGTCGCGTTGGGCAAGATGGTCCAGACATTTCGGATGGATGGTCCCTGCTGCAGTGGATCAACAACGACATCGACGCGGTCGCGCCTCAGAAGTTGATCGTCGCAGAAGACATGGATGTTTCGCACTGGATCACCAAGACCACCGGAGCGGGGGGGGCAGGCTTCGACAGTCAGTGGGATTCGAGTTTCTACCCACAACTTCGCGGCGCGGCGATCACCCCCAATGATGCCGATCGCAACATGTACTCGGTGCGCGATGCGATTGCGTTTTCGTACAACGGATCAATGCAGCAGCGAGTGATCTACTCAGAGAGTCACGACGAGGTTGCCAACGGAAAGCAACGCGTGCCAGAAGAGATCTCTCCAGGCAACGCGGGTTCGTGGTACGCGCGCAAGCGTTCGACACTCGCTGCCGCGATCGTGATGAGCGCGCCAGGCATTCCGCTGCTCTTTCAGGGGCAAGAGTTTCTTGAAGACGAGTGGTTTCGCGATGATGTCACGCTCGATTGGTCGCGCAAGACCACCTATGCAGGAATCTTCAAGCTCTACCAAGACCTCGTCGCGTTACGCAAGAATGCAACGGGCGTGACGCGTGGGCTCTCAGGCTTCAGCACAAATGTCTTTCACGTCAACAACACCGACAAACTGATCGCCTATCACCGCTGGCAAGAGGGTGGAGAACTCGATGACACGATCATCGTCGCGAACTTCTCAGCGACCCCACGCTTGAACTACCGCATCGGAATGCCCCGATCAGGGCTTTGGAAGTGCAGATTCAATAGCGACTGGACGGGCTACGGCGCCGACTACGCGAACACGTTGTGTCTGACGACTTCAACCTCGCCCACACCATGGGACGGCCATGCTCAGAGCGCGCTTGTCTCTGTGGGCGCGTACTCGGTGACGATGTTCTCGCAGGGCGATCCACCGCCTGTGTATGCGCCGCAAGATCTCAATCAGGATGGTTCGGTGAACGGTGCAGACCTCTCCGCACTGCTCTCAGCGTGGGGCTCTTCTGGCAGCAACGCCGACATCGATGGCGATGGAACAGTCGGCGGCAGCGACCTCGCGAGCATGTTGAGCGGCTGGGACCCGTAATCACTGCGTCGAATCAGACGCGAGCGCAATTGCGCATCCACTGGCAGAATCAAAGAGTTGTGCAGCGTGCAGGTCGATCGCCACAGAGGTCGTGTCACCTTCGCGAATCTGCGCCACATGTTCTTGCGCTGTGCGCGCAATGATTCGTGTGCCATCCATATTGATCACAACGTCTGCTGTCGCTCCAGAGCGCTCGACCGCGATAACAAGGCCAGTCAAGTCTGCCGCGCCCCGCGCTGGGCTGAGACGCTCTGGACGGATGCCCAGAGTTGCGGGGCGTGCGCCGACCTTTGAGAGCGCGTCACTATTCCAACGTCCTTTGGGAAGCGTCAGCACGCACGATGCGGCGCGAAAAGTCATTGTGCCATCCGAGCCACGCTCGAGCGATCCATCGATCATGTTCATCGGTGGAGTGCCAACGAACCCAGCAACGAATCGATTGGCGGGTCGTTCGTAGATCTCGGCTGGCGATCCAATCTGTTGCACGACGCCATCTTTCATGACGACGATTCGGTCGGCAAGAGTCATCGCCTCTTCTTGATCATGGGTGACATAGACCATCGTGGCCCGAAGCGAGCGATGCAGAATTCTCAGTTCGGTGCGCATCTGACCGCGCAGCAGTGCGTCGAGATTCGAGAGCGGTTCGTCGAAGAGAAAGACTGCAGGATCGCGCACGAGGGCGCGTCCGACCGCGACGCGTTGTCGCTGACCACCTGAGAGTTCGCGCGGTTGGCGATGCAACAACTGCTCGATACCGAGTGTGCGCGCTGCACGCTCAACCCGCGCAACAATCTCTGCGCGCTCACGCTGTTGCTGCGCGCGATATGCAGAATCAAAGAGGCCGCGCCAGCGACTCTTGAACGTACGGCGGCGATCGAGCCCGAACGAGAGATTCTGTCGCACATTCAAATGCGGATAGAGCGCGTAGTTTTGAAAGACCATCGCGATGTTTCGATCTTTCGGAGCGACCTCGTTCACGATGCGGTCGCCGATCGAGATCGTCCCCGAAGAAATGTCTTCGAGGCCAGCAATCATGCGAAGCGTCGTGCTCTTGCCGCAGCCAGATGGTCCGACGAACACGACGAACTCTCCGTCTGCGATCGCAAGGTCAACCGATCGCACAGCGGCAACTCCCCCTGCGTACTGCTTCGACACCGCGCGCAATTGCACTGTTGCCATGAGAGTCAGAGGCTACACACCGTTGTCGATGGGGTACAACAGTGCGACCATGATCACGACCAATCTGCTCGTCGCTCTGCTCAGCATCATCGCCCAAGACCCCAATGCTCCAGCGCCGATCCCCGTGCGCGGTCCAGCAACTGCAGCGACGCAGGCGGCGGCATCCGATGATGGCCCAATCGACATCGTTCCGGCCTCATCGAAGTGTTCGAAAGATCGTCGCCTCGCCCACACGCTTCGGTATGCAACGCTGCCGCTCACTGGTTCGGTGGGCGACTCGACCATCACTGAGGCGCTCACAGAATTTCTCAAGCGAACTCCCGCGACGAGTGGAGTCAATGCGCTCGTGATCGAATTCAATCTGACGGGCGGTGAACACGAGGCAACGATCGCCCTCGCAGACCAGATCGTTCAGGTGCGCAAGCGCATGCCTGTGATCGCAGTTCTCGGGTCGTGCGTTGGAGTCGGCGCGATCCTGCCGATGGTCTGTGACTATGTGATCGTGCTCGATCCAAAGTCTGACGCAACCGTCTTGGAATGGGCGCCTGGACATGACGTTTCGGACGCTGGAATCTCAGTCGAGGTCGGAAAGTGTTTCGAAGCAATCATGTCACGCGCTGCCGATCGCACCTACATGAAGGCAGTTGTCACGGCGTTGCTCGATCCAGCGGTTGACCTCTATCTCTGGCAGGGAAAGGATGGATGTCCAGAGGCATCGCAGACCCCGCCGTCGGGGGTGTATGCGGTGCAACTGTCGAGCGGAAAAGACGCGCTTGCGGGAATGACCGCATCGCAACTCGTCGCATCAGGGCTGGCATTGAGTGGCACTGGTTCGATCGATGGTGTTGGCAAGGTGCTCGGCGTCGAAAAGTGGATCGCACAACCCAATGTCGCCGAGAAGATTCTCGCGCAGATTCAAGAGCGAAAGGCGCAGGATGCTGCTCAGACCGGGTTGGGGTTGAAGGCCGGGTTTACCGCCGTGAAGAATGCGCGCGCACTGGTCGGAGGACTCATTGAAGCAGAGTCGAACGCGCGCGCGACTGATCCAAGAAAGCAGCAGTACCGCAGAACCTATTCACGAAACTGGACCTCACAAACCGACACGACCACAACGGGAAGCAGTTGGTCATTCACGCGTGTTGGGACTTCTGCTTGGCAAAAGAATTGCGACTTTTCGATTCAAGCGTGGGAGGGAGTCGTGCGCATATACGAAGAGGCGAGCGCCGCAACGGGACAGGCTCGAGCGATCGCTTCAACACTCGCCAAGAGCTCCATGATGTCCGTCGACCCAGAATTCAAGGCAGAAGTGGCTGCATTGCAGAGCGAGGTCGATGCGTTGATGCTGCAGGCTCCGATGCTGACGGTGAAGGGTGACAACGCGAAGCAATCGCTTGCGTGGCTTCGCAAGCACTACAACAATCCCGCAATCTGATACGGCAGCGTGTGAGATCAGCCCTTCACGGCGCCGCGGGCGAGTCCCTCAATGAACTGCCGCTGCGCAGCGATGAAGAGCACGATGCAAGGAACCATCGTGACCAAGCTCGCGGCCATCAAGAGGTGGACGTCTTCGAGTCCGCCGTACTGATTGCGAAATGAGTTGAGCGCAACCGCGAGCGTCGCTTGTTCGTCGCTGTGCAGGTAGACGAGCGGCCCCATGAAATCATTCCAGACGTAGATGAACGTAAAGACTGCGCAGATTGCAGTCACGGGCTTGCAGAGGGGCAGAATGATCTTCCACCAAATCGAGATGAGCGGGTAGCCGTCGACCTTCGCCGCTTCAATCAAACTCTCAGGAATCTGCGCGATGAACTGGCGGTACATGAAGATAAAGAAGGCGTTCCCAAAGAACGCAGGCACAATCAGCGGCAGCAGTGAGTCGATCCACCCGAGGTTGCGAAAGAGAATGAAAAGCGGAATCAGCGTGACTTGCCCAGGCAGCATCATTGTGCCGAGCATCACAATGAAGAGCGTGCGACTGCCGCGAAAACGCACGCGGGCAAAGGCAAATCCGACGAGACTGCTTGAGAGCACAGTGCCGATCACAACAAGCGTCGTGATCACGATCGAGTTTGCCAGTGCGTTGAGAAATCCTCGCCACTGCACAGAACCCATCTCGCGCAAGGCCTGCGGGTAATTCATCCACTGCGGCGAAGCGGGCCAAAGTGAGAGGTCTCCGGTTCCGCCGACGGCCGCGCCCGCGCGTTCGGGAGTTTCGAGACTGACAACAAGCATCCACCAGAGCGGCAAGAGCATCGCGAGTGCGCCCCCCACGAGCAGCGTGTATTGACATGCCCGCCAGAGCGTTCGGCTCATGACTTCACTCCCTCGCTGTACACCCATCGATTGCTCGTGCGCATGACGATCACAGTGAGCGCGAGCACGATCAACAGCAAGAACCACGCCATCGCACTGGCGTATCCCATTTCGTAATACTCGAACCCTTGGTTGTAGAGATAAAGCACATAGAAGCGGGTGAGATCGCCCGGTTCACCGCCAGTCATCACGAAGGCTTGAGTGAAAATCTGAAAGCTCGCGATGATCGCCATGATGAGATTGAAGAGGATGATCGGCGAGAGCATCGGCAGTGTCACCGACCAGAATTGGCGGCGCTTGCTCGCGCCATCGATTGCTGCGGCTTCATAGAGTTCGATCGGAATCTGTTGAAGCCCCGCAAGAAAGACGATCATTGTGCCACCCAGAAACCAGAGGCTCATCAGTGCGAACGCGGGCGCTCCCCAGATGCCTGCATCGCGGCCAAACCACTCGGGAGCAGTGAGCCCAAGCGGCGTGAGGAGTGGTTGAAGCGCCTCGTTGAGCAGCCCGCCATCAGCATCGAAGATCCACCGCCAGAGCACAGCGACTCCAACCCCTGCGAGCACGCTCGGCAGATACCACGCCGCGCGAAAGATGTGAATACCCCGAACCTTTGCGTTCATCAAGAGTGCAGCGAGCAGGGCGAGCACTTGTCCCGTGGGAACCGCGATCAGTGCGTAATAGGCGGTGACCCAGAGGCTCGCACGAAAGCGATGGTCGAACGCGAGCAACTGCTCAAAGTTCGCGGTGCCTGCAAAGTCTGCCTCGCTCAGCGGCGAGACGCCCTTCCACCGAGCGAATGCGAGCGCGAGGCTCATCGCAATCGGAAAGACCATAAAGAGCGCGAATCCAACAATCCACGGTGAGGCGAACAGAAATCCGGTGCGCTCTTCGCGGCGCTGCGCGAGGCTGAGCGCACCTCGTCGCAGTCGCATGATGATCACAGTGATGCCCAACGCGGCGATTGCCGCGGCAATCCAGCCCAAGAGAGTCCACGGCATCGAAGGCATCTTCTCGCTTCGAAGTGGAGTCTGCCGCTGTGCCTTCCAGTCGCGCTCGAAATTGGCGATCGCCTCGGCGAGCGGCAGGTCGCCGGTCTTGAGCCCTTGGTCGAGGCGCGATCCCAAGAGTGCCTCGAATTGTGGATCGACGGGCCAATCGACCACGCGCGCATGCTCGGCTGCTTCGAGAAACCCACGGTCATTTGCAGGCTCTTGCGTTGGATCATTGAACGAGTCGCTCTCTGCTGCTGAACGAATCGTGGGAATCGCAAGTCCGAGTTTGGCGAGTGCGCGCTGATTCGTTTCGCTCGAAAGAAATCGCACGAGCTGCCATGCTTCATTGGGATGTTTGCTCACACTCGAGATCGACCACGAGACTGTCAGCACAATGTTGCTCACTGCGCTTCCACGCGGAAGCGGGGCGAAATCCCACTCGAATCCTCCATCCGCAGCAGAGGGAATCTTTCGGTAACTCGGCACAACCCATCTTCCAAATGGTCCAGCGAGTCCAACCTTGCCTCCCAAGAAGACGCTCGACCCCGTGGCAATCTTGCTCTTGCCGCTCGTCAGCGCGCCGGTTTCGTCGTGGCGCCAACTGCGAAGTCGTTCGAGCGCTTCGACGACGGGGGCTTCAGATGTGCGCAGCTCGTCGAACGAATCTCCTTTGACATCGAGCCCCTCGCTCATCAAGTATGCGCGCACCATCGCGGGCCACGTGACGAATTCGGCGCCAGTGCATTCAGGCAGTTTGCCGATTGCGCGTGCATCGGCGATGAATTCATCCCACGTCCACTGCGCACTCGGTGGGGCGAGACCTGCGCGCTTGAAGAGATCTTTGTTCCAGTAGAAGCCGACGGTGGTGAAATCTTTCGGGATGCCATACAGCGCCCCCGAACCAGTGTTTGCCCCGTCGTATTGAAAGGCAGCAACCGTCGCCGGAAAGAAGTGGTCGAGGGCGACAGCATCAACAACGCGAGAACGCGCATCGGCCGAAACGAAGTCATCGAGTGGCGCGAGCAATCCGAGCGCGACGAACGCCGGAATGCGCTCAGACCCAACATAAAACACATCAGGAGGATCGCCCGACGCCATCATCGTCTGCAGTTTGGTGTAAAAACTGCCAGCATCGCCAGGGTTGATGCGCCGAACGCGCAGAGTGGGATGCTCGCGTTCGAATGTGCGAAGGGCATCTTCAACAATCTGATCTTCTTCTTGTCCACCCTCGCCCGACCAGTGCATGACGACGAGTTCAGTGCGCGAATCATGCGACCAGATCTTGCGCAGTTCACGGGTTGCGACGGTCGCAAACGCCCAGAGCACGATCGCACAGGTCAGTGTGAGCAGAAGTGCGCGAATCCATCGTCCGGTGCGTCGAATCATGCGCCCGCAGCATAGTTCGCGCTCAAGATCGCGCGCGCCGATTGGTGATGCGCTCTACCCTGACGCGACGATGATGAAACAAAGTTCACGCAGATCACTCTTGGTCGCAGGGGCACTCTGTTTGGCAGTGTTGAGTGCGCCAGCGTCGGGGCAAAAACAATCGAGTTGGCCCCCGAGCGAATCGAAGATCACATCATCGCTCTCTGCAACAGAAGTTGCGACCTGTTCGAGCGTCGAAGTGCGCGCGCTCGCCTCGGGGGCATTCGAGTGTCAGTTTTCCTTCCAACCGACGCGCGCCGTCACCCGCGTGAATCTCGCCGGTGACTTCAATGCATGGAGCACAACCGCAACACCGATGAGTCGCGGTGACGACGGCGTCTGGCGCGTCTCGATGCAACTCGCCGCGGGCGAACGTTTCTACAAGTTCGTCGTCGACGGCAGTACATGGCTGGCCGATGAGCGCAATCCGCGCAAGCAAGACGATGGAAACGGCGGAAACAACAGTGTGCTGCGGCTCGGAGCAGAAGCGAATCTCGACGGCGTGCGCGTGCGACTTGGAGATGGCAAGATAGAAGGCGGGGGAGTTCTGCACGATCCCACACGCGCCGCGTTTGTGCAGCAACTTCCAGATGGTCGGCTGCTCGTGCGCGTTCGCACCTTGCGCGGCGATGTCGAGTCGGTTGAGTTTGCGCCGCGCAGTGGAGCACGGGTACAGATGCGCGACTCAGGCAGTGATGGCACATTCTCGTGGTGGGAAGTTGCTCTCAAGCCACCGACGAGCGCGCTCTCCTATACCTTTCTCTTCTCAGATGGAGCCACACGCTTGAGCGATGCACGCACTTATTCACTTGATAGTTCTCCCGACGCATTCTTCACGACGCCAGGTTGGGCGAAGGATGCGATCTGGTACCAGATCATGCTCGAGCGATTTCGCGACGGCGACCTTGCGAACAATCCCGATCCCTGTCGTCCCTGGACGAGCGAGTGGTACACGCCAAGCGCATGGGAAGGTCACAACGGCCAGACGTTTTTCAACTGGTACGTCTTCGACCGACACTATGGCGGCGACCTCGCAGGGCTGCGCGCGCAACTTCCGTATCTCAAAGATCTCGGCATCAACGCGCTCTACCTGAACCCCATTTTTCAGGCGACGACTCACCATAAGTACAACGCGACAAGCTTCATTCACGTCGACGAGCACTTTGGAACGCGTGGCGACTATGCAAAGGCCGAGGCGGTCGAGGACTTGCGCGATCCAAAGACTTGGACATGGACCCCAACCGACCGACTCTTTCTCGATGTGATTCGCGACGCAAAGGCCCTCGGAATTCGTGTGATTCTTGACGGTGTCTTCAACCATGTCGGCACCGCGCATCCAGCGTTTCGCGATGTGAAGGCGCGCGGCGAGGCGAGCCCATATCGCGATTGGTTCAGCGTGCGCTCGTGGAATCCGTTTGAGTACGACGGTTGGGCTGGGTTTACCGAACTCCCCGTCTTTCGCAAGAACGATCAAGGGTTCATCTGTGAAGAAGTGAAGCAACACATTTTCAACATCACGCGACGCTGGATGGATCCCAACGGTGACGGCGATCCATCCGACGGCATTGATGGATGGCGACTCGATGTTCCAAACGAAGTCGCGATGCCCTTCTGGTACGAGTGGCGTGCGCTCGTGAAGTCGATCAATCCCGATGCGTACATCGTTGGCGAGATTTGGAAGCGCGCAGATTCATGGCTCGATGGTCGTTCGTTCGATGCCGTGATGAACTATCCATTCGCAGAGTCGCTCTTGCAATGGATTCGCGACAAAGATCGCAAGATCACCGCGAGTGAACTCGATCGCCGACTCGCTGAGTTGCGCCGCGCTTATCCCGCGCAGGCGACCTATGTCTTGCAGAATCTCGTGGACAGTCACGACACCGATCGCCTCGTCTCGAAGTTGCGCCATCCCGATTCGGACTATGACAAAGGCAATCGTGAGCAAGAAAACGCTAGTTACAAAGGCGGAAAGCCCGAGAGCGATGAGTACAAGCGGGCGCGGTTGATCGCGTTGGCGCAGATGGTCTATGTCGGTGCGCCGATGGTGTACTACGGCGATGAAGTGGGCATGTGGGGGGCCGATGACCCAACGAATCGCAAGCCGATGCTCTGGAAAGATCTCGAGCCCTATGAGAAGCCGCTCGAGAACACCGTCAATGAGGCGCATCATGCTTGGTACAAGCAGATCATCGCGTTGCGCAATGCGCACCCAGCGCTGCGCAGCGGTTCATTTGAAACGATTCTCTGCGATGACGCGCGTGATGTTTGGGTGTTTGAACGCACACTCGGCAACGAAACGCTCTTGGTCGCGCTCAACGCATCACAGCACGAGGCGCAGCTTGACCTTTCGACGACGACGAGTGCATCGCGCGGCGCACGGTGGCGCACGATCTTCGGCGGCGAGGGGGCCGCCGTTGCCGATGATGCATTCCCAAAGGTTTCAGTGCCCGCACTCTCGGGACGTGTTTGGGCACTCGAGCAATGAGCAGCAGCGCGAACGCGGCGATGGCTCATCGAGCCGCTGGTGTGCTCTGCCACCTCTCGAGTCTCGCGGGGCCGTGCGCCATCGGTGACCTGGGACCTTGCGCGCGCGAGTATGTCGAGTGGTGCCACGACGCGGGGTTTTCGTGGTGGCAGATGTTGCCAGTGGGTCCGATCGGTCCCGGCGACTCACCCTACGCAAGCACCTCGAGTTTCGCAGGCGAGCCTCTCTTCATCTCGCTCGAGGCGTTGCACGACGCGGGCCTGCTCGCTGCGCGCGATGTGCGCGAGTCAGCAGCAGCAGCGAAGCGGTACGCGCGTGGATCGCTCGAGCAGCGCGGCTCGAAGGCAAAGACGAGTTACGACGCGGCACGCCGTGCGAAAGAGCCAGCGTTTCTGCGCGCGTTCGAGACTTTCCGCGCAGATGGTGGATTCGAGAGCGCAAACTACCGAGCGTTTGCGCAACGCGAGAAGTATTGGCTCGCGGGATGGCGTGCCTACCTGAACGACACCATCGGTTACCACGCGTTCTTGCAGTTTGCATTCGACGAGCAGTGGCGGCAATTGCGCGCGCACGCGCATGCGCATCGCGTGCAATTGATCGGTGACGTGCCGATCTTCGTCTCGCTCGATAGTGCCGACGTCGCTGAGCATCCAGAACTCTTTCGGCTTGATCGCGCGGGCCACCCTGAAGTCTTGACGGGTGTCCCTCCAGATTGCTTTTCGAAAGACGGCCAACTGTGGGGCCATCCACACTATCGCTGGTCGGCGCACCGAGCCGAAGGATTTCGTTGGTGGACCGAGCGCATCGCCTCGTCGCTGCGCCGGTTTGACAGCGTTCGCATCGATCACTTTGTTGGATTCCACCACGCGTACGAGATTCCTGCAGGTGCGAAGAACGCCCGCAGTGGAACCTGGAAGCCACAAGCAGGCGAAGAACTTCTCGCTGCGGCACGCCAGAAACTCGGCGCACTCTCACTCATCGCAGAGGATCTCGGTGCGGTGACACCAGAGGTCGTCGCGCTTCGTACGCGGTTCGACCTTCCTGGAATGCGCGTCTTGCACCACGCATTCGGCGGGGACAATTCTTCAGACCTCCTTCACCGACATGAATGCAAGTGTGTCGTTTATCCAGGCACCCATGACAACGACACGACGCGCGGATGGTTCGCCGCGCTTGCGGCGAGCGCGCGCAAGCGTTTCGCGGCGTATTGCGGCGCCGATGCGCTGCGCAGCCCGCACGAGGCGATGATCCGGCTTGCCTTTGCTTCGTCCGCCCAACTCGCCGTCATCGCGATGCAAGATGTGCTCGCACTCGATCGTTCAGCCCGGATGAATCTTCCGGGGCGAGCCCAAGGGGAGTGGCGTTGGCGCCTCTCAAGCGATTGGCGCAAAAAGGGGGCGAGCGCCGCAAAAAGCGTGCGCGCCCTCGCGGCAATCACTGGCCGCATTGCAGCACAGTAACAGGCGCATTTGGTAGAACTGCCAACCCCTCATGTCACGAGCACAGCGCTATCCGTCGATCGGTGTGGATGACCTCATCAGTCATCTGCGCGATCTCGCGTCCAATCTCTGGTGGTCTTGGAATGAAGAGGGATGGTCAGTCTTTCAGACGCTTGAACCCAATGAGTGGCGTGCGACAAACCACTCTCCACTCGGAACACTTGAGCGCACGACTCCAGCGCGCATCGCAGCGTTGGCGTGCGATCCAATTTTTGTGAAACGTGTCTACGACGGATTGGCAGCGCGCGCCGCGTACCTCGGCGAGCGTGCATGGTTTCAGCGCGGCGCGTCGGCGCAACTCGCGGGGCTTCGCATCGGCTATTTCTGTAGCGAGTACGGATTGCACGAGTCGGTCCAACAATATGCGGGTGGACTCGGAATCTTGGCGGGGGATCACCTCAAGAGCGCATCTGATTTGGGAATTCCGCTCGTCGCAGTCGGCCTCGCATACCGACACGGCTACTACATCCAGCAACTTGCGCGCGATGGATCGACCGTCGTGCTCTACCCCGACTACGACTTTGCGCGCTGGGGCATCGAAGACACACGCGTGACAATCGGATGTCCGATTGGATCGCGCATCGTGACAGCGCGCGTCATGCGCATGTGGGTCGGACGCGTGCCGCTCTACTTGCTCGACACAGATCTCAAGGCGAATGCTCCCGAAGATCGCAAGCTCACGGAAGGGCTCTACAAAGGCGAGCCACACTTGCGCCTGCGCCAACAAGTCTTGCTTGGTGTGGGCGGCATGATGGCGCTCAAGGCGCTTGGTGAAAAGGTCACTGTGTTGCATCTCAATGAGGGTCACGCCGCGTTCGCGGCACTCCACCGTGCCGTCGAATTGCACTCGGCAGGTCGCCCGATTCAAGAGGCGTTCGACGTCGTACGGCGCGCAACGGTTTTCACTACACACACGCCTGTTCCAGCAGGACACGACCGCTACGACCCAAAGATGGTCGCCGAAGAACTCGCATCGCTTGTGTTGCGCGCAGGCATGACGGGCGAAGAACTCGCAGACCTCGGCCGAATCAAAGCTGGCGATCAGAAAGAGACTTTCTGCATGACCGTGCTCGCGCTGCGGCTTGCCCAGCGTGTCAACGGAGTCTCACAATTGCACGGCGAAGTGAGCCGCGAGATGTGGAAAGACTTTTATGGCGTGCCTGCAAGCAAGGTGCCAATCACGTCGATCACCAATGGTGTGCACGTCAAGACTTGGATCGATCCAGACGCAGAGCGATTCTGGCGTGAATCAAGCGGACTGCGCCTCTCAAAGCAGGCGCCCAAAGCAACGGGATGGCGCCACGTCGAAGAGTGCGATCAACGCGCGTTCTGGCAACTTCGCACGCGCTTGCGCAGTCGGCTCGTGCACTTCGTGCGCGATCGTCTCGCGATGCAGTGCAAGCGCCGTGGCGAGGGGCAAGGCGCGGTCGCGGCCTCGTACGCACTCTTGCGCAACGATGCGCTCACGATTGGGTTCGCGCGACGATTCGCAACCTATAAACGCGCGCCGCTCATTTTTCATGATGCAAATCGACTCGCCGCAATCCTCTCGAATCCAGATCGCCCAGTCCAATTGATCTTCGCAGGCAAGGCGCATCCGCGCGATGAAGGAGGGCAGGCATTTGCGCAGAAGATCTTTGAGATGACACGTGACCCACGCTTCTTCGGTCGCGTTGCGTTCGTCGAGGAATACGACATGCACGTCGGCAGAATGCTGACATCGGGTTGCGATGTATGGCTCAATACTCCGATTCGTCCACATGAGGCGAGCGGCACAAGCGGCATGAAGCCTCCGTTGCATGGTGGTCTGAATCTCTCGATCCTCGACGGATGGTGGCCCGAAGCAACCGATGGCATCAATGGATGGAGTATCGGCGGCACGACCGAATTGGTCGACGCGAGTGCGCGCGATGACGCCGATGCAAAGAGCGTCTACTCGTTGCTCGAAGATTCAATTATTCCGCAGTTTTATGAGAAAGATGCTGAGGGGCTTCCGCATGGTTGGATCGCTCGCGCGCTGCACAGTGCGGCGACCGTGCCCGCGGTGTTCAATTCACACCGAATGGTGGCTGAGTACACGCGCAAGGCGTACGTGCCAGCATTTCAGATTCGCGGAAGTTGACTCCGATCTGCTTGCGCCGCGCGAATCTTGCGTGCGCTCTACCCGTTCAGGGGGTTGTGCTTGGACTTGGCTGAGGCGGTTTCGCCGACCCTGGCCCCTGCGCAGGTACCGGCTCGGTCGCTTCGACTGGCGCGAGTTTCAGCGTCTCAATCTCTTCTTGCACCAACTCTCGCTCATCGGGCAGCGCAAGGGTGAGCGCGCGGTCAAGCGATCGCAGCGCGAGGTCGGATTGCCCTCCACGCGCCTGAACATGCGCGAGCGCGACGTATGCCAACGCTTGCTTCTGTTTCGAGAGTGCAATTGCCTTGAGTGCAGCGAGGGTCGCCCGCGACATGTCGGGCTTCACAAAGAGGGGTGAAGCAAGCATTTTCGCGACCTCTGCGGCGACGATCCAATCTTTGGTCGACTCGACGAGTTCGTCGCACGCGCGCAGCGCATCGTCTTGGCGTCCCGCCTGTTGCAGCACGCCGATGCGCAACAGTCGTCCCTCACGCGCGAGCGATTGGTCAGGATCGGCCTGCATTTCAGCAAGAACAGCGAGCATGCCATCCCACTCACGTCGGTCAACGAGTGTGTTGAGCCTCTGCTCGAACTCTTCAGCGCGCTTCGTCGTCGCGGCATCGCGGTCATGCGCCTCCTTGCGACCTTGAGCAGTCCATGAACCATCAAGCACTTGTTTCAAGACCGCTTCAACTTCGCGTGGCGTGCCGATCCACAACACCTTGCCGCCCTTGGCAAGAAAAACCGTTGGCAGTGAACTCTGCCAAGACGCTGTCATGAACTGCTGATAGGTACTTCTGTCTGGATCGCAGCCGATCGCAAATTTGACCGCATCTTTGTACAGGGGCGATTCGAGAAGTGGTCGGATTCCATCGGCGGGCTCGGCCGTCATGCCCACAACAACCACGTTCTGCGCTTTGTAGGCGTCGGCGATCAGCGAGAGTCGCGGAAGTGACTCGCGCGCAGGCGTGATGTTCGAAGCCCAAAAAACAAGCAGAAAGATCTTGGAGCGATCCGAAAAATCTGGCGCAGTTCCATTGAGCCACTGCGCAACTTCAGGGATGGGCATCGGCGAATCGAATGAGAGTGGAGGGCGCGCTGCGCTGCGCTTCGTTTCGCGCTCATCGCCAGGACCAGATGGCGGAGCGACCACGGGTGGAGTGGCATCCTGCGAGAGCGTGAAGGCGAGGGTCATCAAGAGAAGTATCTGCATCTCAGCGCAAGCGTACTGCGCACCGCTCGAGTTCTTTGCGTGCAATCGAATAGAGTGAGCCACGAATGACTCGCAAGCGCAACCGTCTGAAGTGGCTCGCCAAACTCGCTGATCTTCCGCTCTTTGCAGGGTTGCTCTTCGCTGTGACCATCGTGATCCGTCCAGAATGGTTGGGCATGACCGATGGCGAGGCACCGCCGAAGTTTCTCTTTCCCATCATTGTGGCGGTGATTCTGGTCTGCGCCTTCCGCGCCTCTGCACATGCTGACGCCATTGCACACAGACTTCGTGAGCCCTTTGGCACGCTGGTGCTGACCCTCTCCGCAGTCACGATCGAAGTTGCGCTCGTGGTGGGAATCATGTTGGCGGGCAACTCTGAAGCAAAGGTCGCGCGCGACACGATGTTCGCCGTGCTCATGATGATCATGAATGGTCTCGTCGGATTTGCACTTGTGATGGGTGGCCTTCGCAAGCGCGAGCAAACATTCAACGCGAAGTCTGCCTCTGCATTCTTGGCATTGATCACGGCACTGACTTTGATCGGATTGGTCATGCCGCGACTTACTGTGTCGCGCCCTGGCGGATTCATGTCCGAACAGATGGAGCTCTATGTCGCGTGCGCTTCGCTCGGGGTGTACTTCGCATTTCTCGCGCTGCAGACCTCGTCACACCGCGAGTTTTTCATCGAGCACGAAACGGACATCTGCGGCCACGACTCGAAGAGTGCGGCGGCCGCATCGGCTCACCCACACCCTGCGATCGCCAAGTCTGTCGCCCTTCTGTTGCTCGCACTCGTCGTAGTCGTCATGCTTTCAGAGGTCTTGGGGCATCTGCTCGTCGACTTTCTCGAGCAGCGCTACCTGCCGAGCGGTCTCGAGGGCGTCATTGTCGCCTTCCTCATTCTGCTTCCCGAGGGCATCGCAGCGACGCGCGCCGCATGGCGTTCAAACCTGCAGAGCACGATCAACATCCTGCACGGATCAGCATTGAGCACCATCGGGCTCACCATTCCTGCTGTGCTCTTCGTTTCAATGGCGATCGGCACCCCCGTTGAACTCGGACTCGAGCCCGCTCAGATTGGCTTGCTCGCAGGCACAATCGTGATCTCAATGTTGCATCTCTCACTCGGACGCGCGAACCTCATGCAAGGCATCGTGCACCTCATGTTCTTCACGATGTGGATCGCGCTGCTGCTCGATTGACCCAGATCGCCCGCGCTACTTCGCCACAGGGGGGGTCGGCGTCGTCTTGCTCGCGACGCCGCCAAACGCAGCCTGGCGCGGCGGCATGCCAGTTGGCACGCGCGCGCGTCCCGTCGCGATTGCCTCTTTGATGAAATGGTCCACCATTCCATCGGCTGACTTCTGGCCATTGGAAGCGATGACTGAGGCGTAGCAGCGCGCGATTGCCCACGCCGATGAGTTCCACGCAGCCGTGTGTGTTGTCGAGCGCATCGCATCGATAAAGAGCTCAGTGTTCTCGAGGTAGGTCGTGCGATCGTCGATGATTGCTCCCGTGCTCGAGTAGCGACCCTGAAAGCAGAACCACGCGCACATTGGAGTCGGCGCCCCTTGCACCGACCGCACAACGCGGCCGCACATGGTCAAGATGAAAGTGTCTTGTGCCGGGCGGTAGAGGTAGGCGATCCCATCGATCGACTCAGCGACCGTGACAGGCGTTCCAGCCGCATCGAGTTCATTGCTCGCACTTGTGCGTGTCGTAATCGCCCGCATCGCAAGTTGCTCGCCCACAGTCGTCTCAGGCAGTTGCCCGTCGTGGTCGTCTGCATACTTCAGGATCGCCTGCTGCGCGCTCGGAAGCACACTTTGCAAGAGCGTCGGAAGGCGGTAGCCAGTCGGAAGCGCTGACGGCGTTGCGCAGCCCGTGGCAGTTGCGACCAAGAAGCAGACCCCGATGATTCGAAGCGATCGTTGCATGCGCGCACTGTAACCGCTCACGCGCAGCGAGTTGTGCGCAAGTTGGCGCAGAAACCTACGACTCAACATGCGCGGACTGGGGTGCCGTGCGATTCGCCCAATCTTCGAGGTCGGGAAGCGCATCAACCTCGATCTGCACAGTTTCTCCTCGGCGCGGCGGACCAAGCGAAGGAAACTTCGACATGATGCAGGCGCAGCGCACGCGCGTCAGCGGGATGTACACAATCGCACCAAACTTGGCGAACTCAACCATGATGCCCTCGGCAGTCACACCGATGAGTGTTCCGCTGAGTGCGGGCTCACCATCGTGCGCATCATCGTGCGCAACAACGTGGATTGTCATGTGCAAGACGCGGTAGAGAAGGTGATGAATCGACTCGCCAGGGCGCGTCCCGTGTCGTGGCTCGACACGCGCGGGTTCGTGCTCTTTCGCAACTGTCTCAACCTTCGCAACGACAGGCGCGACGCTCAGAAGGCCAGGTATTGAACTCGCACTGACCCAATCATCTCGCCCTGTCATCTGCACCTTTGAATCTGCGTTGAGTTGCTTCTTCGCAACCGCTTCGCGCAGTCCATCTGAAAGCAGCCATCCAGAAACAACGTCGCCACTCTTGAATCGATATTTGACGCCCACGACTGCCTCCTTTCGCACGCGAGGTGCGACCGGTGAACCTGGGATCCAATGGCGACGCGCCGCCGCCTGCACAACAAATGCTATCGCGCAGGGGTGCTCGTCCGATAGGGGATGGAACAATTACACTCGCACGCAACTGGCCACAACTGTGTGCGCCAGCGACCGCAACGAGTCCCGGTAGCTCAGTTGGATAGAGCAGCAGATTTCTAATCTGCAGGTCGGTGGTTCGATCCCACCCCGGGACGTTTCGCAATTCGCGTGATTCACGCGCTCAAGACAGCGCAATCGCGGCGGATTCAAACTCAAGCCAGCGTGATCGCGGCGGAATGCTTCACTCGGCGCTCAAACAGCCCTCGCCGAGC
>CAYHFW010000013.1:0-57434 GCA_964355975.1 uncultured Singulisphaera sp.
AGAAAGTCGCAATCTGATAAACAAAAGTGTCTCAAAGGTATTGACACGTTCCGACCCGTGCATTGGGCATGAGTTCTTTGATGAGTAGCCCAGACTCAATTGCCGAAGTTTCTCCCCCACCCGAGGCATCGTTGTCCCCAGCAACGATGAACACGGATGCTTGAACTCTCGTTGCATAGTCGATGATCACGTGAGCCTTGGCAACATCCAGCGGTTTCGACCACTTTCCGCAAGCAGACAATCCGATTGCGGTGGCGGCCAAACAGTCCGACGGTCCTTCCGTAACGATGAGCGGCATCCCAGATTCGACCGGGGTCTTTCGAAGCAGCGGATATGCGGTGCTTCCGATCTCACAATGCCACTTGCCGACGCTGGCACTTGGATTCGTACGGCGGTGCCTCAAGCCGACGATCTGATGTTCACCCGCCATAGCAGGGATCACCAATGCGGCTGGGAAGGCGCAAAATCCCAAATCGAACTGTTCCAACGCCTCCACGGAGACACCGAGCCCATCGGCGACGAGGATTCTCGCATCTGTAGTCATGCGCTCGGTGTAGCGCTGGTGCAATGCAGTGAAGTCAACGAATTCCTTGTTGCTCAGCGCCGAAGCGGTGTGCTTACGAACGAGTGACCGAGCCAGACGGTTCTTTGCTGGAATAAAGTGCCGCCAGCCATCGAGTTTTTCAATGCGATAATCGCTCTCTTCCTTAGTGCAAAGGGCGTAATCCCCTGCCTCGGTGACCATGCAGTACTTCTGACGCCCACACACTTGGCACGGGCAAGCGGCAGTACACCGCCTGAATTCCCCTGTTCTAGACGACGTCATCGGTTACCCCTGCGTTCGAGGAACGGCCGCAGTTGATCCGCCAACCAGAATGCACATTGACCAAGCGTTGACGGGTTGGGCAACTTGCCTGCCTTGATCCATCTGCGCACGGACCGTTCACTCACCTGGAGAGTCGAGGCGAGCTCTTTCACGGTGACAACTGCTGGAGTTTGGTTTTTGTTATCGGACATATGTATTCCTTTCTTGGACTGTTGAGTGATAAATGCACCGGTGTGCCTATACCTTTATCGTACCATAGTCCGATAACTTGTCAAATTTGCTACCGTTCGTGCCAAACATTACGCGCTTGTAACCTTTTGTTTTCAACGCTTTAGAGGACAGAACCGAAGGCGTACGGTGAGGGGGGCCTTGACCAACCTCCATCTGCTCCAAGCCTGATCCCGCCTGTGAGCCGACCGTGACGGCCGTGACGGCTCCGGGGGCTGTTTCAGGACTCCTACTCTTTTCTCCACCCCTCTTCACTCGGATACTCATTTTTCAATAACTCCTACAAGGTCATCACAGCTGTCACAGCTGTCACCGCCTTTACTTCCGTGAATCTGGAATCTGGTTTCTCTCTCCGCCTCTGCGCAATCGTTGGTCGTGCTCCACTTCTCCGTCGGTCGAAGTTCCCATGCGCCGCCACCAGCGTTTGACCGATTCAACATCATGGCAGGCACCGGCTGCCAAAGTTTCAGTTGATTATTCCTGCACCTCCGATGGAGCGACTGCGGTGCGATGGCCCTCGGTTTCGTTTGAGTCGCTGATGCTTGCCGAGGAGTTGTAACGCTGCGCACCGACTCATTCACTCCGAACGATTGATTTTCTTTTCGAATCACCACGCTGAGACCGTCCTTTCAATACACCCACATGTGTGCGTGACTTCTTCTCACGTCGCCCACATGACGAGATGTCACGAGGTGAAACGACACGAGATGCGAGGGAACACCAAGCAACCGTCGTGCCAACAGCGGAAAATCAAATGCTGGAAAATCGCTTTATTTCAAGCGGACTCTGACAAGAAAGTTTTTGAAAATTCCGTGAATGCCGATCTGAAAATCGAGCGGACACGTTAGGAAACATCGCATGCTCGACAATCTCCATGACTCGTGCCCACAGCTCTCGCCGCCAACATCGCCAACGCAATGCGATCTCGTGAGTATCGTCGGATCATTCTCGAATCTGGTGAATGACCCAAGAGCGCAGCTGCCGCCGCTTCGTTTCCAGTTCTGTTGACAGTCTCTGTGGCAACGAGATGCCGAAGTTGATACGGCGTCCACTTCTTCAGCCCCAGTGCTGCACACGATCTTTCAATCGCATGTGCAAGCGTTGTCTTCTCCCAAGCATGCCCAGCACGATTGCAGAAGACAAGATCGTCTGGTCTGCTGCGCAAATGCATCCCCGAAGCCACCGCCGCAACAGCGTGATCATTCAACACCACGACTCGGTCCATCCCGTAACCACGGCACTTGTGCTTGCGTACGACATACAAGGGTGGACTCGACTGAAGCTGCATATCACCCCATGTTGCACCATACGCCTCGCTCGGTCTGCAACCAGTGAAGCGCAAGAACTGAATACACCGCACCGCTCCTGCCATCCCACGACCATGCAGGAACTCAATCACCGCTTGAACATCAACAGGATCCGCAGCAACTCGGGGCGGTGGATTCCATCCGACACCACTGCGAAGCGGTCTGATACTCGAGAGTGATTGCCACGCATCGCTCGACACCAGTTCCTCGGACACCCCCCACTTCCATATGCCAACAATGTCTCGAATGCGACGATTGATTCCGCTACGACAGATCAGGCCATCAGTAAGCAGTCGACGCTGAATCTGTTGCAACACCCTCGGCCCAAATCTGGTTGCAGGCAACGCCGCATGCTCACGGCAGATGTCCAGGGCAACAGTTCTTGCAGAGCTCACCTTGCTGTTGGTTGCGCCACGCTCTGCCGTCATCCATGCCACCCAGCGCTGTGCGAGTGCGCCTACGGTGATGCTTTGCGCTGCAGATTCGCACTGGCTTCGCTGACTCTCAACCGCCAATCGCTTCGCTAGAAAGTCTCGGTATCGCTGCTCGGTCTCGGGTTTGCCCCAAGTGCCGAAGTAATGGAACTTGCTGCCGACTCGGCAGTAGGCGAGGTTCTTGGATCGGTGCAAGCACAGGCGTAGCGACACAGGGACTCCATATCCCTACCTTGGTACACACTTGGTACACACTTTCGCCGTCTGGCTAGGTTCCAAAACCCAAACCCCATTGCTTCTCTTTTTGGTCGAGAAACAATGGGGTTTTTATCAAGTGGACCTGATCGGGCTCGAACCGACGACCTCTTCCATGCCATGGAAGCGCTCTCCCAATTGAGCTACAGGCCCTGTGAAACTGACACGCCAAGCGTATCAGATGTGTGATTACATCGCTGAGTCGATCGCGCCCGCGAGCACGCTCTTCGAAACGAGTCCCACCATCTTCTTGTGAACCTGACCGTTCTTGATCACAAGAATGGTTGGGATCGACTG
The DNA here is from genome assembly GCA_964355975.1 of uncultured Singulisphaera sp. GTDB lineage: Bacteria > Planctomycetota > Phycisphaerae > Phycisphaerales > SM1A02 > F1-60-MAGs104. Next base: position 3,348 of record CAYHFW010000013.1, read on the forward strand.
AATGCCAAACTTGAGCGCGACTTCACGACTGTTGTCGATATTGACCTTTCCGATCTTCGCCTTGCCCTGATAGTCGTTGGCAAGTTCGTCAATGGCTGGTCCGAGCGCACGGCATGGGCTACACCATTCCGCCCAGAAATCGACGAGTACTGGAACCTTTGATTCCATCACGTCGGATTGAAAATTGCCATCGGTGAATTCGAGCGTGTGCGCGCCAGCCATGTGTTTCTCCAGAGAGGTTCAAACGAAAATGCGAGGCGAAATAGTAGCAATGCGCGCATGCGAACGCGCGCGCTGTTTTCATCATGTTTTTTGGGTGTTTTTCGAGCGTGCGCGCAGTGCTGTGGTGTGCCCAGCAACATCATGCGCGCGAACCACCCCAACCCCTGAGGCTGCGAGTTCGAGCGCAACAGCAATGCTCGCACTGTCTCGGCGGGCGGGAATCGTTTCGCCAGTTGCCGCTGCAAGAAACGACTTGCGGCTTGCCGACACAACGACGGGATAGCCAAGCGCAACGATCTCGTGCATGCCCGCGATGAGGGCAAAGTTCTGCGCGACCGACTTGCCGAATCCAAGGCCAGGATCGACGGCGATCGACGCCCGCGCGATGCCCGCGCGCTCGGCTGACTGCGCACGGTCGTGCAACCACCCACACACTTCGGCAACGACATCGTTGTGTGCGCCGTACCGCGGAGCATGCTCGTACCGGTCGCTGTACGAGTCTTCACTCGGTCTGCGAAGGCGGTGCATGAGCACATAGCCGCACTCGCGTTCTGCTACGAGCGGCCAGAGTTCGGCATCGTCTTCGCCGGCACTCACATCGTTCACGACCGATGCGCCAGCATCAAGCGCAGCACGCGCAACCGCAGCGCGTGTCGTGTCGATCGAGATCACCGCAGTGGGATGCTCGCGCGCGATCTGCCTGATCACTGGCTGTGTGCGCGCAATCTGCTCTTCCCACGAGACCGAGGCACTGCCAGGACGCGTGCTCTCTCCGCCGACATCGAGCATGCTTGCTCCCGCTGCGATGCAGGCGCGTGCGTGCTCGCAGGCGCGATCAAGGTCGTTGTGAGATCCACCATCAGAAAATGAATCTGGGGTGACGTTGATGATCGCCATCACGAGAGGATCGTGTGATGCCCAGTGCAGCGTGCGCGCTTGCGCGAGGCGCCACGCAATTGCTGCGGTCATTCCTTCGCGGACTCCGGCGCACCGACTGCCTGCGGCTCGACGACTGCGCCGACGAAGTTGCGCACGATTTGGTCGTATGCGGCTGCGAGAGTCGCAGTTGGGATCATCACTCCCAACTCAGCTGCGCGCGGGTCGATGCGCAGGGCGATCGCCACCGGCGCGCTCTTCGCGGGGATGGTTGGAAGTTGCAAGTCAGCGCCGCCAAAGGTCGCAGCGAGCTGACGAACGACTTTGAGAATCTGCCCGGCAGAGATAAAGAGTTCGCACTGCGAACCTGGGACGAGCCACGGACGCATCGAAACAAGCACACTCTCATCTTTGAGAGACTCTCCACCGTTCGCAGCAGCAAGAGCGCGCGCCAACACATCGGGTCGCTGACTCATCGTCACGACGACAGCACTCGGCAACACCTTGAGAAACCCGTGCATGCCGCGCCCTCCAAAACACGCTTGGCGCATCAACTGCTGCATCGCGACACCAGAGAGGTCTTCGCCGGGGGCTTCACTCGCACCGAGTGGAGTTTCTTTGAGTTCAAACGCATCGACCACTGATCCATCTTTGAGTGTGCGCGCGTCTTCCCACGCGGGCTCGCGACGCACTCCATCGTGCGCGCCAGCCTGTGCGAGCAGCGACGACTTGAAAAGCTCTCGAATTTTTTCAGGATGCGCAGTCTCGATCACGAACGCGCAGTCGTTCAGCAGTCCACCCGCCAAGAGTCCGAGTTTGCTCGGATAGGCGGCGAATCGCACGCAGCGCACGCCATCTTGCGCTTGGGCCAACCACGCTGGAATGAGTTCTGACACGCCGAGCGATGCCGCGAGTGCGTCGAACTTGCTCGGTCCGCCAAGTGCCTGCACGTCGATCGCTGCTGCGAGATAAAACGACGCCTTGGGAAGACCTGCGAGAGTCGATCCGCCGCTTCCTTCGAGTGGCTTCGTGTCGGCGGCGAGCGCGCCAAGTTCGCTCTGCGCGGCGTACACCATGTATGTGCGCAACGACAACCCAAGCGCATCGGCATCGACCACCAAGAGCGCGTCGGAGATTCCGCTGAGCAACTCTCGCACACGCGTCGGTGCGTTGTCGCTCTTTGTTGCCATCTCTGAGATGGCCGCGCTGCTCGCCCACCCAATGAGGTCGCCACCACGCGCGAGCGCGATCCCCCGCTCGCCAAGTCTCTGCGTCAGTGACTCAAGTGTTCCGCCCTTCGCGTCATAGCCGTCGATCGCTGCCTTCGAAGTCGACATCAGAACATGCTTTGCGAGCGACCTTGTGTGAACGACCTCATCGCGAAATGTTGTCGCGCCAGAAGCGTCGACCGCGAGATTCGCCTTCAGAAATTCTGCAGGATCATCGCACGGAATCAGCAGCACGACTGCGCCAGCGCGCGTCCATGCTGCGAGCGAGCCTCGTTCATCGAACGACTCGCGCAATTGCAGAGCACGCTTGAGATGATCGATCGAGCGTCCGGCAATGAGCGACTCTTTGCGGTCCATGCGTGCGATGCACTCATCGAGATCGCCCGAGACCTTCTGCAAACTGGGAACGGCAAGCGCGCCGTCCACATCGGCCGGAATGAGCGCGAGCACATCGTCGAGCGCATCCGCGTGAGCGAAGCAGGAAAGCGTGAGGGCGCAACACAGTGCGAGAATTAATGGTCGTGTCATTGTTCGTTACTCAACCGTCACGCTCTTGGCCAAGTTGCGCGGTTTGTCGACATCTTTTCCGCGCAGGACCGCTGCGTGATATGCGAGCAACTGCAACGGAATCACCGAGAGCAACGGCTGCAGTTGTTCGATGACGTCGGGCACATAGAACACATCCTCAGCAACTGTGCGAATGTGTTCGTCGCCTTCGGTCGCGACGGCAATCACATGTCCACCCCGACTGCGAACCTCGGCGATGTTGCCAAGCACTTTTTCGTACTGCGAGTTGCGCGTTGCAACAAAGACGACGGGCATGCCTTGGTCGATGAGCGCGATGGGACCGTGCTTCATCTCTGCAGAGGGCATTCCCTCAGCGTGGATGTATGAAATCTCTTTCAACTTCAGCGCCCCCTCAAGTGCCACTGGGTAGTTCGCGCCGCGTCCGAGGAAGAGCCAATTCTCGCGCTCGACGTACCTCGCCGTCGCCTTGCGAATCGCCTCACTCGTTTCGAGGACGCGCTGAATCTTGTCTGGAATTCCTGTCATCTCTTTGATGAACGACGTGACGAACTCTTGGCTGAGGAATCGGCGTCGGCCGATGTAGAGAGCCAACATCGAAAGTGCCAAGATCTGTCCCGTAAACGCCTTGGTGCTCGCGACGCCAATCTCTGGCCCGACTCGCAGATAGACCCCTGCATCAGTCTCGCGCGAGATCGATGATCCAACGACATTGACGACTCCGAGCGCAAGCGCTCCGCGTTGCTTCGCCTCTTGAAGGGCTGCGAGCGTGTCGGCGGTCTCGCCCGACTGGCTCACGGCGATCACAGCGGTTCCAAAGTCGACGATCGGGTTTCGGTAGCGAAACTCACTCGCGTAATCATGCTCTGCAGCAATCTTGGCGAGGTCTTCCATCAGGTACTTGCCCACCATGCAGGCGTGCAGGGCGGTTCCTTGGCCAACCATCACGATGCGCTTCGCGTTGGCGAGCGCGCGCGCATGATCTGCGATGCCGCCCAGTACGACTGATCCACTGCGGGCGTCGAGGCGACCCTGCATCGTCATGCGAAGCGAACGGGGCTGCTCGAAGATCTCCTTGAGCATGTAGTGCTCGTATGGGCCGAGATCGATCTCGGCGAGTTCGAATTCGAGCTCTCGCACCTCGGTCGTGAACGGGACGTCATCAATGGTCGCGGTGCGGAACGCATCACGCGTCAACTTGGCGACCGTAAAGTCGGGCAGTGTGAACGCCTGGGTCGTGTGGGCGACGATTGCGCTCGAATCGCTGGCGACGATGTACTCGCCGTTGCCGACTCCGACCATCAATGGCGATCCCTTGCGGGCGACGACCAAGGTGTCAGGTTCTTCGGCGCAAATCACTGCAATTGCATATGCACCAGTGACTTCGCGCAGCGCAGCTTGCACGGCTTTCTCAAGATCGCCGTGGTAGAGCTCGCCGATGAGGTGAGCGAGAACCTCGGTGTCGGTCTCACTCGAGAAGGTATGTCCCTTTTCCTCCAAATACTGCTTCAGCACCGAGTAGTTCTCGATGATGCCGTTGTGAATGATGGCGATCCCGTGACCTGCCTTCGAATCATCCTTGTGAGGATGCGCGTTCGCCTCGGTCACTCCACCATGGGTCGCCCACCGGGTGTGTGCGATTCCGATCGTGCCGGTGAAGTCGTCGACTGTCGAAAGTTTCTCTTCGAGTGCGCGCACGCGACCGATCGCCTTGCAGATGTGCATCCCGTGGTTCATGACTCCAACTCCGGCGGAGTCATAGCCGCGATACTCGAGGCGCTTGAGACCCTCAAGAAGAATCGGGAGAGCTTGCTTGCGGCCGATGTAGGCAACGATTCCACACATGGATTAGGGACTCCTGGAAGGGAAGATGTTCAAAGAAACTCTCGCCACGAACTGAGAGGTAAGGTAGCGTACGCACGCAGATTGGCGCACGTGTTGTGCGCTCATTGGCAGGACGCTCACCCGAGGTAACTGACGCATGGATGCGTCGCAAACCCCTCCCGAACTCACTGAACGCAAGAACGCGATTCGCGCCGAAATGCGGGCGCGGCTCTCTGCGCTCACCGACGCGCAGCGCAGCGAGGGGTCTGTCTCGGTGTGTGGGCGGCTCGTGAAATGCGACGCATTCGCCCGCGCCACGACGGTGATGCTGTACATGCCGATGCGCAGCGAGATTGACATCCTGCCAGTTGCGCTCGAGGCGTTTCGGCTCGGAAAAAGTGTCTGTGTGCCACGCGTTGAGTCGGGGCGCAAAGCAATGCATGCGATTGCGACGAGCACATTCGACGACGAGTCGATGGGACCCGATGAACTCGGAGTGCGAACGCCCAAGTCGGGAACCCAACTTCCTCCAGAGGCGATTGACCTCGTGGTCGTGCCAGGAGTCGCATTCGACTCGAGCGGATTTCGCCTCGGGCGCGGAGGCGGTTACTACGACCGGTTTCTCGCGCGACTCGCACGCCACACCGCGACGATCGGTGTCTGCTTCGACTTTCAATTCGTCGACACCATTCCAACCGAACCGACGGATGTCGCTGTGCAATCCATTGTCAGCGATCGCCGCAGAATCGAAACACACAACTCACAATCAACCCCACCACCAAAGGAATCACCATGACACTGAGTAGCCAATTGCCACGTTCATCGTCTGCCGCAGGAAACACATCTTGGAAGCGCCGCGCTCTGCCGGTTGGACTCGCGCTCGTGGGCGCCGTCGGATTCGGCACCGCGACGTACTTCTTCTCGCAGAACAAAGACGCGACTCCCACTGCCGAGTTGATCGCCACCAACACGGTGCCGCCGCTCGCCATTGCGCCAGCGCCTGCCCCTGTAGTTGCACCAGAAATGCCTGTGATTACGCCACCTGCTGCTGCCAAGCCAGTTGCGATCGTGACCAAGCCAATCGCCCCCACGACGCAACCTGCGGCTGTGAATCCCGCGATTGTTGCGGTGCCTCGAAATGAAATTGCGGCGCCGACCCTGCAGGGCAAGACGCAATCGTCGATGAACTTTGCGACGGCACTTGCGATGAAGCAAGGCGATCCCGTCTCTGCTCGACTCGCGCTCACGCAGGCGCTTGATCGCCGCGAGCTTGCGCCCGCTGATGCAGCACTCGCCATGGGTGCGCTTCGCGAGATCAACGCGCAGCTCTTTTTTTCGCCTACTCCAGTCGTCGGCGATCCAACGATTCGTGCATACACCGTCGTCGCGGGAGACACGCTTGCAAAGATCGCAAAGCGCAATGATGTGCAGACCGACTGGCGATTGATTCAGCGCATGAACGGCATGAAGAGTGAGAAGTCTCTGCGCGTTGGACAAACTCTCAAGCTGCCCGTCGGCGCGTTTCACGCAGAGGTCTCGAAGAGCACGTACGAAATGAAGATCTACTCAGGCGAGGGTGCGAGCCGCGTGTTGATCGCAGCCTTTCCAGTTGGACTGGGCGAACTGAATTCGACTCCAACGGGAGCGTTCATGGTGCGACCCAAGAGCAAGTTGATCAATCCTCAGTGGACGAATCCACGCACGGGCGAAAAGTTTGCTGCCGATGATCCGAAGAATCCAATCGGCGAACGTTGGATCGGTCTCGTTGGCGTCGAGGCGCACAATCAGGGATTCAAGGGTTACGGAATTCACGGCACAGTCGACCCAGCGTCGATCGGCAAGCAAGCATCGATGGGATGCGTGCGCATGAGCGATGCGAATGTCGAACTCGTCTATGAATTGCTCACCGAACCAAACAGCACGATCGTGATCGCGCCGTAAATCACGGCGATTAGGGATGTTCGCCGCGCGCTGGGCCTTCGGGGTGGCCGCCCAACTTGGTTGCGCCTGAACTTCGTGGTGCGCGTGCAAGCTTTGCCGCGAGCAACATCGCCTCGCGCATCGCTCCCGCGTCGGCGCGGCCCTCACCTGAGATTCCAAATGCAGTGCCGTGGTCGGGACTCGTGCGCACGATTGGAATTCCGAGCGTCACGTTCACGGCAGAGTCGAACGCGAGCATCTTGACTGGAATCAATCCCTGATCGTGATACATCGCGACGACGAGGTCGTATCGACCTTGAATCGCATCTCGAAAAATTGTGTCTGCTGGCCACGGACCTGATGCATCGATGCCGGCGCTGCACGCCATTTCAATCGCGGGGCGGATGACGCGCTCTTCTTCATCGCCGAAGAGACCATTCTCGCCCGCGTGCGGATTCAGTCCACACACTGCAATTCGAGGATTCGCAACACCCATGTCGCGGCAAAACCGATTTCCAAGATCGATCGGATCGAAGACGCGGCCGATCGTCAGCAGGTCGCGAATCGTCATGAGTGGCACGTGCGTTGTGGCGAGCGCCACGCGCAACTTGGGCGCTGAGAATGCCATGCAGTGTCGACGCGCGCGCGCGCGAAATGCGAAGAGTTCAGTGTGTCCAGGCCAGCGGTACCCAGCCATCGCCCATGACTCTTTGCTGATCGGTGCCGTCACAACACCATCGACATGACGAGGGTCACCCTGCGGGCGCATCGCATCGGTGATCGCAGCCTCGACATATGCCTTGCTTGCGAGACCGCCCACCTTCGAAGGTTCGCGTCGATCGAAGAGTCCCAACACTTGTCCATGATCGAGCACGACATAGTCAGCGTCGATTTCATGCTGCGCGCGTTCACTCTCGTTTGCGACGCGCAACCAGTCGATGGGCAATCCGCTCTTCTCTGCTGCGACGTGCATGGAGTGATTCGAACCATGCACGATCCACCGCGCCGCGCGGCGCACAACTGGATCGCACAACGCTTTCACGGTGACTTCAGCGCCGATTCCGGCGGGATCACCCAAAGAGATTGCGACTGTTGGCCGCGTCTGAGTCATGCGGAAATGCTAGCGAAACAATTGTGCAGAATCCTTTGAGGTTCGACCGATTCGCCAGAGTAGAGTGACTCACGCACACGCATGAACCCGTCGCCAGCGATGACCGATCGAGATCCCCGGTGCTGCCCTCATGTGGAACGCAACGATCACCGATGCACTGCGCGATTCGCATTGGGTGAGGTCGAACAATTGTTTTCATACTGTTGCGGCGGGTTTCATGGATGCGCCCTCTTTCACCGGATCAATATGGAAGTTCGATTTCGCGATGACTCGACAGGCGCTCAGAAGGGCGTCTTGCAAACTCATCGCATTCCAGCACTGATGCAGCCCACCGTGCGTGGCACAGCGACAACTCATGCAAACGCTTTCCGTAGCAGCCCGAAGAACGCGTGACTTTCTGGCGTTCTGCCGGATCGAGTGCGGACTCGCTCCGCTCACGCTCGAGGCGTACGGACGCGATCTCGAACAACTCGCGAGCTACTTGCAAGAGCGCGGCATCGACGATCCTGCGAGTGCTCAGATGCGCGATCTCACCAATCACATTCGTTGGCTCTCGCGCGATCGCGCATACGAGGCGACCACCGTCACCCGCCACCTTGCGACGATTCGAGTCTTCTTTCGGTGGATGCATGCAACTGGTTCGATCGCTCGCGATCCAGCGCGATTGCTTGAGCGCCCCACCATCTGGAAGCGACTTCCGGGCGCGATGACCGCGAAACAGATGCAGACGCTCGTCGAGTTTCCTTCGCCAGCGCAAGGGCCGTTGTGGTTGCGAGATCGCGCGATGCTCGAACTGATGTATGGCGGCGGGCTGCGCGCAAGCGAAGTCTGTACGGTGAAAATAGACGATTTTTATGAAACGCTTGGAGCGCTTGCGGTCACAGGCAAGGGCGGAAAGCAGCGGATCGTTCCCATCGGCGTTCCTGCGATCAACTGGACGGTGCGCTATCTCGCTGAGTGCAGGCCAACTCTGGTGCGTGCAGGCACAACGCGCGATGCTTTTCGCTTGCTGCTGTCATTTTCGGGGCGCCCCCTCGACCGCGTCGCAGTCTGGCAACTCGTCAAGAAGAACGCGGCGAGCGCTGGACTTGCCGATGTGCATCCGCACACCCTGCGCCACTCGTTTGCGACGCACCTCGTGCAGGGAGGGGCAGACTTGCGCGTGATTCAAGAACTTCTCGGCCACGCAAGCATCACGACGACACAGATCTACACGCATGTGACACGCGACCATTTGAAAGATGTCATCGCGAATTGCCATCCGCGAGAGATGAAGATGAAGAAGGTCGCCGCTCAGCCAATCGTCAAACGACGGGCGAAGTAGCCGAGTTTCGCCGCGTCTTTCGCCAATGCCAGCGTCTCTTCAGCGACTCGGTTTGCACGTGTGCATCCATCGCGCAGAATGTCGATGACCACATCATCGTTGCCTTCGTAGAGGCGACGACGCTCGCGCATCGGTTCAAGCAGTGCGTTGATTGCCTCGGCAACTTCAACTTTGACATGTCCGTCGCCAAGATTGTCGCCGCGCGCGTAGCGATCTTTCAATTCTGCTACGCGCACTGGATCGGTGATGAATGCATCGACAAACTGAAAGAGCGCATTGTTGACATCTCCGGGCTCTGTCGGGCTTTGGCGCCCGGTGAAAATGCGGCCGACTTTCTTCTGGACATCTTTCGGCGTGTCTGCGATGAAGATCGCGTTGCCGAGACTCTTACTCATCTTGTTGACGCCGTCGATTCCCATGAGTCGACCCACGACGCCAACGTCAGCGCGTGGCACGGGAAATGTTCCGCCGAGCCGCACATGATCACTGTCTTCTGCATGCTCAGAGACGCCGCAGAAAATCTGATTGAAACGGCGCGCGACTTCGCGCGTCATCTCGAGATGGGGAATCTGATCCTCGCCCACGGGCACGCCGACGGGTCGAAAGGCCAAAATGTCGGCGGTTTGCCCCACTGCATAGAGGGGAAAGCCAAATGAGTACGTCTCGCCGAGGCCCTTGATCTTGATCTCATCTTTCAGCGTGGGATTGCGCATCACTCGGTTGAAGGGCAAGAGCATCGCGAAGAGAAAGGTCAGTTCGGCAATCGCAGGAACCTCGCTCTGCAAGAAAATCGCTGAGAGCTTTGGGTCAATTCCCATCGCGAGATAGTCGCGCACAATCTCGATCGAGTCACGACGAATGTCTGCTGGCTGTTCAGCGCGCGTCGTAAACGCGTGCATGTTGGCGATCAGAAAGTAACACTCGTGCGACGATTGCAATTCGACGCGGCGCTTCACACTGCCCACCCAATGCCCCAAGTGCAGCGTGCCAGTGGGCGTGTCGCCCGTCAGAATGCGGGGTTTCGAACTCGACGGTTTGTCAGCGGTCATGCAGTCCAGAACAATATCAGGTTGATGAGATTGAAGAGTGCGTGCGCAACGATCGGCGCGGTGATGCGCCCCGTGCGTTCCATCAACCATCCCAAGACCACCGCGAGTGCGAAGAGAGTCGCGAGTCCTGACGCCATTGCGCCTGCGGTGAGCGCTGGCACATGCACCGCGGCGAAGAGGACGCTCGTGAGTGCGATTGATGTCCACGCAGGGATGCGCATCCCCCGCATCGCGCGCATGAGTCCGCCGCGAAATGCGACTTCTTCTGTGATTGGCGCGCACGCGAGCACGATTACAACCATTGCGCAATTCAGCGCGATGCTCGGCGAAGTGCGCAGAAGTTCAAAGGTTGAATGCCCCTCTGCGGGCGGTTGCGCTCCACCGAAATAGAGTTGGATCGACGCTGCGATTGAACCGACCGACTGCAGCGGAAACCACGCGATCGCGAGCGCAACCACGCCCAGTGCGGCAGCTGACCCGCGCGACCACGCGGGACGAACCACTTCACCCGTTTGGTCGGCCTCGCTGCGGAGGTCGAAGATGAGGCCTTTTCGACGCGCCGCAACGATCGCCGCGAGCAGCAGCATTTGCAAGGCGAAAGACCCGGCGGCGTGGATCACCGACGCGCGCAGCGATGTGTCATCGGCGGCGACATCGAACATCGTGGCGAGCGCCTCTCCCCCCTGCGGCCCGATGCCGATGAGCAATATGAAGAGCAGCAGCGACGCGCCAGGATTCAATCGCCATGCACTGCGCGGAGGTGCGCTCAACCCCATCGCGCGCGTTGTCAGAACAACGGCGCTAATGGCGAGACCGAACGCAAGCGCGACGATGGGCCAATCGCTCGCGCTGCCAACTGCGTGCGAGGGATCGCCTTCGCCCTTACCCTCTGCTGACTGCACGAGCGCAACGATGAGTGACACACTTGCCAAGATTGTGAAGCGAAAGCGCGCAGAAGTCGCGCAGGCCAAACTCGCCGTGCCCGTCGACGAGTTGCGTGAACGCATTTCAGAGCTCGGTCGTCCTCGCAATTTTTTCCAGGCAGTTGTTGACCACGGCAGCACCACGCGCACACGCCTGATTGCAGAGGTCAAGCACAAGAGTCCATCCGCTGGAGTGATTCGCGAAGAGTTCGACCCAGTCGCCATCGCTCGACACTATCACGCGGCGGGCGCATCGGCGATCTCGTGCCTCACCGACACTCACGATTTTGGCGGAAAGCTCGAGTTCATTCATGCGATTCGAGATGCGATCCCCCTGCCTGTGCTTCGCAAGGATTTCATCGTCGACCCGTATCAGATCTGGGAGGCGCGCGCGGCTGGTGCCGACGCCGTCTTGCTCATCGCAGAGTGCTTGCGCGAGAGTGAGATCATCGACTTTCAGATTCTCAGCGTCGAGCTCGGCATGACCACACTGCTCGAAGTGCACGATGCAGAGAACCTCTACCGAGTCGTGAACCATGTTGGATTCCCCCACCCCGGATATTCACTCTTGGGCATCAACAACCGAAATCTGCGCACGATGAAGACCGACATCAATCATTCGCTGCGCATGGCAGATCTCGTGGACGACCCGCGCGTGCTCGTCAGTGAATCCGGCATCACGGCACCCGCAGACCTTGCGCGGCTGCGTGCACACGGCATTCATATTGTGCTCGTGGGCGAACACCTGATGCGCCAGCCCGATATCGCGCAAGCGACGCGCGACCTCTTGCATTAGCGAAGCGCTGACACTGGCTTTGACTCTTGCGGCTGCGCGCTTGCGTCCACGCGGCGGAATCTTCGCTCGCGCGAGTGCGCGAGTCGAGCCATCAACGTGACCTCCGCAGGTCAACGACCCTGGACTCAAGCATGCTGCGCCTCGCTTACGAAGACTCCGGCTCGGCTTGCAAACTCGCCAGGGCCGTCGCCCTGCGGAGGAATCACGCCTGCGTACCAGCGGCGGAATCTTCGCTCGCGCGAGTTCCCGAGTCGAGCAAGTCTGCGCAGCTCGGCGAGAGGTGTTTGAGCGCTGAGTGAAGTATTCCGCCGCGCTCGCGCTGCATTGTTGTCTTGGTGTCTTGGTGTCTTGGTGTCTCGGCGCCTTGCGCTTGCGCGCCCGCAATGGTTACGAGCGCGCGGCGATCAACTCGGCGATGCGCCATCCAGTGAGTGCTGCACCGATACGAATCTGATCTCCTGCGACGAAGAGTTGCAATCCCATGCCTGGTTCGAGGCTCCAATCGGCGCGGATTCGCCCCACAAGCACTGGATCTCGCCCCGCAGCATCGAGTGGTTCAGGAAAGCGATTGTTCGCGCGATCATCCACGACCTCGACGCCCGGCGCGGTCGCCAAGATCTCGCGCGCTTGCGCCTCAGTGAGCGGACGCTCAAACTCGAGTCCGATCGCTTCGCAGTGGGCGCGCAACACCGGAACGCGCACACACGTTGCCGTGATGCGCACACTCGGGTCAGACCAGATCTTGCGCGTCTCGTGCAGAAGCTTGGCCTCTTCTTCGTTGTACCCCTCTGCGCCGATCGCACTGTTGTGACTGAAGCAGTTGAAGAGATATTGCCGACCGAAGATCGCGGTGTTCATCGCGCGTCCGCCAGCGAAATCGTGCGCTTGAGTCTCAAGTTCGCGCATCGCAGCCGCCCCCGCTCCGCTCGCAGCTTGGTAGGTCGCAACCGTCATGCGCCGCACTCGCGCGACGCGGTGCAGCGGAGTCGCGGCGACAAGCGCAACGATTGTCGAGCAGTTTGGAACGGCGACGATGGCGGGTCCCTGCCGAACGTCGATCGCATCGGCATTCACTTCGGGGATCACGAGCGCGACGGTTGGGTCCATTCGAAACGCGCTTGAATTGTCGACCACCCAAGCACCAGACGCGACCGCCTGCGGAGCCCACTCCTTCGAAATGGCCTTGCCCGCAGAGAAAAACGCGATGTCGACGCCTGAAAAGCAGCCCGCACTCAGGGCTTCAACCGTGACTTCTCGGTCGCCGACGGCGATCGTCTTTCCTGCCGATCGCGGGCTCGCAAAGAGTCGCACGCGACTTGGCGCAACACCGCTTTGGATCAATAACTGGATGAACTCAGCGCCCACTGCCCCCGTTGCCCCGACGACCGCCAGGCTGAACCCGTCGCCCTTTTGCGAAAAACTCATAGAAAATCCGAGCTCATGTTTGCCATTTTGAAACTGTATCGTAGGTTGTTCATGCGATTGAGGCTCGGTTGTGTAGACCGCACCATCAGCCGCCTTGTAGAGGAAATCATCATGTCACCAAAGCCAGAGAATTCGTCGAAGAGCAAACCGAAGTCCGTAAAACTGACCGACGCAGAACTCGAGAAGGCAAGCGGAGGCGGCTCAAGCCGCGTCGCTCGCAACTCAACTGCAGCACGTCGCGCTCGGACGCCGAAGCGCTAATTCAGCGTGTCTTCTTTCGACCACCTCTCGTCAAGGTGAGTGAATGCCTTGGAGTCAGCGATCGTTCTTGCTCCTGAACGGTCGCTGACTCCTTTTTTGTTTCTCTATCTCTCGCAGGACGCTGAGATAGTCGGCGAAACGGGGACGCCACAATGAGGCGTCCTGTCGGTTCGCACCAAATCCCGTTCTTTGGAAAGAACGCATCGTTAAGCGGGCCATTCCTTCCAAAGAACGGGGTATGCCACGACAATCTCAAAAGCCAGCTAGATCGCGGTTTCGTCATTGAAGTCGACGAGTTGCCGTCGCGCCATCTCTTGAAACGGGCCTCCGACGGCGATCAGTTGCTCGAATGTGCCAACTTGCACGATGCGCCCAAGTTCCATCACATAGATGCGATCGGCCGACCGAATCGTGCTCAGACGATGGGCAACCACGATGCGCGTGGTTTGCAATGATTCCAAACTTCGAACGACCTGCGCTTGCGAGATCTCATCGAGTGCGCTGGTCGCTTCGTCGAAGATCAGAATGCGCGGTCGCGTCACGAGCGCGCGCGCGATCATGAGTTTTTGCACCTGACCACCCGAGAGCGTCTGATCGGTGACGTACGTGTGCAGCCCCATGGGCATCTTGCCCACTTCTTCGTCGAAACCCGACGCTTCGACCGAGGCCTCGGCATCCTTCACTGTGAAGAGCGTGCTTCCGATGATGTTGTCGAGGATGGATCCCGGCACAACGCGTGTGTTCTGAACGACTGCACCGATTTGGCGGCGAACCGACACGAGGTCGAGTCGCCCAAGCGCCTTGTCATCGAACAGCACTTCGCCTGCAGTGGGACGGCGCATGCCCAGAATCAATTGGATAAGCGTCGACTTGCCACTGCCCGAACTGCCAACGATCGCAACGCTCTCTCCGGCGGCAATGTGCAACGAGACTCCACCGAGCACTTCATTGGCACTTCCCGGATACGCGAAGTGAACATCGTCAATATCAATCTTTCCGCCGAGCACTCCTGGTTGCTCGCGGTCGGCGGTGCGTTCGGTCGGCGCGTTCAAGATTGGCGCGATGCGCCGCAGCGTCGAACGCAACGACGAGAGGTCGCCAAGGTGCTCGCCAAACTCGAGCACTGAATAGAGCGCGGCAACGAACGCCGCGTTGAACATCAGGTATTCGGCAACGCGCTCAGTGGCTCCCGGGCCCATTTGGGCGACCCCGCCACTCGCATCAACTGGCAGAAAGGCGATCCAGAAAACCATGAGGCACACCATCGGAAAGCCCGTCGCGAATGCGTCGAAGAGCCGTTCAAGTGTGCGAATTCGCATCGTCGCCACGCGGGTCTCTCGAAAGGGACCCATCCAGCGCAGCGTTGCGTAGTGCTCGCTCGCGGCGCTTCGAATCGTGTCGATTCCGCCGATGAACTGCAATGCCATCGTCGTGAGGTGTCCTTGACCCTCAAGGATTGTGCTCGACAGACGTGAACGCAGCGCGCTGAGCACCACACTAAAGAGCACTGCAAGAACGAGCAGCGCACAGCCAATGAGCGCCGCGCTCGTGCTCACGTAGAGCATGACAGCGACATACATCATTGAGAACGCCCCCGCCATGATCGCTGAGATTGCCGCTCCAGAAATCACTGTTTGCAAATCGCCGACCGAGAGAATGCGATCTGCGAGATCGCCGCTCGTGAATGAACGGAATGTCTGTGTCGGCATTCGCAAGCAGCGGTCGAGCACGCCGCTGAGCGCGCGACTCGCCATGCGCGACTCCGAGCGCAGGAGCAAGTTTGAGACCACAAACCCGCACGACGCCGCGGTGAGCGTGGTTGCGAACAACACACTCCCGAGGAAAAAGAGGCCCCATCCATTGTCACTTGGCAGGATGCGAGTCACGAGAACACCGGTTGCGATTGGAATCGCAAGATTCACGAGGCTCGCCAAACCGGAAATCAGAAATGCGTGCACGAAATCTCGCTCTGACCCGCGAACAACGAATCGCAAGAACTGCAAGATCGACGACTTGCTGGCTGAAAGTGTCGGGTGAAACTGCGACGCGTTCTTGGTCAATTGCGCTGCGAACGCCGCGTCGACTCTCACTGGACCAATCGTCGCTCCGCCAGAGTGCACGTACGCCATCATTCCAGAAGCGGTCGCAATGACGGCGACGGGGGCATGATCTTCTTCGCGGAAGGCGAGCAGCGATCCCACGCCGCTGTGCCACCAACCAGGATCGAGAAAGACAGGGCGAATGCCGAGGCCGGCCACGTGCGCAAAGATCTGCTCAGGCCGCCGTGTGTTGTCGCGCGGAATTCGAGTTGGAATCGTCGATGGGTCCGCCCCGATCTCGAGCGCAACTTGCGTGCATGCGCGCACGATTGGCGGCAGCCGCGTGTCGGGCACGTGCGCGCGGCCGCGATTTGGTCGATCGACCAGCATCGACTGCAGTTCTTGTGGAAATGCAAGTCTCGAGGCGGCGACGCTGACGAGCCGGCGCAAGTGTCGCGCGAACGAAACTTCGATCGTCGCACTCCCTCGACTCGCAAGCGAAGTTGAGCCGTGCGTACACGCTGTCACGAGGCCAGCGCGCGATGGCGACGAGATGCCGCAGGCAGCGAGCCCCGCAGCGATCGCTGCGCAAAGCGCCTGCTCTGTTGGCGAGCCGGCCGTGACGCAATCTCGTGCGCCAACTCGAAGGCGCAGAAGCTCAGCTTCATTGACTGGAACGGCCTCGATGCCAGGCGCGGGGCCCGCGAATGCGGCTCCAGGTGGAATCACTCCGATGCGGTGGCGCCTTCCGCCTGCGCGCGGGCGCGCGAAGAGCACAACAGACCCGTGCGCCACAAGAAACAGATCGTCGGACGCGGCGAGATCGATGTGGCTTCGCCGGTCGAGATAGAACGACTCGGCTCCGAGATCGAGCGTTCGCTGCACGAGCGACTTCTGCTCGGCGCTCATGACTCCTCTCCCGCGATGAGGTCGCAGTAGATGCCATCGAGTGCAAGCAGCTGATCGTGCGTGCCGCGTTCAACGACTTCACCTTCGTCAAGAACGATGATCTCGTCTGAGTCGCGAATCGTGCTCAGGCGATGCGCGATGACGAGGCATGTCACTCCGCGGCGACGGAGTGCTTCATCGAGTGCGAGTTCAGTGACAGGATCGAGCGCGCTGGTCGCTTCATCCAAAATGAGCAGCGCAGGACGGCGGGACAACGCGCGCGCGATATCGAGTCTCTGCGCCTCGCCCCCAGAAAAATTGCCGCCGCCTTCAGCGACGGGCTGATCGAGCCCGCCGCGTGCGCTGATGAGTTCTGAGAGCTGCGCATCTTCGAGTGCTTCGACCATCCATCCATCCGGAATATCTGGATTCCACAGCGAAAGATTCTCGCGCACTGTTCCCTCGAAGAATGCAGGGCGCTGTGAGATCGCCGCAATGCTCGCCGCCCGCACATGGCGCGGGATGTGCCCAAGTGGTCGACCGTCAATGAGCACTTCTCCTTCCCACGGTTCGAGCAATCCCGCCGCGATTCGCGCGATCGTGGACTTGCCCGATCCAGTTCCTCCTACGAGTGCGACCCGTCCGCCCGATGCGACCTTGAGCGAAAATCCGTTCAAGAGCGGGCGCTGCCCATGACCATATCCAAAGGTCACGTTGCGCAGCTCGAGATCACCATCGGCGTACTCGATCTCTTGGGCATCATCAACCTCGGGATCGATCGCGAGTTGATCAATCTCGTGACACATGACGTCATCGAGTCGCCCCAGATCAGCGCGCACTGTTTGAATCTCGCGAATCAACTCGGCGAGTTGTGTGACTGGCGTCATGAATCCCAGAAGCAGAATCTGAAGGCCAAGCAATGTTCCGATCGTCATCGAACCTTGCATGACTTGATATCCACCGAACGAGAGCACCAACACAGAGACGACGATCGCCTGAAACCACGATGGAAGAATGCTGATCGCATTCGAGAGCATGTTGGCGCGCTGACGCGCCGCCGTGACGCGCGCGGCGAAACCCATCGAACGACCGAAGAAGTCTGCCTCACGCCCTCCCGCCTTGAGCGACTCGAGGGTGAGCAATCCTGCGATGATGGCTCCCTGCTTCATGCCCTCTTGCTGTTGAAGTGATTGCGCTTGATCGACGCGCGCGCGTGCGACTGCGAAGAGCAAACCGAGCGTGACGAGCACCGCAACGAGTGCAATGACTCCCATGGGAATATTGATCCACGCGATCGCTGCGAGAAATGCGAGCAGTGTCAGAATCTGCACGATTGCTGGAGCAAACTTGCTCGCGAGCAGTGCGGCAACCGCATCGTTGCTCTGCACGCGCTCGACGATGTCGCCCGGATAGCGCTGCGCGAAAAATGTTGTGGGAAGTCGAAAGATCTGCTGCAAGAATGCTGACGTGCGCTCGAGCGACAACTGCTGTTCGAGGCGAGCGAGCGTGAGTTGCTGTAAGAGCATCAACCCATTCTCAAGTATGAGCGCCGTGATCGCGCCAAGAAGAACCCACTTCATCCAATCTGTGCGCCCCTCAGCAAGCACGCTGTCGACATATCCAGCTGCAATTCCTGGAATCGCAACCATCGGAACTGCGAGCAGCATTCCTACAAACACGGTGAGCCAGATTGCTGTTTCGCCGCCGCGCAACCACGCCATCACGAGGCTCAGCGATGAGGGAGCGCTGCCAGTAGCGCGAAAAGTTTCGCTCGGCTGCATCTCGACCACGACGCCAGTGAACCCGCTGTCGAATTCTTCCGGCGATACGAGTCGGCGTCCTGTTGCGGGATCCATGATGCGATAGCCGCGCTTGCTCCATCCTTCGAGCACAACAAAGTGATTCCCTTCCCAATAGAGAATTGCGGGAAGTTTGACTTCGGCGAGTCCATCGATCTCGCACTTCGTGCCATCAACATCGAGACCGAAGTGACGCGCGGCGCGCGCAATGCGCATTGCATTGGCTCCATCGCGATCAACGCCCACTGCTTCGCGCACTTCTTCAAGTGGGCGATAGGCGCGGTAGTAGGACAAGACGCTCGCCAAACTCGCTGCGCCACACTCGGCAGCAACAACTTGCATCGTCGTTGGAACCCGAACACAACGGGCTTTTCCAGGCGGAAACTCGATGAATTCCTCGACAGAATCTTCGTCGACTTGCTGCGACTCGTCGACGCTCATGGCGACGGACCATCAACAGTTCCCATCCCAGGCAAGATGAGTGCGATGGGACGAATCTGGCCAACGATGATCTCAACGTCGCACGGAGTGCCGTCGGTCACCGCGGCTCGCGCACCATTGGGCGTGGTCCACCGAAGCCCGCTGTGACCTTGGGCATCAGATTCGAATGCGACAACGAGCGTGGTGACAGCGCCAAAGCGTTCGCGAATCGATTCGACGACTGTTGGGCTTGGCAGGCGTCCGAACATTTGGTCGGGACCAGTGACGAACCCGTCGACCATCGCGACGCGCCCGAGAATCTGCGCATCGCCGAATGAGTCGCTGTGATTGAATGCCGCGCGGACGGGCATGCCCAGTTGAATGCGCTTGCTCTCAGCGAGCGGGACGAAGGCGATGCAGGTTGGATCGTTGTTGCCGGTCGCGATGATCGCGATGATCTGCCCTTTGGTGACGAAGTCCCAGTCTTCTGCTTCGATTGAAACGACTGTTCCATCCGCCGAGGCGAGCACCTCTGTTTTCTCGTGCATCGCCGAGGCGCTCGGCGCGATGATTGCGATGCAATCGCCAGCGCGCACGCGGTCGCCGTCACGCTTGCGAATCTCGTGAACGAGCCCTTCCATCGGAGCGTTCACGGTATCGAGCCGTTCGCCGCGCACAAACACTCCACTACCGACCACGGCGATGGGGATGCGTCCAAGAAAACCCCACGCAACAACTGTGGCGAGGAGAAAAGCGAGCGACGCTGTGACAATCCACATCTGCGGCGAAATCAGCGGGCTCAGCGTATTGAGACGGTTGCGCCCCCCCATCGACTCGAGCGCTGTCTTTCGAAACAGGCTTGATTCACCTTCTTCGGCAGGAGTCATGGATTGAAAGACTACCTCTGAATCTTGATCGCGGAAGCGTTCAGGTCGTTGGAACAGCGAAGTAGAACCGCGCAACGCGTGCGTTGAACGTGCTCTCGTCGGGTCGCGCAAAGACGAAGTGACCCTCCATCGTTCCCCATGCGGTCGGGAGCGGGCAATAGCTCGAGTATTCGAACGATTCTCCTGGCGCGAGGTCGGGATGCTGCCCAACCACACCAGGCCCTTCGACATCGTGACGCGTTCCATCGGCGTCGACGATTTCCCAGAAGCGACTCGTCAGTTGTGCGGGCTGCGAGCCCTCGTTCGTCATGGTGATGTGATACGAAAAAATGAATCGGCCACGCTCGATATCAGAGTGTGTCGCGACGAAACTCGGAACGACAACGACGCGGATTCCGTTGGTCACCGCTTCTGAACCGAGCGTTTTTGGAGCAGCAAGAGTCATCGCATGAGAGTAGGCATCCGCCGCGCGTTTCGCTCACTTGCGGTCAAGCAATATCTCGATGGGATGCCCCGCACGAACGAATCGCCATGCGATCACCTTTCTGCTCGACTGAAAACGATCGCACGAGGCGGTCACGAAGAGGTTGTTGCAATCTGGAAGGCGCACCGCGGTGGTGCATCCATCGGCATCCGTCTCGACCGACCATCCATTGGGATCGCGAGCGAGGCCGTCGAACTCTTTGCCGTACACCACCGTCGCATTCTTGATGGGCGCTCCCGTCGCTGCATTGATCACCCGAAATGCCGCAGACTTGAACTCGGGAACACGCAGCGTGAGGTCAATCTGCGCACTTGCATCAGAGCAGTCGAGCGCACGCCGCTCGGTCTCACACCCCTCGGCGCGCACATAGAGATAGTTGCGCAGTCCCCCATGCGCCGTGACTTCGGCGCACCCATCGGCGGTTGTCAACACGCACTGAATCGGGGGCAGTCCCCACTGCGCCTCGACGCCATCTTTGGGAAGAAAGAGTCCCGCGTGCGCGATCACTTCGACGCCCGCGAGGGGTAGCCCCTGCTCACTGCGCACGCAGACGCGAATCGTTCGAGGAACCGTTGGCGTCAATCGCACTTCGATCGTTGCCTCGGCGGCGACACGCTCGAACTCGATGCAGTTCGTGGGAGAAACTTCGCATGTCGTGAATTGCGGCGTGGTGACCTTCGCACAACCGCTCGGCTCTGGCACGATGGCCACTTGTGTGGGCACGTAACCGGGCCGCAAGATCGCCAGACTCGTGCCGCGTGCGTTGAGCACGAGCTTGACCTCGCCCTCGGCGTTGGTTTTCGGCGCGACGCCCGTGCTTGGAAAGAACGCGAAGAACCGCGCCCCATGCTGTCGCACATCAGCACCCTCGACTGGGGCACCCGTGGTCGCATCAACCGCGCGAACTTGGATCGGCTTGTGAACGCATCCGAAAGCTGTCGCAAGCAGCGCGACTCGCACTCCAGCAAAGATGCAGCGATCTCGAAAACGCATTGGTGAAGGGAGTGTCAAGCAACCGACTCTTCGCTACTATGAAAAGCCAGTCACTTTGGGGATTGGTGTAACGGTAGCACAACAGACTCTGACTCTGTTTGTCCTAGTTCGAATCTAGGATCCCCAATTCGATATCGCGCGGGATGTATGTTCACCCCACCATGCGCGTTGTCAGCCTCTTGCCATCGGCAACTGAGATTCTCTGCCGAATCGGGGGGGAGAGTTTGCTCGTTGGACGCAGTCACGAGTGCGATTGGCCCGCGAGCATTCTTGACCGCCCTGTGCTGACTGCGCAGCGCAGTCCATCACCGACTGGCGCGGGGGCGAGCGCAGCAATCGATCGTGCTGTGCGCGAATCTCTCGGCGAAGGTCGCTCGCTTTACACCCTCGACCTTGAACTGCTGCGCGAACTTCGACCCGATGTCATTCTCACGCAAGATCTCTGCGATGTCTGTTCGATTGATCTCGCGACCGTGCGCGCATTCGCCGCGACGATGCATCCAACGCCTGTGATTGTGTCGCTCAATCCAACGACTATCTGGGATGTGCTCGACGACTGCCTCAAAGTCGGTGCCGCTGTTGGTCGCACTGATGGCGCCGAGCGCGCGATGGTTGCTCTGCGTGAGGGATGGTGGACCGCCGTGGACTTCGTCAATCCGTACATCGAGGGGCCAGAGGTTCTCTTTCTTGAGTGGATGGATCCACCTTTCTGCGCTGGTCACTGGACGCCACAACTCATTGTCGCCGCAGGAGCACGCCACTCGCTCAATAGTGCAGGTGCGAAGAGTCGGTGCGTGACGCCCCAAGAGATCTTGGCTGCGGCACCAGATCGCATCATCATCTGCCCCTGCGGATATGGCATTCCCGCCATCCGATCCGAATTGGCGGCAGTGCAAAATCAGCGGTGGTGGCCGCTGCTACCGGCCAATCTTGAGGGTTCTGGTCGTGTGATGCTCGTCGACGGAAACCAAATGTTCAACCGCCCAGGGCCACGTTTGGTCGATGCATTTCGCTGGCTCACAGGATGGATCAATGATCGTCCCGAATTGATGCCCTCTGGATTCCCTGCCGAATTGGCATAAGTCTCGCCGACGCAAACGCGCTGCGATCGCGCGGCTATGGCACGGTGATTGCTCTGGAAAGCAACTATGAACTTCGACAAATTCACAACACTCGCTCAACAGGCCCTCTCGCAAGCTCAGGCGCTCGCGGTGCGCGATCAGAACAGCGAAGTGACTTCGCTTCACTTGCTCAGCGCACTCTTGAGTGAGAAAGAAAGTCCTGCCGCAAGCGTGCTGGCGAGAGCCGGGCTCGATGCTGCGCGCGTCGCAGCGACTGCCACCGCGCAACTCGCACGGCAGCCAAAGGTGCAAGGCGCATCGCCAACGGCTGGGCGCGATTTCACCGAGACTATTGGCGCCGCAGAGCGCCTCGCGCTGAAAATGAAGGACAGTTATGTATCGAGCGATCACATGCTCGTTGCGATCGCTGAGACGCGCGGTGCTGGCAAGGATGTACTCGCCGCTGTGGGAGCCGACGCGCGCGCGCTCGAGAACGCTGCGCGCGAGATTCGCAAGGCCAGCGGTGTGCAGGGCATTCATGATCCGGGTGCAGAGAGCACATTCGAAGCGCTCAAGAAGTACGGAAAAGATCTGAACGAACTCGCAGCGAGCGGCAAGCTTGATCCTGTCATCGGTCGCGACGAAGAGATTCGCCGTTGCATGCAAGTGCTCTCGCGCCGCACCAAGAACAATCCTGTGCTGATCGGCGAGCCTGGCGTCGGCAAGACCGCGATCGCTGAAGGACTCGCGCAGCGCATCGTCAATGGCGACTGCCCCGAGTCGATGCGCGCCTCGCGAATCATCACCCTCGATGTCGGGCAATTGCTTGCGGGCGCGAAGTACCGCGGCGAGTTTGAAGAGCGACTGAAGGCGGTTCTGCGTGAAGTCGCCTCGAGCGATGGACGCATCATCCTCTTCATCGACGAGTTACACACGATTGTTGGCGCTGGTCAGGGAGAGGGAGCGGTCGGTGCGGGACAGTTGCTCAAGCCCGCGCTTGCCCGCGGCGAACTGCACTGCATCGGCGCAACCACGCTCGACGAGTATCGCAAACATGTCGAGAAGGATGCTGCGTTTGAGCGGCGTTTTCAGCCCGTGTATGTCGGCGAACCATCGCTCGAAGACACCGTCGCGATCTTGCGCGGACTCAAGCAGCGTTACGAAGCGCACCACGGAGTTCGCATCCAAGATGCAGCGCTCGTCACCGCTGTCGAACTTTCGCACCGCTACATCAGTGATCGTTTTCTGCCCGACAAGGCCATCGACTTGCTCGACGAGGCGGCGAGTCGCCTGCGCATAGAAAATGATTCGATGCCGGCGGCACTCGATGCCATTCGCCGAAACATCACGCGGCTCGAAATCGAAAAGGCAGCGCTGCAAATGGAAAAGGACCCGCAGAGCGCCAAGTTGCTCGCGGGGGTCGATCAAGAACTTGCGGGCGAGCGGGAGCAAGACCGCACCATGACTGCACAATGGGAAATCGAGAAGAAAGATCTCGACACGATCAAGAGCATTGACCGCGAGATCGAATCGCGTCGCATTGCCTTCGATCAAGCGCAGCGCCGTGGAGATTTCGAGCGCGCGGCGCGCATCCAACATGGTGAGATACGAGATCTCGAACTGCGCAAGCTCGATGCTGCAACCTCGCTTCGTGCTCGCATCGCCGCGGGCGGCGCGCTTGTCAAAGAAGAGGTTGACCCAGAAGCGATCGCCGAGGTAGTCGCAAAATGGACTGGAATTCCCGTCTCAAAGCTCGTTGAAAGCGAACGCGAGAAACTGTTGCACATCGAAGATGCGCTGGGTCGACGGGTAATCGGCCAAGACGAAGCGGTGCGCGCAGTCGCGCAAGCCGTTCGGCGAAGTCGCGCTGGACTTGGCGAAGCGAATCGTCCCATCGGATCATTTCTCTTTCTCGGTCCGACTGGTGTTGGAAAGACTGAACTCTGCAAGGCGCTCGCCGAGTTGCTCTTCGATTCACAGGATGCGATGGTGCGCATCGACATGAGCGAGTACATGGAACAGCACGCGGTTGCGCGCTTGATCGGAGCGCCTCCTGGCTACGTTGGATACGACGAGGGCGGGCGGTTGACCGAAGCTGTGCGTCGGCGTCCCTACACGGTGGTGCTCTTCGACGAGTTTGAGAAGGCGCATCCTGATGTGAGCAATGTGCTGCTGCAAGTACTCGATGATGGGCGCCTCACCGACGGACAAGGTCGCACTGTCAGCTTTGCGAACACGCTGATCGTGATGACGAGCAACATTGGTTCAAACGCGATCCTCGAAATGGCTGATGCGAACCAACCAGACGAAGCGATCGAGGCGCATGTGCGCACACTGCTCAAGAAGCAGTTGCGCCCAGAACTGCTCAATCGCATCGACGAGACCGTTGTCTTTCATCAGCTCGATCGCACGCAGCTGGCGGGGATCGTCGAGATCCAACTCGGGCTCTTGCGCCGCCGCCTCGTGCAGCGTGGAATTGGGCTGACGGTCTCCCCCGCCGCGCTCTCCGCGCTCGCATCCGAAGGATTCGATCCTCAATTCGGCGCGCGGCCACTCAAGAGGGTCATCCAGCAGCGGATCGAAAACGCCATCGCCTCTGGCATTCTGAGCAACCAGTTCGGCGATGGCGACACAGTCGCCGTCGACTTCGCGGCGCACAAGTTCACGTTCAGCAAGAATCCAAAGGAACCCAGCGAGTCACGCCCGCGGTAACGATCGACAACCTCAACCGCCCTGTTGAATCGACCAGCGGGCACAGAGAGCGCGACCGCATTCGAGCAGTGCTTGATGTTCAATCGGTGAGAACTCTCGCGGCGCGTGGTTCGCTACGCCGAGCACTCCCACAACTTCACTGCCATCGCGGCCACCAAAGCACGGAGTCGCGATCGCCCCCTCCATTCCAGTCGCGCGCGCGCCTGGACGAACATCACCAGAGGTGTCACTCTGTAAGTTGCACACCGTGATTGGCACGCGGCGTTCAGCTGCGAGGCCTGCCATCCCCTTGCCAAATGGGATGACCCGAATCGCGTCCATGACAGGCGGTGGAAAACGGCCGACGACCGCCTCGAGGTGCAAAAGCCCGTCGGGCCCCCGCTTGTGAAACGTGCCGGTGTCCGCACCGAACGCTCGGACGACGAGAGCAAGCGCATCTGCCACGCTTTCGCACCGGCTGAATTCAGGAATCCAGTTCGTGGGAATGAAACTCATCGACTCGTCCAAGGCTACCGAGCAGGGCGCGCTCGGATCGACACCCATTGACCACAGAGGCGCGCTGCAGAGGCTATGCTCACGCAGAAGCAGAGCGCGCGGTTGGCCTGCGTTGTTTTTCTCAATCTGTTCTGGGGGAGCAGGACCGATTGCCCAAGTCACGAACCCTCAATGTCGCCATTTCGATGCTCGCGAGCGTTGCGTCGCGGCTCACTGGACTGATTACGCAGTTCATTACCGCTTGGTACCTGACCGCCGATGAGTTCGGCTTGTATGCGATTGCCCTTGGAATCACGACTTTCACCCTCTTGATGCGCGGAGGGGGCACAGGCATTGTCTTTCAGTCAATGCGAAAGGAGGAGTACGCAAACGTTGGTGGCGGGCTGCTGCGAACATCGATCATTTTTGCAGTGCTCGGCGCCCTTCTGACGAGCGGCGCTGCGATGCCCGCCGAGTGGTATTACGGGCAGAAATCGCTCGGGTGGCTGCTGCTTTGGATGGCAGCACTCTCACTTATCCAGCAGATTTCGTTCTATCCACGGGCGAAGATGGTGTCGAGCTTGAAGTTTTCACGACTCGCATGGATCGACGTGCTCGGAGCGATCGTGAAACTCGCAACCGCGTTTTACTGCGCCAAGAGTGGTTATGGAGCGTTGACGTTTGTCGTGGCACAAGTCGTCGCGATCGCGTTGCAGATTGCATTGACGTGCATTTGGGCTGACTTTCATCGAAGCGATTTCGCCGTGCCGACCCATTGGGTGCAGCCAACGATCGCGCTGATCCGATATCCGCTGGGAATCAGCGTCATGATCTCGCTCATGGAACAAATCGATTCGTTCATCGCGAGTCTGTTCGTCCCGATCGCTTCGCTTGGAATCTATTATTTCGCGGCGCAAATGGTCACACAGCCGATGCGGCTCGTGACGACAACTCTTGCTGGAGTGCTCGCTCCGTATGGCGCGATTGCACGGGGGAACAAGAAACTTGAAGACTCCAACATTTCGACCGCGTTCAATGCTGGCATTATCTTTACTCCACTTTTCGTGCTCTCAACCGCAGCGGTTTATCCAAGTCTCGAGCGATTGATTTGGGGGGGGAAGTGGGAATCCAGCATTTTGCCGGTCACGTTAACCGCCGTCTTCTTGGTGTATCCAACCGTGCAGGGTGTGCTCGAAGGTCCAATCTTGGGAATGCGTCGCTGGGGGCGATACATCGAACTGCTGAGTTGGCGCACAGGCGCGAAGATCATCGGCGCGGTTGTCGGGATCGTCGTACTGAAGTCAGCCGCGCTCACGGGAGCGTCGATTGCGATCACGTTGGTGGTCTCTGTCGGAGTTGCGAGTTCGATCTCTAGCTATATCCAATCTCGCAGGATCATGCTTGAATCTGGCGCCGACCGCGAGAGTGTCCACTATGAATTGTGGGCAACGCCGCTCTACGCCATTCTTGCAGTCGTCGCAACGCATGGGGTGAGTTCAAGCATTTTGGAAGTGCTCACCATCGACCCCGCCGCGCCACGCCTCATTGCAGGAGTCGAGTTCGCCCTGTCGCTGTTGATCTATGGATTCATCAGCATCGTGCTTCTTCGGTTTGCCTACATCGGCAACCTGAAGGCGCTGCTCTTCTTGGTGCCCGCGCGACCGCGGAGTGTTGTTTGCAAGGTGTTGGCGATCGCCCCCGAAGAGGTTTCCCACCAGCCGCAGCAGCACTAGACGCGCGAGCTGCACGATCGCTCGAGCCAACTTTGAAACATGAGGATTGCCCAAATGAGGTGGCGATCGGTGTTGTCGCCTTTTTGAAAGGCACTCCACAGCACGTTCACGCGGTCGGGATCAAGAATCCCACCGCGTGCGATTCGATCATGCGCGAGCAACTCGTGCGCCCATGGCCGCAATTCTGCGCGCAGCCATGTTGCGAGCGGCACACCGAAGCCTGACTTCGAACGCGCGGAAACCCCGGGTGGAAGGATCCGGCGCGCGAGTTCGCGCGAAATCGACTTGCCCTCCATTGGAGCGACCTTCAATCGCATTGGTACCCGCCACGCCCACTCGATCAAGTGATGATCAAGCAACGGACAGCGCACCTCAAGCCCCACCGCCATCGAGGCGCGATCCACTTTGACCAGAATGTCATCGACGAGGTACGAGACGAGATCGCGCTGCATCATCTGCGCTGTGAGATCGGTGAGACGTGGACTGAA
Source organism: uncultured Singulisphaera sp. (assembly GCA_964355975.1). Classification (GTDB taxonomy): domain Bacteria; phylum Planctomycetota; class Phycisphaerae; order Phycisphaerales; family SM1A02; genus F1-60-MAGs104. Next base: position 30,811 of record CAYHFW010000013.1, read on the forward strand.
GAGTGGGTTGCTCGCATCTCGAAGCGAGTGAGCGGCGCCGAGGACGAGTCCATCGCAGCGGTCGCTTGTCGATGCGAGCCCAGCATAGACCTCATCGAAGTTTGCTCGGTCGAGAATAGACAACACGCGGTCGAGTTCTCCAAGCGGCCCGCGCGAACGCAATCCCGTCGTGATGAGCCTTCGAAGGAAGTGGGGAATCCGCTGCGCAATTTTCCAAATCTGCGGTGCGATGACATGACGCCTGTAACCCCCAAAGGCCTCGTCGCCGCCATCCCCTGACAGCGCAACCGTGACGCGCGATCGCGCGAGCACACTCAACATCGCTGTTGGAATCTGACTGCTATCGGCGAAGGGCTCGTCGTACATCTGACTCAGTGTCGGCACGATTGCCAGTGCATCGCGCGCGGTCACGACCAAACCGTGGTGATCGGTGCCCAGTGCGCGTGCCACTTCAAGCGCGCCTGCACTCTCATCGAACTCCTGCGCTTCAAACCCCATTGTGAATGTCTGCACGGGTGATCGGCTGATGCGCGCCATCATCGCGACCACGAGTGCGCTATCAACGCCGCCTGAGAGAAACGCTCCGAGGGGCACATCGCAGACCATTCGCGCGCGCACCGCACGCTCGAGATGCGCGTCGAATTGCTCGACGAGAGTTTCCATCGAACCATTGAGCGGATTCTCGCACCCGAACTCTGCGACCGCTGCGGCGCTCCAGTATTGTTCGAGTTGCGGCGGATTGGCTGTCGTGAGTTGGCGGTCGAGGCGCACCAACGCGCAGTGGCCCGCGAGCAACTTTGAGATGCCCTGATAGATCGAGCGTGATCCAGGAACATGCCCGAACCTCAACATCGCCGCTGCGGCATCACGGTCGATCTCGAGTTGCGATCCTGGCAGTGCGCGCAGCGCGCTCAGCGTGCTCGCGAAGGCAAAGGTGCGCCCAATCCATCCGTAGTACAGCGGCTTTTTGCCGACACGGTCGCGCACGAGGTGCAGGGTTTTCTCATGCGAGTCGAAGACGGCAAACGCGAACATTCCATCGAAGCGCTTTGTTGCTTCGGTGACTCCCCACGCATCGAATGCGGCGAGCATCACCTCTGTATCGCTGTGCCCGCGCCACGCGTACGTGCCGCGACCTGAGAGTTCTGCCCGCAGCGCAGGCGCGTTGTAGATCTCGCCATTCACGACGAGCATGAAGCGGCCAGAGGCGCTCGCCATCGGTTGGTGTCCCGCAGATGAGAGGTCGACAATCGAAAGGCGGCGGTGTGCGAAACCAATGCGTGATGCCTCATCCCACCAGATGCCAGAATCATCAGGACCCCGGTGCGCCAGTGCTCCCCCCATCGCGCGCAATGTCTCGCACGCCGCATCTTGGCCATGCGGTTGACCGCCTCGGTCGATGAAACCCGCAATGCCACACATGCACAGAGCATACGAGTTGTCGCGCGCTCACCACGCTACCCTTCAACGATGCACATCACACCCATTCGCGCATTGCTTCTGTCGATCACACTCGTCGCATTGACTGCGTGCGGAGTCTCGGACAACCTTCCAGCCGCGGCCGTGAGTGCGACGACCGCAGGCGTTGTTCGCATCTCGACGACGGGTCTCAGCAGCGAGTCGTTGCGACAGACGAGCGAGGCATTCGCGGCGTTGCTGTCGAAGTCGTCGATCCCACAGCTGGCCGCGGGTGCAGAGACGCTGAGAGAGCAAGCAGCCGAACTTGATCCATCCAAGAATGCCGACATGAAGCGCCTCGACGAAACGATGGCGTCGCTTCGACAAATCAACGCGAAGGCGATCTATGTTCTTGCAGATGGCGACGCCGCACACGAGATGCCCGAATCTGTCAGCGTGCTTCCGATTGAGCAAGATGGCATCATCATTCTCGTGCAGACCACGAGCACTAGTTCGCAGGGTGACATTCAAAGCGTCGTCGCGAAGGCATTCGATATCGCCGTGGTGGTTGAGAGCCTCGGACAGGGTTGGTATTGGCTGAAGGCGAACGCAGACCAGAAACTTCCTGCTGTTCCAGACATGACTGGCGCGCAACAACTCGACACTGCGCTCAACGCACTTTCGGGCTCAGCGATCTCGTTCGGAATGCGCATCACTCCCGAAATCAAAGATGCCTGCAGCGAGGCGCTCGAGAGTGACGATTCGGGAATGGCTATGTTTTTCGGCGGATTCATCGAACCGCTCGCGCAGCTCAACACCGTGTCTGGGTCGATTGGCTTCGGCACCAACCCGACCGTTCGCACTGCGATGAACTTCGCAACCAAAGAGTCTGCCGGCGCATTCAACGAAGCGTGGGCGAGCACAACACGCAGCGTCTTCTCAATGGTCGGAATGATGGCGGCCGGTGGTGGCAAGGGCGAGAAGAAGGTCGATCCAAAGACATTCGCCAACATGGCCGCGGCGCTCGCGATGGTGCAGACCGATGCTCAACTCGTCATGACATTGGATGACGCCGCGTGGAAGAAGTTGATTCCCTGACGCTTACTGTGATCCGCCAAGGGCACGCGCGGCTTTGAGAAACGCCTCGTAGTTTGCGCGCATCTCACCGAGTGAGTCACCGCCGAATTTTTCGCACAGCGCGCGGGCGATTTCGAACGCAACCACACTTTGCATGACAACACTCGCGGCAGCGATGGCGCTGATGTCTGATCGTTCGTACTGACTCTGCGCTGCCTCGTGCGTGCGCAAGTCGACGCTTGGCATCCCGCGCAAGAGTGTTGAGATTGGCTTCATCGACCCGCGCACGACGATGGGCATGCCGTTGGTCATTCCGCCTTCGAGCCCACCCGCGTTGTTTGTGGGGCGCACGAATCCAAAGTGTGATTCGCCAACTCGCGCGGCGTCGAAGTGAATCGGATCGTGCACTTCGCTACCTGTACGCCGTGCGACTTCGTGGCCCAGTCCGATCTCGACCGATTTGAACGCTTGAATTCCCATCACCGCGCCTGCGATGCGCGCGTCGAGTCGAAGGTCGCTACTCGCGCATGAGCCGAGCCCGGCAACCGCGCCAAAGACATGCACCTCACAGATGCCTCCGACGGTGTCTTTGTCGACCTTCGCTTGATGAATCGCCTGCACAATCGCTTCAGATGCAGCCGCATCGGGGCAGTACACCTCGCTCGCATCGCGCGCTGCACGCAGTTGCGCGAGCGCTGGGTAGGTTGGCTCGACTGCACTCGTCGTCGTCAGCGCCCCGCGGACGAATCCGAAGCACTCGATTCCGAATGCGCGCAGCAGGCATTGCGCAATACCCCCCGCCGCGGTGCGCGCGGCAGTTTCGCGTGCGCTCGCTCGTTCAAGCGTTGCGCGGCAATCGGTCGTCAACCACTTGATGCTTCCCGCAAGATCGGCGTGCCCCGGGCGCGGACGAAAGACTGCGGGCGTCTTCACATCATCGTCCATGCGCGAATCGGCGTTCGTGATTTGCACTGCGATGGGTGATCCGATCGTTTCGCCATGCCGAGTGCCAGAGAGAAAGGTTGCGCAGTCACTTTCAATGCGCTGGCGGGCGCCGCGTCCATATCCACCTTGACGACGGTGCAGTTCGCTGTCGATGAATGCACGATCGATCACAACGCCCGAGGGCATCCCTTCAATGAGCGCAATCAGCGCGGGGCCGTGCGACTCGCCAGCAGTTCGATAAGTCAGTTGCGACATGTGTGCGATGCTAGAGCGATCACGCAGGCAGCGAGCCCGTCCAGAGTTCAAACTGGCGACGCGCCTGCGCCTCGAACATCACTGATCCGCTCACGCAGTGCGATCCACTCTTCGCCGCGCGGCGCAAGAGCGGAGTCTGCGCGGGGGTGTAGACCGCGTCGAAGACGACCGATTGCTCATCGAGTTTGACTGCGTCTGGAAGTGGATCGGCCTCAGGCGATTCTCCCCCCTGCATTCCAGCACTCGTGCAGTTCACGATCACATCGAAGTGTTGCTTGGCGAGCGCCGACAGCGCCATCGCGTGCACATCGAGCGCGGGCGAGTGTCCATCGGCCTTCGCGAACTCCTCAGCGATTCGCTTCGCGCGCGCCGCTGTTCGATTGGCGATCACGACTGATCCCCCAGCACTTGCGAGACCGCACGCGGCCGCGCGCGCGGCGCCTCCTGCCCCAAGCACGAGGATGCGTTTGCCAACGATCGTGTGTGCGCGCAGCGCGTCGACAATCGCATCGGCATCGGTGTTGGCGGCGAAGAGTGTGCCATCCGCTGCGCGGCCGATCGTGTTTGCCGCGCCGATGCGCTTGGCCTGCGCAGAGACGCTGCCACCCCCCTCTTCGACAAATCGGATCGCGTGTTCTTTGTGCGGCAGAGTCACCGCTGCTCCGTAGAAGTCGAGCAGCGGAGATGCGAAGAATTCTGCGAGTGTCGCCTTGAAGGCCTCCCACATCGGCGCAACGCTGAGTGCGAACATGCGCGCATCGACACTTGCTGCACGAAACCAAGCGTTGTGCACCGCGGGCGAGCGCGAATGCGAAATCGGGTGTCCCACAACGCCATAGACCTTCGTGCGCGAATTGATGGCGCGAAAATTCCAATCCTCTATGAGCTCGTGAATCGTTGGCTGCCCAGGTGCCGTGCCGTGCTCATCGGCGCGCGCGTAGCTAAGAAATCCACCAAATTTTGGGGCGAGCACGCGACTCATCAGCCCATGCTCCCCCATGCAGAGCGCAATCGTTGGCTTCGCACGCATCTTGAGCAGTTCGAACGCTTCAAGATTGTCGCGCACCGTGCGCGCCGTCCAGACGACTTTCGCAATCGCACTTCCAGGATCGGCCCACATCTCGGCGACGCGCGACGAGAGGCCCGCGGGGCGTCCACGAAAGTCATGAAACGAGAGGATCACGCGCGGACGGTCATCGACATGCCGGTCGCTGGTATGCGCGACACCCTTCACAGCATCTTGAATCGTCTGACGAGTGTGATAGGTCGACAATTCCACATCGATGTACGCGCAGGGTGGCGATGCTGCGCTCGCCGCCCGCCACATTGCGATCCGCTCGTCATCACTGCCTGCGAACGATCCACCTTCGTTCTCATCGCGCGCGGTCACGATGCATGCGAGCGGGCTCTCTGCCACAAGTCGCGCAACGGCTGCCGGCCCGCCGATGTCTTCAGCCAACGCGTCAACACGCCACTCAACAAGGTCTGCACCTTGTGACTTCGCGAGCTGCGCGCATTCGAGTGCTCTCGTGACCGCATCGGTACGCGCGACTGGAATTGCGATCGCGATGAACGTCACGCGGTCAAGAGTACGCATCGGCGGTAACCGTGTCAGCGCGCAGTGAACGCGTCGATAGCATCGCGGAATGGACAATGATGTTGCGATCGAGCAGGATGCGTATCAATGGTTGCGTGGACATTTGGCTGGATTTCTGCGTTTCGACGGCGAACGCATCGCGCTCAAGATTGCGCCGATGCCCGACGGAACATTCGTTGCGCCCGTGATGGTTGCGATGCTTATGGCAGCCGACATTGTGCTTGAACTGCCAGATGATGGCGAGAACGATCTGCACTTGATGGTCTCTCTCGAAAAGTTCGACGAGCGTGACGACACCAATGGTTGCGCCGATCGTTGGCGCACCTATCACGGTGATCCGCCTGATGTGAACTGGGCGCGCATCACGATCGATGCAGTCAAGTTTCGCGGCTACTTCATCGACGGCGAAGTTTTTGTGCGACCCAACGCGCTTGGACTCGAAGAGTCACCGATCTGCCGCATGATCAATCGCACCAAGCGCGACACCGTGCGCGCTGCGATCTTTGAACAGTTTCATGCTGATGCAGAGAATCCACTGGTCGTCAGTGTCGACGCAGGCGGCTTCGACGTGCGCAGACAATTTGATGTTCTGAGGCTTTCCTGTCCGTCGGATTGCGTGATTTCGGATGAGGCAACCGCGCTGAAAGCGCTCGATTCGCTCGCGCAGAAGAGCTAGCATCAAAGGCAACACTATGGCACAACACGATGGCAAACAAAAGTTCGCGGGCAGTTTGAACAGCGCGATGATCGATGGCCCTGAAGGCACCGCCGCACAGCACTACGCCAACCACTTCGGCGAGCCTGGATACGACGATGTCACGCGCATTTATGTTGCGCAGCACTACGACGGGTACACCGCCGAGAACCAAGAGTGCTGGCAGACGCTCTACGACCGCCAGATGGAGTATCTCGAAGCATCTGCATCTGATGTGTACCTCTCGGGGGCGCGGTCGATTCGTCTTGTTCGCGACCACATTCCGTATCTCGAAGGCCCCAAGTCGATCAACACCTATCTGCGGCAACTCACTGGATGGCAAAGCCGCGCAGTTCCTGGATACTTGCCAGCGAAGGCGTTCTTCGCCTGCCTCGCGCGCCGCGAGTTTCCAACCACTGTTGTCATTCGCCCCAAAGAGTCGCTCGACTACTTGCCAGAGCCTGACGTCTTTCACGACGTCTTTGGCCATGTTCCACTGCATGCCGATCCAACATTTGCCGACTTCTTGCAAACGTATGGACGCGCTGCGTCGACGACGAATGACGATGCACACGTCGAGCGCCTTGCGCGACTCTTCTGGTTCACAGTCGAGTTTGGATTGATTCGCGAAGGTGGAAAGGTCAAGCTGTACGGATCGGGACTCATCTCGAGCCCAGGCGAGAGCCGACATTCGCTTGAAAGCAAAGATGTCGAGCGGCGACCATTCGATCTTGAAACGGTTTGCTCAACATCGTTCGAAATCGATCACTATCAGCCAATTCTCTATGTGCTCGAGAGCTTTGACCAGTTGCGCGACGCAATGAACACCTACGCGCTGCGACTGCTCAACGAGAACGCCACTGCAGGCGCCGCGCGATGACAACGCCTGCGATTTCGAACAATGAATTCGCAAGCCGACGCGAACGCGTGCTCGCTCAACTCAAGCGAGAAGGCAATGCCATCGGCTTGCTCTTCGCCGGCGATGCAGATGCCTCGCTCTCGCTTGGATGGCGTCCCAACCCGAACTTTGAGTACCTCACAGGGGTCACCGATGAAGCAGGAGCGATTCTGCTGCTCGATCCAGCCCATCCAGTGAAGTCAAAGCGTGTGCAGTTGTTCTTGCGACCTCTCAACCCAGAACTCGAAAAATGGGATGGCTTTCGCGCGCAGGTTTCGGCCGCACTCAAGAGTCAGTATGGCATCGCGACCATCTTGCGCACCAACGCATTCGCGCGCGCGCTGCTCGAGAGCGCGAAGCGTGCGAAACGACTCGCGTGTCTGCATCCACTTGCTGCGCACACATCGCCCGTCTCGCCTGACCTTGCGATTTTTCGCGAGAGTGCATCGCGCATTCCTGGCGCAACGATCAGCGATCTGACCCATCTTCTTCCTGCGATGCGCGCGGTGAAGAGCCCCGCTGAGATCGCGCAGATGCAGCGCGCGGCCGACATCACCGCCGTGGGCTTTGCGGCGGCGCAGCGTGCGGCGCGTCCTGGACAGACTGAGTTCGACGTGCAAGAAGCCGTCGAGCATGCGTACAAGTCGGCGGGCGCGCGTGAAACTGCATATCGAACGATCGCTGGCAGCGGCTTCAACGCAACTGTGCTGCACTATCACGCGAACAAGAATCCGATCGCGCAAGGAGAGTTGCTCGTGCTCGACTCGGGCGCGAGTTTCGGCGGATACGCAGCGGATGTCACGCGCACATTTGCCGTTTCAGGCCGATTCACTGCGCGGCAGCAACTGGTCTACGACACCGTGCTCAAGGCGCAACTGGCAGCAATCAAAGCGTGTCGCGTGGGGGCAACGATGAACGATGTCGACGCAGCTGCGCGAAAAGTGATCGCCGCCGCTGGATTCGGCGACTACTTCATTCATGGCATCGGACACCACCTCGGACTTGAAGTGCACGATGCAGATCCCGCCTCGCCTCTGCAGGCAGGCATGGTGATCACGGTCGAGCCAGGCATTTACATTCCAGAAGAGTCTCTCGGAGTGCGCATCGAAGATGACGTGCTTGTGACACGCGGCGCCCCAAAAGTGCTCACCGCGGCGATCCCGAAGTAACCGCACGGAATCCACGATCCCCCGTTGGAATGGTGGGATATCCGGGGAAATCCCTGAAATCCCACCATTTCACGCGGGTTGAATCCAACGGCAATGCGATCACACTTGCCTGCCATTCGGCTGTTTGAGCGCCGAGTGAAACATTCCGCCGCGCCTTCACTGCCTTGGTGACATGCCGCCGCGCACGCTACGAATTGATCGGATACTTCCAGTGATAGACCAGCAGCGCAGTCGAGTAGACGACTGGCACTGCTGAAATCGCGATCCCTGTCCAGACAAGGCGCCGCGCAACAACGGGTCGATCGCGCGAAATCCACTCGCAGGCGATGACCACGAAGAGCACGAGACTGAATTTGAAACCGATCGCTCCCCACAATCCCCACGCGGCAATGACGGCATCGGCGATGGGATTCACCTCTTCTCCACCACGCCGCTCCAAGATGTACCACGTCAACATGATGTCCATCGCAGCGAAGAAGATGAACCAGACATACTCGTTCTGATATCGCAGCGCTGGAACACCTAAGAATTGCGGCCTCGGAGTCGGCACAAGATGCGGACGCACTGCAGGCGCACCCGAGTTTGTCGACGCGTCGCGCGGTTGGTGGTCAGTTTCACCCATCACTGTGAACGATGATACGAATCTCAAATCACCGAGTCATGGGATGGCACGTTGTGCGCAGGCGCCGTGTTGAGTTGCACAAGGCGCTCACCTTGGATCGCACGCGCGGCACTTGGCTCAACATAGTCACTGTGACAGGTCGCCTTGCCATCCTTTGCTTCGACAGTGGCTTTGGTCTTCGACGCCAAGCGGTGAATCTCTTCTGGTGAGAGCACGCCGCGCTTTGCGAGAATCTCTTGTTGCTCAGCAGTCAGCGCAGCGCTGCGGGCTGGGCGCGCCCGCTGATACTCCTCTTCCTTTCCGCTGGCGAACTCTTGAATCTCTTTACTGATGCGCACGCTGCACCAGTCATGACCGCACATCGCGCAGAAGTCTGTGTCAACGTCGAGATCTTCATCGTGATAGGCCCGCGCAGTATCTGGATCGAATGACAATTCGAAGTGCTTCTCCCAATTGAGCGCGGCGCGCGCCTTGGTGAGTTCGTCATCTCGGTCGCGCGCTCCAGGAATACCCAGCGCAATATCCGCTGCGTGCGCAGCGATCTTGTATGCGATGCATCCCTGCTTGACGTCGTCTTTCTTCGGGAGCCCCAAGTGCTCTTTGGGGGTGACGTAACAGAGCATGCTTGCGCCGTGATATCCGGCGGCAGTCGCGCCGATGCAACTCGTGATGTGGTCGTAGCCCGGAAACATGTCCGTGACGAGCGGCCCAAGAACATAAAACGGAGCGCCGTGGCAGAGCGTGCGCTGCAGTTTCATGTTGTACTCAATCTGATCGAAAGGCACATGGCCTGGACCCTCGACCATCACTTGAACTCCCTTGCGCCATGCGCGTTCGGTGAGCTCGCCCAAGGTGGTCAGCTCAGCGAGTTGCGCGGCATCGGTCGCATCGGCGAGGCCACCGGGGCGCAGTCCATCGCCGATTGAAAATGTCACGTCGTATCTGCGCATTACGTCGCAGATGCGCTCCCACCCTGTGTACATCAGGTTTTGCTGATTGTTCACGAGCATCCACTTTGCAAGAAGGCTTCCGCCGCGGCTCACGATGCCGATGAGGCGCTTGCGAATGAGCGGCAGATGTTCCTTCAGTACTCCAGCGTGAATCGTGAAATAGTCGACCCCCTGCTTGGCTTGGTGCTCAAGCGTTTCAAGCACGATTTCTTCAGAGAGCTCTTCGAGCTTGCGTCCGATGATCATTGAGTAGATCGGCACGGTTCCGATCGGAACGGTGCTGTTGCGCACGATCGCTTCGCGACACGCGTCGAGATCGCCGCCAGTGGAGAGATCCATCACCGTGTCTGCTCCCCAGCGCTCTGCCCACTGCAGCTTTTCAACTTCTTCGGCGGTGCCCGAACTGATGGGGCTCGCCCCCATGTTTGCGTTGATTTTGGTTTTCGATGCGCGCCCGATCGCCATTGGATCGAGCCGATACTTCAAGTGCACACGATTCGCCGGAATCACCATCCGCCCTGCTGCGACCTCGTCACGAACTTGCAGCGCAGTGAGGTGACCTTCACGGTTGGCGACGCGCACCATCTCTGGCGTCACTGCGCCGAGGCGGGCGTATTCGAGTTGCGTGACCGCCTCAAATCCCTTTGGCGCGACCGCTCGAACAAACTCGCCGCGCTCGACGACGCCATGACCTGCACAGCCCGCAGCGTGCGTCTCAGCGCGCACGATCGACCATCCTTCGGGAAGAAAGTCCCATGCAGTCTTCGAGCTTGGCTGGGGCATCCCCGGCGTATCTGGAGAACTAAATGCAAGCGGACCCCCGACTTGCGGAGCATTGGCGAAACTGCCCGGATTCGTGCAATTCGAAGATGGAACTGGTGGAATGAAGTGAAGCATGGTTGGCTCTCTTGGACGAAGATGAGGTCAAGATCGAGGACGAGGTCGCACGAGAGACTCTATCGAGCAGAGTGCGACGGGGGCGAAAGTATAGACCCGCGGGGTCAGTGATCCTGCTACGATTACCCACTGATTGATGTCTGGGGCTGCGTTTGTTCGGCTGCTTGCGAGTGATTGAAACTCAGCAGGAGCCGGGGGTCCCGCTCTTTCCACCCTCGTAGGCAATTCTGTTTGAGATTGCACGAGGACCCAACTTGATCAAGACAATTATTGCTGACCGCGCTCCAGTCGAGCGAACCGCAAACGATTCCGATCGCAAAATCATCGAGATTCTCAGAGACAACGGACGCGCGATTGGCCGCGTCTTCGCCGCAGGCACGGGGCTCTCTGAGGCGACTGTGAGCCGACGACTCTGCGCGCTCGAAGCAGCGGCTCTCGTGCGCGTCTGCGGATACCGCGATCCAATCGCTTGTGGGTGTCATGCCATTTCGATGATTCGTTTCTCGACAGAGGATGCCCCCGCTTCGTTCGCGCAGGCATTGGCGAAGCGCCCGCTCTTTCACCGCGTCTCAACGGTTGCTGGTCGAAGTGAGGTCGTCGCGCTCGTGGTCGCGCGAGACAACGCGCAACTTCTCACAGAAATCGATGCTGTTCTCAGCACATCTGGCCCAGTGCACCTCGAGAGCGCGAGCGCAGTCTTGTCGATTATTCCGCCGCGCGAAGCACGAGGCGCGCGCGCGCAAGTCGGCGTGACACCAGCGAGCGTGCTCACCCCCCGTCAACAGCAGATCGAGCAGAAACTCATACGCGCCTTGCAGCGTGATTACCGAGCGACGTGCTCGGCGCTGAGCGAGGCTGCAGGGCTCTCTGCTCCAGCTGCATCTGCGAACCTACAAGAGATGATTTCTGAGGGAGTCATTCATCACGCGGTCGTGACCGACCCGCGGTTTCTCGCCCTCCCACTCAGCGTGCAATTCAGCATTCAAGTTCGCAAGGGCATCGAGAAGGTTGGGCAGGCAATTGCGCAGACTCTCAATCCCGATTGGATCTTCCTCTGCCTGCAGGGCGATCAGATTCTCGTCGAAGTCGCACTCGCCGGCGAAGATGAACTCTTTCGCTGGCAGCGCGAGATGAACAAGATTGCGGATGTGCTCTCGGTTTCATCGAGCCCATTCTCAGCCGTGTACAAGCAGACATTCGATTGGTCGAGCGACGCGGGCGAATGAAGCAACGGTCCTGACAGCGTCGCTCAGGCGGCGTTGCACTGTCTATTCTCGGCGTATGGCGCAGTTCGCAGCGACACTCGATGATATTCAGGCGGCGGCGCGTCGAATAGCCCCATTCATTCACACGACCCCCGTGCTGCGCTCGAGCCACCTCGATCTATTGGCGGGGCGTCCGCTGCATTTCAAATGCGAGATTTTTCAGCGCACTGGATCGTTCAAGTTTCGCGGAGCGTCCAATGCAGTCTGGTCGCTCACTGATGCGCAGGCGGCGCGGGGTGTTGCAACGCACTCGTCGGGCAACCACGCGCAAGCACTCGCGTGTGCTGCGCGCGCGCGTGGAATTCAGGCGCACGTCGTGATGCCCACAGACTCTGCACAATCGAAGAGAAGCGCAGTTGAGAGTTACGGCGGACGGGTTATCGACTGCGAACCGAACCTCGCCTCACGTGCAACGACTGCGGCGCGTGTGTGCGCAGAAACTGGCGCGACGTTCATCGCTCCGTACGACCATCCAGATGTCATTGCCGGGCAAGGAACGATCGCGCTCGAACTGCTCGCGCAAGTCGCTGACCTTGATGCGATCATTGTTCCAGTGGGCGGCGGTGGAATGATCTCTGGCATCACGATCGCCGCGCGCGCACTGCGCCCTGACATTCGCATCATCGGCGTTGAACCAAGTGCCGTTGGAGATGCGGCAGAATCGAAGCGCATTGGATCCCGCCAACCTGCAACGGGTGCTGTCACGATCGCCGATGGCCTTCGCACTTCTCTCGGCGATCTCACATGGCCAGTCGTTCGTGATCTCGTCGACTCGGTCGTCACGGTCTCAGAAGATGAGATCACGCGCGCCCTTCGGCTCGTCGTTGAGCGCATGAAAATTGTCATCGAACCCAGCGCCGCGGTGGGCGTCGCTGCGGCGCTCGGTGCACTGCGCGAGAGAAACGATTTTCGCACCGCGGGCATTGTGCTCTGTGGCGGCAACATCGATCCACACACGCTGAGCCAACTTCTCGCAGGCGCTGAGTGAGTCCCCCCGAGCACGCATTCACACAATCCCACCCATGAAATCACTCACCACAGCAACTCGCCTTGCAATCGCCGTCGCCGCACTCGGCTACTTCGTCGATGTCTACGACTTGATTCTCTTCAACGTCGTGCGCTGGGAGAGCCTCGCAGATCTCGGCCTCGACAAGGCAGCAGCAGCGACGACTGGGGTCTGGCTTCTGAATCTGCAGCTCATCGGAATGCTCGTCGGCGGCATCGTCTGGGGGGTGCTGGGCGATCTGCGCGGCAGGCTCTCTGTTCTCTTTGGATCGATCATTCTCTACTCACTCGCAAATCTCTTGAACGCAGGTGTCGGAGCGACGAGTGGTCCACTTGCATTCATGGGATCGTTCGACGCGATCACGAGTTACGGCGTGCTGCGCTTTGTCGCTGGCGTCGGGCTCGCTGGCGAACTCGGCGCGGGCGTCACGCTCGTTGCAGAGCTCACATCGCGTCAAGGTCGGGGCATTGCGGTCACTCTCATCGGCGCGGTCGGAGTCGTCGGGGCAGTTGTTGCTGGATTCGTCGGCGAACTCGCAGGATGGCGCATGGCATATGCCATCGGCGGAGTGATGGGCTTGGCGCTGCTCGCGCTGCGCGTCGGTGTCGTTGAGAGCGGAATGTTCGATGCGCTCAAACGTGAGAGTGCGGGCGTCGCGCGCGGGCTCTTACCAATTGTGCGATCCCCTGCGCTCGCCACACGCTTGATCAAGATTGTTGTGGTTGGCATGCCGATCTGGTTCACACTCGCGGTGTTGGTCGGTCTCGCTCCCAAGATCGCTGAAACGATGGGAGTTTCACCCGCCCCAAAGCCTGGCACACTCGTCGCGCTCTACTACGCGGGCGCGATTTTTGGCGACCTCTCGAGCGGACTTCTCTCGCAGTGGTTCAAGTCGCGCAAGCGCGCGATGGCAGTGTTCATGGCGGGTACAGCACTCGGATGCGCCCTCGTACTGACGCTCGGCGCACACGGAGCAGTGTGGTATGGAACGGCCACCGTCGTCATGGGATTCTTCAGCGGCTACTGGATCGTTGTCATCACCACTGCGAGCGAACTGTTTGGCACCAATGTTCGCGCGACCGTGACAACGATGACTCCAAACCTGATTCGCGTGAGTGCAGTTCCAGTGACGATGTTTTTCACGGCGGTCACGGGATTCACCGGCGATGTGTGGGCTGCCGCGATGACGGGCGCGATTTGCTTCGCGCTTGCCGCCGTCGCACTCGTGACCCTTCCCGAAACCTTCGGACGAGACCTCGACTACACAGAGCGGTGAATGTGTGACTCGCGCGCAACACTTGCCACTGACGGGGAAAACGTGCCCTTATGAGGCACAATCTCACCACGAGCGCGTTGATTGCGCGCGGCGCTACGAATTTTCGCATCTTCGTTGGGGCAAAGCGCTGGGGTCAGAACGCAATTCGTGGGCTGAGAAGTTGACATAGGTTCCTTCCGATGTAGGTTGTTCGGTGTAGGAAGGTTGCGCCAGACAAGGCGAGAGAGGAGGCCAATGTTGCAGCACGTTCCAAGTCCATCGGTCGGCACGCACCCCACGAGATCTATCGGCGTCATCGCGTCGTTGTTTGCAGCCGCAATGTGTCATGCGGGGGTGACGACCTTCGAGGGACCAGAGGGGCGCGGGCAATGGGCGAACGCGTTTGGCGCTTCGCAACAGACGATCACTTTCAACGAGTCGGTGTTGCAGTACGCGAGTTACATAACGACGCAGTATGTCCCGGGCTGGGGAGTCAACTTCGCAAACGGATTTACAAACAACGAGCCAGCCCACCGCGGCCCGAGTTATGAGGACTCCTATCCCGATCGCACCATTTTGACGTCCGGCACCACTTCAAGCGGGCAGCCGTGGGAGGGAGTCTTTATGAGATTCACCCAGCCGCAGCGGGCTGTGTCATACAACCGCATTGGTTGGAGGGGGATGGCGTTGAACATCGCCACGATCCATGTGACCTTGCATGGCTACAACGCAGCGGGAGGCATGGGTCCACTGATCGGCGAGTGGCACAGCGACTGGCCCACACTTCAGGATCCACTGTGGAATACGTTTGTCGGTCTCATCTCGAACGAGTCGTTTTATGGGGCGAGAATTTGGTACACGCAGATTTTGCCTGGCGAGCCGACTCTATTCGCCATCGATGACGTCTCATTTTCGACCGTTCCGACGCCTGGAGCGCTGAGCGTGCTCGCCCTTGCGGGTGCGGGAACGAGACGAAAACGGCGGCGCTCGTAAGCGCAGGTTCACCCCCCTTGCTCGGCGATGAGCGCGTCAATGCGCACGAGTCGGCGCTTGTGTTGCTCGCGCGTTGGTTCGATGTGCGTCAACGCAAAGATGTGCGCGCGTGCTGCGATGAGATCGCCCGCTTCAACTGCGCACGCGGCTGCGAGTTCACGGGTGGCAGCGTCATACGGGTCGATTCGTGCAGCGCGCTCTGCCGCCGCGCTTGCAGTTGCGGCATCCTTGAGAGCACGCGCGCCGCGCGCAACTCCGAGTGCAAAGGTCGGATCGTTGTCGGCGCGTGCATCGAGAAACTTTAAGTGTTCGACAGCGCCGGCCGCATCACCCATCGCGAGCGCGCGGGCGGCCATCCGCTGATGCGGCCAAGGATCGAGTGGACGACTCTGCGAGTATCGCGTGAGCAACGCCGCTGCGGCGTCGTCGATCCCACCCGGAGCAACGCTCGCATCAAGTGCAACACTGCGCGCAACGCTGCGCCGTG
The DNA here is from genome assembly GCA_964355975.1 of uncultured Singulisphaera sp. Taxonomy (GTDB): domain Bacteria; phylum Planctomycetota; class Phycisphaerae; order Phycisphaerales; family SM1A02; genus F1-60-MAGs104. The sequence continues at coordinate 46,319 of CAYHFW010000013.1, forward strand.
CAGCGATCTCAAGCAGGTCAGGATGCGATGGGTTCGCTGCAAGCAGAGTTGCAACCGCCGTATCCGTGAGGGGCGCATCTGGATCATCTTTCGACCGCGCCGCTTCGAGCAGCGACTCGATCGCAGGTTCTGCAGCGAGTCCCCACTGCGCCACCTGCACCGTTGCCCACGCTTTGAAGTCAGTCATGAATTGCTCGCGTGTCATGCCGAGCACCGCAGAAAACGCCTTTGCCTCTGTTTCGCCGCGCGCGTAGTGATCAAGCAAGTTCACAACCGCGCTCTTTCCATACGACTCTCGCATGAACTGCACCATCCAGTGGCCTTGCGCATAGGCGAGGGCGCGGTCCTGTTTTTTCTTGGGACGCACAAACGCCCACTTGATCCCGTCGAGATCAAAGAGTTCGTCGCGTTGCAGCGTGTGCGCGAGCAGTCGATAGGTCTCCCAGTCGCGCGCGCGGTGCTCCATGTCCACCGCTGCGGCTTCGGTAAACCAGTGTGGAATGCGATTGCTTGTGCGATCAAGCGTCACCGTGTGCACAAACTCATGGCGAACGGTGTCGAGCCAATCGAATCGCCCAAGCGACTTGCTCGCTGCGCCGTCGCGGGGAGGCTCGAGTGCGATCACAGGACCCGTGCTCGCTGCAACCGTGTGAATCTGCGGCATTCCAGTGATTCGAACCGCGAAGTGCTTGTGGTCGGGCATGAGTTCGATCGTCGTGATCGCCTTGGGCTCGTGTCCATAGTGATCGCAGACCTCGCGGTACATCACCTCGAGTTGCGCGGGCATGCTTGCGGCGAGAATCTCGTCGACTCCGGCGCGACAGCGCACACGAAAGTGCTCGCTCGTGAAGACCTTCCATCCTGACATCTCTTCGAGCAGATACTTGCTGAACGCGACACGCTTGTCATATGGATCGAGCCGCGCCGCTTCAGTGAGTGCCGCGAGCGCAGCGGCATCGTTGCCCGCCTGCATTTGCAAGAGACCAAGTTCGTTGCGCGGAACGCTCCAGTTGGGCTCGCGCTTCGCCGCCTCCTGCAACAAGTCGGCGGCGTCTGCATACTGCCGCGCAAGGGCAAGAAACCGACCAACCTGCCAGTGTGCGCGACCACTCGTGGCAGCACGCGCGTCCGCCACAGCGAGCGCCGCGCGCATCGCATCAAAGTCGTACTTCAATCCATACGCCGATGCCTCAAGCGCGATTGCTTCGTTCAGCAGCGGAAAAGCTGTGCGAATCGGCTTGAGAGTTGCGAGCGCCTCGTCTGCGTCGAACCGACAGCATGCAGATTCGGCGCGCAGAAGCGCCGCTGGCGCACAGAGCAGTGTGCCATCCACCGTGTCGGCCGCGCTTTGAATCTGCTCTGCCGCGCGCTCGGCCCCGTCGAAATCAAACCCCATCAACGCGACCTCGCCGAGCAACTGCCATGCCTCTGCCGCACGCGGATTCAACGCGAGTGCTTCACGCAGTGCCGCAACCGCTTCTTCGGCGTTGTGCTTCTCGATCAAGAAGCGTGCCTCAGCGACTCGTCCGCGCCAGTCGAGCCGGTCGATCGCGCGCGCGTCAGCGAGCGTCTTCATGATCGCATCACACGATGCGGCATCGGCCGCGCGCACCCGAGCGAGCACCTGCATCGCCTCGGCGACCATCACGAGATCGCTGACCGAGATCGCCTTGCCGTCGGCGAGGTCGCGCACAGCTTCAGCCGCAGCCATCGCAGCTTCGTCGTGTTGTCCAAGTCCCTCGAATGCCGCTGCTCGAAGGGATGCCGCTGCGGCACCTGGCAAATCGGTGAGCACCTTGAGCGCATCGGCGCATGCACCTTGTTTCAGGAGCGCCTCTGCACCGAGCACGGCTGAAACCCCAGCGGGCACAGTCGCCGTCGTCATCACCGCATTTGGAATGCCGCTGTCGATCGCTGCGCGCGCACGACGCGCCGGATCTGCGAGATCGGCTTCAGTCCAGACACCGTGTTGCACGCGCGCGTTGGCGCGCTCATCTTCGCTTCGCCACTCTGCCGTGACCGATGCTTGCGCCGCGGGGGATGGCTCGACTGACTTTGGAACGGCCGAACCTTGCGGATCTCGCGCTGCTGCCGCGCAGTGCAAGGCGAACGCACAGAGCGCAGCAAGAGTCGTCGGGGGGAAGAGGCGGATGCGCAGCGGCTCACTCATGGATGGCGTGAGGCTAGCGCAGTGGCGGTTGGGTTCGACTGCGAGCACGGCACGGTCCAAATCACGAATTCACTCATTGCACGAGAGCATCTGATCGATGCGATCACGCGGCGCGATGCGCTCGAATCGCGCACCATGAAGCAGCGACTCAAGTTCGAGTTCGAGCATCACCCGAATGTCGTAAAGCACACGCAGGATGCGCGCAGCGAGCCGGTGGTCGTGCGCGTTCTCCCTGTGGCCTTCGCTGGGGATTTCACCACACTTCGCTGGCTCGATGACCTTGCGGAGGACGAGTTGGGAGTGCGCGAGATTGATTCGCGCGAGTTCACCCCACAGCACCAATCGCGCCAAATCGTATCGCTGCCATGCGCCCTCTACTGCGCCCCGCTCTTCGTCTGTTGCACATTCGGCGCGAGCTCGCTCGATCATGCATGTCGCGGTGTGATCTGGGGCGAACGCTGCGGGTTCAATCGCGCGCAGCATCGAATCCTCAAGCGCGGCCCTCTCATCACCTGCCGCGTCAAGCATCGATTGGGCGAGCCCTGCGGTCGCGAGATCGACCCGCCGCTCTGCTTCTTTCCGTGACTCATGTGTCGCGCGGAAGCCAGGGAATCTTGAAGTGTCCAATCTGAAATCATTGCGAAGTGCCTGAAATGCGAACTCTGAAGTGCGCCGACCGATGCAGGCGCGAGCGTAGGGCGCGATGCCGCTGCACATCGCCTCACGCACGCGCACTCGCGCACCCGCTGAGAGGGGCGCGACCCTGACGACCTCGCACCAGTTGGGCAGCGGTTCGTACATCGTTCCATCGAGAGCATCGACAAACTGCGACTCGCGTTCGCGCATGATGAACCGCTCGAACCGCGCGATCGTGATTGCCTCGCGCAGCGGTGAGTCATCCTTCGCGCACGCGAGTGCGCTCTCGAACGCCTGCTCATCCGCACGCTCACCAGCGAGAAACGCGAAATCACGCAATCGAAGTGATTCATTCATCGTGCTCGGCGCATCCGGATCCTTTGAGAGCGCCGAGCGCCAAATCGATCGCTCAAGCTCAAGCGCCGCAACTGCTCGAAGCCGATCCTCGACCTCGGCTTCCCACGCGCGTTCGTGTGCGGCCCACGCAGCGTTACAAGCGGTTGAGAGCGCCTCGCGCACTGAATCACTGCAGATCGCCTCAAATGCGCCATCAAACGCGGCCCGCGACATCTTTGCAGCAACGCCACAGCGTTTGATCGGTGCGCCAGTTCGATTCAACCTGGTGCGCGATGTGAACGACGCAAGACTTGCACCACTCGCGCGGCGGGCCTGCCATCCTGCAGCGTTCTGCTTGTGGAGATTCTGAAAACACCCACCACCGATGAGACGAGGCTTCGAGTCTTCGGGGCTCGTGCGAAGCCCTCCGAGACTTCCACCTGCGGCAGCGACGCGTGATGCGATGAGTGCGGTCAGCTTGCCCTCTGTTTCTTGCGCTTCATTGAGCAACGCCGACTCACCGAGAGGACCCTCGAGAAGCGAGAAGATGTCTTGGGTCCAGAGTCGCGCGTCATCTTTGGCATCGTGTGCGCGATTCAGTTGATCAACATTCGCAGCGAGTGATGTCCACCACTCGTCGACGACCGCTCTGACCTGCTCATGATCTGGATCGCCAGCGCCGAACGCTTGAACCGCGGCGCGGCAATTCTCTTCGGCCAGCAGGATCAGCGTCGACGTGAGGTTGTCATCCAGGACCGCATCCATCAAGCGCAGGCGCAGCTCGACCGCTTCAAGTTGCGACAACAGCGCACAGATGTTGTCGCGCGCGCCATCCTCAATCTGCCGAATGCGCGCCCGCGCCGCGAGAAATCGATTGCCTGCTGTGAGCGAGAGACGTTTCATCTCTGCGCGCAATCGCTGCATTTCTTCGTCCGAGAAGAACGCTCCAAGAGGTGGAATGATTCCACCAAAGACTTGCTCGAACGCGTGCGCGGCGGCGACGGCGAACTCTTTGTAGTCCTTCCAGAGTTGCGGCAATGCCAGAGCGAGGGCACGGTCTCGTTCATCGAGAATCGCCTCAACCTGCGCGCGCGCGTCTGGGGGCACCTCGACATGCGCGACCATGGTGCGCAGCGCTCCGCGGACGCCAGTCGGTTCACTCATCGGCATCGACTGCAACACTCGGTCGATCGCACGCGCGAGCCGAGCGCGTTCAAGGGCAACACGACCACTCTGCCGCGAGCGATCGTCGGGCGCCCCCGCTTCGATCACCGCACCAATGGACTCAAACATCGCAGCGTCAATCGCACTGGTCGCATCAGCCATCCGCTGGTGCAGCGCGAACAACTCGCGAATGTGCCGCGCGTTGGGGTCGCTCTTGAGAAACCGAAGTGCGTCGTACAACTCGTGCGTGCGCTTCCACGCGCGATCATCGATGTCCTCATACAAGGCGTCGTATGCGCTGCGCATGTCGAGGTGCAATTGCACGATGATCGGCCAATCGCTCGCCGTTGGATTGCCCTCGAGCGAGGAGTAGAGAGTTTCACGCAAGCGTGCCAGGGCGATCGGCCGTGCGACGATTTCATCGCCAAGGCGGCCAAACGCCGGAGCAACCCAGAGCGAAACCCAGAGCGAAGACACCGTGATCGCGAGTACGTGCGCGACCCGCCGCACTCGAACAACCCAGAAGGCTCTGTTCATCGTCGACAGATTACTCAGCCAGCGCCCGCTGAAACAGTGCGCGCTCACAGGCGGGTTGTCGGTTCTGGTCGCGACTTCCCTGATCGCAGCGGGCGATGTTCACTTGCGTCCGCGCTGGGTGGCCCTCGCGACCGCAACCGTTCTTTGGAAAGAACGCATCATTGAGAGGGTCATTCCTTCCAAAGAACGAGAGTTGGTGCGAACCACTGCTGCATTCATCGCTTGCGTATCCGCGGCGGAAACTTCGCTCGCGCGAGTTCCCGAGTCGAGCAAGTCTGCGCAGCTCGGCGAGGGCTGTTTGAGCGCCGAGTGAAGGTTTCCGCCGCGCTCACGCTTGATTGTTGGATTGCCATCGCGCACGCAACGCGAACTCTCACCCCTCTGGCGCTATCTTGAAGTGATCAACCGACTCACCACATTCTCAATGACACACCGCGTGCAGTTCAGCGAGACCGACATGGCGGGTGTCGCGCACTTCTCAAACTTTTTTCTGTGGATGGAAGAGGCTGAGCACGCCTACTTGCGAACGCTCGGACTGAGCGTCTCAATGACCCATGATGGGTCAAGCATTGCATGGCCGCGCGTCAATGCGACATGCGACTTCATGCGCCCCGCGCGATTCGAGGACGAGGTCATCTGCGCACTCACTTTGCAACGCATCGGCGAAAGTTCGCTCACGCATGAAGTGACTTTCACGGTGCGTGGTGAAGTGATCGCGCGTGGATCGATGACAATCGCCTGCTGCACACTTGCTGATGGCGCGATGCGGGGCATCCCCATTCCCGCGACGATTCGCGCGCTGCTTCCCGCGCTCAAGTAATCCGCCGCCCCACCGCCCCACCGCCCTCCGCCCCGCGGCACGACTCTCATTGCAGCGGTCGCACGTCGATCTTCCATCCATCTGTGGATGGCGCCGCGAGCAACGCGCGCGCAATCGCGTCAAGACCAGCGTTGAGTTTGCCCTCGCGCAAGAGCACGCGCGTGCGATCTCCGTTGAGCGCTTCGACTTCAACCGCCTTGGGGGCGAGGGTTGCTGGCTCGAACACCATGACAATCGCTGCGTGGTCTCGGGCCATCGCCGTTCCAGCGCGAGGCACAAGTCGCAGCGCAATGAGATCACTTGACTGCAACGACTTGAAGAACGGCGCAGTCGGCAGCGCCGCACTCGTCACTGTGAACTCGCGCAGCACATCTGCCTTTGGTTGACCGAGCGGCACCGGAAACGCTCCTTCACCAACGCGCAGTGGATCGAATGCCTCCCCCGTGCGCGCGAGTTGGCGGCGAATCACCTGCTTGCGCTCGACATCGAATTCGCTCAGCCATCCTGCAGAAAAAATGAATCTCCGCGAATCAGTTGACCCTCGACCGGTGCTGTCGATCGTCTCGTCAAAGATGATCGCGATCTCGCGCGTTGCCCCCGCTGGACCAACCACGACCACGCGTCCCCGCCGAATCTCGCGTTCATCGGTGAGCGCTTCGAACTTTTCCATCGTGGCAGCTGCTGTGAAATCTTTCAGTGTCTGTCCTTGTGCTTCGAGTTGATCGAGCACCCGTTCAACATCGACCTCTCGTGTAGGCGGCGCGCTCGGCGTCGCAGCAGGCGTCGCAACGGGCGTCGCAGCAGGCGGCGCAACGGGCGGCGCAACGGGCTGCGCGCTTTGGCATCCAATCACCAACAACAAAAGCAGTGTGTTCATGCGGGGGCTCGCGCGCTGTTCATTCAATCGGAACTTGATCGACAATTTCCAGTCCAAATCCGTGCAGCCCTGGCATCGCCTTGGGACGATCGGTCAACACAATCAGTCTCTTCAGCCCAAGGTCACGCAAAATCTGTCCGCCAATTCCAAACTCGCGCTGGTCCATCGGCTGCGCGCGCGCGCCAATCCCTCCAGGTCGTGTGAGGTCAGGCGCGTTCACATCATCGCCCCCCGCGCGGCGCACTTGATGAATCATGTCGGTGAGCTCTTCGCCCTCGGGCTCGCTGCGCAGATACACCAGCGCACCGCGGCCCGCTTTGCGAATCGCGCGCAACGATGCGCGCACAGTCTCTTGCCCACTCCGCTCACCCGCAGCGCGCGTGGTGGCAAAGATGTCGCCCAAGATGTCGCGCCGGTGCATTCGCACGAGCACCGCATCGTTCTGCTCGATGGGCGTGCCGTTCGAATGCAGCGCTCCGATTCCGCCCAAACACAGGGCCAAATGCGGCTGCGGATCAAGCGAACTATGCCACGCAAACAGCGTGAACGTGCCTTCTGGAGTTTCGATCGGCACTCCACACATCGGCGCAATGCGCGTCACGAGCGTCTCTTGTCGCAGGCGATACTCGATGATCTGCTCCACCGAGCACATCTTGAGCGCGTGCTTCGCGCAGAGCACCGTCAAGTCGTCCATGCGTGCCATTTCTCCATCTTCGCGCACGACTTCGATGATGCACGCAGCGGGCTTCATTCCCGCGAGTCGACAAAGATCAACCGATCCTTCTGTCTGACCAGTGCGCACAAGCACACCACCCTCGCGCGCACGCAGTGGATTGATGTGCCCCGGCCGCACCAGATCATCAGGACGCGTCGCGCCATCGGCGAGCATCCGAATCGTCGTCGCGCGATCACGCGCGCTGATTCCGGTTCCGACTCCGTGCCGGGGATGCCCGTCGACCGAGACGGTGAACGCAGTGCCGCGCAGACTCGAGTTCGCGCCAGCCTGCGGCGCAAGCGCAAGTCGGTCGCATGTCTCACCATCGAGTGCAACGCACAAGTACCCCGCTGCGACGCGCGTGAGAAAATTCACGGTCTCTGGGGTCACTGACTCTGCGCAGCACACCAGATCGCCCTCGTTCTCACGCTGCTCATCATCAACAAGCACAATCGTGCGACCAGCGCGGAGCTCGTCAAGAATCTCAGGGATCGGCGAGAAGTTCATCATGGGAGGGTTCACTTTATCCTTCCGTCATGTCTCCCGCACCACGCCCTTCTCTCTCCGACCGCACTGCCCGCCGCGATGAACTCTGGCTGCTTGAACTCACAAGCACTCCAACTGCCGCAGGGCATGAAGAACGGGTGATGGTTTGGATCGACCAATGGATCGCATCCCGCCGCGCACGCCTCGATGTTCGCCGCGATGATGCAGGCAACTTTCTCATTCAACGCAAGGATCGCTCGCGCACCGCTCGCCCGATCATCATCACAGCCCATCTTGATCACCCCGCATTCGTCGTCACTGCGCTTCCACCTCTCCGCGGCACCAAAGCGGCACGCCGCACTGCGCAACTCGAGTTTCGCGGAGGAGTCAACGACCCATACTTCGTCAAGTCGCGCATCGAGGTCATCGATTATTCAGGATCGCGCCACCCTGCGACGATCACGGCACTCGACGCAGCGACGAAACCCTTCAAGCGTGTCACCGTTCGATTCGATGTTGCCCCTGCGCCGAGCACTGTCGCACTCGGCGACATCGGTCGTTGGCTCTTGCCTGCGCCGCGCATCGCGACGCGCGAACTCGCAGCGCGCACGCCAGAATCTCCCGCACGCTCTGCGCGCGTCATCGAAACGCACGCGTGCGACGACCTCGCCGCCGTCGCAGCAGCATGCGCGGCGTTCGATCGTTTGCTCAAGAACAAGGCCGCCGCAAATGTCGGACTGCTCTTCACGGTCGCCGAAGAGGTCGGATTCATCGGAGCAATTCATGCGGCGCGCGCGAAGTTCATCCCCAAGAATTCGCGGCTTCTCTGTCTCGAGAATTCTCGCAGCTTTCCGTTCGACTCGCCCATCGGGGATGGCGCGATCCTGCGTGTCGGTGATCGCCTCAGCGTCTTCAGTCCGACGCTCACGAACGAACTCTCCAAACTTTTCACAGCGCATGCGAAGGCAACGCCCGCGTTCAAGTGGCAGCGCAAACTCATGGCGGGCGGAGCGTGCGAAGCGACGGCATTTGCCGCATATGGATTCGAGTCGACCTGCCTCTGCCTGCCACTGGGCAACTACCACAACATGAAAGACATCGATGGCGTCGCTGCTGGCAAGCGTCCCGCAATCATCGACTGTGAATTCGTTGCACTCAGCGACTTTCACTCACTCATCGAAATGCTGTTGGTCGCAACAACCGAACTCGGCAAGGCCGACTCGACGCGCGCGCGCGCCAAGAAGACACAGCACACGCACTTTGCGCTGATGGAAGATCTCTACGCGCGCACTTCGCATGTGCTCGGCGGGTGAGGCAGGTCTTCTCTCAACCAATTCGACAACACTCGACTTCGCTTCGCCCTTGAAATGGTGAGCTGGTGTCGCTTTTCGACACTGGGCCACCAATTCAACAGAGTTAGCGAGAAGCGCTCATGGTGCGGTGGCGCCCGAGCTTCGGCGACTGACCGGCTGGAGCGGCAAGTACGGGCTCTTGCTTGCTTACTGTGGCGAGGAGATCCGCGGACACGCAGTTGGGGTTCTCGTCGACCCGAACGGCAACTACTGGTGGATCGACCCGTTGCGCCGCGACCATCCGGCACTACGCGGGCCATTCGACAACGCAGACGCCGCATTGGCTGATGCACATCGCGCGTGCTTCGCGGGTTGTAGTGGCCGAGTGGTTGATTCCGATGGCAATTCCGTGCATGATCGGGTACGGGAACTTGCGCCGGACGGCCTCTGGGGGGTCGAGTCCACAGAGGGAAAACCTTGGTACACGAATCCTGGCCTTCGTCAAACCTTCTGTGAGAGGCTCGCTTTCTGCTGTGAGCGGCATGTGGGGTTTGGGAATTGCGTCTGGCCTGCTTGGGCGCTCCCGCTCCAACAGGATGTTCTGAGTTGTGCCATCGCGGACTATCTTCCGACCCCGTGGAATCCAGACTGGGGAACAAGGCTGCCGTGCAACCCATCGTCGCATCCGTGATGTGCGGCCCCGACCAATCGCGATGAAGTTGATCCGATTCATCATCACTTCTGTCTGTGTGGGTGCGCTCGCGTCGTTTGGAGTGAGCGCGCTAGCCGCGTGGGATGCGAGCCATCCATCCGCGACTGGGCATGGCGAGCCACTTCGCTTTCGCGAAGATGAACGTCCTGTGATCCTGCAACTCTGGACCATCGTGACTCCGAAAAGTTGGGGGGCTGGAAGTGTCTTCTGGGGGCATGAACGCCCGCTCGAACGCACGCAAGGAGTGTTCCGCTGTGAGAACAACGCAGTTGTCTGGCGGATTGGCAGAGGGCTGTTCGATTCGATCATCGTCGTTCAGTGCGCGGTTCGAGGAGACGAGTCATCAGATGATGCAAAGGCGTGGCACTGGAACTGCCTCAATGGACAACCATTCTTGAGCCGCGACGAGGATGTGGACGATCCCGCACGCTTGGTTGTTGTGCCAGGGCCGCGCTGGTTTACACAGCATCCGCGCAGTGAGGTCACTGGCGAGATCCCCAATGATGCGACGCTCGTGTCGATGTGGTACGAGGCCACGCCGCTCGACGAATCACAACTCGTTGCTGGTTACACGCAGACGCCGGACGAGATTGCGAAGACCGTATTCATGGAGGAACAGTGCATCGAAGAGACTCGTGGATACGGGTGGCCTCTGCGCACCTTTGTCGTTCGCGGCGTGCTGCGCCTTCGCTACTTCTACTCAGCTGAACTCGTCACAGGCGATTCGATGGAAGAGTGGAGTAATGGGATCGGTGCGCTGCCCAGACCAGCGCGCGTCGCTGGACTTGCATATCTGCCTGCGACTGGGATTGCGTGGCATCCGATCTGGTTGCTCCTAGCCATGAACTCGGTGATTCTCGGCGTGCCGTTGACGGTCGGTGCGATCGCCGCGCGACGAGTGGTTCGGTGGTGCATGAGATTCACCGCATCGAACTGACGTGCGGCCAACGCACTCATGGGCGCCACTGCCGCATCTTTCACTAGGCGCGTGCGGGGGATGGACGGGGTGGACGAGAAGACCTACACGAAGTTGATTCGCAACCTCCGCGCGACCCTGGTTGCCGAGCGCGCGTACGACGACGCGCTTGCGGGCGACCCTGATCCGATCGGCGGATTTCTCGACGAAGCCTTCTGGTCGGGCATGGCGACGGGTGTCGCGCGTGCATTTCCATCGGGGCTCATTCCGGCGCCCAGCACCGCCACTGCGGCGGAGAAGTGGGCCATCAAGGATGGCTGCCATCCTGATGCAGCACGAGGATCGGCGCAAGCAGGGTGGACTTCCCCACTTTCGGTGGACACCACAACCGGGGAGATTCAAGCGCTCATGGTGCGTTGGTGATCCCTGCACCTCTGCCTGCTCGTGCAACTGTT
>CAYHFW010000014.1:0-54886 GCA_964355975.1 uncultured Singulisphaera sp.
GGCTTTCCAGTTGCTGCAGCCGCGGGCTTTCCAGTTGCTGCAGCCGCGGGCTTTCCAGTTGCTGCAGGCGCGGGCTTTCCAGTTGCTGCAGGCGCGGGCTTTCCAGTTGCTGCAGGCGCGGGCTTTCCAGTTGCTGCAGGCGCGGCCACAGAAGTTCCCGCCGACTTTCCAGTCGTTGTCGTTGGTGGAGCTGCCTTACTCGTTGTCACCGCGGGCGCTTTTCCAGACGCCTTGCTCTTCGACGAAGGCGCCTTCGCGTTCGACCCCGAGGGGCTCGCGAGTCTTGATTGCTGCGAGAAGGCAGGAGCGCTCACAAACCAACAAGCGACGATGGCAGCAAGAATCGTTTTTCGCATTGGGAATCCGGAGTAGAAGGTTTGCATTGTCGAAAGTCTCCTGCAACATCCAATTGGAGGCGACCGATCGATAATAACACGGTAGGTGGTCGGACAAGCCAAAAAAACGGCGTCTGACACCCAGTGGACGAGGGGGCGCATCCAATTCTGGGGTTGCCAACGATGTGATCTTGGGATGCGATGGGCGGGCATGCAAATCAAATCGCCGAGATTCGAAAAGTTTCCCTGCGGTATCGGGGGGGTTTGTTTTGACAAAGGTTCAGGCTGAGTTAGAATCGGACAAGTAGATCCGAAATTCGGCAAGAGAATCACAAGGAGTTCACACATGTTCTCAACCCCACGCCGCGCCGCCGTCATCGTCTTCTTCCTTGCGCTCTCTGGAGTCTTGGTTGGTTTGATCCCAATGACGCTCGAAGACTTTCACGTGCCTGGCACGCAGGTCGGCGATGTCCACACGGGTCAGATCTGGTCATCGCAAGCCTGCATGAATTGCCACGGCACCGCCGATGCGGCTGATCCATATCAGACATGGCGTGGAAGCCTCATGGCGCTCGGTGGAAGGGATCCACTCTTCTTCGCACAGGTCACGACAGCGAATCAGGATGTCGAAAATGTGGGCTACTACTGTCTGCGTTGTCACGTGCCAGGTTCGATCGTCTCAGGCACCGCGCTCGATGCCAGCGCTGCGACGCTCACCAATTACGACCGCGATGGAGTTTCATGTCACTTCTGCCACTCGATGGTTGATCCAATCTTCAAGCCTGGTGTGAGTCCACCAGCGGATCAGTCGATTCTCGCTGCGCTCGACGATGTGCCTCAGTACTACGGAAACGCAGCGTTCGTGCTCGATCCAGAAGGAAGCCGCCGCGGACCCCGCCTCGATCATCAGGCGATGCATGAGATGACCTATTCGCCGTTCCACACGAGTGGCGACTTCTGCGGAACGTGCCACGATGTGGGCAACCTCGCAACTTCGAAGCAGGCGAATGGAACCTATCGATACAACGCGATCAATCAACGTTCGCCGACGACCGATCCATGGCAGCAGTTTCCACTTGAGCGCACATACACCGAGTGGAAGTTGAGCACGTTTGCCGCAACTGGCGTCGATATGGGCGGACGATTTGGCGGGGTTGGGGGTCCAGTTGTTTCGTCGTGCCAAGATTGTCATATGCCGCGTGTTGCAGGAAATGCGTGCGCATTTGGTCCAGAGCGCGCCGATGTCACGACCCACGACTTCGCAGGATCGGCCGTTGGTGTGCTTCAGATGATCGCGCTTGAAAACATCAACGACCCAGAGGTTGATCAAGACGCCGTCGCAGCAGCGATCGCGAAGTCGATCGACATGTTGCATCGTGCTGCATCGGTCGAAGTTGCACAAGTTGGATCGAGTGTGCGCGTGCGCGTGATCAACGAATCGGGACACAAGATTCCGACTGGCCACATCGAGGGACGGCGCATCTGGGTGAACGTCAAGATGTTCGATGCGGCCGGCGCTGTTGTGCGTGAGTACGGCGCGTATGACCTGTTGACGGCGACACTCGATGAAGCGTCGACTGAGATTTACGAGATGCATGTCGGGCTGAGCGACTTCGCGTCGACAGCAACGGGTCTTCCACCTGGTCCCACCGGACACATGGCGCTTGCAGACACGATCGTGAAGGACAACCGCATTCCACCGCGCGGATTCAACAACGCGGCCTTCGAAGCAGGTGGTGCTCCAGTGGTCGCGCACGAGTACGCAGATGGTCAGTACTGGGATGATTCGTACTTCGCGATGACACCAGACGCGGTGCGCGCTGAAGCGACTGTGCTCTATCAGAATCTTCCACGCGATTACATCGAGCACCTGCGCGATGCGAATCACACCAACAACACCGGTCAGAACCTGTTCGATCTGTGGAGTGCCACCGGTCGCGGCGCCCCAGTGCCGATGGTCTCTGCGAAGTGTGCTCTGCAGTCGGCCCTCACAGGCGATTGCAACGGTGACGGAGCAGTCAACGGCAGTGATCTCGCTGTGCTCTTGACTGCGTGGAACTCGAATGATTCACCAGCCGATCTCAACGGAGATCGCTTGGTTGATGGAGTCGACTTCTCAATCATGCTTGCCAATTGGGGCGGGTGAGTTCGCATGAACACGACGGTGCGCGTGCCTTTGACTGTTTCGGCAGCACAGGCGCGCGCGCGTCGTCATAGTCGCACTCGCGCATGGGTGCTCATCGGCGTGCATGTGTTGATCGCTGTGCATATCGCGCACTGGCTGATCGCGGGACGCACCGTTGCTCCAGCTGAACTCAACGAGTCGATGTTCACACTTGAGCAGGGGGCGATCACTGTGGGGGCGATCCTGACGCTTTTGATTCTGCTCAGCGTTCTTGTGTTTGGTCGCTTCTTCTGTTCGTGGGGATGCCACGTGCTTGCACTGCAAGACCTCAGCGCGTGGTTGCTCGAGCGCGTGGGAGTGCGTCCGAAGCCGATGCGCTCGCGACTCGTGCCGCTCGTTGCATTGAGTGCTGCGGCGACGATGTTTCTTTGGCCACAGATTGAGCGATTGCAAGCGGGCGCCGCGTGGCCTGGGTTGCGCGTGACGACCGATGCTGAAGGGCTCGGATCATTGATGACGAGCGACTTTCTTCGCAACCTTCCTGGGCCGTGGGTGACAGCCGCGACATTTCTGATCTGCGGCGGCGTGCTCGTGTGGATGCTTGGCACGCGCTCGTTCTGCAGAATGATCTGTCCCTACGGTGCAGTGTTCGGGTTGACCGATCGATTCTCGGTTGGCGGCATTCGCTTGCGCGGCGATTGCGATGGGTGCGGATTGTGCACTGCCGCGTGCACTTCACAGATTCGGGTGCATGAAGAAATCGCGCGTCATGGTCGTGTCGTCTCTCCAAACTGCCTCAAAGACTTGGATTGCGTCAAGAGTTGTCCGCGTGACGCGATCGCATGGGGATTTGGTGCGCCGAGTCTCTTTCGCAGTCTTACAGAGTGGCAGCGCATGCGCAGCGCGTGGTCGTTCGGCGAGGACGCACTGTTGCTCATCGTCGCGCTGATTTGCACAGTGATCTTTCGCAGTCTCTACGGCGAAGTTCCGTTCTTTCTCGCCATGGGACTCGGCGTGATCGGTGGATGGATCGCCGTGACAACGGTGCGGATGTTTCGTCTCGAGAATGTTCGCGCGATCCAGCTGCAGTTGCGACTGCGCGGCAAGACCACGCGCGCAGGGTTCGGTTGGCTCGTTGCGGTCGCCGCACTCGCGCTCTTCACGGCGCACAGTGGATGGATTCGCGTGCACGAGCAACTTGGGCGAGCGGCATGGGCGCAGTGCACGACGCAATCGTCCACGCCGCCAACTGCTGATGTCGCAGCGCGCGCTGTGCAGCACCTCGGGCTCGTTTCGCAGTATGGGCTTTGGTCGCCACCATATATAGATCGCATGCTTTCAGATGTGCACTTGCAGATGGGACGCCCCGATCTCGCACTGCCGCATGTTCGGCGGATGACTGAGCATTGGCCAAACGACCAAGCGCGGTGGGCGCAACTTGCCAACACACTCGCTGCCGTGGGTGATGTCGATGGGGCCTCACAGATTGCCGCAGCGCATCAGCTCGTGCACCTGCCGTAATCTCGCGCGTATGCGTCGCATTGCAATGATCGTGTCCTTGGGGTTTCTTGTTCTCACCGCACTCGCATGGAGTGGCGCGGGCCACCGAACCATGACCGAATTGGCGATTGACCTGCTTCCTGCTGAGGCGCCAGCGTGGATTCGCACGAGCGAAGTGCGTACGCAGGCGGCGTATCAATCGAATGAACCAGACCGGTGGCGGGGGACACGAATCGACGTGCTCACCAACGAGAATGGTCCCGATCACTTTCTCGATGTTGAGTTGCTTGCCAAGAGTGGCCACACGCTGAAGTCGATGCCCAAGATGCGATATGAGTTTGTGGCGCAAGTCGCGCGGGCGACTCCCGCTGAGACAGAGGTCAAGCGCGGCGTCGCCAAATTCACCAAAGATGAAGTTGGATACCTGCCCTACGCAATCGTCGAGCACCAAGCGAAACTCGTCTCGAGTTTCAACACGCTGCGCATTCTCGAAACGTCGGGCGGGTCAGGAAGAGAGGCAGAGCTCGCGGCCGCGCGCGCGAATGCGATTCATGAGATGGGACAGTTGAGTCACTTCGTGAGCGACGCAGCGCAGCCTCTGCACTCGACAATTCATCATCATGGATGGGTCGGCGAGAACAAAGATGGATTCACGACAGACAAGGGATTTCACTCGTACATCGACGGGGATGTGGTCAAGTTGCACGTGCTCGACTTAGCGGGCGTTGCCGCTGAGGGCAAAGCGATGCGCGTGATGACTCAGGATCAAGTGTGGGATGAAGCGATCGCGTTGATTGAGCGCAGTTTTGCAGCAGTGCGACCGCTCTACGAATTGCAGAAGAGCGGAGAGTTGCAGAAAGAGCCGGGCAAGTTGTTCATTCGCGAGCGCATGGCGGATGGCGCGAGCGTGCTCAGTGGGATGTACTGGGCTGCGTGGGTTGCGTCGACTCCAACAGACGCGCAATCGAAGGACTTCATCAAGTATGACGATCGCAGCGAGAAGAAGAAGCCCGCTGAATCGCCCAAGGCGCCTGCATCAGGCAAGACGAGCCGCGCGGACGAGCCGGACTGAGCGCAGAGTTCAGCGATTCGTCCGCCAGCGCTTGAGTTGATCATCGCCGCTGAACCAGATCCAACGCTTGTGGCCGTCCGGATTGCGCACACTGCTCACCGCCGCGCTCGAAATCTGTGGCATCCCATTCACGCTTTCAAAGCGCGCTGGCTCTCCCGTTGTGGGATCGCGTGGCGTTGTGGCGAGAAGTGTCGGCACGAGATCGTCGAGTTTCGTTGGCCAGGCACCCGCATGCGCTCGGCGATATTGCACGCATGCGATGGCGACTTGCGCGGCGATCGCGTGCGTCTCTGCCCGTCGACGGCCTGTCGCGGCCGATGAGAGTGCGGGCAGTAAGAGCCGAGGGATCAGCCAGCGTTGCTGCGCAAGCGCGCTGTCGTGCACCATGCTCTCGAACTCTGATTCGAATGAATAGTTTTGTTGCCAGAGTGGAAGTTGCGATTGTTCTTCGCACTTCTCCATCAGCGATGTGCAGAGTGCAACTGTCTCTTTGCGCGACGCCACCACTGCCGCGCCGATGGGGGAGAGCAACACGTCCATCGTCGATGTCTTCGAGGTGTCGGAAGTCGAATCGGATGTCGAAGTCATCGCGGTGAGCTCGCTCATGAGCAGCGCGCCATAGACCGGGTTGAACCATCCATCGCCGTTGCCATCGTCGGAATAGGTTCGCTGGATGCAGTCCATGAGGCCCAATAGTTCAGCTTCGAGTTCAACCTCATATGCCGATGCAGGAATCGCGCGCAGCAATTGCGCCAAGTGCGCGAGCTGTTCGTCCGTCAGCGCATCTGGGCGCCACTCGAGCGCCATCGTGATGCGATCGAACGCCATCGAGCGAATGGCGCTGCCCACGAGCTGTGAGATGATGTACTTGCCTTCTTCGGCTTGAGCCGCGCTGCCGAGAAGCGCCGAAATGTCTCGCACAAATCGTGCGCCGTCACCCTCTTCAACGGCATGCAGTGAATCGAAACCCAGCAGTCGTGCCGACGTGCGCTGCAGGGCAAGTTGTGGAAGCAGCATCGCGAAGGCGGGGAATGCTGTCTCGACCGGCTTCGCAGTGCGATCCCAAAAAATAAGTTCTGCGTCTTCTTCGCGCGTGTGAGTGGCGGGCATGTACCCGAGTGCGGGCCGCGCTGCAGCTTGCGCGAGTAGGTCGAATCCGGCACTGCGCTCGCGCAACACTTCACCGTCGCGTGCCCACTCGGCATCGCCCGGGAAGGCAGACTCGCCGCGGTCACCGATCTGTTTGTACTGCTTCGGTTGCCACTCAGTGACCGCGGGATCGACCGGATCTGCCAGCGTAATCATGCCTTGCTTGAAGAGCGGCCATCCCCGTTCGCTCGGTGCAACTTGTGGAAGAAGTGCGTTGAGGCGCGCTGTGACGTCGAACGAGATCACGGGGGCATTGAGATAGAGATAGCCGATGCTTGCGGCGTACGGAACGCCAACGGCAACGATGCACCAACCCGCAGCGATGCGCGCTGTGCGCAGAGCGCGATCGAAGGGTGACCTCTTGGCGATCGCTCCGGCACGCAATTGTGCCGCGGCGTGTTTCACATCGCCAAACGCCGAGACCAACTGCGCGGGAGATTTCGCAGCGTCGAGCCCATCTAGAAAGTGCGCGGCGAGTTCGCGTGCGATGTCTTCGCGTTCGGCGCGTCGAAGTCGCGTGCGGCCGACGACAGATGCGATGAGCGCTGCAATCTCGGGGGGAAGCGGGGTTGGCGCCGCGGTGTTGGATGGGTTCTCACTCATGAGAATGCAACCTCCATCTCGCGGATCACGCCGAGTGCTTCCATCGCCTTGGCAACATCGCGCCACTGTCGCGTGTCTTCAGCGAGACGCTTCTTGCCGGCGGCGGTGAGCCTGTAATACTTGCGCGGGCGAGCGCCATCTTCTTCCCAGCGGTGCACGATGAGTTGCTTCGCTTCGAGGTTGTAGAGCAGTGGATAGAGCGTGCTCTGTCCCATTGCGAGGATGCCATCGGTCTGCTTTTCAAGCGCTTCGACGAGTTCGTACCCGTACATCTCGCGGCGTTCAAGCAGTTTCAAGACGGCGACGGGTCCGGCGCCACGCATAAGTTCTCGGTCGATCATGTCAACATACTATGCGTGACAAAGTATCGGGTCAAGCCCGAAATTTGTCACCCAACGACGGCGCATTCTTGGCCGACGATCGCATTGAGTGTCGCGCTCGGACGCATCGCGGCAGCGGCAAGTTTGGCATTGGGGTGGTAGTAGCCGCCAACGTCCATCGCGCGCCGCTGCGCCCCGTTGAGTTCAGCGACGATCGCCTGCTCGTTCGCCGCAAGTTCAGCCGCCATCGGAGCGAAATGCGCCGCGAGCGCTCGGTCGCGCGTCTGGGCAGCCATCGCTTGCGCCCAGTACATACCTATATAGAAGTGACTGCCGCGATTATCGAGTTCGCCGACTTTTCGGGCGGGCCCACGATTGTGCTTGAGATACTCGCCCGTCGCTGAGTCGAGCGCTTCGGCAAGCACGCGCGCACGCGCATTGCCAGTGCGGTCGGCCATGTGTTCGAGCGACGCGGCAAGGGCGAGAAACTCACCGAGCGAATCCCAGCGCAGGCAATTCTCTGCTTGAAACTGCTGCACATGCTTTGGAGCGCTGCCACCTGCACCAGTCTCGAAGAGTCCTCCACCATTCATGAGCGGAACAATCGAGAGCATCTTGGCGCTCGTGCCGAGTTCGAGAATCGGAAAGAGATCGGTCAGATAGTCGCGCAAAACATTTCCGGTCACCGAGATCGTGTCTTGTCCTGCACGCATTCGGTGCAGCGAGTAACGACACGCCGCTTCGGGGGCCATGATGTGAATCTCGAGGTCTGCAACATCGTGCGTCGAGAGATACTTCGTGACCTGCGCCATGAGCTGCACATCGTGTGGACGGTGGCCATCGAGCCAGAAGACTGCTGGAGTCTTCGTGAGGCGCGCGCGCGTCACAGCAAGTTTGACCCAATCGCAAATCGGAGCAGCCTTCGCCTGGCAGGCGCGCCAGATGTCGCCCGCTTCAACCTTGTGCTGCATGAGAACCGCCCCTGAACCATCGACGATGCGCACGATGCCGTCCGACTTGATCTCGAACGTCTTGTCGTGCGATCCATACTCTTCGGCTTGTTGAGCCATGAGTCCAACATTGGGAACGCTTCCCATCGTGCGAGGATCAAATGCGCCGTGCGCCTTGCACTCATCGATCACCGCTTGATAAACCCCCGCGTAGGTGCGGTCAGGAATGCACGCAATGGTGTCTTGCGTCTTTCCAGCGGCGTCCCACATCTTGCCGCTCTCGCGCAACATCGCGGGCATCGACGCGTCGACGATGATGTCGCTTGGAACATGCAAGTTTGTGATGCCGCGGTCTGAGTCGACCATCGCAATCGCTGGACCATGCGCATAGACCGCTTGAATATCTGCCTCAATCGCTGCGCGCTCGGCGGGCGGCAGTTGTGCGATCTTGCTGATCACATCGCCGAATCCATTCTTGACATCGACGCCAAGCTTCGCAAAAGTCGCGGCGTGCTTGTCGAAGACAGGCTTGAAAAACGCCGTCACGGCATGACCGAAGATGATCGGATCACTCACCTTCATCATCGTCGCCTTGAGATGCAGCGAGAAGAGCACGCCAGCATTGCGCGCCGCATCGATCTCAGCCGCGAGAAATGCGACAAGCGCACGCTTGCTCATGAACGTGCCGTCGAGAATCTCGCCAGCCTTGAGCGCGAGAGCATCTTTCAGAATCGTCGTGGTGCCATCCGCTGCAACATGCTCGATGCGCACAGTCGTCGCAGCCGGAATGGTGATCGACTGCTCATTGCCAAAGAAATCGCCAGAGCGCATGGTTGCAATGTGCGTCTTGCTCGCAGTTGTCCATGCACCCATCTTGTGCGGATTGACCTTCGCATACTCCTTGACAGCTTTCGGTGCGCGGCGATCAGAGTTGCCTTCGCGAATGACTGGATTGACCGCGCTTCCTTTGATGCGGTCGTAGCGCGCATTCGTCGCGCGCTGTGCATCGGTGGTGGGGCGATCTTCATAGTTTGGCAGCGCGTATCCCTGCGACTGCAATTCGGCGATCGCCGCCTTGAGCTGCGGAACGCTCGCGCTGACGTTGGGAAGCTTGATGATGTTTGCATCTGGGGTGAGGCAGAGGCGTCCGAGTTCGGCGAGTGCGTCGTCGATGCGTTGTTCAGGCTTGAGCGACTCTGGAAAGTTCGCGATGATGCGTCCAGCGAGTGAGATGTCACGCGTCTCGACTGCGATGCCCGCTGGCGTTGTGAAGGCGCGAATGATCGGCAAGAGCGAATATGTCGCAAGTGCGGGAGCTTCGTCAGTGTGGGTGTACAGAATGGTGGGGGATGACATCGCGTGTGCCTCGAAAGAGTGTTGTGCTCGGTGAAAGTGAGAATTTGAAGTGTACGGAAGAGTGAATGGTGGCTTCAAGTCTCGAGGGGTTGGGCTAGGCTTGTGCGATGCCCTTCACAATCGTCGCGTTGTTGTCGGCCATGCTCGCAGTCGATGCGCTTGCTCAGGAGGGAGATCAGGACGCAGCCACGATCGCGCACCAGCACGCAGCACAATTCATCGAAACCTGGTGCGTGCACTGTCACAGCGGAGCAAAGCCCAAGGGAAAACTCGATTTCGAGCCGATCGTTGCGCGAATCAAGTCGAATTCACTGACGCCAACAGACAGGTCGGTGCTGCGAGATGCTCGCGACTTCGTGCGCACGGCAGAGATGCCTCCGCCCGAGGCAGAGGCGCGTCCCAACGCTGAAGAATCGGCGCGCGGCTGCGAGGCTCTGCGAGAAGTGTTGCGGCCGCGTGGGTCGCTGCCCGCTCCTGTCGGCGGAGTTCCGCGTCGCCTCAACCGCACTGAGTACACCAACGCAATTCGCGATCTCTTGGCGATCGATGTCGCACCTCTGGGCACACTTCCGCCCGATGAGGTCGGCGCTGGATTCGACAACGTTGCAAGCGTGCTCTCGCTCTCGCCAGGAGCGCTCGAGCGATACATCGACCTCGCAGAGTCGATCGCAAGCGAAGCGTGCCCCGAGGTCGATTTGCAAACGCCTCCTGCGCGCAGTTTCGCCGGCGAGGACTTGCACATTCCAGACAAGGCCGGTCGCGCAAACCAGCGGGGGGCAACACTCTGGTCGAATGGCGAGGCATCGATTCGAACAACACTCGCGCGCACCGGCGTCTACTCGATGCGTGTGCGAGTCGCTGCGCAGCAAGCGGGCCCCGAACCGGTCAAGATCGCGCTCGCCGTTGATGGCAAGCCGGTCGCACACTTCGACATCACCGAGGCCACCAACACGACCGCAACGCGCACCACCGATGTGCGCATCGACGGGGGTTCACACAAAGTGGGGGTGATGTTTCTCAACGACTTCTATCTCAAGGATGGACCTGACGGAAAGTCGCAAGACCGAAACGTGATCGTGCATGCGCTTGAAGTCGTTGGACCGATCGACCCGCAACAGATTCCGATCTGGCAGAGCGTGATGGATGGCGAGCTCGATCTCAGTGAGAGCACATTGCCTCGCGCGCGAGAACAGGCCGAGTTTCGCTGGCTGATCGCCACTTTTCTGCGCCGACCTGCAACCGGCAAGGACTTGCAGACACTCGATGCAGCACTCAAGCCGCTCAAGAAGAATGCGCCGCGCGAACTCAGATTGCGCGGTGCGCTGACGACGCTGCTGTCGCATCCAGAGTTTCTCTTTCGTGTTGAGCGCGACCCAAAGGCCGGCGAGAACGAGCGCGCGCTCGATGACTTTGAACTCGCAACACGCCTCGCTGCGTTTCTCTGGGCGAGTGTGCCTGATGCCGCGCTGCTGCAATCAGCCGAAGATGGACTGCTCACAGATGATTCGCAGCGCACGCGCATCATCGAGACGATGCTTGCCGACGCGCGCGCTTCGCGTCTTGCGGTCCGCTTCGCTGCGCAGTGGTTGCACATCGATGACATCGAAACACGCACGCCCGATGCGACGAGGTTTCCGAAGATCGATGAAGAGTTGCTCGCGTCGATGCGCGCAGAGAGTGTGCTGCTCTTCGACAGTCTGTTGCGCGAGCATCGCCCAGTGTCAGAACTGCTCGACGCCGACTACACATTTGTCGATGCGCGACTTGCGAATCACTACGGCATGGCTGCGCCCGCAGCGTCAGGAATGCAACGTGTGCCGGTTGACCCCGTGCGCGGCGGGGGAGTGATCGCGCACGCGAGCGTGCTGCTTGCGACGTCGAATCCATCGCGAACATCGCCAGTCAAACGAGGCAAGTGGGTACTCGAAGCGATGCTTGATGCCGCGCCGCCGCCACCGCCGCCTGGCACTGCACAATTACCGCGCGAGGCAGAAGACCCTTCAGGCAAGACGATGCGTCAGTTGCTCGAGGCACACCGAGCCGATCCAAATTGTGCCGCGTGTCATCGCCGCATGGATGCCCTTGGGTTTGCGCTCGAGCAATGGGATGCCGTGGGCCGTCATCGCGCCGCTTCATCGGCGACTCCGATCGATGATCATGGCGACCTGCCCGATGGTCGCAGTGTGATCGGTCTCGCAGGACTACGCGAGACGCTAGTTGGTGATCCCGCATTTCTGCGCAGTCTCATCAAGCATCTGTTTATCTACGCGACGGGTCGCGAGCAAGGCGAGCGCGACGAAGCGATCATCGATGAATTGGTCGAGAGTCTCAGCGCGAACCCGACACTGCACGACGTTGTTATTGCGGTCGCACAGAGTCGGTCGATGCGGTTTCGCGGCGCGCCGTGAGCGAACATGCAGATGAAAAAACGCTGATCGGCTCGCACAAAGGTTTGAGATTCGCCGTGTGACCCTTACACTTTGCGCGGCGTGACTCATCTACCTCCGATGCGAACTGCCCTTTCGCGACGCACGATATTGCGCGGCGCGGGTGCGGCATTGGCGCTTCCGCTACTCGAAGCGATGATCCCAACGCAGTCGTTCTTGCGAAGTGCAGCCGCGGCGACGCTCGCGGGCTCTGCGGCGCCTCTTGCTGCGCCAGCGCGCATGATGTTCGTCTTTCTTCCAAACGGTGTCGAACCCACGACGTGGTCGCAGACATTGCAGAGTCTGCTCGCACCGCACGCCGGATCGTTCAGCGTCATGCGCGGACTCTGCCACCGCAATGCAGAGGCGCAACTCGATGGCCCAGGCGATCACGCGCGCAGTGCGGCGTGCTTTCTGACTGGCGTGCATCCAAAGAAAACCTCGGGCGGAGACATCACCGCAGGGGTGAGCGTCGATCAAGTTGCTGCGCGCGAACTCTCAGGTCGCACACAATTCGACAGCCTCGAACTCGGCGGAGAGGCAACGATGACCGCTGGAAACTGCGACTCTGGGTACAGCTGCGCATATAGCGCGAACATTTCGTGGCGGGGTCCGCACACTCCAAGCGGCAAAGATCACGACCCGCGCGTTCTCTTCGAGCGGCTCTTTTCAATTGGATCCTCGCACGAAGATGCGCAAGCACGCGCGCATCGCATCGCGCTTCGCAAGAGCATTCTCGATGCGCTCTCGCCATCGACGAGCGCACTTCGCGCGCGCCTCGGTGAAGCGGATCGTCGAAAGATTGATGAGTACATGGACGGCGTACGCGCGCTCGAGAAGCGCATCGAAAGTGCGGAACGGTTTGCGAAGAATCCTGCGCAGGCGCAGGGGAGTTCTGGATTCGTGATGCCGCAGGGCAGTCCACCTGATTACACCGCGCGCATCGACTTGCTTGCAGACCTCGCCGCGCTTGCCCTGCAAAGCGATCGCACGCGCGTCATCTCGCTGATGCTCGCCAACGAGGGATCGAATCGATCATTCCCAGAGTTGGGTGTCGCCGACGGTCATCATGAGGTGAGCCACCACGGCGACCAAGCAGAGAAGAAAGAGAAGTTCGCAAAGATCAACCGCTGGCAGATCGAACGGTTTGCGCGACTGATCGCAACGCTGCGCAAAGTCGAAGTGGATGGCGCGCCGCTACTCGACAGCACAATGCTGCTCTTTGGCGCAGCGATCACCGACGGCAATCGACACAATCACGATGACTTGCCTGTGGTATTTGCTGGCGGCAAGGCGCTCGGAATCAACCACACGGGCGAGCACATCTCGCCCGCGGGAACGCCGCTGTGCAATCTTTATGTTTCGATGCTCAATCGTGTTGGTGTGAAGGGCGATCGCTTCGGCGATAGCACAGGCGCGCTCTGGCAAGCGTGATCGCGGCGCCAGAGTGATCGCGGCGCGCTCCAGCAAGCGTGATCGCGGCGGAATACTTCACTCGGCGCTCAAACAGCCCTCGCCGAGCTGCGCAGACTTGCTCGGCTCGGGAACTCGCGCGAGCGAAGATTCCGCCGCGTGGACGCAAACGAACATCCAGCAGAGACGCGCACCAAGTCCCGTTCTTTGGAATGAATGACCCTCTTAATGATGCATTCTTTCCAAAGAACGGTTGCAAGTGCGAGCGAAGATTCCGCCGCGTGGACGCAAGCGAACTGATCACTCACGCTGGTCGATCACTCACCACGCAGACAATTCACGGCTGGCAGGGTCCCCATTCGCCGATGAGTACGCCGAGATCGGATCCATTCACCACGCCATCGCCCGTGATGTCGGCCGCGCATCCGCTCTCGCCGCTCGTCAATAATCCGACGCGAAATCCAGCGAACGCGCGCGTGTTGCCGAGATACTGCCCGTAGGGGTCTGTCGCACCCGTCGCGCTCATCCAGAGTTGATAAGCAGGGGCGACTGCGATGCCTCCGTGCACCTGACGCCAAATCGGCTGATTCAGCGGGTTCGGTGCACCGGCGACGGGCGCAACGACGGTGTCAGTCCACTCAACGAGATTGCCACCTTGATCAAGCGTGTTCCACGGTGATGGCGAGTGGCACGCGCCAACACGCGTGAGATTCGCGAGAAACCCAAACGAGTCGGGGCAATTCGTGACGTCACCACTCGGGCAACTCGCTGGACACCACTGCGCGATGTTGTTGTAGTTGGCGAGCGGCGTCGCGCTCGCGTTCGTCACCTCGCCACACGCATTCACAGTCGCAGCAGTTGGCGGTTCGTCACTCTGCGTTGGAAACCGCCAGTAGTGTGATCCGTTCGTCGTTGGCAAGTGCGAGAAGTGCGCAGCCTTGATCCATTCATCTTGTGACGGAAGCACAAACCCAGTGCGCACGCCGCGCGTTGCGTACCCGCCGAATGTCGCTTGATTTCGCAGGTCGTACGCGCCAGTTTCAGTGTTCTGCGAGATCCAGCACTGGTAGCGCGCGACGCCGGCACCGTCGACAGTGCGTTCGTGGTGTCCGTTGTGAAGTGAGTTGATGAATCGTGCTGCGCGAAAGAAATCGATCCATGCGATTGGTCGCTGCGACCAGACAGGCGAGGCAAGTTGGTATCGCTCGCCAACAGGTGCGCTCAGCACGCGGCGCACCGATCCATACTTTGGATCGCTCTCAGGCGACATTGCGCCATCCCAGAGTCCACGCGCGTTTTCACCGTTGGGATCAACCGCGTTGAGAAAACTCACCCACTGATTGACAGTGACCTCGAATCGACCAATCTCATAGTCGTACGAAACTGCACCGACGAATTCGGTCGCGTTTGGCGCGGTCGGAAATGTGGGATTGGCGTGGATGATCGGCAGCGCCTCATTGCCAGGATCACCCACTGCAACGAGATCGATTTCGATCTGCGGAGGGATCGCTTGCGCGAGCGTTGCGGCGAGAAGTGCGATGAACAGAGGCATGAAGAGTCTTTGTGCTGAGTCAATAACTGCGCGCCAAACTCCTTCGAAGTTCTCTGCGCGTAGGACACTATGGCTTCGCGAAACGAAAATGCAAAACGAAATCAAGATTGCTTTTGCGCAGTTCGCGGGCTATAGTCCTCGTTCCCCGCCGGTAGCCTCAGGTCGCGCGCACTCTGCGAACGACGAT
The DNA here is from genome assembly GCA_964355975.1 of uncultured Singulisphaera sp. Classification (GTDB taxonomy): domain Bacteria; phylum Planctomycetota; class Phycisphaerae; order Phycisphaerales; family SM1A02; genus F1-60-MAGs104. Next base: position 14,989 of record CAYHFW010000014.1, read on the forward strand.
TCTCTGGGATTCAGCCGGCAGCTGTGGGACGCATCGGAAGCGTCTTTTCAGCGCCAACAGGCCTGATCCTGTGCCTTCCCGGCTCGCCGCGGCAGTACCAGATCCGTCCAATTCACCGACTCTCGGTCTCCGAAAAGGCCGATGGTCAGAAAGTTATTGTTCTTTGTCTATCGATACCGCTTCGTCTCATTCTCAGTCCGCACCAGTTACTCAGTCGGCACCAACCGCAGCAGCGTGTGAGTTCACACCACTGTTGCTCGCCAAACCAATTCTCGACGCACTGAAGGCCGAGGGTTACACAACTCCAACGCCGATCCAGTCGCAGGCGATTCCGCCAGCGCTCGAGGGTCGCGACATTCTCGGCATCGCACAAACTGGCACGGGCAAGACTGCCGCATTCGCGTTGCCAATCTTGCATCACATGCTGCGCGCAGAAGCTGCACAAAGTGTTCGCACGCAAGGTCGCGCACCACGCGCGCTCATTTTGGCGCCAACGCGCGAACTCGCTGCACAAATCGGCGAGAGCTTTGCAACTTACGGAAGAAACACCAAGATTCGCCATGTCGTAATTTTCGGTGGAGTCAATCAGCGCCCACAAGTGAATGCACTGCGCAACGGAGTCGACATCATTGTTGCAACTCCGGGCCGTCTCACCGACCTCATGCAGCAGCGCCTCGTCGATCTCACAGCGATCTCGTTCGCCGTGCTCGATGAAGCTGACCGCATGCTCGACATGGGATTCATCGAGCCGATTCGCCGCATTATGAAGGCGATTCCAACAAAGCGGCAGACGATGCTCTTCTCTGCAACGATGCCGCAAGAGATCAAGCATCTCGCTGATTCGTTCTTGAAGGATCCCACACGCGTTGCAGTGACACCGGTCGCTTCGACGGTCGATCGCATCGCGCAGCGGCTCTATCAAGTTGCGACGACACAGAAGACGCAGTTGCTGTTGCATGTGTTGCAGACCGAGGGCGTTGGGCGGGTGCTTGTCTTCACCAAGACCAAGCATGGCGCCGATCGCGTCGTCAAGCGGCTGCACAGCGCGGGAGTGACTGCGGGTGCGATCCACGGAAACAAGGCGCAAAATCACCGCACGCGCACGCTTGAAGCATTTCGATCAGGCGCGTCGCCCGTACTCGTCGCGACCGACATCGCAGCGCGCGGCATCGACGTCGACGGCATCACGCACGTCATCAACTTCGATCTGCCGATGGAGCCCGAGTCGTACGTGCACCGCATCGGCCGCACGGCGCGCGCAGGTGCATCAGGCATCGCGATTACGTTTTGTTCACCCGAAGAGCGTGGGCTGTTGCGCAGCGTCGAGAAGTTGACGCGCAAGCAGATTCCTGTGGTTGTGCTTCCAACGAATCTTCCAGTCTTGCCAACTGCGGCAGCGAAGGCGTTGCACACTCCGCAAGGAAACCAAAGCATCCAGCACCAACAGGCGAATGGCAAGCCATCGCAGCGTGGCGGCGGGTCGTTCTCGCAAGGTGGATCGTTCGGTGGAGGACCACGCAATCATGGTCCGAGCGGTGGATCGCACCGCGGGCAACGCAACGCTGGTCCATCGACGGCGCGCCGCACCGGACATCGCTGAGAGTCGGCGCACTTGCGCACAGAAGGGCGCATGAATTAGCGCACGGATTGGCGCGTGAAATTCTCTTGACACTGTGTGCGCAGAGTTACACTCGCACGCGTGTCATTTGATGCTGCCGAACGAGCGGGGAACGCGGTGACCGCCAACGGTCACCTCGTTGTTGTTCAGGCAACACGCGCCGACGAGCTTGTGGCAGATCTTGCCGAGCGGCTGCGCGCGGTTGAGTTCGGCGATCCACTTGATGAGTGCATTGTCGTCTTGCAGGGCGCTGGCATGCACCGATGGATTCGCCGTGAGATGGCGCATCGACTCGGTGCGTGGGGCGGAGTCGAGACGCCGTTTCTGCGCAAGTTCTTGTTCGATATCACATCGCGCGCCGCGAATGCGCCAGTTGCGACATCGAGTCGGCAGGACATTCAAGAACTCGCTTACCGAATCGCCGCGCATGTCACGCGCGTTGTCGCTGAAGGTGGCGCAGTCGATCGCATTGCGCCATTTCTTGCTGCGTGTCGAGATGCATCTGGTGCCCTCGAGATGCAGACGCTGCTCACGCACTGTCACACGCTCGCAGAGTCGTTCGATCGATACGAGATGGACCGTCCCGAGATGATCGCGTCGTGGGAGGGGGGCGATGTCGCGTGGCGTGACCCGAGCAAAGAATGGTCGCAGGCGGCGACTACGGCAGAGTCGTGGCAGCGTGCGTTGTGGCGCGAAGTCGTGCCGGGAAAGTGGAAGTCGCACGATGCGTGGAAGCAACTTCGCGCACTCATCAAGTCGCTTGAGAGTGGCGCGTGTCCGCAGTCGCTCAGAGAGATTCGATTTGTCAGCGTCTTCGGGGTTTCGACGCTGCCTCCGCTTGTCTTCGCATTTCTTGACGCGCTTGCACGCCACATTCCAGTGCATGTGCACATGCTGGTGGCGACCGAGGCATTCATTGACAGCGGTGGATCCGACCGAAAGATCGCGGCCCTCGCAGCGCGTGCCGGAACAGACATCGCGACATTTCGTGCCCAGAACAAACGCGACGAGCGCAGCAACTTGCTGCAGACGCTTGGTGTTGCTGCGTTCGAAACGGCGAAGGTGATCGACGGACTTGCGCGCGCCGATGAGATTCTTGGCGAGATTGAAGTTCCCGATCCGACCACGCTGCTTGGCGCATTGCAACAGGGGTTGCGCGCTGATGTTCCCGCGCGCGATGTTCAAGTCGGCAACGCAGTCGAAGTCGATGCATCCCTGCAATTTCATGCAGTGAGTTCTGCTGCGCGCGCCGCTGAGGTCGTGCACGATGAAGTGCTGCGCGCGTGTGCTGACTTTCCTGGATTGCTGCAAGAAGAAATCGCGATCCTCGTGCCGAGTCTTGAGAGTTACGGGGCCGCAATCGAGTCGGTCTTTGAGCGCCGCGCCGCCGACATGCCCGCGGATTCAGCGCTCTCATTGCACACCGCAGATGCCGCCGCCGCCGATCAGTCGCCACTCGCCGCAGCGGTGATGGCGATGATGACGCTGGTTATCGAGGATGCCGCGTTCGTGCAGATGCGCGCGCTGATCTCGCACGCCGTTGTCTGCCACGCGATGGGCCACGAGGTCGATGAAGTACGCAAGCAACTCGACTTGCTCGCTGATGCGGGGGCGACTCGATTCTTCGACGCTGCTCACCGTGTGCGGTGGCTTGGCAAGAGCGATGCTGCCGACGACCAATTGCACACGCTCGCGTGGGCGACGAACCGCGTGATCCTCGCAACAGTCGCGATCGATTCGCCCGCGAAGGATCATGCAATCGACTCGTGTCTTGCGAGCGACCAAGCTCGCGGATTCTCGATCCCGGTCTTTCACGCCATTGGTGCGCGCATCGACGCATTGCAGGCATTTGCAGAGACGGCGACGCAGACGCGCAGGCCGATCGACGAGTGGGCGGCGCAACTGGCAACGCTCTGCGATCTCTTTCTGCCGAAGGCAACCGACTCGCAGTGGGGCGAGCAGCGTGTCAAGATTGCTGCCGCGCTCGCGACGATCGCCAAACTCGCGAAAGACGCAGCGTTGCCACCTGTCGAATTCGCGGTCGCGCGCGGCGAGTTCGCGCGAGAACTCGAGAAGATCGTTGATGGTCAGCGCTTCGCGAGCGGCGGAGTCACACTCGCGCGTCTCGCGCCGATGCGGAGTGTTCCATTTCGATTCATCGCGCTTGTCGGAGTCGACCGTGGCGTCTTTCCACGTCCGTTCAAGAGCAATCTGATGGACATCGAAACGCTCTGCCCGCGTGCGGGCGATCGCAACGCGCGCAACGATGACTTGTTGCTCTTGCTCGAGTCGATTCACGCGGCAACTGATCGACTCGTCATCGTCTACGAGGGCATCGAGCCGAGTACATCGCGCGCGAAGCCGCCGTCGCCCGTCGTCGACCAGTTGATCGAGACTTGTGCAGGGCACTTAGAACTCTCAGCTGCCGCTGCGACTGCGAAACTCTGCCGCACACACACGCCGATGGGTGATCAGCCTGAGGCGTGGCAACTCGGCGTGCCCGCCGGATTCGATGCCAAAGCGCGCGAGCGTGCCCAGACGATTGCCGCCGCGCGAACCGAGGTTCGTCAACGATCGTTTGTAGACGCAGCAGCGCCTGTCACGAACGCGCCAGTGTCGACACGCGTTGAGATTCCATCTATAGAAGAGATGGCGCGCGTGCTGCGCGATCCAGTGTCGGCATACATGAAGGCGAGCGGAGTTCAACCAGCCGACACAAGCGAACTCATTGGATCGGCGAGCGAACCGATCGAGTTCGATCCGCAGCATGATGGACTGCACTTGTTCAAGCTGCGCCAGCAGTCGTTGCCCCAGTTCATGCAGGGACGAGATGCCTCGGCGATCCGCGAAGAGTTGCGGCTGCAAGGGGCGCTTCCACATGGCGCGTCAGGAACGGTCGAGTGGGAAAAACTCGTCGAATGGTCGAGCGGTGGACGCGCCGCTGTCGAGGCACTCTTTGAGAGTCGCGGTCTTTCACTTGGTGCGGGATGGACATGCGATCTATTCACCTTTGATGTCACAGGATCATCACCCGCAATCGTCTGCGAAACTCTTCGAATCGAATCGGCTGCGACGCAACTGCTGATCATGCGGGCAAAAAAACCAGCCGACAAATTGCCGCTCTGGCTGCAACACTTGTCGTGGTGCGCGACACATCCGAACGCGCAATCGATTCTGATTGAACTTCCGATCGAGAAGGGTGGGGGTGCGAAGTGGCTCGATCCAGTTGATGCGCAACGGGCGGCGAAGACGATCAACGAGGTTGGCTCGTGGACTGCTGCGGCGCTCACTGAACTCATGCCGTTTCATGGAAATTTGCTCAAGGAGTGGTTCGGTGGACGAGATCAAAGAAAGACGCAAACGCCAGAGCGGCAGATTGAGCGCGCCGCGGATGAACTCTTGGACGTGATCAAGTTCAACAAAACCATCCCACTCGCATTTCGTGGGCAGGAGTTCTTTGAATATGCATCGCTCCCCGCGAGTGGCGGCAAGCCGCAGACATTCGTTGACATCGCCACGTGGCTTGCTGGGCTGCTCGATGAGACGGGATGGTCGGTATGACCCAGTTCGCGCTCGAAGATGCGACGTTGCAAGGCACGACAGTGATCGAAGCGAGCGCAGGCACCGGCAAAACATGGTCGATCGAGCAGATCGCGCTGCGGCGGCTCATAGGTGGACTGTCCATCGACCAAATGTTGCTGACGAGTTTTACGCGGGCAGCCGCGGCTGAGATTTCGCAGCGCGTCGACGCGGTGATTCGCAAGGCGCTGCTTGATGATGCGGTTGATGGCGCGAAGTTGAACGAGCAAGCGCGCGGCCGTTTGCAAGCAGCATTGCATTCGATCGATGCTGCTTGCATCACCACCCTCGATGGATTCTGTTTGCGTATGTTGCAAGAGCACGCGGCATCAGCAGGCCCATTCAGTCTTGCAGGATGGCAACTCGATCCTGACCCAAAGGGCAGCGCTGCGCGCGCGGTCGCCGACGCGTGGAGTTGTTCGGCGATCTTGGATGAGGTCTGGGCGAGAAGTGCTGGCTCACCGAAGTCCGTGAAAACGGCGCTCAACGCAGCGCTCACCGATCCAGAGAAGCGAGAGCAGATGCGCAAGGCGAGTTACAAATCAGCAAGCGCCGCATGGCAGACGTGGGCTGATGCGTTTATCGCCGACACCGAGGCACATGTGTGGATGGAGTCGCTCCGCCCCACGCTGTTGGCGGATTACGCCAATCCAGTTTCAACACTGCTCGAGGGATGGGCGCGTGCTGCAGCGGCGACAAGCGCACACAGCAGAGCGCTCGCCGCGATTGACGTTGGTCGGTCCGTCGAAGAGATCGCCGTGTGGTTCACAACCAAAGAGGATGTGCTCGGCAAATCAGCAAGCACCAAGTCTCGGCGCGCCGCGGCGACCACGCTGACTGCCGCGCCAATCTGCGCTCGCTTGTGCGCAGAGTTCAAGAAAGGTGCGCCCCTCTGGAAGGCGACGTCCGACGCCGCAACGGGAGCGATCGCGATCGATGCGCATGGCCGACTCGCAATGAGCCGCGCGCGATTGCGACTCTTCAGTTTTCAAGATGTGCTCGAGCGACTCGCCGATGCCTTGCGTGTTGAGAACGCGCCACTGTTGACTGACATTCGCGAGCGATTCAGGTTCGTGGTGGTGGATGAATGCCAAGACACCAATCCATTGCAAGCCGAGATTCTTCGCAGGTTGTTCGTCGAGTCACCGTCGCATGACCTCTGGCTCGTGGGCGATCCAAAGCAGAGCATTTATCAGTTTCGCGGTGCCGACATCGAGAGTTACATCAGCCTGCGCGATCGAGAGTCGGCCGATCCCGAGCGCAGTCATCTCAGGTCGCTTGCGATCAGCCATCGATCCGACCCCGCGCTTGTCGAAGCGGTCAACGCGCTCTTCGATGTGCCGTCGCCGTTCTTTCACGACGCGATCCAACCAGGCAAGGTGACGAGCAATTACGCCGCGCCGCGCACGCAGTGGAAAGATGCCCACAATGGCGCTGGCATTGTCATTCATCATGGGGACGCCGACGAGTCACTCAAAGCCGCGTACCCGCGTATTGCGCGGGCGATCCAAGAAGAGTTGCAGGCGGGGCACATGGTGAGTGAGAGTGCCAGTGGTCCGCTGCGCCCACTGCGTGCGAGCGATATCGCAGTGTTGTGCCGCACGAACGATCAAAACCGCGCGATCGCAAGCGAACTGCATGCGCTTGGAATCCCTGCAATTGTGCTCGGAAGCGTGAGCGTCTTTCAATCAGATGCGGCCGCAGAGATCGCACAGATCTTGCTCGCGCTCGCTCGCCCCGATCGTCGCGCCGCGGCGCTCGCTGCATGCGGCGGTCGACTCATCGGAATGACTCACGCGCAATCGAGAGATGAGCCCGCGACTTGGCTCGCGCGTGTGCGCCAAGCGAGTGCACTGCTCGAGATCCACGGCGTCGCAGCAGCGATCGAGCAACTTGTCGAGAGCGCACGCACCCGCGCGCACGGGGTCGCCGGAATGATCGAAGAAGAGGGTGGCGAACAGCTGCTGCTCGACTATCGACACGTGCTCGAACTTCTCACCAGCGCAGAAGGGGACGGCATCCGCGGCGCGAACGCTCTCGCCTATTGGTTCGCAGAGCAATGCGATGGTTCGAGCGGCAGCGATGGATTCGGCGGTGATGGTCCTGATCGAGCGCGTTCGATTGGTCGCGTCGATGCAATCACATTGCAGACGCTGCATTCAAGCAAGGGATTGACCTACGGCATCACATGGTTGCCGACATTCATGGCCTCTGGACACAAGAGCGAGTCAAAGGCAGACGCCGACGAATTGCAGAACAACGCGGGCGAACCACGTCGAATGCTTTACGTCGGGCTCACGCGATCGCGGTGGCGCTCCCATCTCGTCTGGTTGCATACGCCCAAAGCAGCAACGTCGCCGCTTGCGACCCTTGTTCATGCGCGCGGGCTCACGAATGCCCACGACGCCAAAGAGCAAGCCGCGAGCCAGCTCAAGACTTTCGCCCCTGCGCTTGCAGATCTCAATTCGCTCGCAGCAAAATCTGCGAAGACAATCGTGATTACTCCGTTGCCTACGGCGACTCATGTGCGAAGTCCGATCGTGACACCTGAGACGCTCGCCGAGGCACTCGCACTTCCGAAGATCGAGCGCAAGCAAGCGCAAGTGAGTTTCACTGGACTCACGAGCCAGGCGCACCGAAGTGATGGCAACGAAGAACGCGACATAGATCGATCGGCCGCGCAGCAGAAGTACGACGAACCAGGGCACGCGACTGCTGCCGATCGCGCGATCGCGGGGGTCAAGATCGGCGGCGCGCCACTCGGAACCGCGCTGCATGAAGCGCTCGCAGATGCGCGCGCATTCGCCGCGCTTGCGCCAGGTGCAGATCGCGCGCCGCTCGAGGCGGCACTGCGCGAGGCGTTTGCGGGCATTGTTGTCGACCCTGCGGCAAAGACACCTCTCTTCGGCGACCTCGCCGACGCACTCGCATCGGCGCTCGCTGCGCCATGCATCAACACGGCAATTCCGAGCGTCGCGCAGATTGCGGCGCATCCACGCGCTTCGCGGCGTGAGATGAACATGACGACTCCATGGAATGGATCGCCCAGCGACATCGCCGATGCATTTGCTCTTGAGCCCGCTCCGTGGAGTGAAGCGCTCGCGACGAAGATTCGCACGCTCGGGCACCGTGAATTGAAAGGTCTCTTCGTCGGCAACATCGATCTCGTCGCGCTTCACAATGGTCAGTGGTTCATCTATGACTACAAGTCGAACAACCTTGGGTCTGCGGCGCACAACTACAGCGCGACGCGCGCACCCGGACAACTCTCTGCGCTCGATGCTGCGATGGTGAGCAGCATGTATCCGCTGCAGGCTGCGCTCTACGCGGTCGCAATCGAACGGTGGCTCGCGACACGCGAGACACACACCGCGAAGTTCGGCACATCGATCGGCGGCATCGCATATCTCTTCGTACGCGGCATGGACAAATCGATCGCAGGGCAGGGGATCTGGGAGTGGACTCCATCACCCGAACTGTTGGTCGCACTTGGCGCGCGATCACAGAGTGCCGCATGCCTTGCGCGGGGGTGCGCATGACCGCTGAGCCAATGAACACAGGGGCAACGATCGACGAACTCACGCCATCTGCAAGTGCGCAGTGGATGGGCGAACGATTCGCGCGCGTGGTCGATCCGACGGGCGCAACAATCAGTCGCGCCGCAGTCTGGCTCTTCCACCAACTCGAGCAAGGGCACACCTGTCTCGATTTCGACATTCCTGTGCGTGCTGCACGCCGCGGCGCGGCGGCTGGCGACGAGCGTGATCTGTCGAGTGCGATGTTGCCCGCAGCATGGATCGCTGATCTTGCGAATCATCCACGCGTTGCGCAGCAAGCTATTGGATCGCGCACCCCCACGAACACACTGCTCGTACTCGATGGGCGCAAGCTCTTTTCGGCTGGATGCCGCCACGATGAGATTCAGGTCGCCAATGCGCTGCGAGCGATGGCCGCGACCAAGAGCGCATCGCACGACGCGGCGGTCGATGCGCAAGTTGCAGCGGCGACGACTCCCGCCGAGAGGGCAGTTGCGCTTGCGCGGCGCAGCCAACTCGTGCTCGTGACTGGTGGCCCCGGCACCGGAAAGACCACGATCGCCGCGCGCATGGCAGATGCGATTCTGAAAGTCGCCCCGATCGAAGTCGCCTTGATTGCGCCGACCGGTAAGGCCGCCAAGCGACTCGAGGGGGCGATGCACGCGGCTGCGAAACGCGCCGATCTCGACGCGCGCACGCGCGATGTGCTCGCGAAGTGCGCCGCAACCACGATTCACGCAGCAGTGAGCGCGCGCGGCGAACACGCACTCGCGCACAAGCGGCTTGTGATCGTTGATGAGTGTTCGATGATTCATCTCGCGCTGATGCGCGAACTGCTCTCGAAACTTCACAAAGATGCGACGCTGATCTTGCTTGGCGACGCGCATCAGCTCGCGAGCGTTGAGGCGGGATCGGTGTTCTGCGACATCTTGCCGCGCGAAGGTGAGCGCGCGCATCCGCTCGCAGAGTGCACTGTGCGGCTCACAGAGAATTTCCGCTTTCCCGCGACAGGAGCGGTCGCGCAGCTCGCCGCAGCCGTGAACGATGGCGCATGGAATCGCGTGCACGATGCGCTGAAGTCGCCATCATCGACCAGTGTGCGCTGGCAGGTCGTTGGCGACGCGCGCGAAGTCGTTGCGGCGTGCGCCGAGGCGTTCGCAGAGGCCCCAGAGAGTCGTGTGCTCTGCGGCCATCGGCGTGGTCCAGATGGTTCGCTCGCGATCAACCGCATGCTTGCGAAGCGAGTTGCAAATCCCAGTAATCCAGATGCACAGGATGGCGACAACTTCGATGGGCGGCCGATCATCGTCACCGTGAATGATCCTGCGACTGGATTGCGCAACGGCGATACAGGCGTGATACAGAGCAACGCGCATGGCGAATTCGTGGCGGTGATCGAGGGGCACGACGTTCCCTTTCCGGTGGCGCAGTTGCCAGCGCACGAAGCGGCGTATGCGCTGACCATTCACAAGTCGCAGGGATCTGAATACAAGCGGGTCATCGTCGTGTTGCCGGCGCATCCATCGCCAGTTGTCACGCGCGAATTGCTTTACACCGCGATCACCCGCACGCAAGGCGAGGTGTTGATCATCGCGACCGAAGCGTCGCTGTGTGCAGCGGTCGAGCAGTGCGTGTTGCGCGCGAGCGGACTGCGCGAGCGGATGATTGGCGCGTAGCAAACGACCGATCGTCTCGCCTTGTCGGCTGGGATCCTCACCGCGCGCCACTGAGTTTCGAGAGCGCGTCGTCGATATCCCACCCGTCGACGATGCCGTCGTAGTTGTAATCCGTCGATGGATCACTGCTGCCGAGAGTCTCAAGAATCTGCACGATCGCGACGAGCGGTTTTGAACAGGGCTCCACTCCATCGAGGTATGCGGGCGCCCGGAGCGTCAGAACCGGATCCTCGCATTCGCCTGTGTAATCCAACTCGAGAAACAGCGGCGGTTCGCGAAGTGCGATGGTGCTTTGATCGCAACGTTCAACCCATTCATCGACGAGCGTCACCGACACATCAACATCACCGTCACTGCGAAAGTCTCCTCGAACAACCACGCATGGGCGCATCAGTGTGTTCGAGGTTCGAGGCGCGTACCCATACTCGGTTCGCCCGATGGTGTTCGTACTGTTGAAAGTGTGAATCGTGCGTGGACCCCAGTCAAGAGTCGCGTCGAACACGTAGGCAGTTTCAACCCACGATCCGCTACTGAGAACATTGCGGTAGGTGATGGTGTGGACATCCAGCGTTTGCGTTGCACGAATCTCTTGTCCTGGCACATTCGCCCCCAACGCGATCGCGTCGCGCCACGGCGCCACCGTGATATCGAGTGCCATCAGCGGATGCAGAGTCGCGGCCCTGTGCTTCGTGACCGTGAGTCGCTGATCGATCGTTGTTTGCACACTGCTGTTGGAGTGCACAGAGGTCCAATTCGACAACTGCGAATATGGAACGGTCGTCGCAGTTCGCCCTTCGAGCGCGAATCGACTCGTATCGACATCGTCGATTCGTCGCCGTACATCGAGCCAATTCGCTGCGTGAAAGCGACACTCGCCGCTCCACGCCGCTCTGATCGGCGGGAGGTTCGCGTTCAACCACGCAGAAACCTGCGCGATGGCACCTTGGTGTGGCGAAACGTGTGTGGCAGCAACCGAGTGAGCGAGCGGCGAAAAGACTGCGGCGGGAATTCGAAAACTGAACACTCGGTAGCGCGCGACACCCTCAACGGCTCGCTCTGATCGAGAGAGAATATGCGCGGCGACTTCGCGATAGTCGACGGGTTCGACGACTTGAGGATTCGCAGCTGGGCCAGAGAAGAGTGCCAGGGCACCGCAACAAACCGAGACGTTGAATGACGAATGGAACATTGTCGAACGATCCTCCGGTCCGAGACTTCCGATCGTGCTCCCAGCGGATGATCTCCGCGCCCGACTCACCACGCCACAAGAAGCAATGACAGGTCGACGCCGTCGACGAAGCCGTTGCCGTCGAAGTCTGCCGCAGCGCGCCGTCCGGTAGCGACCGCTCCCCACTGCGAAAGCAGCGTTGCGACATCTGCGCCGTTCACAACGTCATCACCGTTGGTGTCGCCATCGCGCAACTGATGCAGGCGAAATGGTGGGCCGTTGAATCCAGCCTGCGCAAGAATGTCGAACGACATGTTTGCGTCGATCGCCATGAGCGGCTGCGGTGCGACCTGCGGATTCACAATCGTCGATGCAAGTGTGATGAGTCCAGTTTGCGGCGTCCACAGCAGCGTGACGACTTCGTAGATCGAAGTGAACCCCTGCGCAATCATGAAGTCTGGTCTGGGCGCGACGACTACTTCGAGATTCGTCAGCGCTGGCGCACTCGACCCTGTCGTGAGGTCAGTCCATGCACCGCCATTGGCCACGCGAAAGAGGCGCGCTTCGTTTTGATGCGTTCCGAAAATCGCATATCCCAGCGGATTGGCAGCCATTGGATTGCCCGCCATGTGCGTCGCAACACTCGCGCTCCCCACGGGCAGCAGCGAAACAGAAATCGAATTTGGATTCCACCACGCCGCGCGGCCGTTACTCGACCCCACAACGCTTCCTTCGACGCCGATGCCAGCGCCCATCGATGAAGTTCCCGCCTCGATCGACGGCAAGACCTCTGCAACGCCCGCAGCATTCCAGCGAATCGCACGAAGCTGATTGCTCACATACCCACTGCCGCTGACGATGCCGCCGGGACTCACGCCGTTCACTTGCAATCCCCATGCGCCTGCGACTGCGAGCGACTCGAGAGACGCGTCGGGACGGATGCGCCACGCTCCACTCGCGCTCGCGCCTCCGCCGCCGACCGCCCATCCTTGTTCGCTCGAACTATTTGTGTACGACGATGAACTTCCCGACGCTGCAAGCACCGCGAGCGATCCGTCTGCGTGCGCGATCGCGAGTGCTGTGGTGCAGGTGCCAGTGACGAGTGGACACCAATCTCCCACGAGCAAGGTGCGACCCTCGTTGAGAAACGCAACGGGCTTCGTGAACATAAACGTGCCATGCGGAAGTTCGGTGACGACTCCACTTGGCGACGTGACGAATGGCCGCGACTCTCCAGTCGTTGTGCCACAGTTCGCCTCACCGAGAATGCGTCCATCTTCAGAGAGCGCTGTTGCGTGAATCGGCGCCGCTGATTGCGGGTTGCCCGGATTGCACAAGTGCGTGAGCCCATTCACAGGAAGCGCGATGTACCGCGGTGGCGCGGCCGCTGCGAGGAACGACCATGATGCGGCGAGCGAAAACGAGATGATGCTGGTCTGGCGGGCGTGCATGGAGTCCGACAAGAGTAGTCCGCGCACGCGCAGAACGCTCCGACAATTGCGCCAATAACGTCATTCATTCAGTGTTTTACAGCGGTGTGCGGAAGAGAATCGCATACTGCGCCGGTTGAGCCAAGCACTCGTTTGGACTTGGCTCGGGCTCACCGCACACCACTGAACTTCGAGAGCGCGTCGTCGATGTCCCACCCGTCGACGATGCCGTCGTAGTTGTAATCCGTCGATGGATCACTGCTGCCGAGAGGCTCAAGAATCTGCACGATCGCTCCGAGCGGTTGTTCGCGCGCGCAACTGTTCTTTGGAAAGAACGCATCGTTGAGCGGCTCATTCCTTCCAAAGAACGAGATTTGCCGCGCGCCCGCCGCAGCATCACCCGGACTCTCGTGGGCGCATCATCAACAGGTTATTACTTCCATCCCAGATCGCCAAACAATTGATTGCATGTCGGAGTGTCGGGCAAGAATGGATGGAGTCCCGCCTCAATGAACACGCCGACTGCGTTCGCCGCGATGATCGCGCAGACGAGCCACACGCAGATCTTTGATGGCACGCCGAAACGCGCCGCGGTTGGCGTGAGTTGCTTCGCGAAGATGAGATTGACCGCGCTCATGAGTGCAACGACCAGAAACACGACGAGCGCCCACGAATAGAGGTGCAATCCAGCGAAGGGCGCGCCGTATCCGATGTCTCCATTGGCGAGGTGAAGCGCGAGTTGGCGCTCGCTGACCGCGGCTCCCAAGACCGCGCTCAGCACGCTCATGCCATACCCCGACGCGAATGTCGCAGCATCGATGCGAGCCGTGCGCGCGGCGAGCAGAATCGAGATCGGCCCCATGAGCGCAAGAATCATCGCCATGCGTTCGATCATGCAGAGCGGACACGCAAACTCGCCGACAACGAACTGCGCGTAGAGCGCGCCCAGCAACACGCCACTCACGGCGAGGATGTTGAAGTGCAAGGCGATCCATGAGAGTCGAGGCAAGAATTGGTTGTCGTGTTGCATCAGTTCACCAATTGATGTGCAGTGGATCGGTCGCGTGATGTGTAAACAGATAGAACACTGCGGCGATCGAGACGAAAAAAGTAATCAAGGCAAGCGCCCGGCGTCCACGCCAATAAAGCACAAGGCACGCCAGCATCACGAGCAGAATTGCACAGTCGACCATGCGTGCGAAGGTACGCGACCATCGGTTCGCCACTGCACTGCGCTACGCTCGCGCTATGGCAGTTGTCGGCACAGCACTTCGTCGCGACATCGGCCGCTGGGGACTCGTTGCACTTGGCATCTCAGGAGTCGTCGGTTCAGGATGGCTCTACTCGCCATTCGCCGCTGCAACGCAGGCGGGTCCTGCGGCACTGCTCGCATGGGTGATCGGCGGAATTCTCATGCTCATCATGGGACTCTGCCTCGCCGAACTCGCGTGCGCGTATCCACTCTGCGGCGCGGGAGCACAAGTGTCGGTCGCAACACACGGCCGCGGCATGTCACTCATCAATGTGTGGCTCTTGTACTTCTCGTATGTCACGACGCCGTCGATTGAAGCGACAAGCATCGTCACCTATAGCGCGACATACATGCCGTGGCTCAAGAGCGGCAACGCCGCAACGTTGAGCGTCGCAGGGCAGGTCATCACAATTCTGCTCGTTGGTGTCTTCACAGTGCTGAACTTCTTCGGCATTCGATGGCTCATTCGCATGAACAATTGGATCACCTGGTGGAAGCTCGCAGTCCCAGCAGGCGTCGCGATCGTCTTGCTCTGCGTGCGATTCGAACCAGGCAACTTCGATTCACACGGAAAGGGATTCATGCCCCTCGGAGTGCAAAGTCTCTTCGCTGCGCTCTCATCAGGTGGCATCGTCTTCACTCTCTGCGGATTTCGCATCATCGCCGACCTTGCGGCCGAGGCCCGCAATCCCGGGCGCGATATTCCATTTGCATTCATCGTCGCGACCAGTTTCGCAGTGGCGCTCTATCTGATCGTGCAAGTCGCATTCATCGGTGCGCTCGATCCAGCATCGTTCGCTGCAGGATGGCCCACGCTCACACTCACTGAGAACAATGCGCCGTTCATGGCAATTCTGATGGTCGCTGGAATGCCGATGCTTGCAAAGTTGCTCTACGTCGATGCGATCATCTCGCCAGGGGGCAGCGGGCTTGCATATGTCGCGAGCACGGGTCGCGTTGGATACGCCGCCGCGCAGCAGCAATTCGCACCGCGCATCTTTCTCTCGCTCAACAAGCAGGGGGTGCCTGTCGCGTCGCTCATGTTCTGTTGGGCGGTGAGCACGGTGATTGTCTTTGCGTATCCCAAGTGGGAAGAACTCGCAAACCTCAATTCGGCTTCGTACTTCTTGAGCGTCATCACGATTCCGGTCAGTGTCGCGGTCTTGCGCCGCGTCGATCCAAATGGACCGCGCCCATTTCGCTTTCGCGGCGGCATCGTGATGTGCGCCGTTGCATTCGCGACCAACCTGCTCATCGTCTACTGGAGCGGACTCTGGTCGTTCGTGCCACTCATGGCCGCACTCGCGGTCATCCTGCTGCTCGCTGTGATCATTCCGCGCATTCGAGGCACTGCGCCGATCATTGGGCATTGGCGTCCCCTCGGCTGGCTCGGCGCGACGATGGTCGCACTCATCGTGGTAGGGGCGCTCGGCAACAAAGATTTCGGCGGAAATGGCGTCATTACGGGATCGCTCGACACAATTCTGCTCGCACTGCTCTCTGTGGCGCTCTTCGCCTTCGCGGTTCGTTCGACTCTGCCCGAAGAACTGGTGCGCAGCGAACTCGAACGGCTGCGAAACCATTGACGGCACGCTGAATTCAAGATAAACTTGTCCGATTCTAACGATCGGAGCCTGTTGACTGTCGCCCACCCACATTCGTTTCACATTCCAGTGATGGGGACTGGTTTCACCATTGACACGCCGATCAAGGTCGCGCGGTTTGGCATCTCGAGTGTCATCTCGCTCGTCGATGATCACCTCATCGAGCAGATGCGTGCGCATTACTGTGCACAAGCGGGGGTGGCGTACGAGCGCATCACCGACAAGGTTCAGGATCACCGCGCGCTGCGCATCACTGCGTACATCAATCTTGTCGATCAGATTGTGCAGCAGCAGATGGCGCAGATGAGGCACGAGTCGTTCGGTGAATCAAACGACCTCTGCACGTACTTTGAGTTGCTCGACGACGCCTCGCCGCTCAAGCAGCAATACTTGCGCTTGCCAACGCTTGGCGCTGATGCACGACAACAGCTCGAGTGCGCTTTGAAAGAACAACTGCGTGCGGGATCGATCGACGTCAACATCATGACGAAGGCCGACCGCGAGAACACATTTCAGGGAGAGAAACTTCCGCGCGAATACTCCGACGCGCTCGCAGCGCTGCGCGGATTCGCCAACAGCACTGTGCGTGGGTCAGTCGTGTTTTCTGCAGGGCTCAATCCGTTTCTTTACACATATGCGGCGCAGTTCGAAGACTTCTACGCCCACAACGGCGCGCCGCCACGCAAGCGCATCGTGCTCAAGGTCAGCGACTTTCGATCGGCTTCAGTGCAAGCGAAGACGCTCGCAAAGAAGGGGGTCTGGGTTTCGGAGTACCGCATCGAATCAGGGCTGAACTGCGGCGGGCACGCATTCGCCACGACTGGCAGATTGCTCGCACCGATCCTTGAAGAATTCAAAGCGAAGCGTGCTGAACTCGTTGACTCGCTCTTCACTCTGTACGCGGCTGCGCTCGCAAAGGACAACCGCGCAGTTCCGGCGGCAGCACTTCCAGTCGTGGTGACAGCGCAAGGTGGAGTCGGCACAGCCGATGAACATCGATTTCTCATGCGCCACTATCAACTCGACTCAGTGGGATGGGGAACACCGTTCTTGCTCGTGCCCGAGGCGACAACAGTCGACCAAGAGACATTGATCGAGTTGACCTCGCCAACAAAGGACGTCTATCTGAGCGATTCTTCTCCGCTGGGCGTGCCGTTCTATACGTTGCGCACTTCGTCGGCAGAAACTGAGCGGCGCGCGCGCATCGAGTCGAACAAGCCTGGCAGTCCCTGCCTCAACAAGCACCTCGCATTCAGCACTGAGTACGGCGAACCTCTGTGCGTTGCATCGCTGCGATATCAGCGCAAGAAACTGAAAGAACTCAAATCGATGGGACTCGCGCACGAAGATCTCGCTTCGCGCAGTGAAGCGGTTCTTGAAAAGGCTTGTATCTGCCGCAATCTCGGCGACGGCGCGCTCGTGAAGTACGGCATCTCAATTGGGAAGGTCAAACTCACGCCAGCGATCTGTCCAGGACCCAACATCGCGTTCTTCTCGAAAGTGTGCACGCTGCGCGAGATGATCGGCCACATCTATGGACGCAACAACGTGCTCGACGAAGCGATTCGCCGTCCACATGTCTTTACGAACGAACTGAAGATTTACATCGACTATCTCGAGCGTGCGTTGTGTCGGATCGGCGACCGCGCGACGGCGAAAGATGATCAGTACTTCGACGAGTTCTTCGAGGGCCTCAACAGTGGCATCGATTACTGCGTCGACCTCGCGTCAGAGATCACGACGACTCCCGCCGATTGCACGCAGTTCGTGAGCGATCTGAGCGCGCTTCGCGAGCGGCTTGCGACTCTCGCGCACTCGCGCAAGCGCGCGGCGTTGCAGTCAGCAGAACCTACCGACCCGTCGACTTTGCCGGCGCTGCAGGTTTGAGTTGTGCTGCGAGTTCTGCGCCGAGCACCTGCTCGATCGCAGTGACCGCACGCTTCATAGCAGCGGCGCGCGCTTCAAGCTGCGTTTGGCGTTTCTCACTCAACTGCGCTGATTTCGACGGGCCACCTGACCCGTTGCCGCCGATGTTCCATGTGTTGGGATCACTCGCAACAATCGTGGCGGCAGATGCGCCGACATCGGCCATCAAACTCGCCTCGACCTGAAGCTGAGCCACAGAGGCCTGCATGTCTTCGAGTCTCCACGCGGTCGCGATGTCGGTGATCGCCTTTGACTGTTCTGACGTGACCCCGGCGAGCGAGATCGCCGCACTCTCAAGTTCTGACATCGTGCGCGTCGCGCCGCGCGATGGTCGACTCGGTTGAGGATTCTCAAGCGCCCAGATCGCCGCGAATGCAGCAAGCGGCGGCAACTGCGTACTCACCGCTTGCTCGAGCGATGCATTGATTCGCATGACCTGACTTGCCACCGCATAGATCCCGCCGACTTGAATCGTCATCGCGATGCCTGTGAGTTCCATCCCCTCGAGTCGCTTCTCTTCGGGCTGATCGTGATTCGCCTTCTGCACTGCAACCGCCGTTTCGCCAGCGATCAAAATCGTTCCCTCAAAGTAAGCAAACGAGAGTCGCTCACCGAGATCTGCGCGTGTTGCCGCATCGCTCAAGAGCAGTGCGCGGCCAGCTGTACGAATCTGGCGGGTGTGATCATCGAAAGTTGCGAGCGTCGCGAATGCGGGCGCAACACTCACGAATGGCAGCGGAATCGACCGTGCCACCATTGTCTCTGCCGCGGCATCGGCACGCCGAACGCACTTGGCAAGTTCAGTCAAATCTTTCGCTTTGGGGTTTGAGGCAAGTGCGGCAGCGGCACTGTCGATCAGCGCGAGATCAATCGCAATCGCCTGCGCGCGCAAGTTCTTCACAACTGCCCCTTGAGCGCGCGCGAGGTATCCACTGCTCGCGAGCGTCGCCGCTATCTGCGTGCGCGCCTCTTGCAGCGCGCCTTCGTCGAATGCGCGCCGACTCGCGTCGCTCGCAGTGATGGCGAGTGCGAGCGACTCTCGAAACGTTGTGTCGAGAGGAGCGACTGTCGGCAGCAACGCAACACGATCGAAGAGCGCTTCAACATCGGCTGCACTCATCGGTTTGGCGACCAGCGGAAGCGACGCAGCCCACTGCACACTCCGCTCAGCCATCTTCTTCGCCCGAGACTCTTGCGTCGCGTTCGAATTGACCGATGCGGGAGAGTCGCCCTGTGCCACGGTCGCGCCGGCAGCAGCAGCGAACATGTCGAGCCCGGTCGCAATCACAATCACAGTGAGGATGCGCGCGAGAATTGTCATGCGATCACTCTACCCCGCGATCGGGGCGATCAAGTTGATCAGGTTGCCAGTTGAGCAGCGAGCGCGTCGAGCGTTGGCGCGATTGGCGTGGCGCACGATGGACGAGCGAGCAGTTGTTCGAGCGCTGGCGGAAGCGCGACAGCGTGCCCGATCAGCGGTTCGACGATCGATTCAAACTTTGCGGGATGCGCTGTCGCTGCGACGATCCATGGACTGCCAGTGCGAAGTTCGCCGCGCGCACGCATCCGCTCAAGCACTTCGACGCCGCACGCAGTGTGCGGACAAATCGCGACATGATGTTTGCGAAATGTGCGCACGATTGCATCGCGGATCGCCTCATCACTGACCCAATCGCCAGTGACGACGCCACGCAAGTCTGCAAAGCGATGCATGAGTCGCTCGACATTGCTCGGCGCGCCGACATCCATCGCATTGGCGAGCGTGGCAATCGTCGCGGTCGGTTCGTACGTTCCGGTCGCGAGCAAAGTCGAAACACTGCGATTTGAATTGCTCGCAAGCACGATGCGATCGATCGGCAATCCAACTTCGCGCGCGAGCAGACAGGCGAACGCGTTGCCGAGATTGCCAGTTGGCACGACGAACGAAGCAGGCCCACGACCTTGCGCGACGCACGAAAGCGCTGCGTGCGCGTAGTACGCCATTTGCGGCAGCAGCCGCCCGAGACTGATGCTGTTTGCGCTCGCGAGTCGATGTCGCGCTGTGAGCGTTGCGTCGCAGAACGCGCTCTTCACGATGCGCTGGCAATCATCGAATGTGCCATCGACGCGCAGCGCGTGCACGTTGCCTGCGAATGCTCCAAGTTGATGCGCCTGGCGCGGTGAGACTCGACCATCGGGATAGAGAATGACGACTCGAAAGCCGGCAAGATTGTGAAACGCCGAGGCGACCGCAGCGCCTGTGTCGCCGCTGGTCGCGACAAGAATCGTCGTCACCGTCGTCATCGTTGATGCGGGCACAAGTCTGTGCATCGCGGCAGCAAGAAAGCGCGCGCCAAAATCTTTGAATGCAGCTGTGGGACCGTGAAAGAGTTCGAGAAGTCCCGTGCCATCGTCGAGCCAGCGCGTCGGAGCGTCGAAGGCGAAGGCTTCGTCGAGCATCGCAGGCAAGTGTGGTTCGAGTCGATCTCCAGCAAAGAACGGCGCGAGCGTTGCATGTGCGCGTTCGACGAGTGTTGCGCCGCCAAACACACTGCGACTCAGCAGCAGGGGCGGCATGTAGAGCCCACCATCCGGCGCAAGCCCTTGCAGGATTGCATCCGACAACGACACCCCAACCCCGCCGCGCGTGCTCGTGACGTTCACGCGATCACCTGGGCGCCGGGCGCCGCAACTGGACTCACGACTGCCGTGCTCTCGAGCGACGCGCTGCAAAACGCGTCGCGCATCGCGGCAGCTGCGCGCGTCGCATCGTCGATCGACTCGAACCATCCAAAAACACTCGGACCACCACCCGAAATGCTCGCGCCGAGCGCGCCGCAATCGAGCGCTGCCTGCTTGACGCGCGCGAATCCTGGAATCAGCGCCGCGCGGCGAGGTTCGACGAGCACATCGCGCAGTCCACGGCGAATGAGCGCGGCATCACCGTTGAAACATCCAGCGAGCGTCAGCGCAAGCGCTTCACTCTGTTCGACGAACGCATGCAGCTGATATGGCTCACTCAACACCGCGCGACTCGCGCGCGTCTCGAGTGGAAAGTGCGGCCGCACGACCGCCGCGTGCAACCACGCAGGCACTGGCACGCGCACTGGATCACCCTTCGATGGAGCGATGACGAGTCCGCCCAAAAGCGCTGGCGCAACATTGTCGCCGTGCATGCTTCCACTCGCGGCAGATTCGCCGCGCATCGCCGCGTGGTAGAGCGTTGCCATCTCGAGCGGCGCATCAAGCAGTGCATTCGCTGCGACAACCGCCGCGACACTCGATGCTGCAGAACCTCCCATGCCTGATCCGAGTGCGATGCCCTTTTCAATCTCGACATCGAATCCGGTTCCCGCAGGACACGATGCGAGCAGTGCGATCAGTGCGCGCCCCGCAGTGTTCGCATCGGCGTCGCGAGGAAGTTCAAGGTTGAGTCCAGCGATCGACACAATGCGCACGACGCCAGAGTGTGTGCGCGTCACACTCACGCGGTCGCCGCCACCGACGAGTGCGTGGCCGAGCACGTCGAATCCAACGGCAACATTGCCGACTGTCGGTGGGGCAATCGCGGTCGCGCGCGTCGGCGTCACAGATGCGCCCCGAGCGAGGCGGCAACGCGCAGCAGATCTGCCATCACACCTGCAGCCGTCACTTCAGGACCCGCCCCAGGACCCTGCACAACAAGCGGATTGTCGCAATACCGCTGCGTCTTGAACTGCACGACATTGTCGGTGAGCGCGATGTGAGCGAATGCGTGGCTCAGCGGCAGCGTGACAAGCGCAACACTCGCCTTGTCACCAGCGAGTTGCGCGACATAACGCAGCACACTCGACTGCGCGCGCGCACTCGCGAGCCGCGCATTCATCGGCGCATCGAGTTCGCCGAGTCGCGCAAGAAACTCATCGCACGAAACTTGTCGCAGCGCCTCGGGCACGAGCGACTCGAGCCGCACATCGCGCAGTGTCATGTCGAGCCCGCACTCGCGCGCGAGAATGACGAGCTTGCGTGCAACATCGAGCCCCGAGAGATCATCGCGCGGATCTGGTTCGGTGTATCCAAGCTCACGCGCCTGCGCGACGAGCGTGCTGAAGGGTTGCGAGGCATCAAAGCGATTGAAGAGGTATGCGAGCGTGCCAGAAAAAATGCCATCGATCGAGCGCACCGCGTCGCCCGTGTCGATGAGGTCGCGCAGCGTCGTGATGATCGGTAACCCTGCGCCAACCGTCGACTCATAACGAAATCGCGCCCCCGCGCGCTTGATCGACTGATAGCGCGCAAGGTCTCCGCTGCCCGCACACTTGTTGGGCGTGATCACATGAATGCCGCGCTTGAGCCATCCTGCATATCGGTCTGCAACGCGGTCGCTGTTGGTGCAGTCGATGATGATCGCGTGGGGCAAGTGCTCTGCATGCACGTGCGCCGAAAAAGCATCGAGGTCGAGATCGAGTCCAAGATCATTCGCAAGATCAAGGTCAGCAGGCAGCGATGGATCGCCAAACGCCATGCGTCGACTGCTCGCGATCGCTCGCACGCGCAGATCGAGATTGCTGCGAGAGAGCAGCGACTCGCGCGCCGCTGCAATCTGGCGAAGCACAGCGGCGCCGACATGCCCCGGACCGATGAGTCCAATCGAAATCGTCTGCGCACTCAGATAGAACCCCGAGTGCACGGCGCGCAGTGCACGCGTTGCATCAGCGGCGTCGATCGCGACAGAGATGTTTCGCTCTGATGCTCCTTGCGCGATCATTCGCACATTCACGCGCGAACGCCCGAGCGATTCAAAGAGTTGCGCTGAGACTCCTGGATGTCCAGCCATCCCATCGCCCACGACTGCAAGCACAGCGATGTCATCAGTCACATGCACATCGCTGATCTGACCCGCAGCCATCTCGCGCGTAAATGCCTCGCGCACCGCGCCTTCTGCGACGGCGCCATCGCGCGCACGAATCGTGCAGCAGATCGAATGCTCGCTCGAGCCCTGACTAATCATGACCACCGAAACTCCAGCGCGGTGCAGCGCCTCGAACGCGCGCGCGGCGGTGCCGGGCACGCCGATCATTCCGGCTCCTTCGATGTTGAGGATCGCAAGGTCTTTGAAGGTCGTCACTCCCTTGACGGGCTGAAGCGGTCCGGGCTCATCGCTGATGCGCGTGCCAGGATGCGCTGGATTGAACGCGCTTCGCGCGATGATCGGAATGCCGCGTTCGAAAGCGGGGGCCATCGTCTGCGGATGAATCACACTCGCCCCGAAGTACGCAAGTTCGCACGCCTCGGCGTACGAGAGTCGATTGATGAGCACAGCTTCAGGCACGACGCGCGGATCGGCCGAGTAGATGCCGTCGACATCGCTCCACACATGCAGTTCTGTCGCGCCAAAGAGCGCAGCGAAGATCGCCCCCGAAAAGTCGCTGCCGTTTCGGCCGAGGGTTGTGCTTCGTCCCTCGCGTGTTCGCGCGACGAATCCCGTCACAATCGTTCGCTCGCCAATCTCGCCGAGGTGTTGGCGCAAACGCTCGGCACTCTCGGGCCACTGCACGATCGCACCGAGATCGCTCTTCTCGACCACGAGCACTTCGCGCGCATCGAGCCAGCGACTGTGAGCGCCGCGCGCGCGAATCGCCGCATCGATGAGCAGCGACGACCACACTTCGCCGAGTCCGCTGACGAGATCGAGAATGTCGTTCGAGAGGGCGCCGACGAGCGTCTGCGCCTGCAAGATCTCGCGCAGACTTGCGAACTCAGCTGAGAGTCGATCAAGTGTTTCGGACGCGCTTGCCCCCAATAAAGTCTTGGCGCACTCAACGTGGCGTGCCTCGAGTACGAGCAGTCCTGCCTTCCACTCGACATCCTTCAGTGCAGCTTGCTTGGCGAGTGTGATCAGCGCATCAGTGACGCCGCGCATCGCGCTGATTGCGACGACCTGCCGCTCCTTGCGCGCAAGCAGCAGATCGACCACATGCGCCATGCGCGCCGCATCTGCCACACTGCTTCCGCCAAATTTGTGCGCGATCACACAGCGAGTGTAATGGCGTGCGTGTACGCGCACAGCAGTACCCTTGCACGATGCAGAACGCCGTTGTGATTGGTCTTGCAATGCTCGTGGTGTGCAATGTCGCCGCAACAACCGCCGCCGACCCACCGCCAAACATCATCGTCATTCTCGCCGACGATCTCGGAGTGGGCGACCTCGGTTGCTACGGGCAGACCAAGATCAAGACTCCATCGATTGATGCACTCGCCGCGAGTGGAATGCGGTTCACGGCGGCGTATGCGCCGGCTCCTGTGTGCGCGCCGACGCGCTGCATGTTGCTGACAGGTCGCGATGCTGGTCACGCGCAGATTCGTGACAATCGTGAGCTCACGACCGAGGGGCAACTTCCACTCGCAGAAGGCACCGTCACGATCGCGACGGCTCTGCGCGCGCGCGAGTACGCGACTGCGGTCGTCGGCAAGTGGGGGCTTGGCGGTCCAGAGAGTTCTGGCGTTCCAAACAAGCAAGGATTCGACTTCTTCTACGGATTCCTCTGCCAACGAAAGGCGCACAACCACTATCCAACAGAACTCTGGCGCAATGACGCGCGCGAGGCGCAGCCTGGCAACACGCGTAACAATGCGCGCGGCGCGGTCTATTCGCAGCAGCGATTCACCGATGAGGCGATTGCGTTCATCGACGCGCATGGGGCACAAGATGCGCAACATGCGCAAGGTGCGCAACATGCGCAAGCGGCCCGCCCGTTCTTTCTTTACTTCGCGCCGGCGATTCCGCATCTCGCTCTGCAAGCTGAAGAAGCAGATCTCGCGGCGTACGCAAGCGCCTTTGCAGAGACGCCGTACCTCGGTGGCAACGGTTACTTGGCGAACGCGACGCCGCGCGCGACCTACGCTGCGATGATCTCTCGGCTCGACCGCGACATCGGACGCATCGTCGAAGCGGTGCGCGCACGCGGACTCGATCGAAGCACACTCATTGTTGTCACGAGCGACAACGGCGGTGCTGGAATAATCGGCGGAGCAGACTGCGCCTTCTTCAATTCGCACGTGGGACTGCGGGGTCACAAGGGGCAACTCTTTGAAGGAGGCATTCGCGTTCCGTTCATCGCGAGTTGGCCTGGCACAATCGCCGCGGGATCGCAGTGCGCGACTCCGATCGCGCTCTACGACCTCATGCCAACATGCGTCGAAGTCGCAGGCGGCGCAGCGCCCGAGCAAGTCGAGGGGCGTTCGCTCTTGCCGCTCATGATGCAGCGCGCCGCCGCAGAGGCGCCTGTCACGACGCGCGAGTTTCTCTACTGGGAATCTCCAGCCGCCGCCGGACACCAGGCTGTTCGCATCGGCCAATACAAGGCGCTTCGGCGTGGACTCAATCACGGCAAGCTCGCGGTCGCGCTCTATGACTTGCAGGCTGATCCTGCCGAGACGACAGACATCGCCGCGCAACACCCTGCGATCACCGCGCGCGCGCGCGAGATCTTCGCTTCGGCCCGCACAGTGTCGAAAGACTTTCCGCTCACTGGCGTTGACGCATTGACTGCGGCACCTGCGGCACCTGCGCCAGCAGGAATGATCTTGATTCACGGCGGAGAGTTCGTGATGGGCAGTGAGGCAGGCGACGCGCACGCGCGCCGAGACGAGATGCCCGCACACGCCGTGCGCGTGGGATCGTTCTATATAGATGCGACCGAGGTCACCAACGCGCAGTTCGCCGCGTTTGCCGAGGCAACGGGATACAAGACGGTCGCCGAGCGCCCCGTCGATTGGGATGAGTTGCGCAAGCAAGTTCCTGAGGGCACTCCCAAGCCAGCCGATGAGATGTTGCAGCCGGGGTCGCTCGTCTTCACGCCGCCGCAGCAGGTTGCGGGGTTCGCCGACTACAGCCAGTGGTGGCGATGGGTGTCGGGCGCGAGTTGGCGCCATCCAGAAGGACCCGACTCAACGATCGCACTGCGCGACGACCATCCTGTTGTGCATGTCTGCTTTGAAGATGCGCAGGCGTATGCGAAGTGGGCGGGCAAGCGATTGCCGACTGAGGCCGAGTGGGAGTACGCAGCGCGTGGAGGCATCGCGCGCGCGACCTATGCGTGGGGCGATGAGATGAAACCGGGTGGTGAGTCGCGCATGAATATTTGGCAGGGGGAGTTTCCGGTGAGCAACACCAAAGAAGATGGATTCGATCGCACGAGTCCGGTGCGCGCGTTTGCGCCGAATGGTTGGGGCCTCTACGGCGTCGCTGGAAATGTTTGGGAGTGGTGCAGTGATGTCTACGACCCAAGCGAATATGCGCGCATCGTTGCGGCGCAGAAGCCGGGCGAGGTCATCGTTGATCCGAAGGGTCCGAGTGAAGCGGGAGTGATTCGCAGAGTGCACCGCGGCGGATCGTTTCTCTGCCACGAGTCGTACTGTTCGAGTTACCGTGTCGCGGCGCGCATGGCTACGACCGTCGACTCTTCTATGTCACATTTGGGATTTCGCTGCGCGCAAGATGCTGGTGAAGGCGCGAGACAACAGCAGAAGCCATGAGAACACGAGACCACACGAGACCACATGAACAAACTTGACTTTCAACTTCGCAGCGAATTCATCGCGCTCTGTGACCTCTTGAAGACCACTGGACTCGCCGAGAGCGGTGGAGACGCAAAGGCGCTCATCGCCGCCGGAAAAGTGCTCGTGGATGGCCAGCTCGAGCTGCGCAAAGCCGCCAAGATTCGCGCGGGCCAGATCGTGACGCACGCAGGCAGCGCGATCCGCGTGAAGGCTGCGAAGTAGGGGGCGAACCTCGCGCAACTGCTTGAAACGGTGGCTTAGTGTCGAAAAACGACACTGGTTCACCGTTTCAAGAGTGAATCGCGCAGAACGCGACGCGGCGAAGTCGCGCGCGGTCGCGCGGGGCGACCACTATGCTTCGTTCATGATTCCGGCGAAACCAGTTATCCAATTCTGTTGGCTTCTTGTGCTTGTTGCAACGTGCGTGGCGCGTGCGGGGCAAGACGCGGCGCAACAAGCTCAGCCAGACGCAAACCAATTCGACAGCAATCGAGCGATGGTCGAATCATTGCCGCTCGTCGCAGCGCCCATGGGTGCGAGCGAAGTCGAGCGGCTCTTCACCGATGTCGGATTGCTGCCCATCGCCGAGCCTCACCGCGCGGCGTTCGACAAGGCGCTTGCCGCCGCGATCGCCACCGCGACTGCCAGTCGTGCGGTGGTTGACGAGGGTGAATACAAGCGACTCGTTGGCGCGCTTGCTTCGAGCATCACAATGGATGGCAACGCCGCGAGTGGACAGATCGCAATGGTCAAGGCCGTGCGCGCCAACGCTCTCGCGATCGAATTCACGCTGCTCGACGCGGCCGCGCGCGCAGCTTCGAATCATGTCGACGACCGCGAAAAGCGGCTGCGCTGGGCGCAGTCCATGCGTCGAGCGGATGTCGCGGCGCAGACGCTTCCCGCAGGTGGCACGCTTGCGATCCCATTTCTGACGGTGACCGCAGCGTTCCCAGCGACCGCGAATCTCACGGGTGAGAACGCCACGCGTGCGCGCGAGTTGATCTTGGCGGATAGCGCCGCGCGCGCAGAGATCACCGAACAACTCTCGCTCGCACTGCTTGAAGGTGGACCACTCTTCGCAAGAAACATCATGCATGAGATGCAAGTCGAACTCGCCACCGCGCTCGCCAAAGGTGTCGCAGTCGAACCGAGCACGCTCGAGCAGATCGCACTCGCACTCGCGGCGCGAAGTGCATTCGCGCCCGCTGGCGAACTCGCGCGTCTTGATGCGATGCTCGTGCAGTCGATCGCAACGACGCTTTCACCAGCGCTCGCATTCGATATCGCTTCGCGACTCGAGAGTTCATCGCCGAGCGCAACACTCATCAGTGGACGGATGATGCGCATTCCTCAGTTCGCGCGCGATGCGCTTGCGTTGCCGACGCTGACTGCAGATCAGTCGAAGGCGCTGACGACGGCTCTCGCAGAGTGGCAGTCGGCAGACCTCACGAGTTACACAGCGATGTTGCAGGGGGATGGCGAATTGATGTCTGCCGCGGCGGTGTTTGCGAAGTCGATCAATCCCAACGACTCACAGTCGTGGCAAGTTGGCGCGGCCTCTCCCACTTCGCAGCGGTTCACGCAGCAATCTGCCAAGCGCGTCGAGCGCGTGACCGCGCGGCGCGCGCTCGCCAAGAGCACTCGCGAGAAATTTGAGGCGATCCTCGGTGCTGAGCTCTGGAAGTCGATCGCGCCGTCGATGCCAGCGCGGGCGTCGCAGCCAGAACAGGCGCAGGACGCAGCGTCGGGGAAGAAGTAGCCAGAAAACACGAGCGCGTTTTGCTATCGCCTGCCCTTGGGGTAAGGTCTGAGAGGCAAACTTGCTTTCCAGTTGGTTTGGGGTTTCCGTTTGGGGCTCCCGGGTTCGGTCATTATGGTTTTGTCCACGGAGTTGACTCGTCATGAAATCACTCGCACTTCTTTCGGCGGCAGCACTTATCTCTTCGACGGCGAGCGCGACGTTTACGGGGTTGACGGTGACCGAAACCACTGTGAGCGGCCGTACCGTGACCACGATCTATGCGAACTTTAGTTCGTCCACCGACCGCATTCTGAATGTCTTTGACTTCACAAATGTCTCAGGCACGATGAACGCTCTGCACACTGATTATGCCTTCGGGGACATCGACACTGACGGTGATGGTTACGCCGATGTCTATGGCGCAACCGGCGCGTGGTCACAGACATGGAATAGCCCTGCTGGAATTCCATCTGATTCATTCGTTACAGCCGGAACCGCAGGACCAGTCGCTCTCGACTCCGGCTTCACGGGCCCATATGTCAGCGGCAGCATCGCGAATGGTTCAGGCTGGTACGACAGCACGCCTGGCTCACAGAATCTGGCTGGGGCGACCTTAAGAATCAGGGTCATGCAACTCGCTCGTGTGATCGGTGGCGGTCACTACACAGCCAACGTCAAGGTTGGATGGGCAGCGTTCGGCAGCACGACCACCCAGTTCGGTGACGGGTCATTCACGGTTGGGATCGTCGACGACAACGACGGCATTCCAGACGCTTACGACAACTGTCCGTTCACCCCGAACCCAGGTCAAGAGGACTGCAACAACAACGGCATCGGCGACGCGTGCGAAACATTCGTTGACTGCAACAACGATGCAACGCCTGATGTCTGCCAAGGTGCGGTGATGGTCGCGGCAAACTCGGGCAATCTGGGGGCTCCAAGCGGTGTCGAGGCACGCGTGCTCACTTTTACAGACCTTCTATACGCCGAATCATCGGTGCAGCTCACGATTGATGTTCGCGGCGATCTCAATGGCGCGACCGAGTGGATCGATGTCTCTCTCAATGGCACCGCACCACGGCGATTCTTCGAGGCGGGTGGCAACATCTGCCCGCAGACGCCCGATCGCGCGGTGATCGAACTGACGCGCGAAGAATTCAACTCGCTTGCGGGCAGCAGCGGCACGCTGACCGTTTCGGTCGCTTGCCCTGCCACAGTTGACTCGACAGAATGTAAGGAAGCTGGTCTGACCGAAATCCGCCTCTCATATGTTGGCATCAACCCAGCAACCGGCGATTGCAATGGCGACCACCGACTCGACATCTGTGCGATTGCCGATGGGACAACTCTCGACTGCAACAGCAATCTCATCCCCGACAGTTGTGACATCGCAAGCGGATTCGCGAGTGACTGCAACGCGAACGGAATTCCAGACACATGCGATCTCGCTGGTGGGTCGTCCGCCGATTGCAACAGCAATGGCATCCCCGACAGTTGCGACGTTGCGAGTGGAACAAGCGGTGACATCGACGGCAACTCGGTTCCAGATTCGTGCCAGACTGTGACTGTTCCTGGCTCGTACGCGACGATTCAGGCAGCGATCGACTCGTCGCCAGTTGGCGAGATGCGCATCATTTCTCTCGGTGCAGGCAGTCACTCGGGTCCAGTCGACTTCGCAGGCAAGCCAATCATTATCCGCGGCGTCAGTGCTGCAGAGTCGGTGATTGCAGGATCGCCGGCTGGCATGAGTGTTGTGCGCATGTCAGGCGAGTCAGCCATCGCAGCGCTCGAGCGCGTCACCGTGCGCAATGGAGCGTCAGGATCGCCGCATCCGACAGTGTCTGGCGCATATGTTGGCGGCGGAATCTTCCTCGACAACAGCGCCGCGAGCATTCGCGACTGCATCATCGAGAGCAACGGCGCAGGTTTCGGCGGCGGAATCTATGCGTTGCATTCAAGTGGCGACATCGAGCGGTGCACAGTGCGCAACAACACCGCTGCTGCAGATGGTGGAGGTCTTCAAGCATTCGGCGGAAATCTCACTGTTCTCGACTCAATCATCGAAACCAATTACGCAAATGGTCGTGGAGGCGGAACACACTTGGTGCTCGGATCACCGATGCTTGATGGCACGATCATCCGCAACAACACGAGCAACAATGCTGCGGGCGGCATTTCGTGGGTGCCGTCAGGAGGATCGACCGCGTTTCTCACAGTCGATGGTTGCCTCATCACTGGCAACGCCGCGAATGTCATGCAAGGCGGACTCAGCATCGTGAATGATGCAGGTGCGCCGAAAACTTCGTTGCATGCCACCTCTGCGTGCAGCAATCTTCCGCGTCCGAACGTCTTCGGTTCGTGGACCGACGGTGGCGGCAACACAATCTGCGATTGCTTCGGCGACATCTCGAACGATGGCGCCGTGAGCGGCATCGACCTCGCGATCGTGTTGAGCGATTGGGGAGCATGCACCGGAAACTGCGCTGCAGATACCAATCGGGATGGCACCGTCGACGGCGCCGACCTCGCAGTGGTGCTGACAGCGTGGGGAACCTGCCCCGACTGAGCAGGCGCAGAACGCCTCGCAAGGGCAGAAGCAGCCAAGAAAACGGCGTTTCTTTTTGTAATCGCCTGAAATCGCATTAGTTTGCGTTAGGCAAACTGGCTTTCCAGTTGGTTCGGGGTTTCTGTTTGGGGCTCCCGGGTTCGGTCATTGCAGTTGTTAGAGCAGAATTGATCAGAGGTGATCACGTCTGCTCTTTCCATTCAGAGAGGTTGACTCGTCATGAAATCACTCGCACTTCTTTCGGCGGCAGCACTCATCTCTTCAACGGCAAGCGCAACGTATACGGGGTTGACGGTTGAGGTTGCGTACCACGCAGCCACCGGCCGCAACGTCTACACGATCTATGCGAATTTCAATGTCTCGAATGATCGCATCTTGAATGTGTTCGACACGATCAATGTCTCAGGAGGGATGAACGCTCTTCATACCGACAACGCCTTCGGCGACATCGACACAGACGGCGATGGCTACGCCGACGTCTTCGGCACAACTGGCGCTTGGTCTGAACTTTGGAACAACGCTGCAGGAATTCCATCCGATTCAATCGTGACGATTGGAACCCCAGGCCCAGTTGCACTCGACCCTGGATTTACCGGCCCATACGTCAGCGGAAGCATCGCCGATCTCTCGGGTTGGTACGACAGCACCCCAGGAACGCAGAACCTCATAGGCACTACCTACAGAGCTCAGGTTCTACAGGTCGCGAGTCTCGTCGGTGCAGCGCCATACACGGGTCAGTTCAACATTGGCTATGCCGCCGCTGGCACATATGTTCCACTCTTCTCTGGCAACGTGCAGTACACGCTGAGTTCTCTGGACTCCGACTCTGATGGCGTTCCCGACAATTGGGACAACTGCCCGACGACTCAAAATTCCGACCAAGCAGATAATGACGGCGATGCGCAAGGCGACGCGTGTGACTCGGACGATGACAACGACGGTGTTGAAGACTCGTCTGACGCATTTCCGTTTGACCCGAGCGAGTCCACAGACACTGACGGCGACGGCACAGGCAACAACGGAGATCAAGACGACGACAACGACGGCGTTGACGATTCGTCTGACGCATTCCCACTCGACCCGAGCGAATCCGCAGACACTGACGGCGACGGTCAGGGCAACAACGGCGACACCGACGATGACAACGACGGCGTTGACGATGGTTCAGACAACTGCCCACTCAGCGCGAACTCATCGCAAGCTGACTGCGACGCAGACGGCGTCGGCGATGCGTGCGAGGGCGGTCCTGACTGCAACTCAAACGGCGTCCAAGACAACTGCGAAATCGCTCAAGGTCTCTCGACCGACTGCAATGCCGACGGCATCCCCGACACATGTCAGGGGGCGTCCGGAACATCCACTTACGCGCAGCACTCCGGCAATCTTGGTGCTCCGTCTGGACTCGAGGCACGCACCTTCACCTTCGCGGCTCTGCCATTTGCGCAGGGCGCTGTCACCGTGGCCATCGATGTGCGCGGCGATCTGAACGGCACGACCGAGTGGATCGATGTCTCTCTCAACGGCGGCGAGTCAGCGCGCTTCTTCGAGGCGGACGGCAATAGTTGCCCCGAGACGCCAGATCGTGCGACGATTACTCTGACCGATCAACAATTCAATGCGCTCATCGCAGCGAGTGGTCAGTTGGTGGTCACGATGACCTGTCCGATCACCGTCGATCAGACCGAATGCAAGGGAGCAGAGTTCACCGAGTTCAGCCTCGGATACTTGGGCTTCGATCCGGCGCAAGGCGACTGCAACGGAAATCAACAGTTTGACTTCTGTGAAATCGTGGCGGGTACTTCCCCTGATTGCAACGGAAACGGCAAGCCAGACAGTTGTGACATCGCAAGCGGTGCCGCAAGCGATTGCGACAG
Organism: uncultured Singulisphaera sp.; assembly: GCA_964355975.1. Lineage (GTDB taxonomy): Bacteria > Planctomycetota > Phycisphaerae > Phycisphaerales > SM1A02 > F1-60-MAGs104. The sequence goes on from CAYHFW010000014.1 coordinate 47,479, forward strand.
CGATGGGGTGCCCGATTCGTGCGAATCAGACGCTGATGGCGATGGCACCATCGACGACTGCGACGGTTGCCAGAACGATCCCACCAAGACTGTGCCGGGGCAGTGCGGCTGTGGGAATCCAGACACCGATTCAGACGGCGATGGCACAGCCGACTGCAACGACCAGTGTCCGAGTGACCCACTCAAGATTGCGCCGGGGCAGTGCGGCTGTGGGAATCCAGACACCGATTCAGACGGCGATGGCACAGCCGACTGCAACGACCAGTGTCCGAGTGACCCACTCAAGATTGCGCCAGGGCAGTGTGGTTGTGGAAATCTAGATACAGACACCGATGGCGACGGCACAGCAGATTGCAACGACGGTTGCCCGAGCGATCCAACCAAGATTGCGCCTGGGCAATGCGGCTGTGGAAATCCAGACACCGACTCAGACGGCGACGGCACATCAGACTGCAACGACGGTTGCTCGAACGATCCCAACAAGATCGCGCCAGGCCAATGCGGCTGTGGAAATCCAGATACCGACAGTGACGGCGACGGCACAGCAGATTGCAACGACGAGTGTCCGAGCGATCCAACCAAGACCGTGCCAGGGCAGTGTGGCTGCGGAAATCCAGACACCGACACTGACGGCGACGGCACAGCGGATTGCAACGACGAGTGCCCGAGCGATCCCAACAAGACGACTCCTGGCATTTGCGGCTGCGGTGTCGCAGACACCGACACCGACGGCGATGGCACAGCAGACTGCAACGACGAGTGCCCAATGGATCCACTCAAGACTGTGCCCGGCCAGTGTGGTTGCGGAAATATTGACACAGACTCGGATGGCGACGGTCTCGCGGATTGCGTGGACAACTGCGCGTCAATCTCGAACCCATCGCAGGCCGATTGTGACGGCGATGGCGTCGGCGATCCTTGCGACATCGCTGCCGGCTCACCCGACATCGACGGCGACGGCCGTCCCGACGAATGTCAGACCACAGTGCTGACATCGGGTGGGAGCATTCAGGGGGCGATCGAATCGGCACCGGCCGGCGAGATGCGCATCATCACGCTCGGCGCAGGCAGTTATGTTGGAGCGATCAACTTCGGCGGACGCCCCATCGTCATTCGTGGCGCAGGCGCTTCGACGACGACGATCTCTGGCATTCCTGGAGCATCGACATCGGTGATCCAGATGGCGTATGAACCAGCTCTCGCCGCGATCGAAGGAGTGACCATTCGCGGCGGTGAAACTGGCACGCCACATCCAGAGACGCCGAAGGTCAATGTCGGCGGCGGCATCTTCATGTTCCACAGCGCGGCGAGCATGCGCGACTGCATCATCGAGAGCAACAGGTCGGGTCTCGGCGGCGGTGGATACTTCGCCTTCTCGACAGGATCAATCGAGCGGTGCATCTTCCGCAACAACTTCGCAGCAACCAACGGCGGTGGCTTCGAGCTCTACGGCGGAACTCCACACGTCATCGAGACGACCGTCGAGAGCAACATCTGCAGTGAAGGTCGCGGCGGCGGAGTGCACGTCTACACCGGCGCGGCAACGCTTGTCGACACGACGATCCGCTTCAACTCATCTGGAACAATCTCCGGCGGACTCTCGTGGGATCCCGACGGTGATGCGGCCGCGTTCCTCGCGCTCGACGGTTGCACCATCACTGGCAACACCGCGGGAGTTGTGTGGGGCGGCATCGGAGTCGTTCCAGACGACGGCCCAGTCAAGATCTCGCTGCAGAACTCGAACGTTTGCAGCAACACTCCAATGCCCAACTTCGCAGGAGAGTGGATCGACCTCGGCGAGAACACCATCTGCGATTGCGCAACCGATCTCAACAGCGACGGGGTGACCAACGGCGTCGATCTCGCGCAGGTGCTGATCGACTGGGGAAACTGCGGTGCGTGCGCGAGCGACATCGACGGCGACGGCATCGTTGGCGGACCCGATCTTGCGCAGATCCTCGTCGGCTGGGGAGAGTGCGGAGGTCCCACAGCGCCGCCGCCTCTCGCGTGGGCGACGACGATCGAGCCTTTCGTAGACCCTGCAGTTGTGACCGACGCGAATCTTCGCGCGGCGATTCTCGCGACTGGATTGCCGTGGCGCGTGCGCGACAACGCAAGCAACATCGAGATGCTGCTCGTGCCGCCTGGGGTGTTCATGATGGGGTGCAGCCAGGGATCGAACCAGTATGGGTGCTACGACCACGAACTGCCCGTTCATCAGGTGACGCTGACGAATGCGTTCTATATCGGACGCACCGAAGTGACGCAGGCGCAGTGGCAGGCTGAGATGGGGAACAACCCAAGCCAGTTCGTGGGATACGCGGACAGCCCGTCGCGCCCTGTGGAAAGAGTCTCGTGGAACACGACTCAAGGGTTCCTCTCGCAGAACTCTCTGCGCTTGCCGACAGAAGCAGAGTGGGAGTTTGCTTGCCGAGCAGGAACAACGACCCCGTTCTACAACGGCTCGACCGACGACAACACCCTGACGACGCTGGCGTGGTACTCCTACAACACATGCAGCGGTGGCACAGGATGCGGGACGCGCGCCGTCGCGACAAAACTGCCCAACGCACTGGGGTTGCACGACACGCTTGGCAATGTCTGGGAGTGGGTGAACGACTATTGGGCGTCCTACCCATCGTCGAACCCCGCGACCAACCCACAGGGTCCGGTAACTGGCTCGCGCCGCGTCTTTCGCGGCGGCTACTGGTACGGCGACTCCGACCTCTGCCGTGGCTCGCAGCGCAACTACTACGACCCGGGCAACGCCAACAGCGTTATCGGGTTCCGTGCCGCCAGGACTCCGTAGTTTCCTTTCCCCCTTTTTCATTTTTCATTTACGGCTGCGGCTGCTCGCGCGGCTGCGAGGCTGTGCTCCGAGCGAAAACAAAAAAATTTTTGAAATCGAAAATCGCGCGCTCACAACCAGTGACACCCACCACCAAGTGCCTAATCGCGCACAGCGCGCCCCCCGAGTTACTCTCGCGATATGTCCGCCACCCTTTGCGTTCTTCACGCCACTGACACTCTCACACACGTTGAACTCATCGGCGCGCTCGATGTCGCTTCAACGCGCTCGATCGAACTCAAGTTCACTGCGTCGACTGCAGCGCGTCACAGACCGCTCATCGTCGACATGTCGCAGGTGACATTCTTGGCATCGACTGGCATCGGGATGCTCGTGCAAGTCGCGCGCACGCTCGGTCTCGACAAACATCCACTCGTGTTGCTCGCCCCAACCGACGCAATCGCTGGGGTCATTCGTCAGTCGCGACTCGACTCGCTCTTGCAAATCGCAGCGACTCTCGACGAGGCAATGACATTGGTCAAGATTCCAGTCGCGCGCGCGTGAACGCGGTTGCGCGCGGGCCCAACACCAGAACCCCTGTTTACGGGCACTTTCGATCCGCTAGCGGTCGAGATTTGCCCGCAAACAGGGAATTCTGCGTGATGCTCACCACGACTACTAGACTCGCTCTCGCATGACGACCTCAGGCAACGACAAGCAGCGCGATCCATCGATGCCTGTTCGCCTCGCGCTCGATTCGTTTCGAACGGCGCTGCACGTGTCGGTGCGGGAGAAGTTGCTCGATAGCGTGATTCGCGGGGTCGACCTTGTGAATCACTATGGCATCGATCTCAAGCTGGCTTGGAAGGTCGTCAGAATTCTCGATTCGAGCGATCCATTCGAGTCGGTTCGGTACTTGCCCGGATCAGCGGGGGTGAGAATTCTCTGCGATGCGTTGAAGTCGGCGGGCACGTCGGCCGCGAGGGTCGACGCTTTGCTCGCCGCGTATGAAAAAGTCAAGAGTGTCGGCACAACATGGGCTGGCGATAGTCGGGGTTTCGAACTCATGGCCGCAGGACTCGCCAAGCAGCGCGATCCGCGAACGGATCAAGAGCATCGCAGGGCGCACTTTCTCAGCGGCAGTTACATCTGGGGCATTCGCGCGAAGTCGATGCTCAGACTCGACATCGTCAATGCTTCGCGCGATGGACGCAACGCCGAGGCTTTCACAGCGCGCGGTTACTTCGATGTCGAGCGGCTGCGAACAGACGCGCCGTGGTACGTCGAAATTCCCAATTGCCAGGACGACACTGCGAGCCAAGAGATGAAGGCCGATTACGAGCCGATCGATCCTGCGGGGGCAGTCTCTGGTGTTGCGTATCTGTGGCGACGGTTTTGTTCGGCGGGAATGCCCGCCATGAAACCACCTGCGATTCAGAGAGAATTCAAGGTTGTCGAATTGCCTGTCGGCGCAGTCGGAGTCGAGTGCCGATTCTCATTGGTGCATGGCGTGATCTTTCGCGGCGAACTGCCGATCCGTCGCACTGCAGACAATGCCGTTGCATGGCTCATGCTGAAGGTGCAGACTCCGTGCGAACGTGCCGTGCATGACACATGGATTCACCGCGACCTGATCGATCTCGGCTGGAAGCCCAGCGGCGCGATGTACAGCGTCATCGATGGATGGCGCGGCAACTACTCAGCGCAGAATCGCGACAAGTTGCCCTTCGAGTACGAAGTGCGTGAACTCGCCACGGGAAAGCGCGGCTCGAAAGTCGAAGGAATTCCGGCTGCGGCAGAAATGGTCGATGCGGCATTCGCACGAACTGGATGGAATCGCCGACACTTCGTGCACTTTCGAGTCGAAGCGATCTACCCGCCCGTTCCGTGCGCGATGACCCTTCGAGTCGACTTGCCCGAGTGACCTCGCTGGTGACTCAACCGCGCACCGCGCGATCGTCAGGGGCAGACGCCCCAGCCAGAAAGCACGAACGACATGTCGAGTCCGTCGACGACTCCGTCGCTGTTGAAATCTGCCGGGCAATCTCCGCCAAATGTGCAACTGCCCCATCCAGAGAGCACCGCAGTGAGATCGACTCCGTCGACCATGCCATCACCGTTGCTATCTGCTGGACATGGTGGACCGGATGGGCGCAGATCTAAGACGAATGGCGACGTGCCATCGGGACCCGTTGCCTTTCCGACGATCGTCAGTCCATCCTCGGACATGCCGAGGGGAACATTCATGATCCAACCATCTGGGATCACAACGCCAGCTTGTTGCGCGAGATCAGCGAGTGATACGTAGCCGTTGGCCGCGGTCCACATGTATGCGCCGCTTCCGCCCATCAGGCCGAAGAAGCACAGCACACGGCTTCCGTCGTAGTTCGCGGCAACGACATAGCCAGTGTCCGAAGAAGGGGTCGGCGTAATCGCTTCGACACCAGTCGCCACGCTCCAGCGCCACGGCGCGTTGTTGGCGAACGTTGTCTTTCCAATTCCGTAGACCCACTGTCCGTTGCCGCTGACAACATCAGCTTCACGCATCTTGATCGAGCCAGGTGCGGCGAGGACGGTTTCAATGAAGACCCCCTCGGCGTTCTTGATCCAGACCGCCCCTTGGCGGAAGCCGTTGTAGTCGTCGTTCCATCCAGCGATCACGCCGCCGCTATCACTGACAGCGTTCGCGCGTGTTGGCTTGTAGAAGTACGCCGTACCGAGGTTCGTGATCGCATTCGTCGCGGCATTCCATTCGAAGCCTCGTGCCGCGCAGCCGACGTCCCACGCGAGACCAACAACATGCTGTCCATCGTTTGACATTCCCCAGCCGCCACTGCGCTCGATGTCGCAATGGAAGCCGAAACTGCCGAGCAACTGATACTCGCCAGTGTCGATGTGGTAGAGCGTCGCCTCGGCCTTCATCGTGTCGACATTGAGCGTCGAGCAGGTCATCGTCGTTCCATCGGCGGTGATGCAACCTTGCCCTCCGACGCCGTTGCCAGGACCAATTGTGTTGGGCAATTGAACAACGCCTGTCGCGAGAGTCCAGTACCAGTACGACGCCGGGTCATATCCAACCACCACGCTTCCATCGTCGCTCGCGTCGTTGGCGTATGCGTACGGGACGAGTCCGAGCAAGTGCAACTCGCCAGCGTGTCCTTCAGAACAAGCGATCAGGAGTGTGGTCGCGATTGCTGCCGTATGAATGTGAGCCGTTGTGATTTTTGTGAGCATTGAATTGAGCCGATGTTGAAGTCCGTCCAAACACGAGTCCGAAAACAAAATTGTCCCCACCCTGTGCGCGTTGTCCAACGCACAAGGTGGGGACAAGTGAAGTCGATCAACAATCGCCCCAACCGCCGAGCACGATCGCAAGATCAACGCCGTCCACTGTGCCACTTCCGTCGACGTCGGCGTCGCCAGAGGTGCCCCATTGAGCGAGAACCGATGCGAGATCACCTCCATTGACCGTGCCGTCGTTGTTCACGTCGGCAGTGCATGGTGGAGCGACTGGGCCGAGGTTAATGCGCGCGATCGTGTCGATCGAGGCCACCGAGTCACGAACTTTCATGGTGAGCCAGCCGTTGGGGCTGATGCCAGTGCTTCCACCGTTTCCATTGTTTCCAGTCGAACCAATCAGCGTGAATTGGTTCGCGGCTGTTCCCGTGAAGTTCGTGTCTCCTACACGCGCGATTATGCGCGTGCCCGCGGTGGCATCCCACGCGAATGTCGTCGCAAGCACGGCACTGGTTGAATTCTGGAAGACGCAGACTCCAGCTTCGCATGCGCAAAGCGCGGTGTTGCCGTTCATGCTGGTATAGGTCACGCCCGAGAGGCCAGGAACCGCATCGAGTGCGCGTGCGAACACAGAGATCGTTCCGTCTGGAGCACGGCGAGCAACAAATGTTCCAGGTCCTGTTGTCGCCACACCCGTCCCGTCAAGGTTCATCAGGATTCCCTGAAACCACAGTGTTCCATCGCCAGTCATGCCGAAGCTCGTGTTGTTGACCGCAGAAAAGATCAGATCGGTGATCGATGGAATGGACTGACCCTTGCGAAGCAAGACTTCCATAGAGCCATTGAATTCACTGAAGACTGCGCCATCGTTCAGCGTTGTGATGTCGGTGCCTTCGAGCGATGCGCTGAAGAGAATGTGTCCATCAGCGGTCATGCTTCGTGACGCGTTCGAGAACGAAGCTGCCGACTTGAAATTCACGCCAGTCATGCCTGGGACTGGGAAGCCTTCGCGACAGTAGATACGCAGTCCGCCAGCAGCAGCACCAAGTGATGTCACGCGAACCTTGTCATTCGCTGTGGTGACTGCACCTCCAACGAGTGTCGCGCCGAACTCGACGTGGCCGCCAGTCATGACGTTCAATCCAAACGCATCAGGCGTGATCGTTGTTCCATCGGTGAATCCTGGAGCTGCAGATCCCTTGCGGCAGATCACACGCGTCCCAGTTGGAGAGAAGGTGACGACCGCCGTGTTGTTGGTTGTTCCCGACACGTCGCCACCTGTCATCGTGACTGAGAAGATTCACCGCCGCGATGAAGCACCCGTGGCTCATCTCGCTCTCGACTTGGTTTCGTGACTACGTCTACATCCCTCTCGGAGGCTCG